>NZ_RHIB01000001.1:1200000-1800000 GCF_003710255.1 Alteribacter keqinensis | reverse complement strand
GGAAGAACCGTACCTGCATCTGCTGAATCCAAACGGGTTATTATAAGCCGCAATCCGGTTGGGCTGGTTGCAGCCATTACCCCTTGGAATTTTCCGGCTGCAATGATGACGCGAAAAGCAGCTCCTGCCCTTGCTGCAGGGTGCACATTCATTATTAAGCCTGCCGAAGAAACGCCGTTAACGACGATGAAATTAATTGAGCTTGCTCATGAGGCTGGTATTCCTGAAGAAGTGATTCAGTATGTGAACGGGGACGGGGCAAAAATTGGCTCCCTCTTTACCGAAAGCAGGAGCGTTCGTAAACTCACGTTTACAGGATCAACGCCAGTTGGAAAGCTGTTAATCAAGAACAGCGCACAAACGGTAAAAAATGTGACGATGGAGCTAGGCGGACATGCTCCTCTTATTGTAGCCAAAGACGCAGATATAGACTTTGCAGTTAAACAAACGGTTCTTTCTAAGTTCAGAAATGCAGGGCAGACGTGCATCTGTGCAAATCGTGTGATCGTGCACGAAGACATACTCGATGCCTTTTCCGAAAAAATAACAGAAGCAGCAGCGGGCTTACAGGTGGGTAATGGTTTAGTTGAGGATACAGATGTGGGGCCAATCATAAATAAGAAAGGTTTTGAGAAAATCAAATCACAGATAAATGATGCTGTAGAAAAAGGAGCCGAAGTTTTAACTGGTAATGCGTATTCTGCCAACGAAGAAAAAGGTACCTATTTCGTTTACCCGACCGTTCTGAAAAACACGGAACGGGATATGACCATTATGCAAGAAGAGACATTCGGTCCCGTTCTTCCGATCATCAGCTTTAAAGAACTTGATGAAGCAGTTGCTCTGGCTAATGACACCGCATATGGCCTGGCGGCGTATTTCTTTACGAACGATTACAGAGTGGGAACATACTTACACGACCATCTTGATTTTGGCATTATCGGCTGGAATGATGGAGCCCCTTCTGGCGCCCATGTACCGTTTGGAGGAATGAAAGAAAGTGGCCTCGGACGCGAGGGTGGAGCAGAAGGAATCGAACCTTACCTGGAAACAAAATATCTGTCTATTGGTAACCATATGTAACGATTACGGACCAAGGCAGTTAAAACAGGAGTGATGGAAATGCCGAAACCACAGCAACAATTATCAAAAGTACTCTCAAAATTAGATGTCTTTGTTCTTTCGATAGGTGCCATGCTTGGCTGGGGATGGGTTGTTCTGTCTGAAAGCTGGCTCACCTCAGCAGGTTCTATGGGAACGCTGATTGCGTTTATCATCGGTGGTCTGCTAGTGACCTTTGTGGGACTCACTTATGCAGAGCTCGCCTCTGCCATGCCGAAAGTCGGCGGGGAACATGCCTATGTCCACCGGGCGATGGGGGATAAAGCTGCATTTGTAGCATCCTGGGCCATTACGCTTGGGTATGTTTCTGTTGTTGCTTTCGAAGCGGTTGCCCTTCCAACTGTTATCGAATACATTTTTCCAAACTATCAAGTAGGGTATCTGTGGACAATTGCCGGCTGGGATGTCTATCTTTCCTGGGTTCTGGTAGGGGTGGGTGGCACGCTGTTTGTGATTGCCATCAACTACTTCGGTCTGAAGCCTGCTGCAAAAGTACAAGTCGTTTTAACATTTAGTATTATTCTCGTTGGTCTGATGTTAATCTTCGGTTCGGCAGTCGGAGGAGACAGTGCCAACTTTCAGCCGTTATTTGTCAATGGTGCTACGGGGATCATGGCGGTCCTTATCATGGTCCCATTCTTGTTTATAGGTTTTGACGTCATTCCACAAACCGCGGAAGAAGCAAATATTCCAAGAAGAGATATAGGTAAGCTTCTAATCATATCTGTTCTCTGTTCGATTGCGTTTTATATTTTAATTGCTATAGGCGTTGCTCTGGCGTTAAATAATTCAGCACTTGCAAACACAGAGCTGGCAACGGCGGATGCGATGACAGCTCTGTTTGGATCCCCGTTTTTCGGCAATCTTCTCGTTGTTGCCGGTGTAGCAGGAATTATGACAAGCTGGAACGCCTTTATCATCGGGGGAAGCCGTGTGATGTATGCCATGGCTAATTCCGGAATGCTTCCTGCATGGTTCGGTCATCTGCATCCGAAGTACAAGACACCGTCCAATGCCATTATTTTTATTGGTGCCCTGGCTGCTGTAAGTCCCCTTTTGGGCCGCCCTGCACTAGTATGGTTCGTTGACAGTGGTGGTCCGGCAATCGTCATTGCTTATCTGTTTGTTGCCATTTCCTTTATCATTCTGAGAAAGCGTGAACCTCAGATGGAGAGACCTTACAAAGCTGGCAGAACAACCATTGTCGGCTGGATCGCCCTTGTGTTAAGTATTGGATTTCTCGTAATCTATTCACCGGGAATGCCAGCAGCTTTAACAGGGCCTGAATGGGCCATTTTCTGCGGGTGGTTTCTTATCGGTCTGTATTTCTTTATCCAAATGATCAGAGACAAGTACCGAGATCACGCAGAAGGCGAAAATCAACATATTTCATAATGCGGGGGAGAGGCCGGCCAACAAGATGGATTTCATTTTGCAGGGTCGGCCTCTTGTTAATGCGCAAGCAGATTAGTTGCTGTTGAAATTATCAGATTCTTATGTATAATTCGAAATATTAGGTTTGCAAATACATAGACGAGGTGGTGTCCTTATGAAGACAAGTGAAAACCCGCTCCTCCATGAGCTGAAAGGGTTGTTAAGAGAAGATCAGGTTTCAGTAAATGAAACAGTGCTGGAACATCATAGCAAGGATGAATCCTATCATCCGGAGAGTTTACCCGACATTGTCGTATTTCCGGAAAATACGGAGGAAGTGAGTACGATTATCAAAATCGCGGACCGCACACACACACCTGTGATCCCATTTGGTCTCGGGACCAGCCTCGAGGGGCATGTGATTCCTTATGACAAGGGGATCACGATTGATTTTTCCCAGATGAATAAAGTTGTTGAAATCAGAGAGAAGGACTTTCTGGTTAAAGTGCAGCCCGGTGTGACCCGGTCGCAACTGAATAAAGAACTGAAAAAATATGGCCTGTTTTTTTCGGTAGACCCGGGAGCCGATGCCACTCTTGGAGGTATGGCCGCTACAAATGCGAGCGGAACAACGTCTGTAAAGTACGGTGTAATGGAGGACCAGATCCGCGACCTGGAAGTGGTTCTGCCAAATGGAGAGACAATCCACACCGGAAATCTGGCTCAAAAATCGTCCTCCGGCTATAACCTGAACAGTCTTTATACAGGGTCTGAGGGCACACTCGGCTGTATAACCGAGCTCACGTTGAAGGTGTATGGAATCCCTGAAAACATCGTAGCAGCACGGGCTTCGTTTCCAACCGTTAATGATGCTGTGGAGGCCGTGGTCTCCATATTACAGGCAGGCATATCCATCGCCAGAGTGGAGCTTGTGGATGAACCTTCGATCAGGCAGGCCAACCTGTTCAGCGATACGGAATATAAGGAAAAAGCGACGCTGTTCCTGGAGTTTCACGGGAATGAACCGGGGCTCAATCACGATGTGGCATTCACAGAAGAAATCGTGGCGGACCATTATTGTGAAGAGGTGTTTTTTGAAAAAGATAACGCGGCCAGAAACAAGCTTTGGGAGGCACGGCATAACTTAGCTTACGCCTACGTCCACGGCAATCCCGGTAAAAAAATCATGGTTACGGATGTATGTGTGCCCATCTCAGAGCTGGCGGGGGCCATCCGTCACGGGAGAGAGACCATCGATGAACTGGGTGTGGAAGCAGGCATTGTCGGTCACGTTGGTGATGGAAACTACCACGCGTTACTCATGATTGACACAAATAACATAGAAGAAGTGAAAAAAGCCAACCTGTTCAACGAGGCGATCGTAGAGTATGCCCTGAAATGCGGAGGCACGTGTACCGGGGAGCACGGCGTAGGCATCGGAAAAATGAAATACCTCCAGAAGGAACACGGCAAAGCACTGGACGTGATGGAGACGCTCAAGGCAGCACTGGATCCAAAAGGAATCATGAACCCGAATAAACTCGTTTCCGGGAAAAGAGGCAGCATATGAAAACACTTGAATCCATCAGTACAGTAGCAGGAAAATACTTTGCCGTCTGGGTCATTGCCGTCGCCGTTATAGCGTATTTTATTCCCGAGCCGTTTTTAGGTCTGGGAGCCTATATTACGATATTGCTCGGTGTTGTAATGTTCGGGATGGGGCTTACCCTTAAGCCGGTTGACTTTAAATTGGTTATCAAAAAACCGGTACCCGTCATCTTCGGGGTGGCAGCCCAATACGTTCTGATGCCCCTTGTGGCGCTGGCTCTTGCCTTTATCCTGAACCTGCCGCCTGAGCTGGCTGCGGGGCTTGTCCTTCTGGGGTCCGTCCCTGGTGGAACGGCTTCCAATGTGATGGTGTATCTGGCAAAAGGAAACCTTGCTCTGTCTGTAGCCATGACGTCCTTTTCCACTATGCTTGCCCCGGTGTTGACCCCGCTCATTCTGCTGGCGCTGGCAGGTCAGTGGATGCCTGTAGACCCGATGGCCATGTTTGTTTCCATCGTTCAGGTGATTATAATACCTATTGCACTCGGTATTTTTATCCGCAGACTCTTTCCTGTGGCGGTAAATAAAAGTGTGTCGGTCATTCCGCTCATTTCTGTATTGGCCATCATTATCATTGTTTCTGCCGTCGTGAGCGGCAACGTGGAAAGCATAGCTACATCCGGACTTCTGATTTTCACAGCGGTTATGCTCCATAACCTGGCAGGACTGTTCCTTGGTTATTTGGCTGCATTTCTTATGCGTCTTGATGAAAGTAAACGACGGGCAATTTCCATTGAAGTGGGGATGCAAAACTCCGGTCTGGGTGTAGCCCTTGCCACGGCCCATTTCGGTCCTTTAGCAGCGCTGCCAAACGTAATTGCAGCGGTCTGGCATAACATCTCCGGCCCGATACTCGCCACGATCTGGTCAAAGAAACCTGTGAACCGGGAAGAAAACCCGGATCTGCAAGCCCGGGTGAAAAAGACAGGGACATAGAATTTTTTTAGAGGTCTGCTCATTATGATGAGCAGACCTTTATTTCATTTCTATAAGGAAAGGAGTGTGTTCTGGCAGATGTCATTAAGAATCAACGCCATTCCTTAACATAGGAACAGATTCGAGAAATAAGGTGATATACCTACAAATGGTCAGATGAGTGCGTCTGGTACTGTCGATTATATGATGGATGTCAAAAATTCGACAGGATTTTGAGGCATTTTTTAGGCCAAATACATTACTTTCCAGACACCTTTGTCAACAGTAGCCCAAGTGGACAAACTGATATAATAAAATTAATTGAAAATTCTTTAAACTTATGTTAAGGGGGTTAGGTTGTGAGAAAGATAAAAAATAAAAAGCAATCTGCACTTCGTAACCTGGAACTGGCTGCAGAGAGAATTGACCCCTATATGAATGCCATTCGGGAAGCAGCACCGAAAGCAAGTTCCGCCGGCTGTCATTATCTTCAGGATCTAAAACGTCTCAAATGGAAAAAAGCACTGGCCCTTTTCAAGACGTTCTGGAGTTTTAAGAGTATCTTTTGGAGTTTTCCTGCAGGGGTGATTACCTGGTTTTTTACGATGGATGTGATCTGGGGATTCAGCGTACTGACATCGGGACTGCTTCTGATTATCCTGATTATTGCCAATCATATACTGCGTGAGAAAACGATTCAGGATATGACAGATGTGAAAAAGAAAGATTCCTTTCACTATTATGCGTTTACGAATTTTCATAGAGAATATGATCTTTTTTCTCCCTTTCTGATAAAAGGTAACGACTTTAAATTCAAGCAGGCAACGGATTTGATGAGGGAATGGGAGAAAGACATGGGTAAGAAAGACGAGATGATTATAAAGCTCGAGAAAGACCTGAGGCAGCTCGCTAGCGATGCTGTCAGCCTGCCTGAAAAAGCAAAGCAGGAAGTGGCGTTTGTCAACACAATTTATTTCAATCTTATTGACAAAATTGAATACAAAGCGAGGGGCAGCTTAACATTTGAAACGATGGACTTCTTTGGTCACTATGCGATCTATCGGCTGGCCGGGGAGAAGCTGATTCTGGAGCATTCATCACGGTCGAATGTAAACATCCCCCAGAAAGTCGATTTAACTGGATACGACTTGTCATTCATGTCCTACGTGAAAATACTGCGATCAAGCTATTCCTGGGAGGCCGACAGAAAGAGCACGATTTCATTTATCGCGGAAATCGAAAAGGGGATCTATGTGTACACAGTTCTTATTGACAGTCGTAACCGTAACGTCCTGAATCCGGAAACCGAGACGGGAAAACACAGCATTGAAAAACTGGCCGATCTTGTTTCCACGGCGTTTAAGCTTTACGCAATAAAGGTGACTGCAAAGTAGAAGGGAAATGATGGCTTTTTATGAAAGACGTCCGTGTTCAGGGAAGAATAAAACGATCCTGTCCCCATTCAAATGGGACATGCCTGTTGAGTAAAGTGAAAAAAGAAAGGGTGAAACAATACAGCCGGCTGCTGCTTGGCTGGAAGAAGGAAATTTATAAAACCATTTGGTCCGAAAGAGGGTAGCCGGTTATTTGGTATACTTCTTCTCTATCAGATCCAAATGGTTTTTTAGTCTTTGTAAGTCTGAAAAAACGCTTTGAAGGCTCGTGTTGATTTTCACTGCGGCCTGTTTAATCTCCTCGGTTTCCAGTTCCGTTGTTCTTTTTTTCCTTACGTTCACCGGGGTGATATCCATAGCCCAACCGCTCCTTTTACCTGTGTTTTTATCAGTATACCCGTAAGGTCGAATGAGTATGTCCGTTTTCAAAAGGAAGAGTATGAGAATACGAGATGGCTTGCTTCTTTCTTCGCAAAGTAATGATATGTATGCTATTTTACCAGCTTCTCCAAAAGATAAGTAGAACTATCGTCATTTGACTGAAAATTGTAACAAATATGTAAAGATGCATACATCTTCTATGGGGATAACCGGAAGACCGGGGATTCCTTTTTATATTTTCAAAAGCAGGGGGAGAAAGTACTTCAAACGATACGGCAATATTCATACTTTTAACACATATATACCATACAGGGGTATGGTACTATGAAGGTAGGGTTTGTAATCAGGAGGGTTAGAATGGGGAAAACAAAACAGGTTTCGTTAGCCGTTAATGGCGGTATCGGTTTTGGTGCAAAGCTTAAGCCGAAGCAATTGATCGCACTTGGACAGTATTTAGACGAGGATCAGGAAATTGAACTCACAACATTCCAGCAGCTGATCATCAAGGTTGATGAAGGGAAAGCTGAGGAAGCGACGGCAAGACTGAATGACGCCGGTTTTTCTGTTTACCCGGTCGGGCCTTATGTAAAAAGCTTACGGACGTGCAACTTCTGCAAGGGGGCAGAAGAAGAGGGAATGCCTGTAGCAGTTGAGCTGAACAGACGGATTGCCGGGCAGAAAGTTCCCTTTACGCTCCGACCGGCCTATACAGGGTGCCCGAATGCATGCGGGGAACCTCTGATCAACGATATTGGCGTGATTAAACGGGATGAACGTTATGAACTCTATATCGGGGGTAAAGCCGTAGGGGAGGATGCCCAGGCAGGTATACTTCTAAAAAACTGTCTCGAGCCTGATGATTTGTATGATCTGGTTGATAAAGTTCTGAATGTTTACCGGCATCACGGTCGTAAGCGAGAGAGAATGGCTAAATTTGTAAGCAGGTACGGGTTGGATCAGATTAAAAAAGATGTTGGCATTTAAGGAGGCACACATAATGAGAAAGAAAACAGCATTTATTTCCGCATTACTCAGCTTAAGTGTCGTGGTGGCGGCATGTTCCGACGACCATGACGGACACGACGAATCGATGAATGATGAAGATATGGAACATGGCGAAGAACAAACTGATTCAGATCATGGTGATCATGAAGAAGATATGGATGAAGAGGACATGGATCATGACGATGACCACGCCGGACATGGCGGCGGCTCAAGAGAAGATGTGGAATCTGAAGCATCACAGGAACCTGATTCCATGAACGAAAACGCTGAAGAGGGATTGATGGTGGAAAATACGAAAAATGTGACGCGAATCAGTGAAGACGATCCCGTATCTTTTTCCATTCTGGCATCCCAGACAATCTGGCCGGCTACTCATAAGCAGAATCAGCCTGGAACGGTCATTTTAGCCCCGGTTGATTCATGGCAGCAGTCCCTTGCGGCGTTAACACTTGTGCATCACCCGAATGACGGTCCTGTTCTTTATACAGACGGCACGGTGTCCGATGAGGTAATCAATGAAATTGAGCGGCTTCAGCCCAAAGGGAACTCCGAGGGAATTGAAGTGATGGTAATGGGAGATCTTCCTGCTGAGGAAATGGATAAGCTTGACGGCTATTCCACAGAGCAGATTACAGCTGACGATGATGCTGAATTTGCCATGCTTGTCGATGAGCACTACGCAGAAATTGTAGGTCACCTGCCTGAATCCGTGATTGTCGGTTCCTCTGACGATGAGGCTAAACTGATGACCATGACAGCCGGTGACTGGATCAGTCATATGGACGAGCCTCTTCTGTATGTTGACGCGGATTCTATCCCTGATGCAACAGCAGAAGCCCTTGAAAAAAGGGATGGGGAAGCATCCATCTATGTCATTGGCTCGGAAAAGGAAGTGTCAGGAGAAGTAGAAGATGAGCTTGGTGAATACGGGAATGTTACACGTATTTCAGGAGACTCTCCGGCAGAGCTTTCCATCGCGTTTGCTTCTTTCAAAGATGAAGAAACCGGCTTTGGATGGGGGATTGAAAAACCGGGTCATGGCCTGACTTTTGCCTCCACTGAAACACCTGAGCTTGCCATCCCCGGCAGTCCGCTTGCTCATCTTGGTAAACATGCACCGATGATCTGGCTTGAAGAAGGGGAACTTTCACAGCCGGTATACGATTATCTGGCCAGACTAAAGCCCGCCTTTGAAAACGACCCGACAGAAGGGCCGTATAATCACGGTTATCTGTTCGGTTCAACCGACTCTGTCAGTTTTCCGGTACAGGGAATCATTGACGAGCGGATGGAGATCGTCTCCCTTTCCGGGGACGACCACGGCAGTCATTAACACTATGAGGCCCGTTCCACATGTGGAGCGGGTTTTATTTTTTCCTTAAAAAGAAGACTGTTTTTCCGATATACTAACTATATACAGGAGGGGATTGTTATGGAAATCAGAAGGTTAAAAGAAAAGGATGCCGAAGCATATAAAAAACTCAGGCTCGAAGCCCTTCAGGATACACCTGAAGCATTCAGCTCAAGTTATGAAGATGAAGTTAACTATCCTCTGAAAAGAACGGTAGACAGGCTCACTCAGGATCACATCTATACATACGGAGCCTTGACGGACAACGATACTCTCGCCGGAACGGTCACACTCATTCATGAAACCAAACCCAAAATTCGTCATCGCAGTTCGATCGTGGCGATGTATGTGTCACCGGATCACCGTAAAAAAGGGATCGGAAAAGCGTTGGTTACAAAAGCGATAGGTCAAGCTCGGGAGATCAGCCACCTCGAGCAGATTTATCTGGCTGTGACCTCGAAGAATGAACCGGCCAAAAAACTGTACACCTCTCTGGGTTTCGAGACATACGGGGTGGAAAAACGGGCATTGAACGTGAATGGCGTTTTCTATGATGATGAACTGATGGTTCTCATGCTTTAACAGGGAAACAAGTACCGTGGAAGCAGAATAATGATAGGGGGGATTATATGAATCTGGGCGAGCCGGTCGCAAAGGGGAATACCGCAAAAATATACCTTCATGAAAATAAAGTTTACAAGGTTTTCAACAGCCAGCTACCCTCCGGTGAATCTTTGTATGAAGCCACTAAACAAAGCTACGCCTGCTTATGCGGACTCCCAGTGCCAAAAATCCTGGATATTGCCACGATGGATGGCAATCAGGTCATCGTGATGGAGTATGTAAAGGGAAGATCAATGGGAGACATGGTCTTTGAAAACATGGAACTGTCAGAGCATTTTATGAACATTTCCGTTGATGTTCACCGGAAAATTCACAGCATCACTCCTGATTCCCTGGAGCCGATGAGTGATAAATTATCCCGCCAGATAGAAATGGCTGACATTGATAAAAGACAAAAGGCTGCATTACTAAAGAAGCTGGAAACAATGGCATTTGATAAGAGACTTTGTCACGGGGACTTTCATTTGTTTAATCTTATGATGGACAATAACAAGGTGACGATCTTAGACTGGGTCGATTCCAGCGCAGGTGATATCCGGGCCGATGTATACCGAACCTATCTGTTGTATTCACAGGTATCAACACACCTTGCGAACATTTATTTAAAGAGATACTGCAGCAGAAGCGGATTGACGCAGGACGAAGTATTGGAATGGGCGCCAATCATTGCCGGAGCAAGATTAGCAGAGAATGTTTCTACAGAGAAACCGGAACGTCTTCTCAGAATCGTTGACGATTATTGTCCAATATAAAGGCCCTCAGGGTTAGTGTTCAATTGGATTTGCCACGAAAGAATTACTTATACGTTGAATAGAGGATGTGTTATTTCTTCAGACAGAGGAATAGGAAGGTATAACCTGTTAAAGGAGGCAGAGAATGACACACACGAAGAAACTAACCATTATGGCTATGTTTACGGCAATCGGGATTGTTGGTGCAGCCTTTATCTGGTTTCCGGCTCTCATAGCCCGCGCCTACCCGATCCAGCATATGGTGAATGTTTTAGCTGCCGTTCTCCTTGGGCCGATTCCTGCGCTACTGATCGCTTTTATGATCGGGCTCCTTCGCAACCTTCTTGGTCTTGGCACGGTTCTCGCCTTTCCGGGCGGGATGATCGGAGCACTTCTGGCGGGGGTGTTTTACCGGTGGAGCAATAAAACATGGGCCGCGGCTGTCGGTGAAGTGATCGGCACAGCAGTGATCGGCGCAATAGTCGCCGTGCCGATCGTCACACTCTTCTTTGGAGACCCGGTCGCGATCTTTGCGTTTGTACCGGGATTTTTGATCAGCAGTTCAATTGGAGCTTTTCTTGCAATCCTCATATTAAAGCGCTGGCGGCCGGATTGGGGCCCTGCTGGAGAGAGGTAGTTACTAAAACGTACAAGAGATGTCCTGGTCCCTTTACAGGACATCTCTTTTAGTCGTTCTCCCTTTTTCCGAACAACCCGTAAAAGAAAATATTCGTAATGTCTTCCGTCAGCGGCAATACCCGTTTGTACACTTCCTCCTGTTGCATTGTATCCTTGAACATTTTGATGTAAAAGAGGATCGCCTCCTGAGACAGATTGGGATCGATATACCCAAGCTTTTTCCCTTCCTCAAACAGCTGTGTGAAATAGGGCACGGCTTTTTCTACGTAAATCTTTTCAATATAATTGGTCTCGCCGGACGTATATTCCTTCATCAGGTAATGATAAAACTCCTCGTTAATCTGGCTTGTTTCTTTCTTATTAAAAATAATCTGCTTAATTTTATCAGGAAACGGCATGTCACTCTCCACGATCCTTTCAAACTCGAGCAAAGCCTGATCAACATAATAAAGAAAGCACGCGTGAACGAGCGTATGCTTGTTATCAAAATAGTTATAGATTGTCACCTGGGACACGCCTGCTTTTTTCGCAATTTCAGAAACCGGCACCTTCTGAATGCCGTGCTTCATAAAAAGGGTGGTCGCTGTCTCCAAAATCGCATGTTTTTTCTGTTCCCGCCGCTGTTGAAATCCGTCCATTTGTTTCACCTCAAGATTATTGTAATCAAAGTTTTGTAATAAAACAAATAAAATAGTTCATAAAGTATTGTCAAAGGGAGAACTTTTATATATTATGAACTATATAAGTTAAGATATTTCATAACTTTTCTTCAAACTAAGCGTAACCGTTAAAACAGCAGGAGAAACCGTTAAATGAGACTGCGAAACCGTTAAATACCAGCCTGTAACCGTTAAAAGAGACAATAGGTGCCCCACGATGATGGGCACCGGAAAAAGGAGAGGCGACCTATGAGCGTACTTGAAGTAAAAAAAGTCACAAAGCAGTTTGGCAGGTTCACAGCATTAAAAGGCGTAAATATGGAAGTTAACGAAGGAGAAGTATACGGCTTTATCGGCCCGAATGGCGCAGGGAAATCAACGACCATCCGCATCCTCCTCGGCATCCTGCAGGCATCCGGCGGGGAAGCAACGATCTTTGGCAAGGACGTCTGGCAGGACGCCGTCGAAATCCACAAACGCATTGCCTACGTCCCCGGCGACGTCAACCTCTGGCCGAACCTCACCGGCGGCGAAGTGATCGACCTCCTTCTCAGCCTGCGCGGTGTGAAAGCCAATGCAAGCCGGCGCGAGGAACTGATCGAGCGCTTCAAGCTTGATCCGGGTAAAAAGTGCCGGACCTACTCGAAAGGGAACAGGCAGAAGGTGGCGCTGGTAGCTGCGTTCTCAAGCGACTCGGATCTCTATATTCTTGACGAGCCCACATCGGGCCTGGACCCTCTTATGGAGCGGGTGTTCCAGGAATGCGTAATGGAAGCAAAGGCAGCCGGCAAAAGTGTACTTCTTTCAAGCCATATTTTATCTGAAGTGGAGCGCCTCTGTGACCGGGTGGCAATTATCCGGGAAGGTCAAATTATCGAATCAGGTTCTCTTGACGAACTTCGTCATTTGACGAGAACGTCCCTTACAGTTAAAACGAAAGAGCCAGTTTCTTTTAATGATGTGAAAGGTGTGCACGACATTGTAGAAAAAGACGGTCTTTTTACATTCCAGGTGGATTCAGAAAAATTGGACGCGGTCATGAAGCACGTGAGCGGCTTCGGGCTTGTGAAGCTGGAGAGCTCGCCGCCGACACTGGAGGATCTGTTCATGCGTCATTACGAAGGGACGGAGCGGTGATGAAAAAGCAGCTGTTCAATCAAACAGGGAGATTATCGCGTTTTATCCTCCGGCGGGACCGGGTCCGTCTGCCGGTATGGATCCTTTCCATTGCCCTCGTGACTTTTCTGACCGCTTCTTCATTTAGCGGGCTTTATCAGTCAGACGAAGAGCGGCAGGCGATTGCGGAAACGATGATGAACCCGGCTATGACTGCCATGGTTGGACCGGGTTATGGCATCGACGATTATCATGAGGGAGCGATGATGGCCCATCAGATGCTTCTTTTTACAGCCATCGCTGTGGCGATTATGAGTATTCTTCTTGTGACAAGGCATACCCGTACCGATGAAGAAGAAGGACGTATTGAACTGGTCCGTTCTCTGCCGGCGGGAAGACTCTCGAACCTGACGTCTGTGATGCTTGTTCTTTTCGGTGCAAATGTGGTACTTGCTTTGGTTACGGGATTGGGGCTCTGGGCGATGGGCATTGGGTCGATCGATCTGACCGGGTCGCTTATGTACGGAATCTCGTTAGGAGCTGTTGGTCTTTTCTTTGCAGCAGTGACCGCTCTTTTTGCCCAGTTGTCCGAGAACGGCCGGGGAACAGTCGGACTTTCCTTTGCGTTTCTGGGTGTGGCGTACCTCGTTCGTGCGATTGGGGATGTGAGCAGTGAAGCGCTGGCGATGATTTCGCCTCTTGGGTGGATTCTTAGGACCGAGGTGTATGTGAATAATGTGTGGTGGCCGGTTGTGCTTACGTTCGCTGCGGCGGTTGTTGTTACGGCAGTGGCCTTGTATTTGAACACGCGGCGGGATTTGGGCGCCGGGTATCTGCCTTCAAGGGCGGGTAAAAAGCATGCTTCAACTTTTCTTCTGAGTCCGTTCGGCCTTGCGTTTCGTCTTCAACGTACGGCGTTGATCTCGTGGGCGGTGGGGATGTTTGTCCTCGGTGCCACGTACGGTTCGGTTTTAGGTGATTTGGAGTCGTTTTTTGAGAGTAACGAAATGATGAGGGAGATGCTGGCTCCTGACAGTGATGTGTCCATGACGGAGCAGTATCTGACGCTGCTCATGGCGGTGATTTCCATGATTTGTACGATTCCGCCTGTGATGATGATGCTTAAGCTGAAGGGGGAGGAGAAGAAGCACCGGGTCGATCATTTGCTTAGCCGGGTCGTCTCCCGTGGCAGGATGATGGGGAGCTATTATGTGCTGGCGGCGGTTGCCGGCGTGGTGATGCCGTTTCTGGCGCTGGTTGGACTATGCTCCACGGCGGCTGGTGTAATGGATGAACCGATTGCGTTTTCGGTCCTGTTTGAGGCGCTGTCGGTTTACGTGCCTGCAATCTTCGTAGTAATCGGTTTGGCGGCTCTTTTTGCCGGGGCGTTGCCGAAATGGAGCGGACTCGTCTGGATGTACCTGGGGTATTCGTTCTTTGTCGTTTATCTCGGGGCGATGCTTCAGCTCCCGGAGTGGCTCGGTCAGTTGTCCCCGTTCGGTCACGTCCCAGAAGTGCCGGTGGAGGAATTGAATGTCGCAACTCTCGCGGTGCTGTCGGGAGTAGCTGTGGTGCTCGTAGCCGGCGGATTTTTGGGGTACAGAAAGCGTGATATTGCGTAGGGTGGTATTTTAATGTCAGGGTTAAAAATTATACCTCCCTTCTGTCATGCTGCACTTCTATTTGCAGAATAAATTCGGTCTTTGATAGAATAAATTGCTTTATTGACAGAATTAAATTCATTATTGATAGAATAAATTCGGTTTTTGATAGAATATCTTCTCACACATTTCAAAGTTTTTAAAACATCGTTTAGAAAAAATCCACACCTTTGTGAAGGTGTGGATTTTTAGTGCTTGCATATACAGTTTCATTTAGAAGAAAAACGGGAAGAAAAAGCTTCTTATTCCCCAAAACGGGAAAAAGTAAGGTCTGAACCGGCGGAATCGTCTTGGATAGCCGTAGCCACCGCCGTACCCGCCGCCATAACCGCCTCCAAAGCCGCCACCGTAAAAGCGCATCTGATCGTCTCCGTTGTCCCCGTCCGGTACGAGCATGTGCACCCCTTCTTTATCGACGCCGTTGATAATACCTTCAACCATACTGCCGTCGTTCATTTGCATCTGCATCAGGTAATTCATATACTGCTCGCAAATCGTGTGAAGTTCCTGCTGATGAGCCTGGTCCATCTGGCCATTCTGCCCGTTTTGACTGTTATTATTATTCATTTCGGTTCGCCTCCTTCCATCGTTATTTTATTAAAGCGGCTGGGCCGGTGTGCATGTCACTTTGAAATTAAGAGTCAAATTTATTTCTGAAGTTGCTTAAGGCAAGAAGAGGCCAGATGTAATTGTAGCTGTGATAATAGATGTAAAAGTCACCGGGAAGGGCAGCACCTGTGGGATATGTGGTGGTCCAGTCGTTCCGGTTAAGGTTACTGACTAAATAGTTTACTCCCCTGCGGACCGCATCCGCTGGTTTCTTATGTGTGGCTGTGAGTGCATCCACTGCCCATGCCGTTTGCGAGAGGGTGCTGGAGCCAAGGGGCATGTAGGTATTTCTTGTGTCACTCACGCAAGATTCTCCCCAGCCACCGTCTTCGTTTTGAATGGACGTGAGCCAGTCAACCGCTTTTTTCACAGAGGGGCGGTTCTGTGAAAAACCGGCAGCATCTAATCCGGTCAGGGCAGCCCATGTACCGTAAATGTAGCAGACTCCCCAGCGGCCATACCAGGAACCGTCTGTTTCCTGATTTTGTTCCAGCCAGTTAACAGCCCGGTCGATCGCCGGATGGGGTGATAAAAGGTTCGCATCTTTAGATAAAAACTCAAGAGCTCTTCCGGTGAGGTCCGCGGTGGATGGGTCTATTAAAACCCGTCCGGCTTCCGGGAACGGAACGAGGGTGATTCGTTTCTTATCTGTATCTTTTTCAAAGGCGCCCCAGCCCCCGTCTTTGTTTTGCATGGATAATATCCAGTCAGCACCCCGGCTCCAGACAGGGCGGTACATGGTGTGCTCCCTCACAGTCCTCTTAATAGCCCTGAGAGCTGCAGTTGTGTCATCCACATCAGGCAGAAAGGTATTGATGTCTGAGAATCCCCATCCTCCTGGGACGGTGTTAGGGTTGTTGAACGACCAGTCTCCATACAATGTGTGCTGGCGGGAGAGGAGATAGGCGTTTGCGGTTTTAATGAGGGGATCCGAAGCGGGTACGCCTGATTGTTGAAGGGCGTGACTGATCAAAGCTGTATCCCACACGGTCGAGGTGGCAAACTCGATGTGTGAGTGACTCGTCGTAAGGCACACTTGGTTTTTTATTCCGTTAACGGCGTTTTGAATGACTGGGTGGTCTTTTTTGTAACCCAGGGCGAGGAAGGCGTAGATCATGAAGAAGGTGGATGTAATATAGCTGTAGTAAAGGCCGTCGGGTTCGATGCGCTTGAGCATGTGCTGTTCGGCTTGTTCAAAGGCGGTTTTTCGGAGGCGTTTCGGTGTGTCGATGAGCTTGGATACTTCGTTTTGGATGATGGTGAGGATGGATCGTGACTGGTCATTTTCCCATTCGTTTTCGGTCTTGCGCTCGGTCAGGAGATCGCGGAGGTTTGGGGTTCGGGTGTTTTGGCGGCTGTATTTCATGTTAGCGGAAGTTAGTACGGCGACGAGGTGAACCCTGCTGTAGCCGACGATATCGTAAATGCTGATCAGTGAAGTACGGGGGAGCAGGATGGTTTCGATAGGGACGTTGAATAGTTTTGGCCAGGAGATTTGTCCATTCAGGGCGAGCATGGCGCGGGTGAATGGGCCGGTTTTGGCGAGACCGCCACGGGCTTTGATAAACTTCCGGGCTCGTTTCATATGTGGAGCGTCTGGTTTTACATGTCCTGAGTACAGGAGGGCGAAAAAGGATTCGGCGGTGGAGGAGAGGTGACCGTCATTTTGGTCGGTGAACAGGTTCCAGGCGCCGTTTGCCTCTTGTTTGCTTAGGATCCGAGCTGTGAGCCGTTCGATGAGCCATTCGCTGTCTGGTTGTTCAAGGCTTCTCAGGAGAATGATGGTGTAGGCGTCTGTGAGGGTGCCGGTTTCAAAGCAGAAGCGCCAGGAACCGTCGTTTGATTGGCGGTTTCTTAAGTCATCGATGATTTGATTGATAGCGCTGGTAACGAGGTTGTGCAAAAAGAACCCTCCGTTCATGTGTGGTTATTACGACTACTATATGAAAAAGAAGCGAAAAAAGACTAGATGTTTTCAAAAGGAAATCTGTGTATTTTTCTTGAATAACAGTAAGTGTTAAGGGAGGAGATTGCTTATGAATGAAGCGGTATTATCGAAAAATAAACAAGGATGGGATAAGGTTGCGGAGCGGTTCTTTGGACGGAATCCATTGCCTGAATATGGTCCGTTTGCTCCGAACGAAGAGGATGTCAGGCTTTTGGGCAATTTGGAAGGTAAAAGAGTATTGGATATCGGGTGTGGCAGTGGTCACTCTCTTCTTTATATGGAGGGGCAAAATGCCGGGGAACTGTGGGGCATTGATTTATCTTGCTCTCAAGTGTCGGCAGCGAGGACGGTTTTAAAAGACTGTACAGTTCCTGTAACACTTTTTGAATCACCGATGGAAAAAAATCCGGGATTACCTGAAGGGTACTTTGATCTTGTGTACTCCATATATGCACTCGGCTGGACGACTGATCTTGCTCAAACGGTAAAGAACGTGGCCGGTTACTTAAAGAAGAATGGTGTGTTTATATTTAGCTGGGAGCACCCTCTGTATAATCGAATGACGCATAATGGTGACTCCTTGCAGATGACGAAGCCTTATTTTGAAGAGGGACCTTATCAGCATAGCGGGTGGAATGTACCTGTGACAATGCAGCAACTTAAATTAAGTACATATATCAACACCCTTTCAAAACAAGGGTTTGTAATAGAACAAATGGTTGAGGAGGTCTCTCTCAGCGAGAAGGATGCGGAGCGTCATACGAACAGCTGGTATACCAGGGAGAGGGCATCCTTTGTACCAACAACAATCATTTTCAAATGTCGGAAAGCATAAAATAGAAAAGGCGAATGAGGGTGGATTGCCTTTTTTAACTCCTTCTTGATAAGGAGTTAAAACCACCATTCTTTTACTTTTCCGGTTACTTAATTTTCTCATACAAAAAAAGACATGGAGCCCTCCATGTCTTTTCCTGCATTTTTTAGTACACCCGGTCCCCGTTAAAGATCGAATTTTTTACGACGACGTAGTCCACTGTGCGGATGACATCGAGCTTGCTGCCGCCTGCGTAGGAGATGGCGGATTGGAGGTCCTGTTCCATTTCCACGAGGGTGTCTTTAAGGGAGCCTTTGTGATCCACGTACACTTTTTTACCTTCGACGTTTTTCTTTTCGCCTTTTTGGAACTCTGAAGCAGAACCGAAGTATTCTTTAACGAGTTTGCCGTCTACTTCTTTTGTTTCTCCCGGTGATTCTTCGTGACCGGCGAAAAGAGACCCGATCATAACCATTGTTGCGCCAAAACGGATGGACTTCGCCACGTCGCCATGCGTACGGATCCCACCGTCTGCGATAATCGGTTTCGTCGCTGCTTTCGCGCACCAGCGGAGTGCTGCGAGCTGCCAGCCGCCGGTTCCGAAGCCGGTCTTGATTTTTGTTATACATACTTTCCCTGGCCCAATGCCGACTTTTGTCGCGTCTGCACCGGCGTGCTCAAGCTCCCGTACCGCTTCAGGCGTACCTACGTTACCTGCGATGACGAAGGTTTCAGGCAGGTGGTTTTTAATGTGCTGGATCATGCCGATGACCGCATTGGAGTGGCCATGGGCAATGTCAATTGTGATGTATTCAGGCTTCAGGTTGTCAGCGGCGAGCTCTTCAATAAACCCGTACTCTTCTTCTTTTACCCCGACACTGATGGAGGCGATGAGGCCTTTTTCGTGCATGTCCCGGATAAAAGCATGACGCTTCTCCGGCTCAAAGCGGTGCATCACATAAAAATAGCCTTTCTCTGCTAAAAATAAAGCAATTTTTTCATCAATAATTGTCTGCATGTTGGCAGGTACAACCGGCAGCTTGAATGTATGAGCGCCGAGTGTGACAGAGGTATCACATTCAGACCGGCTGTTTACGACACATTTCGCTGGAATTAGTTGAATATCTTCATAATCGAATACGTTTTCCATAGCTAACACTCCTAAAAGCGAATATTTATATAATGTTTAATAATTAACGTTCGTACATAGGGTAATGTACACGATTTCTTTACAGTTGTCAAAGTTTTTTGTTGGGATTTTGGCCTTCAAGTGGTGCTGCAGTTGAGAAAGGATCGGTATGGAAACATTGGAAAATTATGTGGAAATAATGCCATTGGGAGAGGATTGTTTTAATGGATATCGGCGTCATGATTGTCATTTTAATTGCTATATGTTCGGTTACGAAGAGCCTGGAGCGTTTCCAGGATAAGATTGTCCGTTAGCAGGAAAAGCAGACGGAATGGTTGGCAGAGATCAAGAAAAGATTGGATGATAAGTGAAAAAGCTGCTTCCTGAGGGAGTGGCTTTTTGACGTGAGGTGATTCGCCCTCAAGAAATTTTAATTCAGATTTTATCCGGCTGAAAAATTTCAATCAAAGAAACTTCTGTTACTTGGAACAGTAAGTTTTTCCGAACCTGAAAAATACTCATACGAACTTCTATTCCCTGACAGATCCTGTCACTGGGCTCGTTAAAATAAACGTATAACCTTTAAAAGAGATGATGTCGGTGAGTCGGAATACTGAAATGGTTTTGGGGATTCTGGGTGGATTGCTTGGGTTTGGCGGGGCGTTTTTTGCGTTGTTTATCGTAAGCATTGATGAAGCTGTGAGCGGGAGTACGGAGATGTGGGGGCTTGGCACGAGTGCGTTTTTGTTCAGCATCCTTGGGTTTGCGGGAGCGGTGATTGTGAAGTTTAAGGCGAAGCTGGGAGGGTGGCTTATGATGATCAGCGGTGATGCGATATTAGTCTCAATCAGTTTGTTTGGCGTCGTCCCTGCGTTATTTCTTGCAGCAGCGGGGCTCATGGGAGTTCTTAGAAAGGAGAAGGTAAAGACGGCTGTGGCTGCATAGGTCTGATGTATTTTAACCTGAAAAGGAGGAATGGTGATGCTGCCTGTGACTGTGAATCAGGATGGATTGATGATTGGGGAGCTTCGTATCAGTTTTGAGAGAACGCTTCGGATTCCGGATGATGAGAAGACGTATCCGCTGCCGCCGAGTCTTGGTACGTTTCCTGTTTGCAGGGTGTCGGATTATAAGGACACAGTGCCGGAGAAGTGGCTTGAGGAAGGTGGCGTGTTTATTCCCGTATACCAGCGGGAAGCAATGTGGCTCAGTTTCAGCGGGACGCCTCATGCTTTGATTGTTGATGCGGGGAACACGAATGCCGTATCGGGTAAAGAACGGTGTACCGAGCTTCAGGCGGATGAGCAAAATTATGTGGTGGCACCGGATCAGCCGTGGCTGGACGGATTTAATGCCGGGAAGGGCTATATCCGGCAGTTTGTGGCGATGCCTGTGGGGCAGGGGTATTCAGTGGAAGAGCAACTGAGTGATAAAGAACCGCGGGGTGGCCTGTCGTTTACGGTATTTGCCCCGAAGCCCGGGAGAGTGGAGCAGGAGTGCGGCGGGTTTTATTTGCTGACAGACATGCATGTCTGTCAGGATGCAGCAATGGGTATTGCGGCCGGCGGAAAGATGGAGCAGGAAATTTACCCGGATCAATATGGTGTGGATGCGTGGGACAGGAAGACGAAAACTGCTGTGAGGGTTCATTTCGTAAACAGTGAACAATACGAAAGAATGACGGGGGATGCCCCTCCTGACAGTCCGGTGACGGCTGAAGTGTACACGGAGCACGGATTTCCGTGGTTCCGGATGTACGATGAAGGCAAAGGTGATCTCGCTCCATCTGACGAGCTGAGTAAGGTGAAATCAGTGAAGGATGTTGATAAAGAAAAGCGGGTGCCGGCAGAGAATGAATCATTGCATGTGCCGGACAATCAAATTGTAACTGTGAAAAAGAATTAGTTTTTCTTGGGGGGGGGGGACTGCTCTTCAATGAGCGGGCTTTAATAATGCAGAGATTCGCTTATTTGGAATGAAGGGAAGATAAACGTTTGTTTCCAAATCACGTTAAACCGGCATAACACAGGCTGCTTCATTCGTATGTATAACAAAAAAGGGTGAGATGGGTGAAGGAGTTTCGTGATGTGATAACCGCTCCGGAAGAGCACTTGGCTGTTTTAAAAGACGGACTGCCGCAATCGGGAAATCCGAAACGGGTGCTCATTGCAGGAGCCGGGATGGCGGGGCTCACGGCGGCTTACCTTTTAAAAAATGCAGGGCATGATGTGACGGTACTGGAAGGGAATACCCGGGTGGGCGGTCGGGTATACACGGTCCGGGAACCGTTCAGTGAAGGGAACTACTGGGAGGCCGGGGCCATGAGAATTCCGGAGCACCACTATCTGGTCAGGGAGCTTGCGGATAAGTTTGATCTTACCCTTATTCCCTACATCAGCAGTACGGACAATGATCTTATTTACGTGAATAACCGGCTTGTGAGGCAGTATGAATATGATGAAAATCCCGGGCTGGTTAACTTTGGGCTGGAGAAAGACGAGCGCGACCAGACCGCAGGAGAGCTTCTGGAAAATGCGCTTAAGCCTTTTTACACTCTCTATATGAATTCAACGGAGGAAGAGCAGCAGCGGCTGAACGAGCAGTTTGAGCCTTATTCAATGGAATCCTTTCTCAGGGACAATCCCTTTGGAGGCTCCTTATCGGAAGATGCGGTTCATATGATAAAAGTGCTGCTTGGCATAGTGGGCTTTCCGGAGATGTCCTTTATTGATACCTTTAAAGCCATCATTACAACCACGTTCAGTGACGTGGCCTTTTCCCAGATTAAAGGGGGGAATGACCAGATCGCCACAGCTTTGCGGGCTCAGGTTGAAGATAATGTTGTGCTAGGTCAGAAGGTAATCCGGGTTATCCAGAACGATACAGGTGTGGAAGTGGTCACCAGGGGAGCTGACGGAACGGAGTACGTTTATGAAGGTGATCTCCTCATTTCAACGATTCCATTTTCAGCTTTTCAATTTATCGACATTGTTCCCCGGGAATCGATTGCCCCTGATAAATGGAGAGTTATTCAAACCCTGCCTTATGTGCCGTCCCATAAAGTCGGCCTCGAGTTTTCGGAAAAATTCTGGGAGGAAGACGGAATGGAGGGGGGGAGTCTGACGACGGATCTGCCGTATCAGTTTATTTTTTACCCGAGCAGTGCCATCGGCGAGCCAGGCGGGGGCATCATTCAAGGCACCTACAGCTGGGGGGACAGTGCGAGGCTTTGGACCTCACTGTCACCTGAAGAACGGGTCAGAGAGGCACTGGACTTTGTGGCTGCCATTCACGGGCAAAAAGTATACGATACGTTTATCCAGGGTGTGTCGTACAACTGGGACGAAAATCCGTTCTCGGCAGGCTGTTTTTCTCTTTACGCTCCTTATCAGTCTGCCAGTTATCCTGAAATTATCATACGGCCCGAGGGTAGGATTCATTTTGCCGGAGAGCACACGTCTGAGCTCCATGCCTGGATTGAAGGGGCTGTTGACTCGGGGGTCCGGGTTGCCAAAGAAATTAATAATGGATGAGAGAGTTGACAGCAGAGGCAACTGGGTGTATAACTAGTTAAAAGCGAATACGAATAACGCGATGACAGGAACAAGTAGCAGTTATCTCCCTGATCCCAGAGAGCCGGTGGTTGGTGCGAACCGGCACAAAGATAATGTGAATTACCTCCTCGAGCTTTCTTTGTGAACCGCCAGTAGCAAAGAACGGATCAGCCCGTTAGCCAAATTGAGTGGAAGAACACTGTGTTCTTCAACAAGGGTGGTACCGCGTGTAAACCATACAGCCACGTCCCTTTTTTCAGGGATGTGGCTTTTTTGTATTCAAAAAACGTTTTTGTATAGAGTGTTGCTTTTCAATATAAAAAATGGAGCAAAAGGCGGTGACTTCCGCGGAAAGTGTCCGTAGGGAAATTACCATTGAAAAACCAATAATTTTTACGATTAGAGTTATAAAAAAAATGGAGGAATTGAACATGGGTAAATGGACAGAAGAACTGACGCAGGAACAAATCACTGAAGTGAACAGGCAGATGGCTATTTACCGAAAAGGGGTTCAGGAGCTTATTCCTTCTGAAGATCTAGAGCGGAAAGTAGCCAAGGCAGTCAGTGAAAAACGGCCGCTTAAAATAAAGCTGGGTCTTGATCCTTCAGCGCCGGACGTGCATCTCGGGCATACGGTCGTCCTGAACAAAATCAGGCAGTTTCAGGAAAACGGGCACACAATCCAGATTATTATCGGCGACTTCACAGGTAAGATCGGTGACCCAACAGGAAAGTCGGTTGCGAGACAGCAGCTAACCGATGAAGAGGTAAAGGAAAACGCCAGGACGTACTTTGAGCAGTTCGGCAAAGTCGTGGACATGGAAAAGGTGGAGCTGCACTACAACTCTAAGTGGCTCTCGAAGCTTGACTTTGAAGACGTGATTAATATGGCCGGTAAAATTACAGTGGCGCGTCTTCTGGAGCGGGATGATTTTGAAAAACGGATGGATGATCATAAACCCATCTCACTTCATGAGTTTTTCTACCCTCTCATGCAAGGCTACGATTCGGTTGTCCTGGAAAGTGACGTTGAGCTCGGCGGAACAGATCAGCACTTTAACATATTGATGGGCCGTCACTTTCAGGAAAAGTACGGAAAAGAAAAGCAGGTGGCCATGCTCATGCCTCTTCTTGAAGGTCTTGATGGGGTAGAGAAGATGTCAAAATCGAAGAAGAACTACATCGGCATTGATGAAAGCCCGAATGAGATGTTCGGCAAAGCCATGTCGATTCCGGATGAATTAATGATCAAGTACTTTGAACTGGTGACGGACACAGGGCCTGAGGAAATAGATGAGATGCGCACTCAGATTGAAACGGGGGAGCTTCACCCGAGGGACGCGAAGATGAAGCTTGGGAAAACAATCGTGAAAATGTATCACGATGAAAAGAAAGCAGCTGAAGCGGAAAAGCATTTTATTTCAGTATTCAGTGAGCGTCTCGTTCCTGAAGATATCCCTGTTATGAAATGGACAGGGGAGGATGAAGTGGGTGTGCTGGATCTGCTTGTTGAATTGAACCTGCTTACTTCGAAAAGTGAAGCCCGGAGAATGATTCAAAACCGTGGTGTCAGCCTGGATGGTGATAAAGTGGAAGATCCGAAACTTCAGGTTAGTGTGAAGGTTGGAATGGTGGTGCAAGTAGGAAAGAGGAAGTTTGTGAAAATTGAGATGTAGGAATATGGCCGTCTCCCCATTTCCACATGGAACCCGGTATCATTACGTCTTCTCTGGTGCCGGGTTGAAGGGGATGTTATCGGGAACGGTAATAACCCTGGAGACATTGCTGATGATCATCTGGCGATGGAAGGGAGGCGAGTTTAAACGGTTCTTTTTAAGAGCCTTTGATGAAAAATACCCAAAAGGAACCCGCTCATAATCTTTAGAGCAGGTTCTTTATTTTGGTTATTTACTACTGTAATTACCGGACGAGCTTCGTTTATCGATTTCTTCGAAGAATTTCATGTCCTGTTCCTGAGGTGTAGTCTTCGCAGGCCGTTGATTCACGGTACTTTTGTTGTTTTCTTTATTTGGTTGCTGGTCGGCTCTGTTTTGTTTTTGATTACTCATGAGTCAATCACCTCAAATTTTGGTTTGGATTCTGAGTGACCAAATGACAAGCTGCTTTATTCACCAATTGGACAACTGGCTTCCGGACCGCATATCACATGGATTTTTCCTGGTGAGGACACAAAAATAGCCGGAAAAGAACAGAGGTCGCCCACTGACTTTCCCAGCTTATAATGTAGCGCTATTGTCTACTTATTTTCACGGGACTTTAAATAAAATTGTATGGTCATCACCAATCAATTTTAAGTATAACGTGTTCAAGGTTCCAATTCAAGAGAGGAAAGCCGATTGTAACCTTTTTGTCATTTAGGCTTTAAAATAAAGGTGATATAACTGGTGTCACGTTTAAAGTCCCAGACAACGAATTTATCCTGTACGTGGACATTGAGGAGGCTTTCAACCACATTCGGATCGAGAAGGCGCTTTTCAAGCTTTCGCTTTGTCAGTCTGAGCTGATCGGAGAACCCTGTTCTGATCATTTCTTTCTCGATCTCCACCATGATGCCGTGACGTTCTATGACGAGTGTACGGTCATTTAAAAAATAGGAATCAATATGTTCGGGGCCTTTTTGTGCAATTTCACACACTTTTATAATATGATCATGAATGCGTTCCTTTTCTTTATAGTATGGAAAAGGGAGGGGAGTATCATCCGCACATTCTTCATCCAAAATTCCAATAATGAAGCCGGAGTGATTTTGCATATCCCAGTCATAATATACGTTGCTTACCCCTACATTTAACATGCCGCGAATCTGGCCTTTAAATTCAGGAATCAGTTCCTCCATTAACATATCCCTTGTTTCTTCAATCTTGATTTCCCTGTTCTGCCTGGCCAATACCTTTTCCATCGGGGCCAGGAAGTCCTGAAGATAGATGGTAATAAACGGATGCTCAATCGATACATAAACAGATGAGGGACCTTTTCCGAAATTGTCCCGCAGGAGTTTTCCGGTGAAACTGGCGAGTTCAGCGTAATCTGCAGTTTTTTCCACTTATTTTCGACTCCTTTATTTTGTTTTCCTTCGTTTACCTTTCCTTAAAACACGTGATTGTAAACCATATGGGGGAGAATATGATGTAGTATTGGTTTTTTGCAGGGGGAATCTGGCGGCTTTGGTCCTAACTTGTTTAGAGTTGGTCTTCACTCGGTTAAATGCACGACTGATGTTGTAGCATTTGTTATGTATGTTGAAACTGCCCTTCCTCATTCTATTTCAGGACATCTGCGGAAGAGCGAGACCCGGCAGTGCGCAAGAACGATGATACGCGACACGAGTCCTGGGAAAGGGAGCGGATTCCGTTCAAGGAAGTTTAGGTCATTTAAGAAGGGTTAGAAAGCCCCAACCTTTATTTCAGGATAGCGAAAAAACACAAGTAAACCAGGCAGCTCTTATGTGCCTGGTTTTTAACATACAATATGCAATTATTATCGGACACAAAGTAAGAGGGGAAAATTATTTGTTGTCATCGTAATATTGAAGGGCTAAACGTGAGTAATTACGCAAAGGAAGGGGACGGAGGGAAAGGTTGACAGATTGAGGCATTGATGTATCTTTCTGGGCTTGTATCAATGAATGATACATGGCACGGCCGGCGGGGGCATTGGCAGAATGAATGGTAATCCGTTTGGCAAAAAGATTTTCTTTCACCATCATATGGACCAGCATAAGTCCGTTTCTTTGCTTGCTTACTAAATCGTGATCGAGAGAGAGATGCTCAATGTTGAAATTTTGAAGCAGTGCTTTACACTCATCAATGGTTTCGACGAGGACATACCCTTCTGGTGCTGCTCGGTAATCATCGAGAAATACGTTTATCGTTTCCACGTTTTATTCCTCCTCTCTTAAATAAAGGGTTCATGCAACCTTAACATGATACAAATATAAACGAAAGGGGATGAGGATCCTGTCCCGTTTTATTTCCATTTCCTTCTAAACTTAATCTTACTACCAGTAAACCATACTTTTTGAGAAAAGTAACGGGAAGTTTGTCACAACGGTAAAAAAAAATCGTCGATTGTCCAAAAAATTGCTAATTTTTTTCGACAAAAATTGGCTTTTTGAGAAAAAATCTACTGTTCTCGTCTTTTAAAAGTACAGTGTGAGGAAGGCTTCTCTCCCCATTTCAGATAAAAGTATTGTAAGATAGACAGATATATAATGAGAAAATCAGGTGAAAACATGGAACACGTTGAGTCACAGAAAGATAAAGTACAGCTGTTTTTACGAATTTTATGGCCGATAATGGTTACACAGGTAAGCCTTTACGCCATGAACATGGTAGATACATTGATGTCAGGAAGAGTCGGCACTGATGACCTGGCCGGTGTCGCCATCGGTTCAAGCCTGTGGATGCCTGTATTTACTGGAATTAACGGAATTCTTCTTGCCGTTACAACAATAGTGGCCCAGCTTATGGGGAGCGGGCGTAAAGACAGGATATCAGAAGCTGTCACCCAGTCGGTCTACCTGGCGATGGTGCTGGCAGTCCTTGTTGTTGTCCTGGGATTTTTCGCTCTTGATCATATCATGACGTTTATGAATTTAACGCCGGAAGTGATCCATATCTCTTTTCATTATTTAATCGGTCTTTCTTTTGGCATCGTGCCTTTGTTTCTTGCTAGCGTTCTGCGGAACTTTTTCGACGGGCAGGGCTTTACCCGGATTACGATGATCATCACGGTCATTGCGGTACCGTTTAATGTGCTGTTAAATTACGGTTTTATTTTCGGGAACTTCGGCCTCCCTGCCCTAGGGGGCATCGGTGCAGGCTATGCCACTGCGGCAACATACTGGATCATTTTCTTTGTGAGTGTGGCGATGACATTTAAAGTACCGGTCCTCAGGCGTTACCAGGTTTTTGTAAAGTGGTTCAGACCTTCATGGAAAGCGTGGAAAGAGCAGCTTTCCATCGGGGTGCCGATCGGATTGTCGATCTTTTTTGAGTCGAGTATTTTTGCGGTTGTCACACTTCTTATGGGGATGATGTTTACAACCGTAACGATTGCAGCCCACCAGATTGCGTTGAGCTTCACGTCCCTTATTTTTATGATTCCGTTAAGTATCTCCATGGCACTCACGATTGTCGTTGGTTTCTCAGTCGGAGGCCGGCGGATTCAGGCAGCAAAACAGTACGGGCGTCTCGGGGTGCTGGGCGGCATCGGCATTTTAGCTGTCGGGGCCGTGTTTCTCTACTTTTTCAGGGAGCAGATCGCCTACTTGTATACGACCGACCGGGATGTGGTCCTCATGGCGGGGCAGTTCATCATTATCGCTATTATCTTTCAGCTTTCTGATGCGGCCCAGTCCGGACTCCAGGGCGTTCTTCGAGGGTACAAAGACGTAAAAGTGCCGTTCATTACGGCTTTTACCTCCTATTGGCTGATCGGGATTCCGGCGGGCTACAGCCTGGCTGCTTTTTCTCCACTCGGACCTTTCGGGCTCTGGGTTGGCATTACACTGGGGCTGACGTGTGCTGCAATCGGATTTTTTGTAAGACTGCAGATTGTCCAGCGACGGGCAGAGCTTGCGGCTGACAACTAAAGAGGAAATGTTGCGCCGCCCGGCTATCGGGCGGCGTTTGTTTATTGCGGGTTTGTGTAGATTTTTGCGTGTTTTGTGTAAAGATATGCCGGGTTTAGGTTAAGATAACACGCTGAATGTTAAGATAACCAGATCCGCATCCATAAAAATGGGAATCGCCCTTGGGAACCTGTGATCAACCAATAGAATATAACAGAAGAGATAGTATCGCCGTCCGGATTCCGGGCGGCGTTTGTTTATTGCGGGTTTGTGTGGATTATTGCGTGATTTGTGTAAAGATATGCCGGGTTTAGGTTAAGATAACACGGCTGAATGTTAAGATAACCAGATCCGCATCCATAAAAATGGGAATCGCCCTTGGGCACCTGTGATCAACCAATAGAATATAACAGAAGAGATAGTATCGCCGTCCGGATTCCGGGCGGCGTTTGTTTATTGCGTGTTTGTGTGGATTATTGCGTGATTTGTGTAAAGATATGCCGGGTTTAGGTTAAGATAACACGGCTGAATGTTAAGATAACCAGATCCACATCCATAAAAATGGGAATCGCCCTTGGGCACCTGTGATCAACCAATAGAATATAACAGAAGAGATAGTATCGCCGTCCGGATTCCGGGCGGCGTTTGTTTATTGAGTGTTTGTGTGGATTATTGCGTGATTTGTGTAAAGATATGCCGGGATTAGGTTAAAATAACACGGCTGAATGTTAAGATAACCAGATCCGCATTCATAAAAATGGAAACCGAACTTGGGCACCTGGGATAATTCCATATATGACGGGTTTTTATGCTTTCAAGATGGGTAATACTTAAAAAGAGAGGACCCAGTATCGTTTTCTCAAATAACTCAACAACAAAGGTTCCTTTTCAGAAAGGACCTTTTTATTTTATCCTGCACGGGGAGAGGAAGATGAAGGTGGTAAAGAAACAAGGAATGGTATCTGTCCGGTCTGAGCAATTTCAATTTTCCGGCCGGAACCTGTTGTCCGGCATTCTGTTTGGTCTTGGTCTCATTGCTTTTTTTGATGAAGTGGTTTTCCACCAGCTGCTCAGATGGCATCATTTTTACGACCGTTCAACAACGGATATTGGATTGATTTCAGATGGACTCTTTCACGCATTCAGCTGGTTTGCGACAATCGGAGGCTTGTTTATGTTTGCAGATCTGCGCAGACGGCAGGCTTTGTGGATGAAACGCTGGCTTGGGGGAGTATTTCTTGGTGCGGGAACCTTTCAGCTTTATGACGGAATTGTACAGCATAAAATAATGAGGATTCACCAGATTCGATACGTTGACCATGTGATTGTTTATGACATCGTATGGAATGTAGGTGCAGCGATGATGATAGGCATAGGCGTTTACCTCGTGTATAAGACGAGACGCCACCGTAAAGAAGAGGTGGCACAATGATCATTGTGCAGCATATTCATTCCAGCCATTCCGGTGTACATGAAACAGGGATGCTTCCCCAGGTGCTCTTAGCTCTTCCTTTTTTATTGGCATTGATTTTCTATATCAGTTGTATCGTGATATCGAAAAGAAACGAACGGTCGTGGCCGGTTCACCGGACAACCCTCTGGACTCTGGGCATATTGTGTGCGTTAACAGCCGTTATCGGCCCGGTAGCGGTTCAGGCTCATGGGAACTTTACTTTACATATGCTTGGCCACCTGCTTCTTGGCATGATCGCTCCACTATTAATGGCCCTTGCAGCACCGGTCACCCTGATGCTCCGGACCCTGCCTGTACCAGCTGCCCGTAATGTAACGAAGGTGTTAAAAAGCAAACCAATGCATCTTTTTACCAACCCCGTGTTTGCTTCCATAATGAATATGGGAGGCCTTTGGGTCCTTTACACAACGAATCTATTTCCTGCTATGCACGAACATACATGGCTGCATATCCTTATTCACTTTCATGTCTTTCTCGCAGGATACCTTTTCACCATTTCAATGATCTACATCGACCCGATGCCCCACGGCTATCCTTATCTTTACCGTGGTGTGGTTCTTGTCCTTGCTTTAGCGAGTCACGGTATTTTATCAAAGTACATTTATGCCAACCCTCCGTCCGGAGTTGCATCGGCCGATGCTCAAACAGGCGGGATGCTCATGTATTATGGAGGGGATGCGGTGGATATCATCATCATTTTCATTTTGTGCCTTCACTGGTACCGGTCCGCCCGGCCGAAAATACTGGAATTTGAAAAAAAGAGCACCGGTTGGAAAATTGACACTCCCTAAACCGGTACGTAAAGGACAGCCGATTCATTCTTTTCCTTTAAAGAAGAATGAGTCAGCTGGCCTTTTTTTATTGGGAAATTAATCATTGCTATTTGGGGGAAATCCCGCTATGTTTGATCATAGACGAGAGACGAAAGGTATTTTTAATGAGATGAAAGAGTGAAGGGAGAGCGTGAAAATGCCAGTCATTTTAGCCGAAAAACCAAGTCAGGCAAAGGCCTATGCAGAGGCGTTTTCCAATGTGAAAAAAGGCGACGGGTTTCTTTCCATACCAGCGTGCACGCAGTTTCCGAGCGGGGCAAAACTCACATGGGGGATCGGACATTTAGTAGAACTGAAAAATCCGAGCGAATATAAAGGCGAGTGGAAGCGATGGTCACTGGGCACCCTTCCCATCGTACCCGAGCGGTTTGAGTTTAAACCTGCCCGCCGGACACTAAAGCAGTTTAATGTCGTGAAGCGTCTCCTCAAAGAAGCGGACGAAATTATCGTCGCCACAGACTGCGACCGTGAAGGGGAAAACATCGCCCGCAGCATCATTGCCATGAGCGGGGCACGGGGGAAACCAACCAAGCGGCTCTGGATTAACAGCCTTGAAGTGGACGAAGTACGAAAAGGATTTGCGAGCCTGAAAGAAGGGGAGCACTATCTCCCCCTTTACGAAGAAGCTCAGGCACGTCAGGTCGGAGACTGGCTTGTGGGCATCAATACGAGCCGTCTGTACACCCTGCTCCTTAAGCAAAAAGGCATCGAAGACGTATTCAGCGTAGGCCGGGTCCAGACCCCGACGTTGAATCTTATTTACGAACGGCAAAAAGAAATTGAGAACTTCAAGCCTGAACCGTTTTTTGAAATTGAAGGAACGTTTAAAACAGAGGCAGGCACGTATAAAGGAAAAATGAAAGGCCGTTACAAGACGAAGGAAGAAGTCAGCAGGATGCTTAACGACAAGGGCGTTTCAGAGAGGGAAACCGGGCTGGTAAAAGACGTGAAGAAGCAGGTGAAGCGCCAGAAGCCACCAAAGCTTCACTCGTTGTCAACCCTCCAGTCGGCGATGAATAAAAAGTACAAGTACAGCCCGTCAAAAGTACTGAAGATCGTTCAAAGTCTGTATGATCAGCCGTTAAAACTTGTTACCTACCCAAGGACCGATACCCAGCACATCACACACAGCGAGTTTACTTATTTAAAGAACAACCTCTCTGCCTATCAAAAGGTGGCAGGCGCTGATTTCGAGCCTGCCTCTCTCAACCCGGGCAAGCGCTATGTGGATGATGCAAAAGTGCAGGAACACTATGCGATCATTCCAACGAAAAAAATTCCCCAGACAAGAACGGTGGAAGGGCTCCGGCAGGACCAGCGGAATGTCTACATGGAGATCGTCAACAGCTCTCTCGCTATGTTTCACCACGATTACCTGTATGAGGAAACAACAATTACAACGGATGTAAAAACGCTTGATTTCTTTACCCGGGGAAGAGTCGAGAAAGAGCGCGGGTGGAAAGAACTGTTCTATAAAGGAGACAGCAAAAAGAAGGACGGCGACACCCTCCTGCCCCCTGTGGTAAAAGGCATGACAGCCGAGGCGAAAGTGAATGTGACGGAAGATGAGACGAAGCCCCCAAAACCATTCACCGAGGGCCAGCTCATTACGATGATGAAAACATGTGGCCAGATGATCGATGAAGATGAGGAAGTTCGTGCCACACTGAAGGAAGTGGAGGGGCTCGGTACAGAGGCCACCCGCAGCAGCATTATTGAAACATTAATTAAGCAGGAATACATTAAGGTGAATAAAAACATCGTATCTGTGACCGAAAAGGGCCGGATTCTCTGTGAAGCTGTGAGTGGCACACTCCTTGCCAAGCCTGCCATGACGGCGAAGTGGGAAAAATACCTGAAAAAGATTGGTCAGGGAGCCGGAAAAAAGACGGCCTTTATCGATAATACCATTGCCTTTACCCATAAGATTGTTGAAGATGCAGGTGACGTTGTAGCAAAGCTTGAAGTAAGTGAAGCAGCCAAGTCCCAGGTGAGCGAAAAAGGCCGTGGGAAAGGCGGGAAGTGGGCTCCGGCAGAACCGGTTGCCTCGTGTCCTGCCTGTGGAAAAGGGCAGATTATGGACAGAAAGACGTTCTACGGCTGCTCTGAATACAAAGCCGGATGCAAGCAGACATTCAACAAGAGGGTTTTAGGCAAAACTCTCTCAAAAACCGCCATCAAACAGCTTTGTGAAAAGGGAAAAACAAACAAACTCAAAGGCTTCAAAGGAAAGAAACCGTTTGATGCCTCTCTCGTATTGAAAGACGGAAAAGTGGAATTTGATTTTGTAAATCAATAGACAGCAGCCCTTGTAAGGCTGCTGTTTTTTGATCAAGCAAGGTGTGACCTATCACATGAGAATCACTAAACTGAAGCTTGGAATATACTATAGTATTACCTATTAAAAAACAAACTATTATTAAACTTTTACTCTAGTGTTCGACACGTTATTCGTTCATCAGCTTATATAATAGGACGTGTCTGTATAAAATCAAAAGGAGTGACCTTATGAAAAAGTTTATGAAATCGCTTTTGCTGCTCATGGTATTTTTGCTGGTTTTTTCAACCAGTGCTTTTGCGAAGAGTGAGAATGCAAAACCATTTCTCGTCGCTTTAGGAGATTCGATTCCTTACGGGTATAATCTCGGCCAGACGAATGCAAGTCCATCACAAGAAGCTTTCCCATATTTGATGGGGAAAGAGGCTGATTTGCGTGTGAGAAACCTTGGAGTTCCAGGGGCTACAACGGAAGATCTGCTTGATGCATTAAAAAACGACCAGAAGTACCGGCAGGCTGTTCGTCATTCGGACTATATAACATTGAATATTGGAAATAATGATTTGTTGAGGGCGCTGGGAAGGGCAGCCGAAGAAAGTGAAAATGATGAAAAAAAATTCGAATACTTATTGCAGAAATACATTAATGAAAGCGGAGTTTTCACTAATTTGCAACAGATTATTATGGAGATCGAACGATTAACGGACTCTCCTGTTATTATCTACAACATATACAACCCCTTCGATAAAAATGATTTTAAGGAAAGGGAATTACACGTAATTGCAGAAAGGATTTTACCTGGTTTAAATGTAATAAATAGAATGGCAATTCAGTTCAGGTAACGTAATTATTGCTAATGCTTTTGAAGCTTATACTCATTCTCAATCAGTCTATGTTCTGCCAAGTGACATCCATCCGACAAAAGAAGGCCATAAGAAGCTCGCACAGATCGGACTAGAAGCGATCAATGGGAATTAAATGATAACACGAAAAGAGGAACAGTCTTCATGCGCTGCTCCTCTTTTTTAACTTAAACTGTTTCCCAAAATACAAAATGAATCCAGTGTACCTTAAAACCCAACCGGCACGAAACCGGAATGATCGGTTGTGTACCCATCAATATCCGGACGCGGGATCTCATCCCATCTCTCAGCATCCGCGTCATAAACCTCACCTGTAGCGAGACCGTGGAGGAGTGACTGAATACCCCTTACGTTCTGCTGGATGTTATGACCGCGGGCACGCTGTCCCAGATTCCCCTCGCGTGTGTTTCCTGACGTTTCAAAGAAAATAGCCGGGTGGCTGTATTCTTCCTCGTTCTGCCCTTCATAGTTTAAACCGAGCATCATGGCAGAAACGACCCCGCCGTGAATATCAATTTCACTGAAGCCGGAGTTTACGTTTCCGACTGTATAGCGGTCAATGTTAATATAGCCGTAATCTTTTAGTGCGTCGTAAACATGAACCTGCATCTGGCGTGTCAGGTCTTCATAAAGACCGCCTTCAAGGTTAGGAAGTGTCGGTCCGCCTGGTGCAAGGGAAATGCCGAGTGACATCGTAATGGCTTCTTCTGTTTCAGGGTCGGTTTTTAATCCCTGGTGGTGGATATCGAGTGCGTAATCCGGCTGCACGTCTGTCCAGTAGCTGTACCATGCTTTTGATTCCACAGCCTGAAAAGCCCCTTCAGCCCAGTCTCTGTTCAGGTCGACTCTGATTTCATTGCCATTGCTGTTAAGAAGCGGCTCTCCAGTTTCCTGGTCATAAAGGACGGTCTGACGGATGTTCATTTCACTGCCGTCAGGGTTATACATCGGAATAAAGTAAAGTGTCAGCTCATCCATTACATCCTGGTACTGAGCGGACTGATTGCTTGTGTAGCGCTTCAAAAGCTGAAGTGTGGCTTCCGTTCCATATGGCTCATCGCCGTGAATACGGCTTTGAACCCATACTGTTTTTGGTCCGTTCCCAACTTTCGCCACGTACAGGTCACGTCCCTGTTCACTTTTGTCGTATTCATACCCAAGGTCTGCCAGTGTGAAGACTTCAAGCTCATCTTTGCTTCGCTTTTCAATGCTTTCCAGTTCCTTGATCATCTCATCATATGTAATGATGCTCGAAATGTTGGTTTCACCGTTTGTCGGGGGATGGTTTTGTCTTGCAAAACTTTCAGGGGAAAACATAATGAACAAAAGCATGATACTTAATAAAGATAGAAATGTCTTTTTCATGTGCTGCCTCCTCATTTAGTTTGTAAAGTTGAAAAACGGTCTTTTATTTCACCTCCCGTAATTTTTGTTACTCTAAATTATATATCTGGTTCAAAAGGAACCCTATCATTCTTTAGTAATGCTGAAAGAGGGAGAAATGTAATTAGTCAGAAAAGTGCGACTATTTACTCAGCTGTCTTTATGTCGAAAAAAACAAATCCGGAAGGCATAGGGAAATAGAGCCCTGTTTTCATCAAAAAACGACGGAATAACCTCCTATCAGGTTCTGAATCTTCGTTAAAAAAGAGGGAATAGTCACAGGTATCATTTGGTGAGCGGAATGAGAAATAAAAATAGAAAACCGGATTAAAGGACACAAGAGTCATAATAATGATGCGTTTCAATTTTACTGTGAAAGCTTGCAGGAAGAAGGATTCGGGGCAATAGTCCTTGCTTTTGGGGGATCGGACTTGGCGTGTTATGAGCAAAAATTGAGGTATTTTTCTTTGAAGGCCCGCAGGAACTCAGTTGCTCCCTGGTGGAAGAGTTGATACTATTAGAATGAAGCAATAGTGAATAAATGAGCGTAACAACATGAGAAACGCGCGGTTTTCTACTCTCATCTGCACCGGGTTTTAATTGTGCGTATGATGGTTACCTTATGAATAGAAAAGCGTAGGATACAGAGGAGGAACATGAGTGGATAATAATACTGTTTATGATTTGGTCGGGATCGGCATCGGACCTTTCAATTTAAGTCTTGCTGCGCTACTTGAAGATACACCTGAAGTGAATTCCCTGTTCTTTGACCAGAAGCCCCATTTTGACTGGCACCCGGGCATGTTAATTGTAGGAACTCGGCTCCAGGTGCCGTTTATGGCAGACCTGGTTACCTTGGCCGATCCTACGAACCGGTACAGCTTTTTAAATTACCTGGCCCAGAAAAACCGCCTGTATCCTTTTTACTTTTTGCAGCGGCTGGATATTCCAAGGCGTGAATACAACGATTACTGTAAATGGGTTGAAAGTGAGCTGAACAATTGCTGTTTCGGCAAAAAGGTTGTTGAGCTTGAATACTTAGAACACGATGAGCTTTATACCGTCACGGTGGAAGACATCGAAACGGAAGACAGAATCCGGTACCAGTGTAAAAACCTTGTACTTGGCACGGGAACTAATCCGGCCCTTCCGGAAGCATTTAAAGGCTTCCCGTCCGAAAATGTCTTTCACACATCCGAATTCCTGGACAGGCAGGACCGGTGCCGTGAAGCAAAGTCCGTCACGGTGGTCGGTTCGGGACAGAGTGCCGCAGAAGCATTTCGTGAGCTCTTGAAAGACCGGATGAAATATGATTATAAGCTTACCTGGATAACAAGGTCCCGCAGCTTCTTTTCCATGGAAGAATCAAAGCTCACAGTTGAGCAGTTTTCACCGGATTATGTGAATTACTTTTACCGCTTTCCCCAGGAAAAGAAAGACGAGATTTTTGCTACACAGGATCTCCTTTATAAAGGAATCAGCTCCCATACGATTACAGATATCTACAACCTGCTTTATGAAAATTCCGTGTCCAACGAGGAAATCAATGTGGATTTGCAGGTCCTGACTGAAGTGAACGGGATCAAGGAAAAGGGTAATACGTATGAAATTTCCTGCCGCCAGTGGGAGCAGGATCTGAATTTCACCCACGAAAGTGATGTTGTAATTGTGGGAACCGGGTACCGTCCAAACGTTCCTGCATTCATTAAAGACCTGAGTGACTATATCTCTTGGGATGATAAAGGCAGATACGAAGTGGAACATGACTACAGGGTTCGTGTGAGTATACCGAATCAGATTTATGTCCAGAGCGGGATTTCCCATTCTCACGGTGTCGGATCGACCAACCTCGGACTTGCCGTTCACCGGAACAAAATTATTATCAATCATCTGCTGGGCAGGGAGAAATACCCAATTTACGATAAGTATGTGTTCCAAAACTTCGACGCAGAGAAGTTTTAATACAGAAGAGTGCCGGAGCCCCGGTACTCTTTTTCTATGAAAGTTCTTAATAAACAGAATCCTCTTTTAACGGCAGCCGGATTTTGTTTATAATGAGGGAACAACGTTTTTGAGGGGGAGTCGGGAATGAGTGTCATCGGAGAAGAGGAACAGTCTGTTTTAAAGGACGTGTTCAACCACCTTCATGAAAACCCGGAAGTCAGCTGGGACGAAGTGAATACGACCGCATACATAAAGGATTTTTTTGAAAAAAGAGGAGTAAAATCAACCACATTTGAGGACTGTACGGGACTGGTGGCTGAGATCGGGGAAGGTCGTCCGGTGGTGGCTGTCCGGGCCGATATGGACGCCCTCTGGCAGGAAGTTGACGGAGAATTTCGTGCCAATCATTCCTGTGGTCATGATGCACATATGACGATCGTTCTCGGGGTATTCCTTAGACTGATGGAGAAAGAGAAGCTTAACGGAACGGTCCGCTTTCTTTTTCAGCCGGCAGAGGAAAAAGGAGCCGGTGCGTTAAAGCTTGTGGATAAAGGTGTTGTGGACGATGCGGACTTTTTATTCGGGATGCATCTACGGCCGGTTCAGGAGCTTGATAACGGCAGCTACGCACCGGCTATTTCACATGGAGCGACCCGCCATATCCGTGGTGTGATTGAAGGGGATGATGCTCACGGGGCGCGGCCCCATCTTAATACGAATGCGATTCAGGTAGGTGCGGAACTGGTTCAGGCGATCAACAATATGCATTTTGATCCTCTCGTTCCTCATTCCATGAAAGTCACGGCATTTCAGGCGGGAGGGGAAAGTGCCAACATTATTCCCGGCAGAGCCTCTTTTACGGTCGACGTCCGTGCCCAGAATAACGAGCTGATGGAAGAGATGGCTGCCCGGCTGGAGAGGACGATTGCTTTTTCTGCTGAATACAACCATGTGTCGATTACGACGGAGACGATAGCGGAAATGGCAGCGGCGGTATTAAATGATGAAGCGACTGAAGTGATGGCCGAGGCAATTAAAGAGACAACGGGAGAGGAGACGCTTCGACCGGTTAGAGAGACGACCGGCGGGGATGATTTTCATTTTTATACGATTAAAAAGCCGGAGCTTAAAGCCACGATGCTGGCGGTTGGATGCGATTTAAGCCCGGGGCTTCATCATCCAAGAATGACGTTTGACAGGAATGCATTACCCAAGGCTGTTGATATAATCACCCGGGCGGTGGAGAAAGTATTGGAAAAGTAAAACTGTATAACGTAAAACGGGGTCTGCCATGAAAAGCCTTTTTTTTTGGGAACGATGGAGGGAGGCTGGGACAGAAGTGTTCTAGTCAACGAGAATCCGAATGAATCATAGCGACGCTGATAAACCGCTCCTGACATATACTTCGCTTTCCGCGGGAAGCGGGTTACCCTCCTCCAGCTTACCTGCTTCTTCCTCTGCCAGCTACCCTTATGAAGCTATATGCGTCGAAGCAAATCGTCGCATTCTCATGAAGCAAACGCTCGTAACTGGGGTCTCACCTTTCCTTTTCAGAAGGCACTGAAAAATTTCGATCTTTAACTTTTCCAGTGCCTTCTAATCTCGAGGGAGTCTGCGTATATTTCATCCGCTAAGTTAGCACATTGTTTGGGTTCTCAGCTAAACACGTTCATTATGTCCCAGCCCCGTTGAGTTTCTTTATGCTCCTCGCTGTCTGGTGGAGCAGAGACTCCACTTTCCTGTGTCTCTGTCATTTCGACGCAACGGACTTTTGTGTGGATAACGTGGTCATCCGGGAGAGGGTTGGGAACAGATCCTGTTGTCGGGGAGAATGCCGGTACGTTTAATAGCCCGTCCGGACTTGAGGTAGACCCGGGGGACGCGTTTGCCGATCAGACAGACAACCTCGTAATTAATCGTTCCCATATGGTATGAGACTTCATTAACAGACACGGATTCCGGTCCAAAAAGAGTGACAGTATCACCGATGCTTGCAGCAGGAATGTGAGTAATATCAATCATCGTCTGATCCATGCAGACGCGGCCGGCCACAGGTGCCCGAGTGTTATGGATAAAAACTTCCGCTCCGTTGGATAACAGACGGGAGAAGCCGTCCGCATAGCCGATGGGAAGGGTGGCGATTGAGGACTTTGTTTTCGTTTTATGTGTACAGCCATAGCTTATAAAACTGCCTGGAGCGGTTTCCTTTACGTGAGCAATTTTTGTTTTCAAGCTCAGGGCTTCTTTTAACGGGACCGGAGCAACCTCTGGTGAAGGAAGGAGGCCGTATAAGCTGATTCCAACCCGGACCATGTCCAGATGCATGTGAGGGTACTGAATCGTTGCTGCGCTGTTACAGCAATGCTTAACGGGAATGGAGATTCCATTGTCAGACACTGTATGGACTGTTGTTTGGAATGCTTCAAACTGCCTGGTTGTAAAGGAAGGATCCTTTGTATCACCGCTGGAAAAATGAGTAAAGATACCTTCCAGTGATACGTATGTGGAGTTCGTGATTTTTTTGGCAAGATGAACAGCTGATGAAGGGGAGGTAACACCAATCCGGCTCATCCCTGTATCAACTTTGAGGTGAACGGAGGCGTTCTTTTTACGTACATTTGTTTCCCTTATAATGCTGTCGATCACGTCTTCTGTAAATACGGTAAGTGTAATGTCGTTTTCAATAGCGGTTCCCACAGATTCCCCGGTGGTGTAGCCAAGAACAAGAATCGGTGCGTTTATTTGTGCATTCCGAAGGACGAGAGCTTCGTCCAGGAACGCAACACCAAGGCAGTCTGCACCTGAATCCAAAGCTTCACGAGCGATCTCCACAGCCCCATGTCCATATCCGTCTGCTTTTACAACGGCCATCAATTTTGTTTGAGGCTGGAGACGGGCTTTAAATATTTGTGTATTTTCACAAATTGCATCGAGATCTACTTCTGCCCACGTTGGGCGGTAGCTGAACGTCATCTGCGTCTTTCTCCTTTCGTAAAAAATATCTCATTATAAAACCGTGTAAAGATCCGGATCAAAGAACGCCCCTCAGGAGACAATCTTGAGGGGCGTTTGATTAAATTAAACAGTTGTAAGAATTTGGGCAAGGGCCTCATCAGGTGATACATAGTCGTAACCGAGATCATGGGAAACTGTTTCGTAAGTGATGTGTCCTGCAGCTGTATTTAAGCCTTTTTTAAGGTTGGCATTATCAGCAAATGCTTGATTTACACCTTTTGAAGCAATTTGAACAGCATAAGGAACGGTTACGTTGGTCAGGGCGATCGTTGATGTTCTTGGAACAGCACCTGGCATGTTTGCAACAGCGTAGTGAACAACACCGTGTTTTTCATAAGTTGGGTTATCGTGTGTAGTGATGCGGTCAACGGTCTCGAAAATACCACCCTGGTCAATGGCCACGTCAACAATGACGGACCCCGGTGTCATTTGCTTGATCATTTCCTCAGTTACAAGCTTCGGTGCTTTGGCTCCTGGAATTAGAACAGCACCGATGACGAGGTCAGACTTAGCTACAGCCTGCTCGATATTCAACGGATTACTCATCAGAGTCTGAATTTCGTTCCCAAAAATGTCATCGAGTTCACGAAGACGATCGGGATTCAGGTCAATGATGGTGACATTGGCTCCAAGGCCCATTGCAATTTTCGCGGCGTTTGTTCCAACCACTCCGCCTCCGATCACAGTAACGTTACCTCTTTGAACACCAGGTACGCCGGCAAGGAGAATTCCTTTTCCACCGTTGGATTTTTGAAGGAACTGAGCTCCAATTTGTGTAGACATACGTCCTGCGACTTCACTCATTGGGGTGAGAAGCGGCAGAGTACGGTTCACTTCAACTGTTTCATAGGCAATGGATGTTACGCCTTTTTCCGTGAGAGCCTTCGCAAGGGAGGGTTCTGCTGCAAGGTGTAAGTAGGTAAACAGGATAAGGCCGTTATAGAAGAAACCATATTCTTCGGGAAGGGGTTCTTTTACTTTCATGACCATCTCAGCAGCCCAAGCTTCTTTCGCTGTTGAGACAATCTCTGCTCCCGATTCTATGTAATCTGCATCTTCGAAACCGCTTCCAACTCCGGCTGCCGTTTCAATTAATACTGTATGACCGGCTTTACGTAACGTGATGACTCCTGCCGGTGTAAGGGCAACACGGTTTTCATTGTTCTTTATTTCTCTGGGTACTCCAATAATCATAGATAGTGCCTCCTTCAATATGGTAGCTTGTTGATAAGGTGAGTATAAATCACATTGATGGAATATGGCTTTGGTGAGAATAGAGAAAAATAAAACGGCCTTTTGTGTAAATCTACAAAAGGCCGTTCTGTTTCAACTTATCCAGTTTCATATCAAGAAAGAGGGTCATCTTCTCATTAGGGTCTCTTAAGTTAATGCCGCCCACCTCTGTGATCCTCTTCAGCCGGTAATTGAGGGTGTTACTGTGAACGTTCAATGCTTTGGCTGCCTCATTCACGTGGCTGTCTTTAATAAGAAACACATCGAGGGTTTCCTTGAGCTGGGTGTTGTGAAGGCGGTCGTACTCTTTTAGTTTTTTCAGGGAGAGGTTCTCGTACCCGTCTTCTTTGTTTTTAGCAGAGAGAACATCAATATACCTGTAAATACCGAGGTGGTTATAGGTGCATGTACCTCGGAGTTCATCAGAGAATTGTTCTTTTAACTTTAAGACTGAAAGGGCTTCCTGGTAGCTTGTCTCTATTTTAGTATAGTCGGTGTATCCATTACCGCTTCCTCCGATCAGGTTTCCACTATGAAACCGAAGGGCCATTTGGGACGTGAATTCTTCAATAAAAGCTTCCGGTGAAAGAATCCCATTCGTCACAGGGGAAGGGGAGCCGAGAAGAACCAGTTCGTTTCCATCTAAAGCGTAAAGAGGAGCAATGATTTTTTGAGTAGTTGTAATCATATAAGAAATATTACGTTCAGTTTTGTCGTTGATCTCCTCGGGAAACTGAAACACAAATACAGCAACGGGAAGAGGTACCTTGATATTGAATCCTTCGAATGACTCGGAGATCTCATCATGGTTCTTCAGGTGACCGGTCAAAAGCTGCCAGAAAAACTCCTGGTGCCCCTTTTCACGTTTCTTTTTACGTCCATGAAGCTGAACAAGCTGGTTTTTGGCAGCTTGAGATGCATATAAAAGAAGCTCCAAGTCGTCATCGTCCAGTTGGTTGTCAACTTCCAGGAGCCATATGTAACCGATAATTTCGGATTTTGAACGTATCGTCATAGCGATTCGGTCCCCAAGGCCTACTTCCTGGATTTGAGAAATTCTTACAGGTTTTTCACTTTGATGAAGACGCTGCATCGTCCCGTCTTTCCAGAGACTGCTGATGACTCTTTCCGGAACACGGCGTCTCATAATGGTGGCAATTCTGGCAGAATCCGTTCCCTCACCATGGGAACTGTAGGCAAGGAGACGGTGGGCTGGGTCTTCTATTGTAACCGGACATTCGAGAACATCGCTGATTTTATCTACAAGGTTTTCCAGACTGCCGAAAGACCCCTTAAAAGGGTTTGGGTGTGTACTTTTGGTGCTCATTTTAAAACTCCTCTGATTAGTACAATATCATCTTTTTCTATTTTATTCTTTTTTATGGTGGAAAGAAAGGGAGCAGATTCAGAATCATATTTAAAAAGACTGTTTTAGGAAACATTGTTGCTTTCATAATAATAGTAGTGAGGAAGCGGAAGTGCCCGAGACTACTGTGGCACTGGGGCCGGGCAAGACCCCGCAGGGCACAGCCGAGGAGGCTTGTGGGCACGGCCACGGAAAGCGAAGGCACGTAAGCTTCATCCATATTTGCAATGTTTGTGTGAAAAATAGCAATAATATTAACGAAAAGAACGTAAATAAAATACTATATAACCGTCAGGGAGAGGAAACTGAATTATGTGGTTTTTTCGAATTCTGTCGACATTTGTTTAATTACCCAAAAATGTAGTATGATATTTTAGTATTTTAACAAAAACATAGGTGGTTACAGATGATAGAATACCCCTATACTTCTGAAAGCGCTGTCATCATGAGGGGGTCATTTTTTGGACATACTTGCAATTTTGGACAGAATTAATGGCGTATTATGGGGAACGCCAAGCTTAATTCTATTATTCGGAACAGGTTTACTACTTACAGTGATGTTAAGAGGGCTGCAGTTCAGACGGCTTTTATATGCATTTAAACTGGCATTTACGAAAGAAGGTAAAAGCAGTTCAAAAGACGAAGGGGACGTGAGTAACTTTAAGGCACTCATGACAGCCCTTGCAGGCACAATCGGTAACGGAAACATTGCCGGTGTTGCCACTGCGATTACCCTCGGGGGACCGGGAGCTATTTTCTGGATGTGGATTGTGGGTCTTTTGGGAATGGCCACAAAATATGCAGAGGCCCTTCTTGCCATGAAGTACCGCGTGAAAAATGAAAGCGGCGAATATTCGAGCGGGCCGATGTACTATGTTGAGCGCGGGCTTGGCCGGAAGTTTAAATGGCTTGCCATTGCGTTTGCCGTGTTCGGGGCCTTTGCTGCTCTCGGGATCGGAAACAGCGTACAGTCGAATACGATTGCCGGTGTAATGGAAACGTCTTTTGGTGTCAGTAATATTGTCACCGCCATTCTGTTATCCGGGCTCGCAGCTTTGATTATATTTGGCGGATTGCAGCGTATCAGTGCTGTTGCAGGCTTCTTTGTGCCGGTTATGGCTGTGTTTTATATTTTCGGTTCCTTACTCATTCTCACTATCAACTTTGATCAGATTATCCCGGCCTTTCAGACGATCTTTTATTACGCGTTTAACCCGGTTGCAGCCACCGGTGGTTTTGTAGGGGTTGTTGTTGCCGAAGCGATTCGTAATGGTGTTGCCCGGGGAATTTTTTCCAACGAAGCAGGACTTGGTACTGCAGCCTTAATTGCAGGGAACGCCAAAACCGATCATCCCGTAAAGCAGGCTTTGGTTGCTATGACTGGAACCTTTATTGTAACGATTATTGTGTGTACTATGACAGGTCTTGTTCTTGTTATTACAGGTTTCTGGGATCCGACTGGCGGACAGCTGTCAGGTGTATCTCATGAGGCAGGACTTGATGGAGGAGCACTGACCAGTGCGGCATTTGCGTCTGTACTCGGTACTGTCGGTGAATACATAGTTGCCTTCTCTGTTATTTTCTTTGGTTTTTCAACGATTGTCGGGTGGTATGTTTATGGTGAAAAGTGCTTTGAATACCTTGCGGGCCGTAAAGGAATTTCCGGTTACCGTACGGTTTATATCGCTGCCTGCGGGATTGGGGCAATGGCGAATTTAACAACGATCTGGGCCTTTGCTGATATGGCAAACGCATTGATGATGATTCCTAACTTAATCGCTCTTATCCTTCTGAGCCGAGTAGTAGTAAGGGAAACAAACGATTATTTTGAGAATCATTTTAAAGCTGCTGACACGGTTAAAAAAGCAAGCTGAACCAAGACCTGAGGAGCCGTTCTTTTCTATCATTTGACGGGTTTACTCCAGCTTACACTCACCACACAAGTAGAGGGCGGCTCATAAGGCACATACCTTATGAGCCGCCCATTTATTGTCACGAATGGGCTTCTTGTGTTGTCCAGCAACGGTGATTCTCATTATCCTTTCACCTGACTTCCTGAGTCCAAAGGACCAGAAACCCAGAGACTAAATAACCAGTTTCCAAAAAAGACCAATAGAAGAAAGGACTATTTTGCCACAGATATATTACGAGAGTCGAAATGTTCTGCTATATTTATAGATATGCAATTTAATAAATATATATAAGGAGGATTTCATGTTAAAACGACTTTCGATTGGATGGCTGGCTTTCGTACTGTTACTGACGCTCGCAGCCCCGGTAACGCATCAGAGTACATACGCAGAAGACGCAGGTGAGGTTTCTGAGCTTGAAGCAGACAGGACGCTTTTTTCTTTAACGGAAACGAGGACCGTAAATGTGAAGGCGGATCTTAGTGAAGAAGTCGACGTGGAGAACCTTGAATTTCTTTTTGGCGGAAAGCCATTGGAGGAATGGAGAAAATGGTCTGGCGGGTCGAACTATAACGGGGACCCGTTTATTACAGTCATTGAAGATCCTGAAGTAAGTGACAGTGGTGAAGTAACGGCTACTCTGGAATTTGGTCTGCTTTACAACACTTCGAATCTATCAAACCGTACGATCCGTACCCAGTACCAGCAGTTTATCGGAGATTACGAGCTGGCCCTAATGAATACGGCAAGTGGCGAAACCGCTGCCACAATGGTGAAACTGAATGTGTATGATGAGTTTCTGTTCTATGAAGAACTCATGCCTGCAATAGACGAGGTCTTTAATGAAGCTGCTGATCTAAATGATCGGTACCTTGAGTACCAGAAGGCAGGCGAGTCTGTTGAAGGACGTGATATCCACTTTGTGATTCTCGCAAGGGACGAAGGGGCAGTTGACAAGTATTTGGATGAAACGCTTCCTCAAGCTTTGGAAGACCCGGCAGGTTTACTGGAACAACTTGAGGATGGAACGATGGGAGATTACCAGGTTCCGATCTGGTTTAATAACATACACCCTGATGAAGTCGAAGGAGTGGACGCACAGGTTGAGCTTCTTAAGAAGTTTGCCCTCGAAGATGAAGTATCCTTTGTGACCACGGATGAGGATGGCAGTGAGTACCCGGTCAGCCTTGACGTGGACGAGGTGCTGGATGATGTGATCTTCCTGTATATGTTTACGAGTAATCCTGACGGACGTGTGGAGAATACGAGAGGAAATGCGAACGGCTTTGACCTTAACCGGGATAACGCCTATCAGACCCAGGTGGAAACCCAGCAGGTGAATGAGCTGATCGCAAAATGGACTCCACTTTCCTTTGTGGATTTGCACGGGTATGTGAACGGATTTTTAATTGAACCGACAACGCCGCCTCATAACCCTAACTTTGAATATGACCTTCTCATCAACAACATGATCGATCACGCTCATACGATGGGAAGAACCGGAGTCGGGGAGTCTGACTTAACGTCTTACTTTATTGCAAGACTTGAGTGGGACAGCGGCTGGGATGACATGAGTCCGGCCTACACGGGTATGTACGCCATGCTCCACGGTTCTCTCGGCCATACAATTGAAGTGCCAACCCTCAGCCAAAACTCTCTTCGCGCCATGGTTGGTGTAGGACTCGGGTCGGCATTGTATGTAGCTGAAAATAAAGACGAGCTGTTTAAGAAACAATTAGAGATCTTTGAGCGCGGGGTAAATGGTGAAGACAATCCCGCTGTGGACGAGTACTTTGTCAATGCGGCAGGGGAGTCCATAGGACGGGTGCGCGGGGAACATGACAGCTTCTTCCCGGATTATTACGTAATCCCTGCAGATGAAAAAGAACAAAAAAATGTGCTCGAAGCCTATAACATGGCTGAGTATTTACTTCGTAACGGGGTGAAGGTGGAAGAAACCACCCAGCCGGTAACGATTGATGGAAACACCTATCCGAAAGGAACGTTTGTGGTGCCGATGAACCAGGCTAAACGAGGCCTTGCCAACGCCGTTCTTTACGAAGGGGATGATGTGTCTGACTGGAGCGCCATGTACGATCCGATTGTGGTGAACTTCCCTGACTTAAGAGGATTTGACACCCTTGACGTACGTGAAACGGGGCTGTTTGAAGGAAAGACATCTGAATTAACGGAAGTTCAGACCCCTTCCGGTTCGGTTACCGGGAATTCACCAAGACAGGTTCTTTCCAACAACACCAATGACACGATCAGAGTAGTGAATGCCCTTTTGTCTGACGGTAAAACCGTTGAAGTGGCCACGGAGTCCCGGGGCCGTGTTGAAAAAGGAGATTACCTGGTAAGTACACAGGATCTTCGTAAGTACGAGGATGAGTATTATTTCAGCTCGGAACCACTTGGCAACGGACAGAATGTGGCGTCAGACGTGCTGAGTAAACCGAAAGTGGCTGTTACAGGATCTGCACAGCTGAGGTACTCTATGGAGGAACTCGGTTTCGAGCTTGTGAATCAGTCAGAAGCAGATGTCATTGTTAGTGACAGCAGTTCGTTTAATCGGAACCAGGTTGCCGGTAAGTCCTATATCGGCATTGGCGTCAGTGCGTTAAGCGGCGTTCGCAACAGCGGCATGCTGCCAGGGTTTAATTTTGACTTTACAAGAGTCGGCCATGAAGGACTTGTAAAAGCAGAAGTGGCCGATCACCGGATTACTGCCGGCTATGAAAATGAAGAAAAGCTGTACATCACGACAGGAGCCTGGATTACTGATGTTCCCGAAGGTGCTGAGATGCTTGCTGCATTCAGCGGCGACGATGATTTTTACCGTGCCGGCTGGTGGCCTGGAAATGATGGGGCTAAAGGCCAGACGATGGCATTTACAGCAGACACTGAAGAAGCCTCTTTTACCCTGTTTGCAAACGAGCTTGCCTTCAGAGCCCATACAGAGCACAGCCACAGGCTGCTGGCAAATGCTGTTTATGCATCGGTGACGGAAGAGACTGAACGTAGAGGAAACAACGGCCGGGGACAGGGAGTCGCAGTTAGTAAAGAAAATGTAGATGAAACCCGTGATAATGGCAAGGTAACCTCGAAGATCTCCCAGGGTGAAGTGATGAGAGCTGTTCAGTCAAGTCCCCGTGCAGACCGTGTAACCATCGCTTCTGATCGCGGAAGGGCTGAACTCCTTGAAGTAGAGCTTACTTCCGGGGACATTGAGGACCTTCGAAAGCACAACGATAAAGCATCAATCGAGATTACAGACGGTGAAACTTCCTACTTGATTCCTGTGTCAGATTTGGATATTGGATCAGCTGCGGAACAACTTGGGGATGCCTTTATGATTTCGATTCAAGTCAGCACGGAGGAAGAGGCATACAGCGGCCGTGATCTTGATAACCATACTGTCAATGTAACCGAAGTGAAGGTGAAAGCAAAAGCAGATGAAACTGAAGTGGATTTAAATCAGTATCGTATCTTGGAATAACGTTTAGGAGGGTCTGCCGGCTGGCAGGCCCTTTTATGGCTGAAAGAAAGATGGTCCCTGTCCGGTTGTCATGACATCCGGTTCCAGAGTCACTTGGTTAATATTGTATTTAGTTCTTTAGTTAGTCCATCGCGGAATCCTTTCGCATGTCTAAATAACTATTTTTCTAAAATTCAAACTATTTTGTAAAAATATGTGTTAATTTAAAACTATTATGAGATTAAGGGGGATTTTGCCAGTGAAAAGTAAGCTTAAACTGCCTGTTATGTTAGGGTTGGTGTTGTTGCTTCTTGTTCCATCTCTAGGTTTTGCATCACCAGCAAACGACGTTTCTTCAAATGATGACTTGAAGCGTTTTATGGTGGCGTTTAAATCGGAGAAACTGCCTGCCGGATATGAAGAAATGGTCAATGCGGCTGGCGGGGAATTGACGTATGAGGTTGGAGAAATTGGTGTATTGGAAGCTGTTACAGACAATCCGCTTCAATTTATCAAAGCGATGAACAGTGAGCGTGAAGTGATGAGCATCACGCCGGCCATTGAGGTTCAGCTTGATCTGCCGGAATTTGAAGAAGCAGGTGAGCTGGCAGAGGGGACAAACCCCGGTGTCCTTGATCCCGATGAAAGCATCTGGGAGTCCGGATGGCAGTGGGATATTGAACAGGTGACAAATGAAGGAGCAAGCCACGAAGTACATAGCGGTACTCATGATGTGGTTGTAGGAGTTATTGATACTGGGTTTGATTTCGATCACCCGGATCTTAAAGATAACATTATCGGCGGACCTGATGCTTCCCGTACATTCGTACCGGGAACAGAAGACAGCTGGGATAACCAGAGTCACGGTACTCACGTAGCCGGTACGATTGCCGGTAACGGCCGTATGAAAGGTGTCGCTCCAGATGTCGGGCTGAAGTCTTACCGTGTGTTTAACACAGGCGGCGCACAGCAGGCTTGGATCACTGCAGCGATTATCGCAGCTGCCGATGACGGTGTTGATGTGATTAACATGAGTCTTGGAGGAACACGCGTGGTTGGTCAGTGGTTCTATACGGATCCTGAGACTGGAGAAAGAGTAAGATTAGGAAATAATCAGGCTGCTGATGTTGTAGCCTATAAGCGCGCCATCGATTACGCAGTGAAAAGAGGAGTAACGGTCGTTTCTTCAGCAGGAAACTCTGCACAGGACATGAGCAACCCGTCCAAGGTTGCTGACTGGATTGAAGGCAATGCAGGTCCTGAATATGACGTAAGAGGAGCTGCTTGGTTTGTACCGGCATCGATCCCGGGTGTGATTACGGTTTCGGCTATGGGAGGCGGTTTCGGAACAGAAGATCGTCTCGCGTTCTACTCCAATTATGGTAACGGTGCGATTAACCTTGGTGCACCTGGTGGAGATCTTGGTCCGGAGGGGTATGATGCAGCAGATAACTTTAAATTCCTTGTTCTGAGTACTGTACCGACTTATATGGACGGCCAGTCTGCACGAGGAAAAGAGTTATTCGGTGAAAACGGTTACGGGTGGAAAGGCGGAACGTCCATGGCGGCGCCTCAGGTAGCTGGTGCTGCGGCAGCCTTTATTTCACAGGTGTATGAGGAAACGGGTAAAAAACCGACGCCTCGTCAGGTGCAGAACCGTCTTCAGCAAACAGCCGCAAGTGTGGATTCAAGCGGCTACAGCAGATACTACGGCCATGGTCGTGTAGATGCGTATCAGGCTTTAACAAGATAATAATCAGACGGGGCCAATGGAGCGGATATTGCTTCATTGGCCTTCCAATAGGGAGGAAACAAAGTGAAGAAGTACTTTTTAATATGGACCCTCGTTGTTGCCCTTGCAGTAACGAGTTTTGGAAACAGTGCGATGGGTGACGGAGAAGAGCAGGAATTCCTCGTATTATTTAACGGTAATCACATTAATGAAGCTGCCGTGGCAGAGATGGAAGCGCTTGGAGCTGAAGTACTGGAGGAAGCGCCGCAGGTCGGGCTTGTGTATGTAAAAGGAGGAACGAAAGAACAGATCGAATCCATCCGTGGCGTGGCTCACGCAGCAGAGAATATGGAGATTGAAACAAATGAACTGGCATTAGAAGCAGATGAGGATGTAACGCCACGTGAAGAGGATACAGAAGCTGATTTATTTGAGCAGTACCAATGGGACATTAAACGTGTAACCGGTGATGGGGCTGCATGGGACATTACAAAAGGGAATCACTCGGTTGTTGTTGCTGTCATTGATACAGGGGTTGATTTTACCCACCCTGATCTTCAGGATAACCTGTTATACGGAAAAACGTTTCACCCTGATACGACCGAAGAAGATGCCTATCGTGATTCAGGTACGCACGGTACCCACGTAGCCGGATCCATCGCAGCCAATGGCCGCGTTATGGGTGTGGGACCTGAACTTGGTCTTGCATCATACCGGGTTACAAATAATCAGGGACGCATGAACTGGACTGGTATTCTAAACGCTATTACAACGGCTGCAGATGATGGGGCCGACGTAGCGAACCTGAGTCTGGGAACGTACTCCTTTATTAATGAGGAACAAGATCGCCTTCTTCACTTGTCTTCCAAGCGGGCTGTACAGTATGCTCACCGAAAAGGGATGATTATTGTTGGTGCGAACGGAAATAACGGAATCGATTTAGGCAAGGCAGTTGAAACAGAAAAAGGGGAAGGGAAAATCTACGGCCCGCTTTTTGATACGTTCACAGATATCCCTGGGGTTGTTAGTGTCTCTGCAACAACAGACCGTGACACTCTTGCCTACTATTCAAATTACGGTTCATCGAACGTAAACCTTGCTGCACCGGGTGGCGATTATGGACCGAACTGGCCGAACGAGGACGGAGATCAATCATTGCTGGAGCCGGAATCACGTGCTTACAGCACCATCCCTGTTAATCGGGGATCTTATGGATGGGCAATGGGTACAAGCATGGCCGCTCCGAAAGTAGCAGCCGCTGCAGCTCTTGTGAAAGCAGAAAATCCAAGCTTCTCCCGTGCCCGCATCATTACCCACCTTCAGCAGACCGCTGACGATCTGGGTAAAAAAGGCCACGATGAGTATTTTGGACACGGACTGGTGGATGCTTATGAAGCATTGAAATAAGTTTTTGAGAAGCCTCCGCAGAACATCTTGTTCTGCGGAGGTTTTCAGGTTAAGAGGAGTGGGAGGAATGCTTCATTTGAGTGTTTATTGCATGGAATTGGTTTCATAAAAAAAGAACCCGCTTGTATTTGCGGGTTCTTTCATTTTAAGCAACGCCCTGTTTTTCTTTCTCATACTGTTTCTCCACATTTTTAATGTCCAGTCGGATAAGGAGAGAGATCAGGAAAGCGATTACAATTAAGCCTGTGAAAACATAGAACACCGGGATGTAGCTCCCTGTACGATCATAAATCTGTGTGACAATAAACGGACCGAGAATACCGCCGAGAGACCATGTTGTCAGCAGGTAACCGTGGATGGCACCAAGCTGTTTTGTTCCAAAAAGGTCACCAATAAAAGCCGGAAGGTTTGAGAATCCGCCTCCGTAACAGCTCACTACAACCAATATGAGGGCCTGGAACACGAGAACATTTGTAATGTTTGGCATCATGATAAAAGCGATGATCTGAAGAATAAAGAAAATCATAAACACAGTAGGACGACCGATATAGTCAGAGATCGCAGCCCAGGCAAGGCGTCCGCCTCCGTTAAAGATCCCCATAATTCCTACCATCGTTGCCGCAGCCGCTGCAGTAAGTCCGACGACTTCCTGAGCCATTGGAGACGCTACCGAGATCATCATGATTCCCGCGCTTGTATTAATAAGCATCATCGTCCAGAGCATCCAGAAACGCCGTGTCCGGACAGCTTGTTTTGCCGTCAGCTGGGACAAGTCTTTTTTCACGACTTTTTTACCGGAAGCAATGTCTTTTTTCATAGTAGCCGGCATCCATCCTTCAGGCGGCGGTGCGATGTAGGATGCACCGAGAATGATAATTACAAAGTAACATGCACCGAGAATGTAGAAGGTGGACGTTATGCCGATTGACTCCATCATGGAAGCAGCCACCGGAGCTGTGATCAGTGCGCCGGCACCAAAGCCCATTACAGCCATGCCCGTCGCAAGCCCGCGGCGGTCCGGGAACCATTTTACAAGTGTGGATACAGGAGCGATGTACCCAAGCCCCAGCCCGAGACCGCTGGCAAGGCCGTATGTAAGTAAAAAGAGCACAAGAGAATCAACAGCAATAGCTACACCGGAACCGGCTTGTCCAAGTCCGAAAAGGACAGCTGCCAGTATAGCTGAGCGGCGGGGACCCTGCTTCTCGACAAAACTGCCAAAAAATGCGGCTGAAATCCCTGCAAGTGCCATCATGATCGTAAATGCAATCGTAATGCCGGATGTGGACCATCCCATTTCATTATGGATCGGATTCGTATACACGCTGTAGGCATACGCCGCACCGATCGAAAGGTGAATCGCAATTGCAGATAACGCAATAAGCCATCTGTTCTTCATTTTTTGCCTCCTCTATGATGCGTCAGAGTGTCAGAAAATTTTAACTATAAATACTAGAATATCGTCTAAGGATGTAAAAATCAAACGATTCCAAAAATTAAATAAATTAACTAACTTGGTTGTGAATCGGTGAGCGTGGGGTCTGACCCTGTGTTAAGAGGTGAGCAAGGTTGTTGGTATGGTTGTCCTTTTGTCTGCATAGTTATGAAGATAACGAGAGCGGAGCGGGAGGGGCAAATCGATGGCTTTTTATGTGTGTGACGGGAGTTCGTCGGAGAAGAAGCTGGGTGCCGGGATCATCCGCACGAAAGGGTTTATTAAAACGTATTACACATTTACAACGGAAACACGGTCGCACCAGTCGGTGGGTGCTGAGTGCTTTGCTATTCATAAAGTTACAGAGCTGATCAGGAAGTATAATGACAAGAGAGCCACAGTCATTACGGATTTTCAGCATATGATCGATCTTTTTTACGGCAGGCGGATTCCGGTGCGTCCCGTTCCACCCTGGGTCATACGGGCTCTTTGTAATTTAAAAGAACTGCGCTCGGCAGGGATCGAGATCATCCTGCGTCATCAGAGTGACCTGGTTCACATATCGGATTTTGCTGCGTCTCACCGATTAAGCAGGGCTTATAAACGAAGCGGTGAAAGAATAATGAAGGAATCAGAATCTCTTTCAGCTGTTGCCGAGGTAAGGGCTGGCATGAATATTAAGGCGAGGCCGCATGATGACATATTTGAGGAAAATATGGTTTTTATTCAAAGAACGAATGCCGGGAAACAACCCGTATTGGATGCGGGCTCTGGTATTTTCAAGACATTTATCTTCCAGAGGATTTCCCTTACCGAATGGGGCGTATTTGACGAGAATCTTTGTTTAATTGAGGAAGGATCATCCTTAGTGAGTGCCATGAACGAGGTGTTTTACAAGTTGAGTCCGTCTGCCCAGACGATTTCTGTAAACGAGCATGCTATGTACCTGCTTCAGACGGAGGATCAGCAAAGTGAAGACTTTTTAACCCTTGTTTCCCGGATGATGCTGTTCCCGATCGTAGTTTTTGAGGATTTTTTGTTGAGCATTGAGTCAAGGAAACTGCAGGAAGTGGAGCGATTTGGTCCGGCGAATCATTACATAAGGAGGGAGCTGGGGTAAAGCTGATAAGTCTCATAATTCCACAATTAAAGGGGAGAAAAAGAAAAGTAGTTTTATAAACCCATCGTTAAACGCTATAAAAATAAAAACAGGTCCTCATCCTAATAAAAGGAAGGGACCTGCTTGTTTTGTCCTGTGATCTCTGATTAGTCCCCATTTTAATCTTTGAGCAGTACCTCTCTAAGCCCGATTACATCCTCTTCAGCAACAATCCCATATCCCTCCGATGTGCGTCCGCCGAGAATCGTTGCCGAATCATCGTCATTAAAGTAAACGCTGTATTCGTAGAGCCGTTCGGGCATGTTCTCGTCTGTCTGGAAAAAAAGTGTGGCCGATACGTCTGGTTCTCTTTCCATTTCCGCTTCTATGGTTGGATCCCACGATGTCTCATTAAATGCATCACAAATAACGAGGAGGGATTCTTCATCAGCAATCAGCTGTTCGCTGTTCTGTGTAACGGTATCCACCCTTGTGGGACACTGGCGAGCGTCGGTATTGCTGCATGCCGTAAATAAAAAGGCCATGATGATAAACGCGGAAATGAGCTTTGTCATGGTCAGTACTCCGTTCAATGATTTGGTTTGCCGGGGTTCAGATGAATGTCGGCATCATACGAGATCCCCGTGTCTTTTTCCACTTCAAAAGTCTCTAAATCCGAGAGGGAGGAGAGCTCTTTTATTACTTCTTTTGAAGCACCTATAAAGGAATACTCAAGATCATAATCAGTATAAATCACCCATGAACGGTCCGCCGGCCACCAGTACTTCGGTGACGCTCCGGCATTATCCTCCCTGCAAAGGGTCAGAACGTCATGGAGATTTCCTCTGAAGATCATTTCTTCACCCGGTAAGGATAAGAGATCATAGTAAAAGTAACATGTCGTTTTTGTGTGGGGGTGAAGTGCGTCTAAGAGTTTTTTGACAATGTCTTTTTCAAGGCTGCCGTCCTGCGGAAAGATGAGATACCTCGGAAGACTATCATCCTCAAACTGCCTCAAAAAGGTGCCCATGCTGATTTCCTTGTTGTAGACGAGGCTGTATTTTTCAGCTGCCTCTTTGTACGTCATTTTTTCACCATGATGCAGGGATATCTTATCAGGGTCACAGTCTTTATACAGACTGGTTTCATCGGTGATGTATTTATCCTTGTGAATCGGCTGCATGATTTTCAGATACCCTTCGTAAACAGGCGGTATGATATTTTCAACTGTGAGTGAACTGGTTTTGCCGTAATTTTTCAAGTGTACAGCTCTAAGTTCCCGGTCAATCCATTCGTATGGCTCCCCATCTTTAATGCGCTCAAGGGGGATATGGTTGAAGTGGCTTTTAAATGTAAAATCTCCACCGCCGGACATGTTGAAGTTTTCATCAATTTCAAAGGCCTCAAGATTGTCGGCACTTAGAATCTTTTCAGCAAGAGCACGGGGTCCTGCAAAAATCGTATAGGAACGAAATGCCTGATTATGAACGATCCATGACCGATCTTCAGGCCACCAGTATATCGGAGCGGTTCCTTGGTTTTTATCAAAAAGGGGCACGGCATCTTGGAGCGGACCGAGATATAAAGACTCCGGCACGGGATTGTCGTAGTCTGAGAAATAAAAATAGCACGGATCTTTTGTAAAGGGAGCGAGCGTTTCAACTAATCTGGAGTACGTTTTCCGGCCAAGTTCGGGGTGCAGGTTGATATCCTTCTCATACAAATGAGGCTCGAACGTGCCCGGTGTGATGGTTTTATCGTAGGTTTCGCCGAACTTTTCTGCCAGTTTTTTGTATGTATCCCCGGTATCTAAGGGGTGAAGGATCTTTATATAGCTTTCGAACCGGGGTGGCACGAACCATTTCACAGTCTGCCTGGGTATTTCGCCGAAAGACTGTTTATGGGCATTACTAAAGGTTTGATAAATCCATTCATACTCTTGGAGGGAGCTGAGCTTTTTCAACATAATCACCACTTTTTGGAATTGTGTCATTATTGTAAATCTACCATACTTATCTGCCTTTTGGATAAAAACATGTTAAAATAGATTGGCAGATATAGAAAATTGGAGGCTTATGAATGGGGAAAAGATTACTATTTTTACTCGTAACAAATATTCTTGTCATGACAACGATCTTTATCGTCTGGTCGGTTATAACTCACTTTACCGATATCAGCTGGTCATTTGACACAGGCGGTGCCGGACTGGGCATTGATTATGTGTCACTAGGTGTATTCAGCTTACTCGTAGGTTTCGCAGGATCCTTCATCTCCTTGGCCATGTCACGTTTTGTAGCTAAGAAGATGATGAAAGTAAAAGTGCTCGATCCGGACGGTCCGCTATCCTCCCACGAGCGTACTGTGGTGGAGAAAGTACATCGTCTGTCCCGTGCGGCAGGTCTTATGCACATGCCGGAAGTGGGAATCTATCAATCTCCTGAAGTGAACGCTTTTGCTACAGGTCCTTCAAAGAAACGCTCTCTTGTAGCTGTTTCATCCGGACTTCTTCAGACAATGGATGATGATGCGGTTGAAGGGGTTATCGCCCACGAGATTGCCCACGTTGCAAACGGAGACATGGTGACAATGACGCTTCTTCAAGGAGTCATTAACACATTTGTTGTGTTCTTCTCCCGGATTGCGGCGATTCTCGTATCCCGTCTTGTGCGTGCGGAAATGCAAGGAATTGTACGCTTCATGGCGATCATCATCTTCCAGATTCTGTTCTCGATCCTTGGAAGTCTGGTCGTTATGGCATTCTCGCGCTACCGTGAATTCCATGCAGACCGCGGCGGAGCGGATCTGGCTGGACGTGACAAAATGGCACATGCCCTTCGTTCCCTTAAAAACTACGTTGACCGTGCGAATGTCAACGACCGTACAGATGACAGTGCGGTGCAGACAATGAAAATCAACGGAAAAGGCGGAGTTGCCAAACTCTTCTCCTCCCACCCGGATCTCGACGAGCGAATCGCCCGTCTGGAAGAAAGATAAATGACTTTATTAAAGAAGCTGCTCCTGGATGAATACGCCAGAAGCAGCTTTTTTTGTTTTCGGCGCCAGGCACCGTGTGAAGTTGTGAGCACAGAGCCTGGCCCTCTGTGAAATGGTATACACAGTGCCTGACCCTCTGTCCAAGAGTAAACAAAGAAATTTTTATAATTACTTACTAAAAGTAAGTTATTGGTGTTATAATAAGTGAAAAGGAGGCGGTGGTGGTGGGAACGATTAAATATGAGCCGAAATTAAAAGATAGATTGGGGAGTGTAGATCTTAATGTGAAGGATCTGGACCGAGCACGTGAGTTTTATGAAAGGGTGATCGGGTTAAAGGTGCTGGATATAAAAGAAGATTCGCTTACGTTCGGTGCTGATGGAGGAACACCCCTTGTTACCGTGCATACGAATGAAAATGTTGCAAACCGTCCTGCGCGGACAACCGGGCTTTTTCATTTGGCGGTTCTGCTGCCGGACCGGAAGAAGCTCGCTCATACATTAAAGCATCTGCTCGCATCGGGTTACCCTCTTCACGGGGCATCAGATCATCAGTTCAGTGAAGCAATTTACCTGGCGGATCCGGACGGGAACGGGATAGAGATCTATGCAGACACAGATCCAAAAACGTGGAAACAGGAAGAGAACGGCTGGTACGTGGGCGGCACGCACCCGTTGGACGTTGAAGGGCTGCTGAAAGAAGCACCAGCAGATGGATGGACGGGAATGTCAGCTGAAGTCAAGATTGGTCATCTTCATCTTCAGGTTGCAGACATACAGGAAGTCGAAGCTTTCTATGTGGACATCCTCGGGTTTGATATTGTGACAAAAGATCCGCGCATGCTGTTTGTATCCAAAGACGGATACCATCATCACATCGGACTCAATACTTGGACGGGAACAAATCTTCCTAAGCCGCCAAAAGAAGCGGTCGGAATGAAACAATTTACCGTGTTTTTTACAGAGGATGAATACCATGCGGCAAAAGAGGCATTGAACGTATCCGGTGCAGAAAACAAGCTGCAGGTTGAAGATCCGTCCGGCAATGCGATTGTCATCGTGAAAAAACAATAATATTTGTGACCACGGGAGATGGTTCTAACGGGTTACTTGTATGGTGCAAAACGGAAAAACACAGACAGATCCACACGGTAAATCACACAACGATCATAACCCGAATTGACAGTATAATCAGCTTTGCAAAAGAGGTTGACCCAAAAGGTCCTTTTTTTACTTTTGAGGTCAACCTCGAAGCAATGAGTGGAGCCATTGCCACTCGACCGGGACCTATGAAGTCACCATCTTTAACTACATATTTACTTGGTCACCTGACACTCTCTATCTTTTAAGATACAAATAAGGCTCTATCTTATACTTAAATGAAATAAGTATCGTATGATTCCTTAAAGATGTATCCGAGCTTTTTAGCTAGTTCCACAGATTCAGCATTAGCTCCATCCCAACTGGGGTATTTCCCTTTTTTCAAACAATCTAATATGAGGGCTGAGGTTACAATTGTTGCTAAACCTTTCCTTCTATGATTAGGATGACTAGCAACTTCAATTTCAATTCCATCATCATATATACTAAATGATGTTGCCGCAGAAACAACTTGCCCATCATTTAAAATAGCATACCCTGCTCTTCTGTTAATAAAGTCATCAATAGAATCAAATTGATTAATAAAGTCTTCTGAGAGTTCATGGAAAGATGATTCTTTTGCAATGTTTTTATCAACTCTCTTAATTTCGTAGCCTTCTGGTAATGCAGACAGCAGGTACTGGAAGTGTGCCTGGTCTAAGTGGTCGGGGTTCTTGTGAAAACTGAATCGGGGAAATTTCTCAAATGCCCCATAATGAACTGTCTCTATAAGTTCTTTCCAATCATCAGAATTAACAATTGCAAGAGTAAAGTCGGGAAGATTATAAAGTAATTCTTTAGCTTCCTTTGTATTCGGATTCACGGCATAAAAAACAAAAATCCCAACCGTTATCTGAGCAACAGTTGGATTTTCAAGGTTGTCTACCCAAGCAGTTCCCATATGTCCCTGGAGATACGAGAGAACAATCGTGCTATCAATATTTTTAAACATTGGTACTAATTTCTTCCTTACACTTACATCTGCTTCATAAATCATTCCATTCTTTTTTTCTAAAAAATTCAATATTTGCAACAAATTACATTTTATCATGAAAAGTAAAACCCCACCCAAAAACCCACAAAAAAATCAGCCTCGAGGCGGAGACGGAAACAGTCTGCCGCCTGTTTGGTGCGCTTTTCTGACGGGATAAAATAGAGTCAGAACAAAGAAGCAGATGGAGGCGGACTGCAATGAAGACACCATTATTTGAAGTGAAACACGTATCCAAGACATATAAAAAAGGGAAGGTGAAAGCAAATGAAGAGATTTCTTTTACGATTAATGAAGGTGAAATACTTGGACTTCTCGGTCCGAATGGAGCCGGCAAATCGACGCTTATTAAGCAAATCGTTGCTCATGTAAAACCAACCGAAGGGGAAGTTACCTACAAAGGCATCAACGTATTAAAACAAAATAAACAGGTGGCAAGGGAAGTGGCCTACTATTCACAGGAACCCCATGCACTTACGAGTCTGAAAGTAAGAGAAGCCATTTACTTTTCGGGACGGTTAAGGGGGATGAAGCGGAGAGCGGCCAAAGAAGAAACGGAGTCTCTCATAAAAGAACTCGAACTTACTGAAGTAGCAAACAAACTTCTGAAAAACATCTCGGGTGGCCAGAAACGTCTCACGGGTATCGGTACAACACTAATCGGTCAGGCAGGTGTCTACATTTTCGACGAACCTACAAACGAACTGGATCCGAAAAAGCGCCGCCTTGTCTGGGACATGATTCAAAAGCGGAACCGGGAAGGGGCAACGGTGATTCTTGTGACTCACAACATCTTGGAAGCAGAACAGGTGGTTGACCGTGTGGCAGTGATTAACCACGGGAGGCTCCTGGCTATCAATCACGTGGGAGAACTGAAAGCAGAAGTGGACCAGCGTCTTAAATGTGAAATTGCAGTGAAACGCACCGCCCGAAACGAACTTCACGAAGCTCTCACCGGATGGGGGACGGTCACAACCCTGTCAGACCAACGCTCCCGCATTCTCATTGCAAAGGATCAAGCACCGGACCTGGTGAGTTTTTTAAACAATGAACCAGATGTACAGACATACTCCATCGTGCCGCCAAGCCTGGAAGATGTGTACTTTCATATCGACAATGATCAGTCTCCAGCGGGTGGACCTGATGCAAAAAAGGAAGAGGTGAACGAATATGCAGCAGCAAACGGCTGATCCAAGATATGAAACTTCAATCGTAAAACAGCTTGCCGTTGAAGTATGGATCCTGTTCCGCATTCAATTTTCCATTATCCGGGAGCAGTGGGCATTTATTTTTATCCTGGCATCTATCTTTCCTTTTGCCATACTCATGTTTCTCCATTTTTTCACAGTGAATCCGACTGAGGCTATGATTGTACGGATCATCACAGGGAACATGCTGTTTGCCCTCGTCATTATGGGGATGAACGTCATGGCCCAGGAAATATCTTTTCAAAAACACCAGGGACATTTCACGTTTTATGCCTCTTTGCCGATTGAAAAAATCAACTTTATCTTTGCCAACCTCCTGAGAGGAATGATCGTAAGCTTTCCGTCATTTGTAATTATGGCATTCGTCGGGCAGTGGGTGTACGGCATTACATTTACCTTCAGTTTCTGGCTTATTCCATTCGTTGCGCTGACGATCCTGAGTGTTGTGGGACTTGGAGTGTTTCTAGGCTTCTGGTCACCGAACATGCAGCTGACGAACCTCCTCGTTCAAGGGCTTATGATGATTATCAGCTTTATGACGCCGGTTCTTGTAGAAATTTCAGAGCTTCCGGTTGTCCTACAGTGGTTTTCGTACCTCGTACCTACAACCTATGCCGCAGCAGGGTTGAGAGATTTGCTCGCTGTGGGGTACACAACGACTGTGGGGATGAACATGCTTATGCTCCTTGGCTACACTGTCCTTTCCTACACTCTTATTCTGAAAAAAATTCATTGGCGCGGGGAAGGGTAACACGATAGAATAAAAGAAACTGGCAGTTTTACCCTGCCGCTATATACTGGGGCCCCGTGCCCCTAAAGACATGTCGCAACCAAAAGGGGACTATACAATCATGAATAAAATATTCGGGATGATCATTCTCGCAGTCGGAGTGCTATATCTATTAAATAATACAGGTGTCATCGATGCGAGTTTCGGGGAGATGGTCTCCACCTACTGGACGCTTATCATCGTCATTATCGGCCTGAAGATCCTCCTGGACGGGCTTTTCAGAGCCTACCAGGGGCTGAAACGTGACAAGTGGGATTTCGGTACGGCCGTTTTCGGCCTGTTCATCATCGCAGCGGGCCTGATTATTACCGGTAACAGGGCAGACTGGTTTTACTATACTTTTGCCGACCTGTGGAGCTGGATTTGGCCGCTCCTCATAATCTTCGTCGGCTTTCAGCTTCTCAGAAACAAACGTCCGACCACAGTCAAAGTGGACATGAGTAAAGATGAAGATGACCGGGAGCCGGATACGGCCGAAAAGAAAGCAGACTACGCCGACCCGTGGAGCTACGTAGAAGAAAACATCTCCCGTGCCCGGGAACAGGTAAAAAACAATCCCCACGTGGACGAGGAAAAATACGAAAACAGCTTCCAGAGTGCAGAAGACAGCATCAACAAAGCCAGGCAGCAGGCGGGCGGCAAGTACAAATACCGCCAGAAAAAAAACCACCGTCCGCAGGGCGGGGACTACGCCAACATCCGTCAGTTTGTCGGAGAAGTGGTTATCGGCAAGCGGCCCTGGACCCTTGAAAATACAGATATCCGTACGTCCATCGGGAGTGTGGAAGTAGATCTGACTACTGCTGTGCTCAAAGACGGCGATAACTATCTGGACATCAGCATGTGGATCGGCTCCGTGGAAATCACCGCCCCAAAAGACATGGCGATTCAAGCAAACGTTGACGTAAGCATCGGGGAAGCGACTCTGTTTGATGATAACTTCGCCGGAACGGGACGCAATGCCACATACACGAGCGACAACTTTTATGAAGCCGAACAGCGCGTCATCCTGACCGTCCGCAACAGCATCGGCAGCGTGGAGGTAATGGCCGTTGACTAAACAAGCCGCACAAAAAGAGAAAAGACTCCACGGCGTCATCTGGGACGGGCTCAGGCTTCAGGCAAAGACAGTCGGCATTGCTTTTCTCGCAATCTGGCTCACTGCCTGGCTTTACGCCCGTTTTTACACAGGACCGGCTGACGGCACGATACTCGCCGCAAGGATATACACTGTGGCTTCTGATGTGGAAGTGACCCTGACCCTCCTTGTCATTGTCTCGGCGATCTACCTGCTTACTAGCTTCGCTTTTTCTTTTTCCTATACGAGCGAACTGAAAAAAGCGATCACCTATCTGATCTACCAGCTCAAACAGGTTCAACGGGGCTCTCTTGATAACAGGATTCAGATGGACCGGGAGGATGAAATGAAGCGCCTGGCAGGGGAACTCAACGACATGACCGACGGCTACGAAAAGCAGATCCGCTCCATGCACCGGGTACTAAACGAAAACGCCGCCCTCATCGACGAAAAAGAACGGGCAGCCGGCCTTGAGGAACGGCGCAAGCTCGCCCGGGACCTGCACGACGCCGTGAGCCAGCAGCTCTTCGCCGTCTCCATGAGCCTCGGCGCAATCCCCCGGATTCTCGACACCGATCCGGATCGGGCAAAAACTCTGATCACCCAGGTGGAAACGATGATCCATGCATCCCAGCAGGAGCTTCGGGCCCTGATCATGCACCTTCGCCCGATTACCCTCGAAGGAAAAGGGCTGAAGGAAGCGCTGGACGCACTATTTACAGAACTTTCGGCCAAAAATGAAGCAGTTGCCTTCGTCTGGGAAACCGATCAGCTCGAAGCACTCGATCCCGGCATAGAAGATCAGTTGTTTCGTGTGGTTCAGGAGGGTCTTTCCAACACTCTTCGCCACGCGAAGGCCTCCCGGATCCTCTTTACGGCAGAACAGGCAGACCAACGACTTTTGATTACCCTCAGTGACGACGGTTGCGGCTTTGACATGGAGATGAAAAAAGAAGATGCGAACGTCTCCTACGGACTTACGACAATGGAAGAGCGAATCGAAGAATTGGGCGGTCACTTTTCCTTGCTTTCTTATCCGGCAAAAGGCACCACCATTAAAATCCGTGTCCCGTTAAGGACCCAAAAAGGAGGAGAACACGATGAGCAAGATCCGCGTGCTGATCGTTGATGATCACGAAATGGTCCGGATGGGCCTGAGTACATACCTGCAGACAGAGCCTGATATCGATGTGGTCGGGGAAGGCAAAAACGGACGGGAAGCCATTTCCAAAGCCAAAGAACTGAACCCCGATGTCATTTTAATGGATTTATTAATGGACGAAATGAACGGAGTGGAAGCCACAAAAGCGCTGGAAGAGCACCAGGCAAAAATCATCGTTCTCACAAGCTACCTGGATGACGAAATGCTCTTTCCCGTTATGGAAGCAGGAGCCTTCAGTTATATCCTGAAAACGTCCAGCGCAATTGACATAGCCAACTGTATTCGAAAAGCATATAAAGGAGAGCCCACCTTCGAAGGACAGGTCACACAGAAGATGTTTCACCAGATGCGCCACAAGCCGAAACATAATGACCTCACTCGCCGGGAAAAAGAAGTCCTGTCCCTTATAGGCCAGGGTCTGTCCAACAAAGAAATCGGCGAACGCCTTCATATCGGCATAAAAACCGTGAAGACCCACGTGAGTCATATCCTCACCAAGCTGGAGCTGGATGACAGAACCCAGGCAGCCATCTATGCAAATAAACACTCGCTTGTTTAAAAGAGACTGCCCCAAAGGATAAGTACCTTTTGGGGCAGTTTTTGTATGTGGTTTCCAAATTTACGACTATTTTTTCCCTTTTTCAGACTTATCTTGCACTTTCCCCTTCAGTTCATTACGAGAATTGAAGTATGATAGGAGAAAGTCGTTTTCAGACAGGTCGTGAAGCAGCGAATGGATATACAGGACATACAACTAACCTCATTCGGTACGATACTCGCACTGGCCGTAACGATCGGACTCATCCTGATCCGCGTTGCTCCTGCTTATGCCATGATGGCAGGCGCTCTTACAGGAGGTATTATCGGGGGAGCAGCCCTTACGGAGACCGTTCAAATTATGGTCGGCGGTGCAGAAGGGATGACCGGGGTCGTTCTCCGGGTTCTTGCGGCAGGCGTTCTGGCCGGGGTGCTTATCGAGTCCGGTGCGGCAAAAAAAATTGCCGAATCGATCCTGAACGGACTCGGTGAAGCGAAAGCCCTCCTTGCCGTGGCCGGTGCAACCATGGTCCTAACGGGAGTAGGGGTCTTTATCGGGGTCGCGATACTCACGGTTGCGCCAATCGCCCTTTCCATCGCCAAGCGGACAAACATGTCCAAAATTGCCGTTCTCATTGCCATATCCGGAGGAGGAAAAGCGGGCAATATTATTTCACCGAACCCAAACTCCATTGCCGCTGCCGAGGCTTTTTACGTTCCTTTAACCAGTGTCATGTTCGCAGGGATTGTTCCTGCCCTTGCAGGGGTAGCTGTCACCTATGCGATTGCCCGTAAGCTGAGGGACACAGGGGAAAAGGTTCAGGATCATGAGCTTTCCCCAGAGGTGAAAGGGGAGACGCCCACACTCGGCACGGCTCTCTTTGGCCCTGGTGTGGCAATCTTTCTCTTATTATTGCAGCCCATAGCAGGCATTCATATCGATCCGTTATTTGCCCTGCCGATCGGGGGAATTGCCGGGGCTCTTGCCATGAGAAAAGGGAATGAACTCAATCACTTTGTAAGATCGGGACTTGAAAAAATGGCACCTGTTGCGATTCTACTCATTGGTACCGGGACGCTCGCCGGTGTGATCGCAAACTCTGCCATTATCGTACAAATCCTAAGTGCCATTGAAGCGATGCATCTGCCAGCCTATTTTCTCGCACCGATTTCAGGGATCACCATGTCCGGTGCGACAGGTTCAACGGCTGCCGGTACGGCGGTGGCGGGCCAGGTCTTTGCACCGTCCATGCTTGAAATGGGTATCCCGGCCCTCGCTGCTGCAGCCATGGTCAACTCCGGGGCAACGGTGCTTGACCACATGCCACACGGAACGTATTTCCACATCACCCGTGCGAGCGTGTACATGTCCATGAAAGAACGGTTTAAAATTCTTCCCCATGAAACACTGATCGGGCTTGTCATTGCCATTGTTTCTACACTCATTTACGGTGTATTCGGTTTCCTCTTTTTCCAAGGTTAATAGCGTTTTGAAGGATCGTAACAAGTCCCCCTGAATGTGTGCATACATATTAGTCAGGGGGTGTTTTTTTGGGATTAAAATGCGATTTTACGACGTTTCGGTCGTTTCATAAAAAAGTGGGAGACGTTTATTGGGAAGAAGCCCTCCGCCTTCAGGCTGAAGTCATTTGCGAGCCTCTGCTGCGCCATTTTAAGGACGCAGCGCTCCCGGAGTGGCATCACTACCTTCTTGCCCAGGGACTGAGAAAACCGTCAGGAGACTGGACAAAGTTTGGGGAAGTGCTTCAAAAAAAAGGCCATATTAAAGAGCTTCAAAAACATTTTTTCGTGCTGAAAAAGAAGTGGAGCGGTCCCGATCTGCCAATCTATCTTCTACCCATTGATACGACGAACGAGGAACTGCGCGACCGCCTGGCCGGTAAAAACGGCGTCACGTTTGCCGATTTTATCGTCCTGTTCATCGACGAATCTTTATCCCTGAATGCCATGAAAGCCCTGCTCACTCATGAGTACAACCATGCATGCCGGCTTTTTTACCAGAAGAAAAATGAAGAGTCCGTTACGCTTATGGAGTCCATGCTTATGGAAGGTCTTGCTGAAGCCGCAGTGAAAAACCACCTCGGAAAAAGCGAACAAGCGCCCTGGACCCGCACGCTCTCAAGAGAACAGTGCGAAGACTGGTGGAAGCAGGTTCTCTCTCACCGAAAAGATATAAAAGGACGCAGGTACCATGCACACTGGATGTACGGCGGCCGCAACATGCCGAGAATGATCGGGTATGTGACAGGCTTTTATATCGTTCAGGATTTTCTTGAAAAGAACCCGGAGATCAGTGAGCGGGGGTGCCTTAAAAAAGAAGCGGATGACATTTTGGCAGGTTCGGGCTGGAATAGTGGCTGAGTTTGAAAGTGGATCCATATAATGGTAGGTTAGTAGAATCAATGTCACCCCGAGGAGTGAATCGTATATGACTTCTACACCTACAATGTGGTTTTTTCTTGCAATCGTTGTTATGGTTTTTGTTTTTTACAGTATTGAATACCTGCTACGCAGAAAACTCGGCAATACCCAAAACATCTTTAAATGGGAGTTCAATAAACCGAAACCAAGGCACCATATCCTTACGGAATTTGTCATCATGGGTGTCTTTATTTTAAGTATGTTCATTAATTTAACCACAGTTATGATTAACCCCATGTATGTTGTGCTCCCGTTTTTCTTCATTCTTCTCACATACAGAGGCGTGATGGAATTAAAGATCAATCCCGGAGAAAAAGAGCACATTATTGCGTTCTTCTGGGTTGGAGCTGTATTTATAGTCACTGTTATTATCTATCTTATGGAACCGCACCTTCCAACGGAGATTTTCTTTACGGATCCATGGGAATGATGGACTTAAAGATTGACTGCGTACTGGCAGTCAATTTTTTCATGCATATTACATTGACAGACACAGTAATATTTCATAAAGTATACATTAGGAGGTGATGTAGTATGAGTGGAACAATATCCACCGATATTATTCGCGGAAATACAGTGACCATTATTTTAAACATACTCCGGCAGGGAGACAGCTACGGATATGAAATTTATAAATCCATCATTGCATTGAGTGACAATGAGTACGAGTTAAAGGAGGCGACGCTCTACACCGCTTTTCGAAGACTGGAGAAAGAAGGGTTCATCAGTTCTTACTGGGGAGATGAAACCCAGGGAGGAAGAAGGAAATATTACCGGATTACCGATGAGGGAAAAAAACGCTATGAACAGAACGTAAAAGACTGGCTTTTTGCACAAAAAGTTCTCGATAAATTAATTAAGGGAGAGATCAGCCATGGAAAATCGTGAAAAAGCAAAACACAACAGAGTCCACCGGTACTTGGACGATGTTTTTGCAAATATGGGAGAAAGTCAGCAACTGTATGATTTAAAAGAGGAACTGGCTACAAATATGAAGGAGAAAATAGCCGACTACAAAATCCGGGGACTCGATGAAGATCAGGCGTTCAAGGAAGCGGCTGCATCTATGGGAGATCTCACAGGCCTCGTTGAGGATATGAGAAAAGCAGGACAGGATGAAACGAAACAGACTGTGTACTCCTCCTGGACCAATCGGATCGGTGCAACTGGAATTGTCATTGGCTCTCTGTTAATTCTGTTCGGCTTACTTACTCCTTTGATGCTCTACTTTATGAATGCCCCGGCAGTCAGTGTCGTAGGAGCCAGCATTTTCGCTGTAGCCGGAGGGACTGTCCTCACTTACGGTGCTTTGACGATGGATACGAAAAAGAAATTTGCTATGAACCGGATCCGGGCACTGCTTTACACTGCCGCCGTTGGACTTGTGCTGTTCGGTATTTTCGCAGCCGGCACATCCGGTTTTGCTACGAACGAAGCCTTTATTGCAGTAGCTGCATCCATGTCATTCCTGTTAGGCGGTGTTGGCTTATTCCTGGCTCTTTTCTTTACGGGAAACGATCGCAGAAAAAAGCAGTAGCAGGTGGCTGGGAACAGGCACCCGGAAATTTATAATGAACAGTACAAACCTTTCGTGGTACGGCCTTTAAAATATAAAAAAAGCAGCGTTCCCTACTGGGACCCGCTGCTTTTTTTATAGTCTTCTTTCAAATCAATGATCCGGCATTGTATGAGATGAATGTCGTCTTTAAACAGCTGGAGGTTCAGCATTTTGACTGTAGTAAAAAAATCTTCGGCACCATGAAGAATCGCGGTTACAGCTTCGTCGAATGGAAACGTCCACTCGTCCATGATGGTACCCCTGTGGGTAATGCTGATAACCAAAGCGTCTTCGCTCTTTTTCATATAAAAATCGATGGGCTGATAAACGAAAGGCGATGTTCCTTCTTCACCCAGATTTTCCAGGGAGTGAAGCAGTCCCAGCCACAGCTGGTCGATGCTGTCTTCATACTTTTCACCAAAAGCAAAGTACTCGTCCCCCTGGATAACGAGAATACCCGGGAACACGGGTTGAGTTAAGGGAAGATGTGTTGAGAGTTTCTCCAGGTCTGAGCAGGGGATCCATGATTTCTCCTTTTTATCTTGCACTGTAAAGTAGCTTTCTACTGAAATCAAACGGCATCAGTCCTCTTAATATTGACGTTCACCAAGTCCCCACCCTGATGGATACATGGTAATAACTTTACCGCCTTTAATGACGAGGCGGACAGAGCCTTGACTAACATTACCGTACACGACAGTACCGTTACTTGTAAATCCATAGTTGGCAATTTGCGTGCGGTTTTGGGCAATAATGTCGCCGATAATTGCTTCATAGTTTCCGAGGGAGCGGCCGGGGTTAAAGAAAGATTGTACAGGTGTCGGGTTACCGATAAAGTGTTCCGGAGCGTGACGGGCTAACACGTGTGTCATTCCGTAAGTGGAACAGCTTCCAAAATCGAGTTCAACACTTCGGTGGTCGATCGGGTAGCTTGCGATGGTTTGAGATGAAGAGGTATTGGGGAGACGGAAGAATCCTTGAGTTGCATTGTTAACCTGACCGCAGGAACGGTTTGTGAATGACTGACCCGTTTGTTTGTACTCAATGGAATTGGAGTAGATATTCCAATCATATGTATTGGCTTCCACTTCCGAAACAGGCAGGGCAATAAGCATGACAATAAGAGCGAGGAACATAGACAACGAACGTTTTACATAAGTGTGCATCAGCTTTTCTCTCCTTCAAAGGTATGTTTGGTCGAACTCTTTTAATATAGCAGAATGGGAAAGTATTGAAAGTTAAGAAAATACTAAAAATATGTACACACTTTAAAAGAGTAAAGAAGTCCAGGTGTGGGGGTAGGAAGTGTGCAACGGATAAATGGATAATTTAGGGAGGGGCTAAGTGCATAGACCTGCCTGATGAGGGACAGGTAAAAACGTAAAGCATGAGGGGACTTTTGAAAATGGGAAAAAGCGTGATGGCTCTGCTTATTTTAATAGGTGTATTGTCCTTAAATTGGAATTCTGTTGAAGCGAAGGTAAAAGGTGAGTAAATTGCTCAACGATCGAAAGGAGAGGTGCAAAATGGAAAATGTAAAAGACAAGGTTGTTGTTATTACAGGAGCAAGCAGCGGAATCGGCGAGGCGATTGCTTTACTAGCCGCAGAAGCTGGTGCAAAGGTTGTTCTTGCAGCACGACGGACGGACAAGCTTGAACAATTGTCATCTCGAATTGAATCAGAAACCGCACAAAAGTCACTTGTTGTGAAAACCGATGTGACAAACAGAACGGAAGTTGAGCAGCTCGTTGAAAAGGCGAAACAGGAATTTGACAGTGTTGATGTGCTTGTGAATAATGCAGGTGTGATGCAATTGTCATTTATGAAAAACGACAAGGTCGATGAATGGGAAAGAATGGTCGATGTGAATATCAAAGGGGTTCTTTTCGGCATCCATGCGTCACTTCCGGCCATGCTGGAACAGGGCGGCGGTCAGATTATTAACGTCTCCAGTGTTGCCGGGCACGAAGTTTTCCCTTCAAGTGCCGTTTACAGTGCCACGAAATACGCGGTTCGCGCACTGTCCATGGGGATGGAAAAAGAGCTGTCCAAAGCCGGTGTCCGGGTAACAAACATTTCACCTGGTGCTGTGGAATCTGAGCTCACAGAACACATCACGGATGAGGATGTCATTGCTATGTTTAAAGACCGTGACATGAACAAGCTTAAGGCGGTGGATATTGCCAATGCCGTTGTCTATGCGATCGGACAGCCCGCTTCTGTAAATGTGAACGAAGTGGTTGTGCGCCCGATGCAGTCGTAATAGATGGAGAGGCGAAGCAGGGACAAAAGTGTTATAGTTAACGAGAATCTGAACAAACCAAATCGGCGCTAATAAACCGCTCCTGAAATATACTTCGCTTTCCGCGGGAAGCGGGTTACCCTCCTCCAGCTTACCTGCATCTTCCTCTGCCAGATACCCTTATGAAGCTGTATGCGTCGAAGCAACTCGTCGCATTCTCATGAAGCAAACGCTCGTCACTGGGGTCTCACCTTTGCTTTTCATCCCGCAGGATTCTGCGGATATTTCATCAGCTTTGACAGCGGATCGTTCGCATTCTCAGCTAAACACTTTTTTTATGTCTCAGCCTCGTTTTTTATTTCTATTGAGTGATTTTTTCAGCCAACCCGGTAATGGGAGCGGTTAATCCGTCAATCACAGTGATGAAGCCGTTAAAGAAGTTAAGAAGCTCCTGCACCCCTCACCATGATTATCCCTACACCAGAAAGTAATACTTTACCCGCTCATCTGCAAGGCACAGCCCCTGCAAACGAAATTCGTCTGTATAATCAATCAGCTTAAGGCGCTTTTCATACTCTGAGACCTTTGCCTCCAGAGAAGCTTCAATACGCTGAACGGTTTCGAATACAACGGCCGCTTCCATTTTGAAGTGTTCCGCTGCCGCAAAGATCGGAGACTGTTGCTGAAGAAGACGTACATAATGGTTTTCACTCACTGCTTCGTCAGCAAGAGACAGTTCTCTTTTTTCAACAAATAAATAGACGCTTCGTTCCGGCTCCGGTAAACGCTGAATACACTGATGACGGGCAAATTCATATCGCCGTTCGTTCATCTTGGACGACCCCTTCCTCAAATCCTCTCTTTAAATCGTAATAGTTACGTTTTATAATGGTATTTAATCATAATCTATTCATACATGTAAAGGGGATGCCAATGATTTTATCGGATTCAGGAATAAAACAGTATATGCAGCAGGGACTGTTATCCATTACTCCAATAACAGAAGAGCAGATTCAACCTGCTTCTGTGGATCTGACTCTGGGGACCAGTTTCAGAAAAATGAACGAGCATCAGGTGGAGCTGATTTCACTTAACCGGCCGGTACAGGAAGTTTCCTTTGAAACTGAACGTGTGATCATGCCCCCTCAATCATTTCTTCTAGCTGCAACGGAACAGTCCATAGAGTTACCAGACTGCCTTTCTGCATTTGTTGAAGGACGAAGCAGTATTGGGAGAATGGGGCTCTTTATTCAAAATGCGGGGTGGGTTGATCCGGGCTTTAAAGGTGAAATCACTCTTGAATTATTCAATGCAAATAAAGTACCTATTGAGCTGACTTCGGGCAGGCGCATCTGTCAGCTCGTTTTTGCAGAGATGGATCGTCCAAGTGAAAAGCCGTACAAAGGCAAGTATCAGCATCAGACCGGTGCTGTTGGCAGCATGATTTATAAGGACATGGAAGTAAAAAATGTAAAACAGAAGACCCCCTTTGACAAATCGTAATCATTACGATAAAATCCAAAGTGTAAATCGTAACAGTTACGATATGGTGTGATCATTCAAAGAATTGCGGGTGGTTGTTATATGGTGTTTAAGCGACCTGAACGAATCCCTGTTTCGATTTTGACAGGTTTCCTCGGGTCAGGAAAAACAACGCTGTTAAATGAAATACTAATGAACGAGCAGGAAGAACGAATCGCTGTTATTGTGAATGAGTTTGGAAAAACCGGTATTGATCATCAACTGGTGATCAGTTCGGAAGAAGACATTTATGAGTTGAATAACGGTTGTCTGTGCTGCAAAGTCCGTACAGATTTAATAAATACGTTGTATGCACTGATTCAGGCAGTGGAAGAAGGGGGACATACCCCTTTTGACCGTGTTTTAATCGAAACCACAGGCCTGGCAGAGCCTGCACCGATTGCCCAGTCCTTTTTTTTCGACCCGGAACTTTCAGAGATTTATCATTTGGACACCATTATTACCGTCATTGATTGTTATCACTTTCCAAAACAAATGCATGAGCATGAAGAGGTTCTTAAGCAGGCGGCGTTTGCAGATCATTTTATTCTAAATAAGACTGACCTAGTATCAGAGGAAGATGTTAAAAAGGTAAGTAACCGTCTGCTGGCAGTAAATCCCGGTGCGCAAATTCAGTCAGGATCTCATGGAAGTGTGGTCATAAAAGATCTGCTCAATAAGTTTTCATTTGATCTGCATGAAAAGCGGCTGATTGAACCATCCGAGCTCAATTCCCATCACCTTGATCCTGACATTACTGCCATTGTTCTGACGAGTGAAAACGATATGGACATGACTGCTTTTGAAAAATGGTTTGGCAGGATTATTGACGAAAAAGGCGAGCAGATGTACCGATACAAAGGAATTATTTCTGCTGCGGGATTTGAGAAAAGGATCGTCTTTCAAGGTGTTCATATGCTCTTTGCAGGTAAAGCAGGGTCTCCCTGGAAAACCCGCGGCAGTCGAAAAAGTGAATTTGTGATTATCGGAAAAGACCTTGACTATGAGTGGTTTCAGTCACAATTTAAAACGTGTGAAAAAAGTAAGTAATGATTAGGAGGAAGATAGTATGGCTAAGAAAGCAATGGTCGAACGCCAGAAAAAACGCGAGAGATTAGTAGAACAATATGCAGAGAAACGACGTGAGCTGAAAGAGAAAGGAGATTATGCAGCCCTGGCAAAGCTGCCCCGCAACTCCTCTCCAACACGTTTGAACAACCGTTGTAAAGTAACAGGCAGACCAAGAGGCTACCTGCGCAAATTTGAAATGTCCCGGATTGCACTTCGGGAGCTTGCCCACAGAGGACAGGTTCCTGGTGTTAAAAAATCAAGCTGGTAAGCACGATTCCCCCTCTATAATACGATTTTCAGCTGAGTGTAAAGCATACACTCAGCTCTCTTTTTTATGAATGGAGGCTGATAAAAATGCTTGATGATTTATACAGACAGCTCATCATGGATCATGCCAGGTACAGAAGAAACCACCGTAAAGGCGGCAACGAGCATTTGCATTATAAAAATCCCACGTGCGGAGATGTGATGACCCTTTACTGGACGATAAATAAAGACAATGTAATAGAAGATGTAAGCTTTACAGGGGAAGGATGCAGCATCAGTATGGCTTCCTGTTCAATGATGACAGTTCTGGTGCGGGGAAAACATGTAACTGAAGTAAATCAAATGAAAGAAGCAATGGAACAGCTTATAAGAAACGGAGTTCCTCCAACCGATCAGGAAATCGATTTAGGCGACGCCCTTTCTCTTGAAGGTGTTCATAAATTAAAAGCCCGCCACAACTGTGCGCTAATGCCTTGGCAGGCTCTTGACCGGGCTTTCTTTAGAGAATAAAAAGGAGATGACAAAAAGATGAGAAAAATCCCTGTTACTATACTTAGCGGCTATCTTGGTGCGGGTAAGACGACCATTTTGAACAATATTCTCGCAAACCGGGAAAATCTCCGGGTAGCGGTAATTGTAAATGACATGAGTGAAATTAATGTGGATGCAGATCTTGTTGAAAATGGCGGATTCAAACGGACAGAAGAAAAGCTGGTAGAGATGTCAAACGGGTGTATTTGCTGTACCCTTCGCGAAGACCTCCTCGTGGAAGTAGAAGCCCTGGTAAAGCAGGGAGACATTGATCACATTGTTATCGAATCAACGGGGATCAGTGAACCTGTACCGGTGGCTCAGACGTTTTCATACATTGATGAAGAAACAGGGATTGACCTGACACGCTTTTGCTATGTGAACAATATGGTTACCGTTGTAGACACGTATCGCTTCTGGGATGACTTCTCATCCGGTGACACGCTGCTGGACAGGGCTGAGGCACTCGGTGAAGACGATCAGCGTGAAGTGGTGGATCTTCTGATTGATCAGATTGAGTTTTGCAACGTCCTGATTATGAACAAAACAGATATGGTTGACGATCAAAAAGTTGATGAGCTTGAAGTTGTTCTTCGCAGGCTTCAACCTGACGCTGAACTGATTAAAACAAACTATGGAAAAATCAGTGTGAGTCAATTACTCAATGAGACACGCTTCGATTTTGAGAAAGCAAGCAGCTCTGCAGGGTGGATTAAAGAGCTTCAGTCACCTGAACATACACCGGAAACAGAGGAGTATGGTATCTCAAGTTTCGTTTACAGAAGAAGGCTGCCTTTTCATTCAGGGAGGCTTGCTGAATGGCTTAACGCTCTCCCAAAAGAAGTAGTCCGTGCAAAAGGAATCATATGGTGTGCGACACATAACCACTATGCACTGCTCCTCTCGCAGACAGGTCCGTCCATCTCCATAAATCCGGTTGCTTACTGGGTTGCCACACTGGCTGAATCAGAACAACAGCAGTATTTACAAGCCAACCCAAAACTTGAGGAAGAGTGGGATCCGGAATTCGGGGACAGAAAAACAGAGCTTGTAATCATAGGAGTCAAACTCGATCAGAAGAAAATAGAAGCACAACTGGATCGTTGTCTTTTAACCCCCGAGGAATACGTGTCCGACTGGAGTGAGCTTTTCAACCCCTTTGAAGAAGAACAGGTGAAGAACTGATTATTCAATTGGTTAAAAGGCAGTTTTTGTTTTGTCTGATAATGGATGTGCCGTGGCTTTTGAATATAAATAGTAAAGCTTTCCTCTTTTCACTTGAAGCTGAATAACGGATTACAAAGGATAATTGACTTTGAAAAGCGAAAATAATCATTCAGTAAAGAGGTTGAAAATGTTGGAAGCTAATCTCGAGTGTTCATTACACTTACTGGTTTCAGCAAAAACGACAATCCGGGAGGAATCGATGAAACGAACTGGGGCAATGATTCTTGGTTTACTAATATTGACGGGCTGCAGTAAGGATCTGGCTGTTACGGAAGTCAGCATGGATCAGGCAAGTAAAGGTGTAAGAGAGTTCGTCCAAGAGGTAGAAGGTCAGGGAGGAGCTCACCTTTATGAGGTTGGAGGGAAAAAAGAAGCTTACCTTTTTCTCACCAGCGGCGTGGTCAACATGGGAGAAGAGGCGTCTCACTTTAGTAATGTAAAAACTGAAAGTCATGGGGATACGGTTACAATTTCCTTCTCCCGTGAATGGACAGAGGACTATTGGAACGATAACCTACAGTATCACAGCCTTTACAGAATTACGTTTGATCAGGACTATGACGTGATCGAACTCTATGAAAATGAATCACCATCTTCATTTACGGTTGTCGGTGGAGAGTAAGGAGTGTGCGGGGGGAAGTCGATGAACAAATCGGTAAACTCGTGGAACAAACCGCTGAAGATGATGAATAAATGACTGTCAGGGATGAAGTAGATGGATAATTGGAAGAAAGCGATGAACAACGAGCCCAACCCAGTCTAAAATCATTCGCCTGACAGCTGGAACCACAAACCAGCCCTAAAAAAAGCTGTTCCGGAGAGCATCCCTCCGGAACAGTTTTTTTATGGGTCTATGAGCTCTGATACGGTCACAAACTCATAGCCTTCTTCCTTTAATTCTTCTAAAATGATCCGTGAGGCTTTAATGGACCTCTCGTGGATGTCGTGCAAAAGGATGATCGAGCCGTCAGTCACCTCAGACATCACCACTTTCGTAATTTCCTCAGGGCTTTCTGTCTGCCAGTCGAAGGTATCAAGGGTCCAGAGAATCTCCGGCTCTGTAAGTGCCTGGCCTACTGTGTCATCACTGGCACCGTACGGAGGGCGAAAAACTGTTGGCTTTTCCCCCGTAACCTTATAAATGATTTCATTTGTAGCCTGGATTTCCTTTGCAACCTGATCCGGCTCCAACGTTGTTAAATCGGGGTGATTCCACGTATGGTTGCCGATTTCATGTCCCGATGCGGATATCTCTTTTACAATAGAGGGATGGGATTCCACGTGGCTTCCAAGAAGGAAAAAGGTTGCCTTTGCATCAAATTCATCCAGGTGACGAAGGAGCTCAGTGGTATGCTCCGAATGGGGGCCGTCATCATAAGTCAGGGCTACCTGTTTTTTGGGCACACCCCCAGCTTCCTCATCCCCGCTCCCGGGCGCTCCGGTTTGTTCTTCCCCTGCCGGCTCTTCTTCAGGAATACTGCCTCTCTCCTTACCAGCCACAGTCTTCAGAAACTCTTCGTCCATCACGTCTTCCAGGTCCTCAAACGGAACCTCCACCATAGGCGCTCCTGCAGACCCTTTTGTCCACTCGTATTTATCATAAGTAAAAACAATCCCGTTTTCAGTCAGGGAAAAGTCAGTAAAGTTTTCTTTTACCGGGGCGGTGAATTCATCTATGTGTTCATCCAAAACCGCGTCCTCGTATTTTTCCCGCATTTCTTTTTTAACAAGGCCGGAAAGAACTTCCAGGTAGTGTTCATCAATGAGGGTCTCAATTTCAACGGGTTCCATTGTTTTCGTATCCAGGGTCATGGCAGTCCGGTGAACCATGCCATTGGCATCCCCCAGATAGTAGTCGTGTGTAAAAATGAAAGAATAATAGTTCCCGTCCAATACTTTCTCAATATTAGAAGAGAACGTCATCACGAGAGGCATCGCCCCGCTTTCAGGAGACTCGTCTGCCTTTTCAAGAAAAGACGATTTTGTTTTTTCCACGTAGCCGGAAACTTCCGCATCTGCTTCCTCGTTTTCCAAAGAAGGGTATGAAAGGGAGTAGCGGTAGGTCTCACCCTCGAGTACTTCAGTAACGATATCAACACCGTCATAGCCTGACTTTATTTTTTTAACAATTTCCTCAGGTTCGTCCTCCATTGAACAGGAGGTCAACAGAAAGAATGAAAGAATTGATAAAGAAACGATATATGCTTTCATCATGTCACTCCGTTCGCTGTAGTCAAAAACAATATCAGTATAACAAGTTACCGCCGGGAGTATCAGTGTGAAAATGTGTAATAACTGTGAATGAAAATGAGTACGATATTCCCTGTTTTATTCGCTTTAGAAGGGGAATGGACTAGAAGACTCAAAAAACACGAGGAGGATCCAAAATGAATCAGGATGTGCTGTACACAAAATCATCGATCGGACGGCTGGAGGAGCTGAAAAGTCTTGCACCGGAGTCTTATGATGCGTTTATGAAAGTAAACAACAAAGCGCTCGCTTCCGAAACCCTTACGGCAAAGCAAAAAGAACTCATTGCTGTAGCGGTTGCCCACACTACGGGATGTGCGTACTGCATTGAGCTTCACATTGCCAATGTAAAAGAACAGGAAGCTTCCAAAGAAGAAGTAGCCGAAGCGATTATGGTTGCTTCTGCCCTAAAAGCAGGTTCGGCTTTAGCTCACAGCGTGAACGCGTTGAATGCCTTTGATGGAAAAGGTCAGGATGAACTGTATAAAGGGGCGTACTTTGAGAGGCTGAGAGAGTTTGCTGAAATTAACGGAGAAACCACACAGGCATTTATGGACTTCGACAAGGAGGTGATGAGTGAAGGGCATCTGACGGTAAAGGAAAAAGAACTGATTGCCGTCGCCGTCGCTCATACTACCGGTTGTGCATACTGCATCAACATTCACACAAAAGGGGCAAAAAAGGCAGAAGCCACGTTTAAGGAAATTTCCGAAGCGATCATGGTCGCCACAACGCTGAAAGCAGGTTCCGCACTTGCCCATGGTATTAATGCGTTAAATGCCTATGACCGCTGACACAGTAAATAGGCTGGGACATAAAGAAAGTGTTTAGCTGAGAATTCGGACAATGCATTAACTTAGCGGATGAAATATACACAGATCCCCCCTCGGGATTAAAAAGAAGGCACTGAAAAAGTACAAAACAACTTTTTCAGTGCCTTTTATTTGAGGTTGCGCGTCTGTTACGAGAAACCCACTCATACCAGGCTTTTTAAAAATGCAACCGTTACGCTCATTGCTTAGAAGGCACTGGAAAAGTTAAAGGTCGAACTTTTCCAGTGCCTTCTGAAAAGCAAAGGTGAGACACCGCAGTGACGAGCGTTTACTTCATGAAAATGCGATTTTTGTTCGGATTCTCTTTGAAAAAACACTTTTGTTCAAGCCTCTTTTAAAATTTGGAGGATTGGGATGAATCTTACAGTCAAGTTATTAATCGGATTCGCAGGTGTGATCATGGTTTCTCTGTTTATCAGTTTGTTTATTGATTTCTCCATACCAGGCAGGCTGATGAGCGGGATTGCCTTCGTTTTCCTTAGCACAGCCATGTTTGTGAATGCTGTTGCATTAAAAAAGAAAAATGAAGATAAGAATGAAGAGCATAAACTGTTCTTCTTTTCCTTCCTCTTTGCAGTTAATGCAGTGCTTTATTTCATCCGATGGTAGGGAGGAGCTTCTAAACCATCCGTATCCAATTTCCCCCGGCAAAACCCATGCCCGGGCTCAGCCGGTCATCGTTATACGGGTCACAAGGTCCAACGGAAGCATGAAAATTTCAAAGACCGGTTACAAAGCCCAAGCCTCTTAATGAAACGCCTTCCAGAACGGCCCTTCAGTATTAATCAGATCCATGATGTCTGCAAACGGAATCTTAAACGTAGGGAAGCCTGCGGCAAAAGCGGAAATCTCATAAGGGGTGAAATAAATCCAAAGCGCATCTTCCGTCACATAAAACGGGTGGTCCGGCCTGATCCCCTCATATGCATCAGGGAAATAGTACCCGTCGGTCTCGGCTTCAATCATCATTCCGATAGTATCACTAATGACCGCTATATAATCACTTCCGGGTAAAAATAAATCACTCAGCTCATAGATCTCGCCCGTTACGATATTGACATTTACCATTGTCTGAGTGGGCATGCCGTGTGCGGCGCCAAATGGATAGTTATAGCCGTTGAGCTGCAGAACGAGCAGATCCTTTTCGAAGAACGTGACCGAAAAATCCCCTGTATAGCTGTAGTCAAGCTGAATATCCGGCGGTACAGGCTTCACCTGGGATTCCTGTCTCAGAATGCGGTTCACCTGCTCCTGGGCTGAGGAGTCTGCCATGCCTTCCAGTTGAGGATAGTAGACAAGATAGTCTTTGTTCGGTCTGTACTTTTCCTCACGGATTGACACGCTGTCTGTGAGAGGAATGACAGTATTTTGGGCATATACAAGCCTGCCGTTCCGGTCATAATAGGAGAGGCGCTGATCCACAAACGCCCTTATCAGCGATCCTTCAAGCGTCAATATACCCGTACCGTCTATGACAGGCAGGTTCTGTGCCCGGGTCCCTTTTTTCGTAATAAAAAATGAACGTCTGCCTTGTGTCACGGAACTATACCCGTTGCGGAAGTCGCTTACGGAATCATAGAAAAAGTCCGTAAGAATATTTCCGCTCCCGGCATCGGCGATCGCATAATACGACCCCATATACGGCACATCTTCACGGATGGCTCTGCCAACCGCCGCCCGGTCACTGCCGAGTAAACGAATGTCATTGTACTCAGGCGGGATAACAAACGCGCCTGTTTGATCGATCAGACCGTACAGGTTTTTCAGCCCGTCAGACATGTTCACCACAGCCCTTCCATTCTCAAAGGGAAGGGCAATGGCAAACTGAGGCTCGATCACCACGTTTCCCTGCTCATTCACATACCCTGCCTTGTCCTGATAGGTCTTTTTAAACGAAAGCAGTCCGTCACCAAGCCCGTTCATCTGTTCATAGGGAAAAGTCTGAAGCTGTTCACCCTCCATATCAATCAAAGCATAAAGGCCGTCCCTTACCTGAACAAGGCCTTTTCCTTCATTAAAATCAAAGGCATACTCGAACTTTGCCGGAATCACCGGGCTGCCGCTCAGATCAAGGTACCCGTACACAATTGATCCATCCTCTGCCTCAGTCTGATAAACCGCTCGCCCCTCCTTGTACGGACTGATAAACGGATATGAAGCATCACCAAGGACGTTCCCTTCTTCATCAATCACTCGGGTACCGCCATCCTCCTCCATCACCACCGCCCGGCCTTCTGAAAATGGAAGAATCCAGCTGTAAAGCGGCGCCACCACATACTCCCCGGCCTCATTAATCACCCCGGTACCACCATCCTTCACAACGGCAAGCCCGTTTTCCTGAAAGTCGAGGGCTTCCTCAAATTGAGGTTGGAAGACGAACTGTCCACGGCTGTTTATATATCCCCACACCGTACCCTCAGTCGTTTTCACCGACGCAGGAAACAAACGGGGCACAAAAAAATCATTCTCCATAAACCGAAAACTCCCCTTCTGTTTTCTTTTAGTTTATGGGTACAAAGGGGAGAGGTTCCTGGCATGATAAAGTGATGTAAAGTGGGAATTTATGTTAACCTTTAATAAGAATGGAAGAGGCAGGTGAATCTCAAAAAAAAACTTGTTGAAGGACTCCATGACAAAAGGATTCTTATACAGATTTGGAATGATGGCCGGCCTGAGCTTTGCAGTCACTGTCGTAATTTACGGATTGTTAACAGTCAGAAACATCTTTTTTTAGGGGGAATTATATTGCTTTCATACCCGGTGAAGACCACGAGAGAAGAAAAAATGTCCATGATCCAAAAGGTCAAAGACAGGTTACTCGATACATATGGGGAACAGATTCTTGCAATCGGAGTCTATGGTTCCGTTGGCAGGAACGAAGAAGGTCCTTTTTCAGACATTGAAATGCATGTTGTCACAAAGCATGGTTTTACACTTGAAAACTATGAGTTTATTTACGGCAAATTTAAAATTGAGCTGAGTGTACGTCAAAAAAGTGACTTCTTTAAACGTGCCCGGCTCATTGACGACTCATGGTCGATTAAAGCAGGCGTTTTCACCGGCATTTTGCCGCTCTTTGACCCGCAAGGTCTGTTTGAGGAAGTGAAGGAGATGCCTATGCAGGTCCCCGAATCTGTTATAAAAGAAACAATGCGTGAGTTTATGATCTGGGAGCCTTATGAAACGATGGGTAAAATCAGAAATCAGTATGAGGAGGGAAATTACCATTACCTTCCCATGGGTGCCAGGGATCTCGTCTGGCAGACAGCAAAATTAATCGGTCTTGCCAACCGGCACATCTACACCACCAGAGCGAAAACCTTTGAGGAATCTCTTACTCTTCCATACAGGCCAGAAGGCTACAGGGAACTGGCTGTACTTGTTATGGAAGGCACGCTCCATGACCGGGAAACAGTTTATCAGCACTGCGAATGCCTGTGGACAGGACTGAATGAATGGTACGAAGAACTGGGGATTACCTATATGGAAACTTCCCTCCCGTTTTAACAGGAAGGAAAAACCGCTGAATCGGCCGAATTATTTTTACAGAAGTGGGGTGAAAGGTGAAACGAATAAAGATTTGGGCCGGGGCACTGATTATTTTGACTATAGTGGTAATGTCTTATCATGTGCTTGATCAGGTTTACGGAAAGGCAGATCAAATCAAGGAAACCGTACGATTATTGGAAAAAGAGATGGAGCATAAATATCAGATTACGATCGAGGATTCAACCGGTTTTTACAGCCACACTGCGGGGTAAGGGGCAACATTTGCAACCTCGGACGGCATTGTCTTTGAAGCCTGGAAATGGTCCGGCGAGACCATTGACCGTTATTTGGAAGAGGTGTGGCGGGAAAGAGCACTTCAAGCCTGGGTCAATGAAAGAAACGAAATCAGTCACACGAAGTCAGCAGATATTACTGTCGGTTACCGGGACGAGGCAGAAAAAGACCCCGGGGACCTTGTAAGTCCGTTGAGGAAATGAAAGAGAAACTCTGGCTGACCATTTACGTTAATCTGGCGGTTTCCTTTGATCAGCCATTGGAAGAGGCTGTTGAGAATGAGATTTTCTCCTATTGGACGCAGCTGCAGAAAGATGCGGGAGAAGGCGTCGAACTGATTGTCAGATTTAAAGCCGGAGCATGCATACATGATCATTCGTGATGAAAACGGCACACTTCCTTTGATCAAAAGCCCCGAAAGTGTATCCAAGACCTTGAATGTGTTTTAATAATAAGAGAACATTTCAAGAGGGGCGCGCCATGAAGAACGAGAGACAAGTCCGACTCACACACTATCATCCAAAATATCTGATCAGACTGATGAATTTTCAATTACCAAGGGAGCAAGCGGTTTTCACGTCGTTTCCAAAAGATATGATTCAGGTGGAAAAAGAACAGCACCGAATCGTCATTGTAAGTGACGATGAGCCGGCCGGCTTTTTTTTACTGCATAAATCAGAGCGGGTAAAAGCGTATACAGAAAATCCGGAGGCCATGCTACTTACCGGTTTTTCGATTGACTACAAGTACCAGGGGAAGGGGATCGCAAAATCCGGACTCCTTCAGCTGAAGGCATTTATGCACGAAGCTTTCCCGGACTGCAGTGAAATTGTCCTGTCTGTGAATGTAAAGAACATCCCCGCCCAAAGGTTATACATGAAAACAGGTTTTTCAGACACGGGGCGTAAAATAACCGGACCGGTGGGTGAGCAGTATGTTCTGCGCCTGCCTTTGGGTTGAAGAAGAGAGAGGCATATAAGGGAGAATACTTCCTTGTATGTCTCTCTTTCTTTTTTATTTTGACTTATTTCTCTGGAGGTTTATAATGAACATATGAATAAAATAATTTTATATTTATATATAGACGGAGGTTGATTATATGTCCCCCCGCGGGTTCCATGAAAATGAAAAAAAACAAATTAAAGAAGCGCTAATTCAGGCAGGCAGAAATCACTTTGGCTCAAACGGGCTGAAGAAGACAAATATAAAAGACCTCACAAAAGATGCCGGGATTGCCCAGGGCTCCTTTTACACCTTCTTCGAGTCCAAGGAGCTTTTGTATTTCAGAATCATGGAGCTGGATGAGGAGGAGTTGAAAGAGAAAGTAGCAGAAGCTTTTCTATCAGAAGGAGACATGCATGCAGAGCAATTTGCCCGCATTCTTTTGTATATTTTTTCCCTCCTTGACAATTACCCTTTGATTAGACGGTTGTTTCTAACGGACGAATATGAACAGCTCGTGCGTAAACTCCCGGCTGACGTTTTAGCAGAGCATGCACATAATGATGCGATGAGCCTGTCTCCTCTGCTTGCCAGTCTGCAGGAGGAAGGGAAACTGGATCCGTCACTCGATCATCAAGTGGTGAGCGGTGTGGTCCGGGCGCTGTTTCTAACGTTGGCACATAAAAAGGAAATTGGCCTTGAGATATTTGAAAATTGCCTCGTATTTATGACAGAGGCAGTAGCCGACCGTATCTTCAGGAATGGTAAGAAGTCACATGATTAATGTAGAACGCTTGTCATTTACCTACCCCGGTGGGAAGCAACCGGCAGTAAGGAATATTACGTTGTCTGTAAACGACGGAGAGATCGTTGGATTCCTGGGACCTTCAGGTTCAGGAAAAAGTACACTTCAAAAAATTTTGATTGGTGTACTTAAAAATTACGAAGGCAGCGTGCAGATTATGGGGCAGGAAAGTAAAAAGAGCGGTGCAGCTTTTAATGAATCTCTGGGAGTGGCATTTGAAATACCGAATTTCTATCAGCGCTTCACTGCTGAAGAGAACCTGAAATTCTTTCTATCCTTTTACAAAAATAAAGGAATGCCAGTGGTTTCGTTATTGACACAATTAGGGCTTGGGGACTGTGGCAGTAAAAGAGTATCGGAATTTTCCAAAGGGATGAAAATGCGCCTGAACATCTGCAGGGCTTTTTTGCATAACCCTGACATTGTTTTTCTTGATGAGCCCACCGCAGGGCTTGATCCTGTTAATGTTAAAAAAGTAGTGGACTTCATTCTCCGGCAAAAGAAAACCGGGAAGACGATCATTATCACAACACATAACATGCACGTAGCCCAGGCGGTTTGTGATCGTGTAGGGTTTATTGTGGACGGAGAATTAAAGCTGGTGAACACGCCAGAGGCCTTGGTTGAAAAGCACAGCGACAAAGCAGTGAAGGTAGAATACACATCAGGCACGATTCGTTGTGTGAAGCGTTTCCCGTTGCAGGGCATTGGAGAAAACAGTCATTTTCGAGAGATTTTAACCGGAGGTAATATTGTAAGGCTGGAGACGGAGGAAAAAACATTGGAGGATATCTTTATTGAGGTCACAGGGAGAGAACTTGAATGATCAGACTTTTAAATCAGGATATCCGTTTTCAATTCAGGCATGGTTTTTATTACTTGTACGCATTTTTAACAGCACTTTACAGTGTCATTCTCCTCTTCATTCCAATTGAATACCGCCCTTTTTGGAGTTTGCTCCTGATCTTTACCGATCCGGGGACGCTTGGATTTTTCTTTGTCGGTACAATCGTAATGCTTGAGAGAAATCAGCACATCTTGATGTATTTGTTTACCACTCCCGTTACACTCCGGTCATACTTGATGGCAAAACTGCTTTCGCTGATGATTATCTCCTTACTTACAAGTATCATCATTGCCTGGGTGGCTCTTGGGATGAGTGTGTCTTATTTTCTACTTACGCTGACCGTTGTCTTATGTACCTTTTTCTTTACGTCATGCGGCCTGGCGATATCTGTTAATGCTTCTTCATTGAATGTTTTTACGTTCCGGGCGGTTATGGCAATAATCCTGTTAACCATACCGGCCATTGCATTTTTTGGCTTCACTGGATTTGCCTTCCTCACATACATGCCTTCGTATTCTGTATTAGTATTATTGGAGTTGGCACTGACAGGATCCGGCGGGACGATTTCTGTTTTTATTTTTCATTCCATCCTTCTATTTTTATGGGGAGTTGCAGCTTTCGTGCTGGCGGTGGGGAGGTTCAAACACTACATTCTGTTTGAAACCGGAAAAGGGACGGAGGTGCAGTTTTGAGAGAAAAGCAGTTTCTAAAAGTCATGCAATGGGATGCTCTCAGTATCTGGCGGGACCCTTTCATGATTTTTGTTTGCTTGGTTCCTTTTATCATGGTGGCAATTGTGAAATACGCACTTCCTGCCGCTGACGATCATCTTTTGACTGAAAGCACCTTTCAACTGTCTGATCATTATCACTTGATCATGACGGTCATTATTGCCATGATCCCGTTAATGATTGGGATGGTGGCAGGTTTTTTATTCATCGATGAAAAAGATGAAGGTATATTAGCATATGTGGCTGTTACCCCTTTTTCCAAAACCGGTTATTTAATCAATCGCATGCTTTTTCCGACGTTGTCCGGATTTATGATATCCCTTCTATGCACATGGCTTTTGCGTATGGAACAATTATCCTCCTGGGCACCGCTCGTACTTTCCCTTTTGCTGTCTTCTCTTATGAGCCCCCTTGTCATGGTTTATCTTGTTTCATTCGCTAAAAATAAAGTGGAAGGAATGGCCTATGCGAAACTCCTTTCAATCGTGATGGCTCTTCCAATCATCCCTTATGCAGTAGGTCACAAGATCGCGGTTTTAGCCTACATTGTTCCTTTAACATGGCTGATGGAAATGATCTATATGACTGTTTCCGGAACGTCTTTTGGCTTTATCAGCCATTGGACGGTTTTGTGTGCCGGTGGTGCAGGTGTGACTTTTGCTTGGTTATATCTGTTGTATGTAAAAGCATCGAAAGATGTTTTTTGAAGGAATTCCCAATTGTGTATGGTAAGATAGCCATAGAGATGAAAAGAGGAGGTTCAGAGCTTGTTAAACTATTACAGTACGCTTTCCGCTGAAGTTTATGATATGGATAAGCCGGTCGGTCATTCCTTCGGTGATCTTGAGTTTTACGCTGAACGTCTCAAAGGATGCACGGGGTCAGTTCTTGAACCGGCTGCGGGAACAGGGCGGATCCTCATTCCTCTATTGGAAAAGGGGCTCGATGTAGAAGGCTTTGATGTGTCCCGTGAAATGCTTGCCATCTGCGAAAAGAACGGGAGACAGCGCGGGCTCAAGCCAAGCCTTTTTAAGGGCGAAATGGAGACCTTTACTCTTGATAAAAGCTTTGAAGCGATTGTTGTGCCGACGGGAACGTTTCTTTTACTTCACCAAAGGCAAGCCTCCCTTCAGGCATTGAAGAATTTTTATGACCACCTTGAGCCGGGGGGGCGTCTGATTATTGACCTCTTTTTGCCGGAAGACTTTAAAGAAGGGCTCGTATCCACGAGATCCTGGGAAAAGGAAAACGGCGATATTATTACTCTCGAGTCTAAAACGGTTGAAGTCAACCGGGTAAACCAGTTTTCCGTTTCCTACAACCGCTACGAACTCTGGCACGAAGGAAAGCTCGTGCAGACAGAACTGGAACGCTTTTGTCTCCGGTGGTACGGTGTGGAGGAATTCAGATTGATCCTCAAGGAGACGGGCTTTACGGACATTGTTATTTCAGCAGACTATGAATTCGGAAAGTATCCCGACAAAGCAGGACAGGTCATGACTTTTGAAGCTGTAAAGGAATAAGGAGCTGATGCTAATGTTAGCTTACCAAAAGCCACCGGAAGTTTGCGGACAGTTGTTCATTGCAAAATTCCATACTGGGACTGTTAAAGAGGCGGTAAAACTGTGATTAAGGCAGTTCTCTTTGACCTGGACGGGACGCTGCTGGACAGGGATACTTCCGTAAGGCACTTTATACAGAACCAGTACGATCGTATGGGCATGCTTTTGGGAAATGTCTCAAAAGCTCGCTACACCGAGAGATTTATAGAACTTGATGAACGGGGTTACGTATGGAAAGACCAGGTGTACAAGGAGCTTACAGCGGAATTTTCGATCACTGATATTACCTGGTCGGAACTGCTGAATGATTATCTTGTAAGCTTTCAGGGGCATTGCGTCGGTTTTCCCCACATGGCTGAGACACTCAAGCAGTTAAAGCGAGACAGATATAAACTGGGGATCGTATCAAACGGAAGAGTTCCTTTTCAGTTAAACAATATAAGGGCTCTGGGCATTGAACCTTATTTTGATACAATCGTGATCTCCGAAAGAGAGGAGATCAAAAAGCCTGATGCGGACATTTTTCATCGTGCCCTGGACCGTCTCGGTGTAAAAGCAGACCATGCTGTCTTTATCGGGGACCACCCCGTAAACGACGTCAAGGCAGCCCGGGCAGCAGGTATGAAGGCTGTCTGGAAAGAAACAGCTGCCCTTGAATGCACCGATGCAGACAGGGTAATGAGAGATTTCAGGACTTTACCCGGTCTGATTACAAGTTTGGAGCAAAAGCTGTGATAGAATCTGTCTTGAAGGAAATTCAAGGCAGATTTTTTATTTTCTGTGAAACTATCATATAACCTGCTCCGTCAAAGAAGTAGAGTAAGGGGGCAAGGAAATGGGAGAGAGTGAAGCATACAGTCATATGAGCAGTGAAGGAAATATACATACTGATGATTTTACAGCCATCGTTACGGATTACGGTCAGTCCATTCAGCAGCTGGTTTATACCTATGTGAAAGATCAGGCTTTGGCAGAGGATCTGACTCAGGAAATCTTCATAAAAGTATTCAAAAAGCTTGATTCCTTTAAGCAGGAATCCACACTGAAAACATGGATTTACCGGATTGCCATTAATCATTGTAAAGACTATGTCCGAAGCTGGCATTACAGGCAGTTTATATACGATGACGATACAGTGATGCATGCCCAGTCAAAAGATAAATCTATAGACGACAAAATCGTTGCACGTTCTGAAGAGGAGTGTCTTGTTCATTCGGTTCTCGGACTGCCTGCGAAATACCGAGAAGCTGTCTATTTATATTACTACGAAGAACTAACCTCAAAGGAAATCAGCACACTCATGAATGTCAGGGAAAATACGGTCAAGACCAGACTGAGACGTGCAAGAAAAATGCTGAAAGAAAAGCTCGGGAAGGAGGAAACAACATGAGTGATCCGTTAAAAGGATTGAAAAAGGCGATGGATGGAACGTTGTTTCGCGAAGTGCGGTTTTCAGATAAACAGGCCCGGAATATTATTAAAGAAACATCAGCATCCTACATCGTCAACAAACCAGTAGAAGAAAGTATGGCTATCTTACTGCTGCAGTCACTTGAAAGCGGACCACTTTCCGGATATTCCATCTTCAAGGCAATCCGTCATAAAAGGGAAGCCGTAGACCTTGAGGCTCAGGAAGGACAGCTTTATATTCTCCTTCACCGTCTCGAACAGAAGCGGCTGATCGGTTCACAGTGGCAGAAAGATGAGAACGGGGAGCAGGTCAAAGAGTACATTCTCATGAAAAAGGGGACCCGTATTCTCATGAAATGGGAGAAAGCAGATGATCAGGCTGAGCGCCGCTCTTTGCAGCTTCACCTGGAAGGTGGGCTCGTGTAATGAATTCTTCTGATCAAATCGACCAATTTTTAAGCCGGGTTACCAGTCATATCCGTTCAAAGGAAGCGAAAGAGCTTGTAGACAGAGAATTGCGCTCCCATATTGAAAAACGGATCAGAGAAAACAAGGATAAAGGTTCTTCTCATGTGGAAGCAGCCACATTGGCTGTCGAACAGATGGGAAGTCCATCCTCATTAGGGAGAGTAATGAATCAGCTTCATAAACCAAAGGTCGACTGGTTGATTATCGGGTTGTTTTCCCTTCTTTTAGGAGCTGGGATGATGCCCGTCCTTTTTTTCACTCCATGGATGGGTGGATCTTCGTACTCTCTCATTTCCGGCAAACTTTTAATGAGCGCTGTTTCGTTGGCCGTTGTTTTAGGAATCATGTTTATTGACTACCGTCGTATTTTAAAGGCCTGGCCATTGTTTTACTGGGGTTCCCTGAGCTTGCTCATTCTTTTCTTCATTTCCGGCAATTTCTATAATGGACAGGTGTTCTTCCGGCTGGGGGATCATATCCGGATCGACTCCTGGTTTGTTGCTATGCTTTGTATCATCGGGCTGGTTGGACTGGTTACAGAACGAAAGGGAAAGAAGTACTTTCCCCTGACCGTTACTGCGGCTGTCTGGGTCCCGGCTTTGTTTTTCGGCACATTCGGCTCCATATCTGTGAGTATACTATATCTGTTCACAGCGATGACGATTCTCATTGTTTCATTGAAGAACAAGAGAGAGATATTCAAACTAGCCGCCATTCAGGTTGGATCTGCCTTTTTCGGCTTATGCTGGATGTTACTTATTCTTCCCGGATACCAGCTGCGGAGGCTGCAATACTGGATTAACCCGAACAGTTATCCAGGCAGCTCTGAAGCCTACATTCCGAACATTCTTCAAGGATTTTTGGATGGTTCTGTCATGTTCGGCAGGGGGGATTCCGGTCTCAGTCTGAATTTACTCAATGAGTATATTTTTGTAGGCATTGTTTACAATTTTGGTTGGATTCCCGCATCTGTTACAGCTGTTTTATTGATCGGTCTGTTAATTCGAATGTTTATCATCACGAGAAAGACTGCGGATCGGCTGGGAATGATGATTGTTACTGCAGGAGTCACAGTTATGATCTTTTCTACGTCCTGGAATCTGTTAATGATGTTCGGCATTCTACCGATCGTAACTTTTCCATTGCCTCTTATAAGCATCGGGCTTACGAGTCATGTCATTTTTGCTGTGTTTACCGGCCTGATTTTAAGTGTGTACCGGAGAAAAGATATCGTAGGAAGCCAAACGGCAGCCGGATAAATGAAAGTTGATGATCCAAAAGAGGAAAGAAGCAGAGGCAGACTCAAAAGGTATATTGTCACCTTAGAGTCTGCCTCTTGTAATTATTAAAGTATCATTTGACACATATCAGAAAGTTCACTAGAATGAGTTTATTGAGAATGAATCTCAATTATTGTTACCTATCGATGATCAGCCTGACAGGGAGAGTATAAGACATGACTACAATAGCAAAAACGATCCGTGAAAGACGTTCAATAAAATCAGGGTATACCAGTGAGCCTGTTAAAGAAGAGACAGTTTTGAGTTTACTTGAAGATGCTGTATACGCTCCGAATCACGGCCTGAGAGAGCCGTGGAGGTTTATATTTGTCCCGGGTGAGAAGAAAGATGAGTTTGTAGCAAAGCTGGTTGCAACATTTCCGAAAGAAAAACAGGATAACCGCCGCAACTATTTCAGCCAGCCGGCGGCCTTTCTCATCGTTGTAATGAAACAAGACCCGAGGCAGAAGCAGTGGGATGAAAATTTCGGGGCTGTAAGCAGCCTGATTCAAAACTTCCAGCTTCTTGCCTGGGAACAAAAGCTTGGTGTGGTCTGGAAAACGAACCCCCATATTTACGAACCAAAAGTTCATGATATTTTGGGCATTGAAAAAGACGAAAAGGTAGCCGGATTCCTTCACTTAGGTTATTTTAGGGAAGAGGACATTCCAGCTGCGAAAACAAGAACGAGTGCAAAAGAAAAGCTGACAGTTTACTCTTAAAGGAAAATGAGGTGGTTGATGTGAAAACAAGCGATTACATACAGAACCTTTTTGCCGAAGAAGACGATGTTTTAAAAGACGTAATAACCTCCCTTAAGGAAAACGGTCTGCCCGAGATTTCAGTACCCAGTGAAGCAGGAAAGTTTCTTTATCTGCTCGTTAAAATCGCAGGGGCGAAAAACATTCTGGAAGTAGGAGCACTGGGCGGATACAGCGGGATCTGGATGGCCCGGGGATTGCCGGAGGACGGGCGGCTTACGTCTCTTGAGCTGGAGTCTGAACATGCAAAGGTTGCAGAAACGAATATGAAAAAAGCCGGTCTTGATCATAAAGTGACATACCGGGTAGGTGATGCTGTTGAGAGCTTCACAGACCTGGTGGCTGATGGCGAGACATATGACTTCTTCTTTATTGATGCAGATAAAGAAAACTATCGAGCCTACATTGAATCTGCCCTGCTCTGTACAGAGCCTGGTGCACTCATTGTCGCAGACAACGTCCTCTGGGGAGGAAAAGTGGTGGATGAGGGTAATGACGAAGAAAATACCAGATTCCTCAGAGAGTTCAACAAATTTGCAGCAAAGGATCCTCGACTCGAGTCCATCCTTGTTCCTATCGGGGACGGTGTTCTTGTAAGCAGGGTGAAGTAATTTCATTATAGTAATGCTATATAAAACAGCAAAAAAGAGGGCAGTCATGGAAGGTGACTGCCCTCTCTTATTTTTATTTTAGAAACTACAAGCGCAGCCAACAATGACTAATAGTACGAACAACACAACGAGTAAACCAAATACGTTGTTGTCTTTTCTGTTGCTCATGCAGAACGCCTCCTTTCGTATGTACTAATAATTTATGTAAAAAACTTAGACATGCTTAGGTATATGGGGGCGTCCTGCTATAAATCAACGTCTGTCTCTATTAATTCTGAATAAAAATAAAAGTGTGCACGAAAGGAATGGAGTCCTGTCGTGCACACTCTTATTATTTGGAATCGGGGTAGGTTTCTTTTAGAAAGACTACAGACTGGATGATGAGCTGTCTGAGCACATCTTCATTTACGTCGGCAAGCTTGTTGATGTAAACACACGCTTTGCCTGTCGTATGTTTCCCAAAATCCTTCAGAAGCTCATGACGCTTTTCATCTCCGGTTGCCAAGTACAGACTGATTTTTGCTTTTCTTGGAGAAAAACCGGCGAGGAACATGTCTCCTTCATGACCGGTCGGGTAATTATAGTGATACCTTCCGAACCCGATCATACTGGGACCCCACATCTTAGCAGGGTAACCGGTCGTTTCGGTAAATATATCAAGGAGCCTGTATGCATCTTCACGTTTCTTTGGGCTGCCGACCGTTTCAATAAATTCGACCACACTGTTTTCGGTCTGTTTCGTTTTCAGCTCGTATCCCATATCACTCGCTCCTCTATTTTTTTCTGCAGAGAACCATCCATTCGTCAATGGAGACGGACGTTACGGTGTCATCTTCAACTTTTACCTGGAAGTAGCTTTGAATGTCTTTATTTGCGTGTAGGATGTGGTCATACACCGAACGGATCTGCTCTTCACTTTCAGTGGTACGCTCAACCCAGGCAGGAAAGGTGTATGTTTTTTTAAACAGATTGGATTGCAATTCTTCAAGGCCGGAGGAGGAAAACAGCATCCGCCATTCGTTTACGGAAAGGCAACGGTTATGGCTTGTGTCACGAAGCTGTTCCATGGTGTTCATAAATTCAGCAAGCTGATGATCTTCAGGCACAACATTATCAATCATTAAAAAAGCACCGCCGGGTTTTAGCACCCTGGCAACTTCCCGGACAAAAGCATTCGGGTTTGGAAAGTGGTGAGGAGCAATCCGGCAGGTTACCACATCAAAGGTACCGTCGAGAAAGGGCAGTTCCTCGGCATCGGCAATCACAAAGGAGATGTTTTTGTAAGTGTCTTTCAGGTGTCTCGCCGTGTTTGAGAGCATGTCTTTTGTCAGGTCGGTAGCAAATAGATGGGATACAAATGGAGACAAAGCTTTTGCTGCATGCCCGCCGCCGGTGGCAATGTCCAGTGCAACAGCCTTTTTGGACGGGTTGAGCCACTCCACGATTACGGGGAGATCCTCCCCTTTTGCGTGCGTTTCGCTTGTTACATACTTCTCTGCGTTTTTACCAAACTGGTCAATCACTTTTCGTTTTACTTCATCGTTCATATCCAATACCCTCCCTCAATGGAGATTCTTCATTATTTTACCATGACTGGTGAAATGATAACGAATGTTCATGAAATTAAATATTCAGACTTTTTTTATTTTTATTGACAAAACCTGGCTGGAGGAGTAAATTCATTTCATAAAACCGAATATGACGCCTTTTCATCGCTGAAACTGTAAGTATACACAGTGCGGGGGAACCACAACCGGCAATCTGCCTTGGGGTGAATCTTTTTATTTTTAAAAGAAGGGATACTCTCAGTCCCTAATCCGACAGCTAACCTCGTAAGCGTCATGTAGGAGAGAAAGGTCTGACTAACAGACCATTTCTTTGAGATGGTTTTTTTCTTTTTTAAAACATCAAAGGAGTGGAGAACATGTCTAAAAAGAAAAAGCAGTTTGCTGTTGTAGGCCTTGGTCGTTTCGGAGGGAGCGTGTGTAAGGAACTCTTTGAAATGGGCCATGAAGTGCTTGCTGTGGACAAAGAAGAGGAAAAGGTAAATGAATATGCAAAATTTGCTACCCATGCCGTACAGCTGGACAGCACGGATGAACAGTCTTTAAAGAGTATTGGCATCGGTAACTTCGACCATGTTGTTGTGGCGATCGGGGACAACATTCAGGCCAGTATTTTAACCACACTTGTTCTTAAAGAAATGGGTATTGAAAAAGTCTGGGCAAAAGCACAGAACAGTTACCACCAAAAGGTCCTCGATAAGATTGGGGCAGATCTTGTCGTGCACCCCGAGTTTGATATGGGGAAAAGAATTGCACATAACATGAGTTCTGAAAAGATCATTGACTTTATCGATCTGTCCGATGACTATAGCATCGTTGAACTCCTTGCTTCCAAAAAAGTAAGCAAACAAACGCTGATTGAGTTGAACGTTCGCGCAAAATACGGTGTCACAATTCTTGCTATAAAAAGAGGAGAGGCAATGAATATCGCCCCTCTTCCTGATGACATCGTCCGTGAAAATGATATTCTCATTGTGATGGGCCATAAAAATGACCTTGACCGTTTTGAAGACGAAGGTCTGTAAAAAATGGGGCGTCTCAGGAAGGCGTTTAACCATTTAACCCCGCCTCAGGTGCTGGCGGTTGGATTTATCTGGGCAATTATCTGCGGCACAATACTGCTGCTTCTTCCATTCGCTGCAACAGAGCCTGTTTCATTTATTGATGCTCTCTTTACAGCCACATCAGCAACGACTGTAACGGGGCTGGTCGTGCTGGATACCGGATCCGACTTTACTGTGTTCGGTCAGACGGTGATTATGATTTTAATTAAGCTTGGCGGCCTGGGACTCATGACGTTTGCGATCTTAATTGTCCTTGCATTGGGAAAGAAAATCGGCCTGAAAGAACGTATGCTCGTTCAGGAATCGTTTAATCAGCCTACAATGGGCGGGATGGTCAGACTGGTGAAAATGCTGCTGGTATTTGCTTTTTCCATGGAGCTGATTGCAACCGTCTTTCTGGCTCTCAGGTGGGTACCTGAGTATGGCTGGTCATTTGGCTTATTCACAAGCTTGTTTCACGCCATTTCAGCCTTTAACAACGCAGGCTTTTCCCTGTGGTCTGACAGTCTGTCGGGCTATGTCGGAGACCCTGCTGTCAACCTGATCATTACAATCCTTTTTATTACCGGGGGTATTGGTTTTACCGTTGTTTATGACTCGATTAGAACGAAGAACTTCAGACAGTTGTCCCTCCATTCAAAAATCATGATTACAGGGACTCTTATTGTCAACGTTGCTGCTATGTTTATTATCTTCATACTGGAGTATGGAAACCCTGAGACCCTTGGTGGGTTCTTATGGTATGAAAAGATATTGGCTTCCTATTTTCAGGCTGTTACACCCCGGACAGCCGGGTTTAATACGATCGATATTGGAAGTATGGAATCTAGTACCATTACATTCATGCTTCTCCTTATGTTTATAGGAGCAGGCAGCGCTTCTACAGGAAGTGGGATAAAACTTACTACCTTTCTTGTGATTGTGCTTGCAGTTACCGCTTATTTGCGGGGGAAAAAAGAACCGGTTATTTTTGAGCGTACGATTCAGGATCACATTGTTGTAAGAGCACTGGCTATCGTAGTGGTCAGTCTGTCTGCGGTGCTGGTGAGTATTTTCATCCTGTCTCTTACCGAAGATGCCCCTTATATCTTAGTCGTATTTGAGGCATTTTCAGCTTTCGGTACGGTCGGTTTATCCATGGGCCTCACTCATGAACTGTCCGGAATTGGAAAACAAGTCATTATCGTTCTGATGATCATCGGACGACTTGGTCCGGTGACCCTGGCTTTTGCTCTGGCTAAGTCGAAATCAAGCAATGTCCGCTATCCCAAAGGGGACATATTTACAGGTTAACAGGAGATACCCTGGCAGGCAGCCGGGGTATCTTTTTTATTGAAGGGTACAATAAATTATAGAGGTGAAAGAAAGGTTGCCTGCAGAAGGAGAAACTTAGGGGTTAATAAAGCACTAGTAAGGACGTTGTTGTTATTTTCATATGGATCTGTCAAAAACAGAAGCAGTCCCGCAACTAATTAACTCCTTATTTATACAGAGGAGCACAGACTTTATACATGATCCTTTTCAGGAAGGGAAATAATGTAGGGTAAGGGAGGGCTTACCTTGCAAATTTATTTTTCGCCGGAGTTTTTTAAGGAAGACTCACAAGTATTAAACATCGTTACACAAAATAACGAACCTGTCGGATACCTGACTTTTTTAATGAAAGACAAGAAGATGTATGTGTTCGGCGTACTCGAAAATGAAGGCGTCACAGAAGACTTTAAAGATCTTGTGAAGCCCTATGTACAGGGACTTCTGAAAATCGATCCTGAAATGGATGTGTATTCCTATCTCACAGCGGGGGGAAAGAAGCTCGATGTGGAGTTTCAGGGTAAGAAAAAAGGATGATGTGAAAAGCGGGGCGATTAGTCCGGCTTTTTTTTGGCTTATTGGTGGTTTATTAGAAAAGTTGATTGCAGCGAACGCACGACACTCCTGCGGGAGCGACGAGCGGTTTCACAACAATAAGCTACGAGTTGCTTCGACGCATATATCTACGTAGCGTTACTGGTAGAGGAAGAAGAAGGTATAAACCTCGAGGAGGCTCACCGGCGTCCCCGCGGAAAGGGAGTGTGATGAGCGTAAATCAACATCTGAGTTTAACAGAGCGTTTATGAAAAATCCCCCTTGAACGAATTAAAAACTTTAGTGATAACTTCCTCCTCGTCCTAATAAGATGTACAAGCGAAGCTTCTTATGATGGAGGGCGATCGATGACGATATTTTTCACCTACGTACTCTTAGGCTTATCACTTGCCGCACCGATCGGGCCGGTGAATGCGGCCCAGCTCGACCGGGGAATTAAAAACGGTTTTTTCCATTCGTGGCTTGTGGGCCTGGGAGCTACCGCAGCTGATGGTTTTTACATGCTTCTTGTGTTTCTTGGCTTTGTTCATTTAATGGACGTACCGTTTATCCAGGTGTTTTTATGGCTGTTCGGCTTCTTCGTCCTTGTGTATACAGGGATCGAAAGCCTTCTAGGGGCAAGAGAAATCACGATGATCCAAGAGGATTACCGAAAGGTCCAGACTTACACAAAGTCGTTCTTTTCGGGGTTTATGATGTCTCTTTTTAACCCTCTTACCATTTTGTTCTGGCTCGGGATCTTTGGATCTGTTCTGGCAAAAACAGTGAGTGATTATGGAATCGAGCAGATTATGATTTATACAGGAGCGATTTTTCTCGGTATCGTCGTCTGGGATCTGACGATGGCGTTTCTGTCCAGCAGCTTAAAGCGGGTACTTACTGACCGCTTCCTTTATTTTGTCTCGATCCTGTCAGGAACATCACTCATCGGATTCGGGATTTATTTTGCTGTACAGGCATTTAACGTCTTATTTTTGTAAACAGGCTCGGTGCGTCCGGTGTTTTCGGCTTGTTCCAGTGATTGCGCATGAAAAAAGTGATGATGCCAACGAGACCGACAAAGATAAGGCTGATAAAAAAGCCGGGTCTGCTCGTCTCGTGAAACAGTGTACCGAAAATGACAAGGCCCACGAGAAGAATGCCGCCGAACCGTTTGAACTGCTGAAACCCGGTGAGCTCCTGCAGACGCCCGTATGAAGCTAAAATAAACAGCCAGTTATACAACAGCATAATGCCGGCGGCGGTAGTGAAGTATTCATAAACTTTGCCCGGCATTAAAATAGAAAGAATTACGGACACGATAACCCAGAATGCCATAAAGCTAATGGCAGGCAGGGCGACCTTATCGTGTATTTTTCTGCCTAAAAAAGCAGGGGCGTCGTTGTCATGGGCAAGGACCGTTAAGATTCGGATCACCGCAAACATAGAGGCCACCATTGTTGAAAAGCCGGCGATAATAAATACCCCGTTAAACAGGTTCACCACATACGGGATTCGGTACCTGGTAAGGGCGGTTACAAACGGACTCTGGTCACTGGCGAATGTATCCCACGGTACCATCAGAATCGTAAGGCCGATGGAAGCGACATAAATAAGGGCGAGCGTAGACAGCATAACCTTTCCCGTTTTCGTGGCGTCGGTCATTTTCTTCAGGCGGACCGTTAACAGACCGACAATCTCAATACCTCCAAACCCGTAGAATCCATAAATAAGGGCAGGGAGAAGCCCTTTTACACCGTTAGGAAAAAGGCCGCCATAGGCTCTGGGGACCATGAGTCTTCCCGGGGGCTTTACACCAATAAAGCCGAGGATGGCAATGACGGCCAGGATAATAAACATGAGAATGGCTGCCACTTTCATGACGGCGAGGACATTTTCCACCCGGTCAAAGCCCGAAGAGCCGAGGAGAATCACAAAAATTCCCAAAGCCGCATAGATGGCTGCAAAAATCCACAGCTGAACGCCTGGAAGCCAGAATTGTGTAAAGATGGCAAGAGCCGTGAGCTGACTTCCCATGATTAGAATTTCCGATCCCCAGTACACCCATCCGCTTGTAAACCCGGCCCAGTGTCCGAAAGCCTTGCTGGCATACGTTCGAAAAGAACCCGTCTGAGGGTCGTCGATCGTCATTTTTGCCAAGGCTTCATATACGAAATACGTTCCGATAGCGGCAATAATATAGGCGAAAACAGCAGAGGGACCTGCCATTTGAATGGCAATCGTAGATCCGAGAAAGAAGCCCGTTCCGATGGTGGCAGCAACCCCGAGGAGGGCGAGCTGCTGCCAGTTTATTTTCTTTTCAGCACTTTTCTCTGCATTGGAACCCATACAATTGTCCACCTCCATTTTTCCTGACCCGTTTATTTTTAGGAAAAGTGGCAGGGTTTATGTAAAAGCTGGCGAAAAGAGATGGGGAACTCAAATAATATTAAGGGAGATGATGTTGATGAAACAGCAGGCAACACCATATTTGAGCTTCGACGGACAGGCAACAGAAGCACTCGCCTATTACAGTGAAGTGTTTGAGGGAGAAGTGGTGGAAAAGCAGACGTTTGGCGAAGCGGACTTTCCGACACCACCTGAGGCTGAAAACCGTATCCTTCATTCAAGGTTTAAAAAGGGGGAACTGGTATTCATGGTTTCCGATACGTTCCCCGGCCAGCCCGTTACTGAAGGAGGTCACGTGGCCCTTGTTCTCGAACTGGCCAGTGAAGTGGAAATCATGACCCTGTACGACCGGTTAAAAGAAAAAGGAACGGTATTAATGGAGCTGCAGGACACGTTCTGGGACGCAAAATATGCGAAGATAAAAGATCCCTTCGGCGTAACCTGGGATTTGAACTTTTCGAAAGAGAATCGGTAAGCCGAATGCAAATGGGGGTCACTTTCGAGATCAAACTGGGGAAAAGCCTTAGATAGTCAACTTTTTTTGTGAAGTCTTTACATGGTGGAGCGTAAATGCGGTGGATGGTGTGCCTGCTTTTGCCATGCAGGTACATGACAGTGAGGAAATTTCGTAGGTGGTGTACTTACTTTTACAAAGAAGTGGCTTAAAGAAAATCTAAAAAAGGCTGTCTCAGGTGAAAACTACTGAGACAGCCTTTTTCTTTATGATCTCATCACAGTCTGGGTTTTGGAAGTTTTCTCAAGGTCCTTCGTTGACGATTTCGTCTTTTTCACTTCGGTAATCACAAAGCCGCTTTTCGGGATGGTGGGCATCCGGGACATGCTGTAGCTCAGGTCCTGCTTGGGCACCGTGTAGCTCACGTGGTCACTTACATATTTGAAGAAAGCTCGCATGATAAGTACGGTCATCCACTCCCCTGCGCAGCGATGGCCAATATGATGATCACCGCCTCCTTGCGGGATAAAGGAAAAAGGACTTTCCTTCCAGTCCTTAAAGCGCTCCGGGCGGAATTCATCGGGGTTGTCCCAGGATAGGGGATGGCGGTTCGTCCCAAAAATATCGAGAACGACAAGCATGTTTTTCTTGAACTGGTACTCGTGCCAGGTAAAGTCCTGCTTCACTTTTGCCGCCATCGCCGGGGCGAACGGATAGTAGCGCCGTACCTCCTGGGCGAACATGTGACTGTAGTTGTCTTTGTCTTCTTTTACTTTCTGGACCACTTGAGGGTGTTCAAACAGTGCGACAGCACCGAAAGTTAAATAGTAGGCTGTGGCAATGAGCGGGCGGATGACGTTGTTTAACTCAACTGCAGCAGTGTGATCGTCAAGTGGCTTCCCGTTCATTTCACGATGGTTTGCAATGATATAGGCAGCGGTGTTGGCCGGTGGGGCGAGATCCCCGTTCCGGATGGCTTTGATGGTTCCTTTCAGCCATTTTTCCTGGCTTTCCCTTGCTTTTTTTCCAGCGTTGAACCGGGTAATTGAACCGCCGAAAGAGTCGACCATGGCAGCCAGTTCACGGGTTCGTTGTTTGACTTCTTTTTCATCCAATGGAACGCCTGCCCATTCACAGCCGGTGCGGGTCAGTACTTCCTGAACTTCGTTGAAAAAAATGACTTTGTCCATCTTCTCCCATTCTGTGACTTTGGCGTCAAGCTGACGGATGGCGATGCGCTTTAACTCTTCCAGGCGGTCAGGTGTCATCATGGAGAGAAACATCCGCTTCCGGTGCTTGTGGGGTTCCCCGTCCATGCCGTGGGCGCCACCTTTTCCGAGAAGAGACTTTTTCAGCGGTGCAGGAGCGGCACCTTTTCGCTTGAACAAGTTATTGTCATAAAATACTTTGGCTGCATCTTCCCCGCCGATGCAGACGACTTTTTTGCCAAGAAGACGGGTTTCAAACATGTCGGAGCCGAGCTCACGCCGCCTCTTTGGTAAAAAATCAAAGCCTTCTTTAATTAGAGTGAGTGTGTTGTCAAAACCTTTTGCTTTTGGGATGGGGGTTTTTACGTTCATAGGTCATCTCCTTTTTATTTTTATGTAGATTTCTCCCGAGTACAGTTGGTTATTCCCGCTCTGGTGGTTTCTGTAAACTTCAGGTTTAGGCGGGGCGGAGGGGATCTGATCCTGGTCTGAAGAATGGCCCCGGCCGGAAATCGGCTGGTGTGTGATAAGAGGAGAAAGGGATAAGACAATCCGCTGTGAGGTTTCGGACATGCTTCTTTTTTTCCCACATAGTATTGAAGAAAGAGGAGGTGCAAAGCAGATGTTTCGCGTGGTGGGACTGTTTGTAGGATTTGGGTTTTCGGTGCTGGGCGGGATAACGTTTGTAGCGTACCTGAACTTGTTTACGGTGGGATTTTCGTTTATGAAGTATATGCTGTTTATGGCGCTACGGCTGGAGTCGTATTTGTTTTTTGCGGGGATCGGGATGATCTGGCTGGCGATTTATTATCCCGGGAAAAATGAGGACGAGGAGAAAAATATATAGAGTGTGGAATAAACTGGATAGGGTCTGCCCATACTTAGGAATAACAAAAAAGCCAATGTGCAAGGGGGTTCCGAAGCGATGCTGCACTTGAGGGACGTATGGGTAAACTGGTTTGAAGGTGAAGAGAACGGATACAACGTGTGTGAGTTTTTTGAATGGCGGAAAGAGGACCGGATTGAGCTTTTGGATCAGGCGGTGATTATTAAGCTGAGTGAGGATCTTTTTGACTACATAGAGAATTCGCTTCAGGAATTGCCGGAGGAGCTTCTGGCGGATGTACACCAGCAGAGCTATGTGAGAAAGAACAGTCAGCGCCTGGAACTCGATTATTGTTTTGTTGCAACGGACGGGGATCGTTGTCTTGTGGTGGATACGATGGGGTACCACACGCCTGTGCGGAAGAGTCGGATGGTGCCGCGTCAGGAGGGGCAGGTGCTTGAGCTTGTGAAGGACGAGCCTATGCGTCAGTACTTTATGGGCTACTATAACGGGGCGCCTGAAAAGGAGTACCATATTCTTTCGCCGGATCCGTCGTTCATGCACGGGCTGATCCGCCGTGAGCGGCAGGTGAAGCAGATTTTGTTTATGGCGCTGGATCAGCTTTATGCGGAAGCCACGCTGGCGGAGCTTCGATACTGGTATACGGAGTGGGCGCCTGAGAAGTATGCGTTTATTCAGAACTGCGGATTTGATGAGTGTTGGGACGGGCTGTTTGAGGATATTAAGGACGGCTGGTCAAAAAAGCATGATGACTATTGTCAGGCGATGATCAAGGGGCAGCCGTTTTTCGAGAAGCTGTGGGATTTGCAGCAGGGTGAGAGTGTGAAATAGGAGATTGGATGAGCAACCGGTGGGGGAAGAGGGTTCCTCTGCCGGTTGTTTTTTTGTGGGAAGAAGTGCGGAGGTAGAGGTCGGATTTTGTCGTAAATTGACTAATTCTCTTTAAGTGAGCCAAAAGTCTGCATAAATGGTCTGAAGTTCTCCATAAACAGCCTCGAATTCTCCATAAAACCGTGAAAAGTCTGCATAAATTACAGAAAGTTCTCCATAAAAAAGAACCGCCTCAACGGACGGTCCTCCAAACATACCTATCTGCGCTTCCTCTCAAGTCCCATCGCTCTTTCTGCTTTCGAAAGGGTCTTGCGGGCGTGGCGGTTTGCTTTTTCCGCCCCTTCATCCAGAATGCGGTCGAGCTCATCGCTCCCGATGAGTTCATTGTAGCGGTCCTGGATCGGCTTGAGTGCCGCAACGACCACCTCTGCCAGGTCACCTTTGAAGTCCCCGTAGCCTTTGCCTTCGTATTTCGCTTCAAGCTCTTCAATGCTCATGTCGGAGAAAAGAGAGTAGATGGACAGGAGGTTGGATACGCCAGGCTTATTTTCCTTGTCGTAGCGTACGATTCCTTCCGAGTCTGTAACGGCACTCTTAATTTTCTTCGTAATTGTCTTTTCATCATCGAGCATGGAGATGAAGCTCTTCTGGTTTTCGGCAGACTTGCTCATTTTTTTCGTCGGCTCGGTCAGTGACATGATGCGGGCGCCTACTTTCGGGATCCGCACTTCAGGCACGGTAAAGATATCGTTATACTTGTTGTTGAAGCGCTCGGCTAAATTGCGGGTAAGCTCGAGGTGCTGTTTCTGGTCTTCCCCGACCGGAACGATGTCGGTGTTGTAGAGAAGAATGTCAGCCGCCATCAGCGGTGGATAAGTAAGAAGACCGGCTGAGACGCCTTCTTTACCTGCTGATTTGTCCTTAAACTGGGTCATGCGCTCGAGCTCACCGATGTAGCTCACGCATTGAAGCATCCATGCCAGCTGGGCGTGGCCCGGAACTTCCGACTGAATGAACAGAGTGGATTTTTCCGGATCGATTCCAGTGGCAAGGTAAAGAGCAGCAAGGGAGCGGGTCTGCTTTTTGAGCGCTTCTTTATCCTGGGGGACGGTGATGGCGTGCTGGTTGACGATACAGAAATAACAGTTGTTGTCTTCCTGGAGTCCGACGAAGTGTTTCATCGCACCAAGGTAATTACCGATGGTCAGTGTACCGCTTGGCTGAATGCCTGAAAAGATGGTTTTCATTCGTTTATCTTCCTTTCGATTTGAGATTACGGTTGCGTTTTGAGCATACAAAAAGGCCCATCGCTCCTGTAAAACAGGGACGATGGACCGCGTTGCCACCCTGGTTATTTTTCCTCAGTGGAAAAATCACTCATTACCCTCGGCGTGCATGACGCGAAGGGGTCTCATTGTAACGTATGAGAAACGTCAAAGCCTACTGAGCCGGGTGCGGCTGTTCGGTTTGAATGCTCGAAAGTCCATTCCGCCAATCTGCACTGTCTGCTCGCAGCAACCGCAGACTCTCTGGTAATGCATGGAAAAGCGTACTCTTCTTTCTCATCGCAATCGTATGTATTGAAGCTATTATAGCGGACCTCTGGTCAATAAGCAACAGGACTAATTATCAGAAAAATAAAACTTTATGCTCACTACTTGCATTTTATCCAAAAAGAAGGCAAGATATAAGGCATGTTCATATCGAAAGACACTTGTGCGTGTGTCATGGACAATGTACAACAAGAAGAACAGGGGGAAAAAAGATGAAGCTCATACTCAAACTCGTCATCGGTATCGCAGCCGGTATTTTAATCGGTCTTATGAATATCGATGGGGTTACGCAGCTTTTTGTGACAATCAAGGAATTGTTCGGGCAATTTATTAATTTTGTTATTCCATTTATTATTTTATTCTTTATCGCAGCAGGGGTCTCAAAGCTTGGCGGCGAGTCGGGCAGAATGGTCGGTACGACAGTTGGAACAGCCTACCTCTCCACGTTTTTAGCTGGTGTGGTGGCTTTCTTTATTGCCGTTGCCATTGTGCCTATGCTTTCGACGGAACAAGCTCCTGTAGCAGAAGGTGAAGGGCTTCAGCCGTTCTTCCAGTTTGAAATTGAACCTCTGATGGGCGTTGTAACCGCACTTGTAGCCGCATTCCTGTTTGGTATCGGGATTGCGAAAACAAACAGCCTGACGCTTATGAAAGTCATTGATGAAGGTAAAAACATTATCGATCTTGTGATACGTAAAATTATCATTCCATTTTTACCTGTATACATTGCGAGTATCTTCGTTGAAATTGCAGCAGAAGGGGAAGTGTTCAACACACTGAGCGTCTTTGGTGTCGTGCTTCTCGTGGCGATTTCAACTCACTGGCTATGGATCGTGATTCAGTTTATCACAGCCGGTGCAGTAACAGGACAGAATCCGTTCAGAGCTCTTAAAACAATGCTTCCGGCTTACTTTACCGGACTTGGTACGATGAGCAGTGCGGCTACCATTCCTGTTACGCTTGCTCAGGCGAAGAAAAATAATGTCCGTGAAGAAGTGGCAAACTTCGGTGTGCCGCTCTGTGCCACGATTCACTTAAGCGGAAGTGTCATTACGATCGTGACGACAGCAGTGGCTGTCATGAGTGTTCTCGGTGAATACTCTGTACCGACATTTGGTCAGATGGTTCCCGTTATCGCGATGCTCGGTGTGATCATGATTGCAGCACCGGGTGTGCCGGGCGGGGCGATTATGGCGGCACTCGGAGTGCTCACCACACAGCTTGGTTTCTCAGAAGCCGCAGTCGGTCTGATGATTGCTCTTTATATGGCTCAGGACAGCTTCGGAACTGCCACTAACGTTACAGGTGACGGAGCGATTAACATGATCGTCAATAAGTTCAGCAAGAAGGAAAGTGCAGCAGAATAAACCTTATCAAGAGAATGCCCTAAAAGGACAAATGAGTCCGGCAATGCTTTCGCGTATTGCCCGCCCATTCTTAGAGGTTGCCCCAAAAGGTAAAAACCGACCTTTTGGGGCAACCTCTTTTGCGCTCTAAAGCGGCGGGGGACTGTCCCCGCACGATTTTGTGTGAAATTGTGGGGCATTTTTTCATGAAAAAAGCCCCTAAAACGTAAGAGGCTTTTACTCTTGGGCTATTTTACGTTAACGATTTCGACCGGCCCGTGGTCGTCGCAGTGGTCACCGTGGACATGGTGCAGGCGGCCGTCCACGAGATAGTCCATGTGATCGCCGTGGGGAACCATTTCGTGACCGCAGTCATCTTCATGATTACACCCGCAGCTGATTTTGTTGCAGTCATCAGGGTTGGTTTCGCTTACGGGAATGGTACACTCGTCCCAGTGCCCATTATGTTCGTGATGCAGATGGCCGTTATGAACGTAGTCAATGTGGTCACCGTGACGGATTTTCGTGTGACCGCAGGCGGTGCTGTGCTCGTGAGGATGGTTTTCGTGAACGTCATGATTATGATCTTTTGACATAAGTATCCCTCCTTAGTTCATGGTTTTCCCAATCCGTGATGAAACTAACCCCTTGTTCTATTGTAAAAAAATCATCCTATTCATTTTTTCCGTAAATGGACATACCTTTATAGGAGACAAGTCTTTTTTAGGGGGAATAGGTGTGGTTGTAAAACGATTTTGGCAGTGGCCGCTTGTGATCACGTGCCTGCTGCTGGCAGCGGGAGCTTTCTGGGCGAGTCAGTCCCAGCACGACTGGGCACTTTCTCAGCGGGCGATGGTTGCTGCAGATGAAGGCGTTCATGAAGGAAACCAGATTGTGAACTTTACGCTGCCGGACACGCAGGGTGTAAAGCAGAACCTTTATGATGTTGTAGGGGAGCAAAAAGCGATCGTCATCTTTTTTACCACTTGGTGTGAAGTGTGTACAGAGCACTGGGCGGGGTTAAAGGAGATGAAGGAAGCAGGAGGACTTGCTGACACGCAAATCGTCGGGGTCCATTTAAAGGACATTGATACAAATGCAGATCTCAAGGAGTATTTCAGTGGCTGGGAGTCCCTCCCTGTGTTCGTCGATACAGACGGCCAGGTCAAAGAAGAGTTTGAAATTATCGGGATGCCGACGGTGTACCTTGTAGATGAGAATCAAAAAGTATACAAGCGTATTTTAGGCACACTCTCGCCTCAGATGCTGGAGTCGGATCCGTTTTTTACTGAATAATGTATAAATAGCAGAATAGAGAGTCGACGTTTTCAAGTAGCTGCCTTCCTTGAATAAACGAAAATCCCCGTACTCTCCTGCAGAGAGATCCGGGGATTTTTTCAATATAGTTAAAACATCATAATACTCGCCACAAAATACACGATGAGAAGCACAACCGACGGGACAAGGTAAAACCGGTTTGGGCTCTTCTGGCGTAAATAGACCATGTGGCCGAGAACGATCAGGTTCAGGACGATGGCGAAAAAGGCGGTCAGGGCGAGGACCGGACTTACGGACCCAAGAATCGCTCCTGATCGGAAAAGAGCATCTGAAACAACGAGAATCATCATGTTAAACACGTTACTCCCTAGAATGTTCCCTACAGCCAGGTTGTAGTTGGCAAGCTGAAGAGCGACGAGAACAGTGACAACTTCAGGAAGGGAAGTGGCAGCTGCAATAAAGAAGCTCCCCACAAAACTTGCTTCCAGTCCTGTTGTTGTGGCGATCTGGTCACCTGCGATCGTTAAAAGAGATCCCGCAACGAAAATAACAGCGGCACTGATGACAAAACCGATCTTGGCATTTTTCAACGGAATGTGGCTCGTTGTTTTCTGAAGGGCTTCTTCTCCTTCTTCATTAGCTGCCGCAATTTCTGGAACGGCTTTTTCCTGTTCATTCATCTTACGCAGACTGTAAACATAGAAGAAAACCATCAGATACATCTCAATGCCGATACCTAAAATCGTTACCCCGGTCGGTGCGAGAATCATCACCATCACAAGGGCGGTCAGGGCAAGGCTCACAAATCCGCTCATCTGGTGTCCGGAGTGAATGTTTCCAAGCAGTCTCTTTTTCCGGTACATAATATCAAAGCTTGCGAGAATCATCAGGTTAAACAAATTGCTTCCAAGTACGTTTCCTACAGCAATATCCGGGCTTCCTACAAACACGGCTGTCGCACTGGTGGTCACTTCCGGCAGAGACGTAGCTCCTGCCAGGAGCAGTGTGCCGACCATCATTCCCCCGAGAGAAGTACGGTCGCTGATCACATCAGCATAGGTGGATAAGCGTACAGCGGCAATCACAGTTACAGCCGCAGCCAGAGCAAACAAGACAAATGGAAACATATCAACATTCTCCTTTTATTTTCGAGGACAAGCCCCGGTAAAATAAAAACAGACCTTCTTATGAAATCAAGCCTGAAAAAAGCCTCAGACTTTCATTTCATAAAAAGGTCTTGCGTACTTTTTGCTTTCATTGTTTCATAGAAAGCAGACAAGCTTAGCGAACCGAGTGCGTAACGCACTGAAGTGACGACTCGCTAACCGGTCTCCCGGTCGCTACTCCCCTTTTTACAAAGGAATGTTTTCTTACTAAAAATGTAGCACGAAGCTGTCTGGGCGTCAACGCCATTTCTTTTTTGAAAATGTGTAAAATAAATGCCCAATCAGGACACGGAGGCTGATTGAGCACTTTCATCTGCTTCAAGCGCCTTTTCGATCTGTTCATCGAGCTTTTTGAGACGCTGGAAAGCATCGTAATCAGAGATTTGTTTGTAATGATGGCTCCCGCCCGGTTCTTCATCACATTTGTCCGCAAGTGCGACGACGTTTTGAAGGGGGTCCAGGTGAAGTTCGCCTTCAGGCAGGTACGAATCGGTGTGCAGGAGCACAGCCAGAGCAATTTTCTTAGCGTTAACCGGGTGTTCCCCGAGCCGGATGAGGAGCTTGTGGGCACGTTCGGCTCCTTTAATGGCATGGATATCATTCTCTTTATAGAGAGAGTAGTCCCATTTTCCGTTCCGATACCAGGTGTAGTGACCGATATCGTGAAGAAAAGCAGCTTTTACGGCCAGGTCGGGATTGACTCCGTGCACTTTTGAAAGTTTCAGCGCATATTCGGCCGTCGCTACTGCATGGGCAAGGCCCGACCGCTTTATAAATTTCTGTGTGATCTCATGATTCAAAATATCCTGCATTGTTACACGTGACATAAACAAAACCTCCTTCTATATTTATTTAACACTCTGTAAAAAGTTTAAACATCCGGGCTTCCTTAAAGAAATATATTGTTATAGATTATACGGATGACTAGGGGGGTATGTCAACATTTAATTATTAGTATGGGCAGAGGTTTCTACAATATCTGTCCTAATGTCCAGACCGGAATGCCTGATTGTCCGGGGATATGATAAAATAAACGCACTTGTAAAAAAAGGAGTTATCGTTATGCTAAAAGACATCCTGAGACCTGTACCCATGTGGGTGTTTAAAGTTCTGATCGGTATTTTTGCGGCAGCTATGGTCATAAACAGTATTTATCATTATATTCAAACGGGAGAGACAGGTGCAGACGTATTTATGCACTGGTATTTCTTTATCCCATTAATGGTTGTGCTAATTTTAGCAGCAGTAAAGGAAAAAGAGGATAAGTGATAGGACTGGCAAAGAGGCTGGGACAAAAGTGTGTTAGTCAAACGAAAATCCGAACAAACCAAAGCGGCGCTAATAAACCGTTCCTGAAATATACTTCGCTTTCCGCGGGAAGCGGGTTACCCTCCTCCAGCTTCCCTGCTTCTTCCTCGGCCGGCTAACCTTTGCAGCTGTCTGCGTCGAAGCAACTCGTCGCATTTTCATGAAGTTAACGCTCGTCACTGCGGGGTCTCACCTTGGCTTTTCATCGAAGGCACTGAAAATGTTCGATCTTTAACTTTTTCCAGTGGCTTCTTTTAATCCCCCGGGAGTCTACGTATAGTTCATTCGCTATGTCAGGGAATAGTTCGGATTCCAGGCTAAACACTTTCTTTATGTCCCAGCCTATTTGTTGTTTTTGTGTCCGTAACAGTGTCGTGAAAGGATGAGTTCCCCGCCGGACTGAACGGTAAGGAGGGAATTAGACATTAGCTCTGATTAACGGTTTCCCAGCTCGCTCTCACGGCTTCAACAGAACCATTAACGGCTTAACATCCCCTTTTAACGGGTTAGCACCCGTTTCCTCATGGAGAAAGAAGGAACTACCTTGTCTGATGAGGAATTAGAGTAACGGGTGTCTGGCGTGTTTTCCAGGGGCAGACGAATAAAGGGAGCTGAATATTTTGATTAAGGAGCTTGTCACAGAAGAAGAGGTGCGCCGGGCTTATCCTGTCATGAACCAGCTGCGTACACATCTGAATGAACAGGATTACATAGAACTCGTACAGGATGCCATGAAGAATGACCGCTACAGGATGTTTGCTCTTATAACAGATGGAAAGCTTGCGGCTGTTACCGGTTTTAAGCCGATGACCACACTGTATTATGGAAAGTTTGTGTGGGTCTGTGATCTTGTAACGGATGAATACTTACGTTCAAAGGGAGCGGGGGAGAAACTGCTTACCTTTGTTCATGGCTGGGCAAAAGAGCACGGGTATGCTTCAGTGGCTCTTTCTTCAGGTCTGCAGCGTACAGAAGCCCACCGCTTTTATGAAGAAAAGATGGGGTACGAAAAGGTGAGTTTTGTGTTTAAAAAGGATTTAAACTAGAACAGTACCATCTAAATGGTTAGAGAGGGTCGATCCGATGAGAAAGAACAAATGGAATGTTGGAATCTTTTTGTTTAACGAAGCAGAGGTTCTCGATTTTGCCGGGCCGTTCGAAGTGTTTTCCGTAACTGTAAATAAAGACGGCACTCAGCCGTTTCAGGTCAGCACGGTCTCTGAAACGGGGGAGCCCGTGAAGGCAAGAAACGGATTGAAGGTTGTTCCTGACTATAGTTTTAATGACGCACCGGATTTGGATATTCTTATCGTTCCCGGCGGCTGGGGAGCACGGGAGATTGAATTCCATAACGAACGGGTCATCGAATGGATTGCTGGACAGAACGAAAAGGTGGACCTCATGACAAGTGTATGTACCGGCTCTTTTTTACTGGCTAAGGCGGGGCTGTTAAAGGGGAGAGCTGCCACTACCCACTGGGGAAGCCTGGAGCGGCTGGGCCGCGAGTTTCCGGATTTAACGGTTAAAGAAAACGTCAAATTCGTGGACGAAGGGCGAATTCTCACATCTGCAGGAATATCTGCGGGCATTAATATGAGCTTTCACATCATCACGAGGCTTCTTGGTGCTGAAGTGGCGAAGACGACAGCGAAGCGTATGGAGTACGACATCGATATAAAATAGAACACAGTAAAAGAATGGAGAAACCGTGGTGAAAAAGAAAGTACCCGTAAGTGTAGCTGCAGTAATCCTTCTCTTAATTGTTTTTTCATCACCGGCGTTTGCCAATTCGTCATGGCAGTGGGTAACGGACAGTCCCCGGACGCTTTTGCCGGTCGCGATTGCCCTTACACTCGTTATTGAAATAACCGGGATTTTTCTATTTGGGAGACTGGTAAAATCAGTCCGGGTACTCGTCATAGGAATTGGAGCGGTCGTACTGGCAAACTTCGTATCATTTATCCTGCCGTATGCCGTGAGGGCCGGAAATTTCCTTATATACAGCGGTGAATGGGGCATTGCTTGGAACATGGCAGCCACATCCGGTCCTTACTATATTATTTTGCTTGGCTACCTTGGGCTGACGGTTTTAGTTGAAGTCCCGATTGTTTACTACGCTTTGAAACGCTACACGCGTCAGGTAAAAACATTACTTATTGTAATCATTACCGTAAATATCATTACAACACTTTTCGTAGCGCTCATGGAACGGATGATGTTTCATGGTCAGTGGTAAAAGGGGGAAGTCATATGAGAGAAAACGAGATCAGGACGCTGGCTGTCTGTGTGTTTTCAAATAACGGCAGCATTTTAGTCGCTGAAGGTTATGACTATGTAAAGAACGAGTATTTTTACCGCCCCGTCGGCGGAGGCATCGATCACGGGGAAAAGAGTGAGGATGCAGTGGTACGGGAAGTAAAAGAAGAGCTCGGGACTTCGGTCAAAGGCGTTACATACCTTGGAACGATTGAAAACATCTTTACCTTTAACGGTAAGAAGGGTCACGAGATCGTCCAGGTGTATGATGCGGCGTTCACGGATCCCGCGTATTACGATAAAGAGTCCTTTGAAGGTGTGGAAAGTAACGGGGAAATGTTCAAGCTTCTATGGATTTCTATAGAGGAAATGAAAAAAAGAAAGCTAAATGTAGTACCTGAGGATCTTGTGAATCTTTTTTAAACGATGTTTGAGGTTGAAGCTACTTTGAAAGAAGATTATTGACAATTGTCCAACTTTTCTTTATTATAAAATAATAATTTCATACTCCTTATCGAGAGTGACTGAGGGATCAGGCCCTATGACGTCCGGCAACCTCCATGATGGAACGGTGCCACTTCCTGCAGAATGTAGATTCTGGAAGATAAGACATGAACGTGTCCATGACCTCTTTCAGATGAAAGAGGTTATTCTGTTTTCCTGAATGTTTATTATTTCACAATTGGTTGGAGTAAAACTACCGTTATACTCCGGTAAGGACTGTTATTTAAGAAAGGAGAGGTCATCGTGATCGAGATTGACCACCTGGTGAAAGAATACAAGACAAAAAAGAGTACAGTAATCGGAGTTGACGATGTGTCCCTTCACATAAAAAAGGGGGAAGTGTTTGGCATCGTCGGCTACTCCGGTGCCGGGAAAAGTTCCCTTCTCCGGTGTATTAACCTGATGGAGAAACCGACATCGGGATCGATTAAAGTGGATGGAACAGAGCTTTTGTCACTGGACAAAAAAGGACTGAGGGAAGCGCGGCAGAAAATAGGGATGATCTTTCAGCACTTTTACCTGATCAGCTCCAAAACCGTTCATGACAATGTAGCGTTTGCCTTAAAAGCGGCGGGGAAATCCGGGAGCGAAGCAAGTAAAAGAGTCGATGAGCTCCTCACTCTTGTGGGTCTTTATGACAAAAAAGATCAATACCCTGCCCAGCTGAGCGGGGGACAGAAACAGCGGGTCGGTATTGCAAGGGCCCTGGCCAATGACCCTAAAGTTCTTTTATGTGATGAAGCGACGTCAGCACTCGATCCGAGTACGACGAAATCCATACTTAACCTGCTAAAGGATATTAACAAAAAGCTTGGCCTGACGATTGTTCTTATTACACACGAAATGGAAGTGGTGAAGGACATTTGTGACCGGATGGCTGTGATGCAGGACGGGCAGGTGATTGAACAAGGACCTGTGTATGACATCTTCGCGTCACCAAAAGAAGCGCTAACACAGGACTTTATTAAAACGATTATTCAGTTTGATCTTCCACAGCCATTAATCGACCGATGTGAAGGAACGATTGTAAAAGTGAAATTCCAGGGGGAAGCAGCGGAAGAGTCCATCGTGTCAGATGCTCTTCAGCAATTTCAGGTTAAAGGCAACTTCCTTCACGGAAATATCGAATACATTCAGGACAGGCCTCTTGGGACGTTCATTATGGAGATTAAAGGGGAGCCTGGCGAAGTCGTAAAAACGATTGAGTATTTGAAAAACAGAACCCAGTCAACGGAGGTGATTCAGCATGGAAGCCATCATCGAGCTCTTGCCTGAGTTGAACAAAGCTTTCTTTGAAACGGTCTATATGGTTGCGATCGCCTTGTTTGTGGCAATACTGTTCGGCCTGCCACTCGGCATTTTATTATTTGTTACTGAAAAGGATCTGTTTTTGGAAAACCCGATACTCAAATCGATCGTGGATGTGGTGGTTAACTTAATCCGCTCTATTCCATTTATTATTCTGCTTGTGGCATTACTGCCGTTTACCAAATGGATCACGGGAACGACGATCGGTCCTACTGCAGCGTCTGTTTCTCTATCAGTGGCAGCGATACCGTTTTTTGCCCGGATCGTGGAATCATCCATCCGGGATATTGAAAAAGGGGTAATCGAAGCGGCGATCGCAGCCGGTGCCACTCCGTGGATGATCATCAAGGACGTTATTTTATCCGAAGCGAAGCCGGCGATGATTAAAGGCGTGACAATTACGACAGTGAGCTTAATCGGCTACTCTGCTATGGCAGGTATTGTCGGAGGCGGGGGAATCGGTGACCTGGCAATCCGGTTCGGGTATTACCGTTATGACAACACCGTGATGCTCACCACTGTTGTGGTGTTGATCTGTCTCGTTCAGCTTATTCAATTTGCCGGCGACCGGATGGCCCGGGTCGTGGATAAAAAATCATAATATTTGAGCAGGAATTTTAAAAACTAACATAAGGGGAAATGATACGATGAAAAAAGCAGCACTTTTAGGATTAGGATTTGGATTAAGCGTACTTGCAGCATGTTCCGGAGGAGAGAGTGAAGCAGGCGGAGAAGAGAAAAAAGAACTGAAAATCGGTGCGACTGCAGGGCCGTACAGCGATATGGTGGAAAAAGCCATCAAACCATCACTGGAGGAGTTAGGTTATTCGGTTGATGTAGTGGAATTCAGTGATTACGTTCAGCCAAACTTGTCTCTTGCAAACGGCGACATCGACGCAAACCTGTTTCAGCATAAGATATATATGGAAACTTTCGCAGAGGACAACGGACTTGATCTCTCTGAAGTGATTGTTGTTCCAACGGCACCTATGGGGATTTATTCAGATGAATATGACTCACTTGATGACATTGAAGACGGTACGCAAATTGCCGTTCCAAATGACCCGACCAATGTGGCCCGTGTTTTCTTAATGCTTGAAGACGAGGGTCTCATCACACTAAGTGATGATGCAACACCGACAACTGTCTCGGAACGTGATGTTGAAGACAATCCGAAAAACCTGCAGTTCCAGGCGATTGAAGCTGCCCAGCTGCCGAGAGCTGTAGACAGTGTTGACCTGGCAGCAGTTCCCGGGAACTTTGCTCTCGCAGCGGAAATGGATTTGCTTGATGCACTGGCGTTGGAGGAAATGCCCGATGACTACCGAAACCGTGTGGTTGTGAACACCGACTCACTTGACGAGCCATTTGCAGAGGATCTCCGAAAAGCTGTTGAATCTGAAGCCTTTGCGAATACAATCGATGAAGAGTTCCAGGGCTTCGGCAAGCCGGAGTGGATGGATGAATAAATAAAAGTGGAAAACAGACTCCCGGTGTAAAATCCGGGAGTCTGTTTTTTCGGGACGACTTGTTCATTCAGATTATGATGAATTTCCATACAGATATCATGATTCTTTTTCATTTATGCTGAATTCTCACTCATATCTCATTTTTCTCTTTAAAGAAACAGCAACAGGACACGTCTAGATGCACCAATTCCATATCCCGCGTATATGGTAAAAAAGAACCGGATACACTGAACAGGACAACCCGTATGCAGGAGGGACTTATTTTGGCTGAGTCACAATCATCCCAGATGATGGACGCAATGATCCATGATCTGAAAAAAGACAATGAAAAAGCGAAAGAAGAAGCCAACAAAGCGTTGGACAAATAAAAGGATGATAAAAGGAACGTTTACGGGCCTTTTATCATCCTTTTTGCTTAAATTTATTTACGAGTTCGCAGCAGATCCACAGAAGTTCCTGTGTGATTGCGAGGTTCAGCCTTGCCACGTCCGTATTCTCCAGAAACCTCGTCCGGTTGGATTCGTCAAGATGAAGAGAGAGAACCCACTCGGAATTGTCCTGAAGCGTTCGATTCCAGCTGATCATGTGTTCATTTATAAGAGGGTCCTTAAACGAGTAATGGAGGGCCTGAACAAAGGGGTTGCTCGTGTCGGCAGTATCAATCGTTTCATCAAGCTCGGCTTTATTGACGCCATAGGCATCGATAAAGATCAGACGCTGATTAATTACTTTATATAACGAGTAGTTCGTTCCGAAGTTTATGCTGTCCAGTGTAAAGCGGTCGTTTACGAGAAGATTCAGCTTTCGTTTTAGCTGAAACAGAAACTGAAGAAGGAGATCGTACTTTTCTTTAAAAAGAAGGACCTTTTCTTCCGTGCTCTCAAGCTGAACAAGGAGGCGGCGGATCGCTGTATTTTTTTCTTCCAATAGGAGTTCAAGTGTGTCAGGCGATTCCTTAAGGGCGTGAAAAAGATCCTCTCTTAACCTGTTTACAAAGTCCTTCTGTCTGGCAAGGGGTGCAAGAGACTGGTATTCAGCAGGGCGGAGTTTTTCATAAAGACAAATGTGAAAAAACGGGCTGTCCAGCCTGGTCATTTCATAAAGGACGATTTTTCTGATGAGAAAAAAGAAGACAGTCAGAAAAATGAGGGCTGCAAAGAAAAGGGTTGGGGCGGGTAAGTTCCACAGGGGATGAAAAACCCCTGTCATAAAGGAAAGAACCGATCCTGGAACGAAAACGAGAAGGAAGGCAAACAACCCTTTAAGGGAGATAAGCGTCAATACCTTTTTCCAAATAAACTGAACCGTGTTTTTGGCAATCAATACTTCAGTTACCTGTTGGGACGTTTTATTATTTTCATAAAGCTTGTTTAAGAGCGAATTCAACTCTGATGTAAGCAGGGTGATTTTGTCTTTGAATGGATTCACTCCTCTGAAAGAATGGTCACTGTAGTAATCATATGAGCCGTCCCAGGGGAATATGACTGAATTAATTCTAATTCTGCACTCTTTCAGGCATGATGAAGAAAAAATTGTTTTCACCTTTTAGTATGAGCACCAATCAGGCCTCTCATATCATAAAATAGTTTAAGCAGATTTTTGTGATAAGGGATAAAAACCCCTTCGTCAATCATGGACAAAACTTCGTGTTTTGACGCCCATTTCACTTGGTTCACTTCTTCTGTCGGCATTGGCAGTGAGTCGATTTGAATGTTTTTTTCCAAAAGGAAATAATCATCAAACCCGGCTTCAAAGTTGACTGTAAGACAGGGGCGGTGATTCTTTAGAGATAGTGTATACCCAAGTTCTTCTTTCGTCTCTCTTTCTGCGGCTTCCTGGCTTGTTTCCCCGGCCAATGCGCTTCCGCCAACACTTACGTCCCACATCCCGGGCCATCCGCTTTTATCTGCCTGTCGTTGTTGAATTAACATCTCGCCACGTTCGTTAAAAATACATACATGCACCACTAGATGATAAGAGTTGGCTTCAAATAGATTCCCACGCTGCATTTTCCTGCCTGTCAGGCTTCTGTCTTTATTATAGATATCCCAAAGTTCCAAGGCGTTCACTCCTTTTAGGGTGATTTTTCATTTAAACGGTTCATTACGATTCGTTTGCTGTAGCGGTTACACTGTGCATTTTTCGGGGCCAAGTAAATAGTGAACAGAAAAGCAAGCCCAGATGGCTCTGAGCTCTCCTTTTTAGGGGCAGTTCATGTCAAAAAGGACTTATAACGGAATAGGAGCGGGATCATTGAGTGCTTTTTTTTATTTGGTTCAGAGTAACCATCAGGCCGGTGAATCCAGCAAGAAAAGAAGGTGGAATACTCCAGGCAAGATAACTCCATTGCCCTGTAAACAATGATACAAAGAGGAAGAAAACCGGGAAGCCTGTTAATACCAAAATAGAGATCATTAGTGCGGTTTTGTTATTTTTCAAAGCAAACCTCTGCTTTATTTTATTTTCCTGTCAGTTTACAACGGTGGGACCTGCTTATTCCTGCATAAATTTTAACATAATATTCCTTGGAATTCGGGAGGAAAAAGGGCTAACCTGTTTAAAAGGGGAATAAACCTGTTTAATGCGGCGGGCAATCTGTTGAAAGTGCAGCCGAACCTGTTTAAATCCATGCCTAAGCTGTTTAAAGCCGCTCCGAACCTGTTTAAGCGCCGGAGCACTACCCCAATGCCAGCGAAAAAGCCTGACCCGGTTGCGGCTCAGGCTTTTCCATTCGAGTTTTTGTCTGTTACAAGCCGGTTTCGTGCTTGTAGCATCAGAGCGTTCCTCCCGGTCCAGTGCTTTTTGGGTTATCCGGGGAAATATTCTTTCCAGCGGTCGGTAACAAGCTGGTCAATGTCTTCCCGTGTTTCCACTTCGTCAGGATAGAATGGCTTCATCCGGGCGTCGATGATGACCGGTCCTTTGTAGCGGATGTTGTTCCGGACAATATCACGGTCCGCATAAAGGTCGTAGGCCGGATCGAAACGGGTAAACGTCGTCCAGAGCATCGCTTGCTGGGATTCTGTGATGCGAGTGTCATCGACTAGGAAGACGAGCTGCCAGTCTTTCAGCTGTGTGCCGGCATGCTTTACAAGGGCATCTCCAAATTCAGGATCTTCTTCAAAGGACGGACCGCTTATGACGAGACAGCCGCCACAGTAAGGCGTTACGTCTTTTGCCCCCGGAATGGAGCCGCCTTCATAGGTACGGGCAAGTTCCCTGACCGCCTCCCCGAGTCCGGTCATAATCGCTTTACTACCTACATTAAACTTACGTCCTGTGTAATCAAGAGTATCCATGGACGTGTCGTTTAAAATAAGAAGGTCGCGCTCCGGCTGGAAACGCTCAAGCACAGCTTCCAGAAGTTCAGGGAAGTTGGAGAGGTCCACCGGTTTATTCGTCACCATCAGGAATTTCGTAAGGGTCAGCTGGCCCTCACCCATGATTCTCAGGGCGTGGGCAAGGCCCTCTTTATAGTAGCTTTCACGGACAACGGCTCCGGCAAGGGAGTGGAAACCTGTTTCCCCGTAAGTCCACAGATCTTTTACCCCGTTCATGACAACCGGGAAGATCGGGCTCATAAGGCGCTGGAGGTACTCTCCGATAAAGTAGTCTTCCTGGCGCGGCTTACCAACGACTGTGGCCGGATAAATGGCATCTTTCCGCTTCCACATCTGCTTTACGTTAAATACCGGGAAGTCATGCTCCAGAGAATAGTAGCCGTAGTGGTCACCGAACGGCCCTTCAGGTTCTCTCACGTGTGGAGGAACTTCTCCGGCAAAAGCGAATTCTGCTTCAGCGATAATCGGGTGCGGATGGTTGTCCACATTCACTACGTTTAATTTTTCACCCATAAGAAGAGATGAAAACATCAGTTCAGGCACAGCTTCAGGCAGCGGTGCGATCGCAGAAACGATCAGTGCCGGCGGTCCCCCTACAAAAAGGGAAACGGGAAGTGCCTCATTTTTTTCTTCGGCAACACTGTGATGGAAGCCGCCACCTTTATGAATCTGCCAGTGCATGCCAGTCTTTTTGGCTTCTTTAATTTCAATCCGGTACATGCCCAGGTTATGTTCGTTATGATCCGGGTGCTCTGTGTACACAAGAGGAAGGGTCACAAACGGATTGCTGTCATGGTGCCAGCCTGTAAGGGCCGGGAGTTCTTTCATGTTTACATCGGTTGTATGGTGCTCCATGACGGGTGCTTTTGACTGGCTGACGCCTTTTGTTCCCATTTTTAATACATCTGTAAACAGATTTTTCTCGTTCCAAAGTGAGCCGAGGGTTGGGGGCATCAGTTTATCCAGTGCACCTACGGCTTGTTTAACAAAGGCTTCAGGCTTTGGGCCAAAGGCCATATCGACGCGTTTAACGGTTCCAAACAGGTTTGTGACAACAGGCGTAGTGCTTCCTTTGATGTTTGTGAAAAGAAGGGCCGGGCCCTGTTCGTCAATCACGCGCCGGTGAATTTCGGGAATTTCAAGATAAGGATCAACTTCGGCGTGGATTTCCACAAGGTCGTTTTCTTTTTTTAACTGATCGATAAAGGATCGTAAGTTGCGATGCATAAACAGTTCCACCTCAAATTTAGTCTCGTTTCGGACAATATGTTTCTATTATAAAGGAAAAACACAGCTAGGGTGAATGACAATCCCTTGAACTGGCGAAAATGCGACAAAATCCGCCGGGAAATGTCGTTGGGTTTCACTGGAATTCGTTGTATAATGTAGGCAATAGGATAAAATAAAGGAAATAGTGGCCTACATAACTCGGCAGAAAAGGTAGTGAAAAAATGGGGAAATTCGGTAAAAGTACGGTAGCAGCGCTTGTGGCAGGGGTGTCTTTGTTCATGGTATCAGGACAAGCTTCTGCAGAAGAAGAAACGGTGTCGATGAACGTTCACGGCGAGAAGGCAAACGCCCTTGAGGTCCGGGAGTGGCCGGATCGTGTGGCGCGTTTTTCGTTTGATTCGGGCTATACATTCGAGTATCCGGATGCCGTCCGGGGGATTTTTGTAACCGCTCATTCAGCCGGCGGTGCGCGCATGGAGTCACTCCTTGACCTGATGGATACAACGGATTTAAATTCCATGGTCATCGATATTAAAGACGATGATGGATTTCTAACGTATAAGCCTGAAGAGGACGATCCGTTTTATGACATCAGCCGCCCCTTCATCAGTGATCCTGAAGGAATGATGAGCCGTCTTGAAGAGCATGAGGTGTATCCCATTGCACGGGTGGTAGTATTTAAGGATACCTTGCTTGCTGAAGAAAAACCGGAGTGGTCATTTACGACAGACAGCGGCGAAGTGTGGAAAAACGGCCGTGGCGAAGCGTTCGTGAACCCGTTCCTCAAAGAGGTTTGGGACTATAATATTGATATCGCCATCAAGGCTGCGGAAATGGGTTTTCAGGAGATCCAATTTGACTATGTCCGTTATCCGGAAGGGTTTGAACGCCGGGACGAAGAGCTGAATTATGAAGTAGGGGATTATAAAGACAGTGAAGGGGACAATGTGCAGCGCCGTGTTGATGCCGTGACTGATTTTGTAGCTTACGCGAGGGAACGTCTTGCTCCTTATGATGTAGATGTATCCGTTGACATTTTCGGTTACACGGCAACGCTGCCTGAGGCTCCGGGAATCGGCCAGAACTTCACGCGTATTTCAGAGAATGTGGACGTGATTTCCTCTATGATTTATCCGAGTCACTGGACAGCCCATTTCGGACTCGACAAACCGGACCTGTACCCGTATGAACTGGTGACAGAGTACATTAAAATCGAGAATGAAAAGCTTGCTGAACTGGAAGAGCCGCCTGTTTCCCGTCCGTGGCTTCAGGACTTTACAGCATCCTACCTTGGATCGGGCAACTACATTCCATACCGTGCTGCCGAAGTGGAGGCACAGATTAAAGCACTGTACGAAAACGGCGTGGATGAATTCCTCCTGTGGAACGCCGGTAACCGTTACAGTGAAGGCGTTGACTATTTGATCGGAAAAGAAGATTAATACAAAAACTATAGCAAAGGGGGGAATGGCCCCCTTTGCTTATTTAGTTAGGGGGCATTTATTTGATAATTGCCTGCAATATAGCTCTTTTATTCCTTTTATCTATAATGAATACCGGTTGCATTGATGAGGGGGAAACAATCGGAAGTGAAGATGATATACCAGGGCTAGTAGAAAAAAATGCCGAAGTATTATCATATGGTCTCTATGGGGAAAATTCCAAAATCATTGATACTTACTTGTCAGACTCTCAATCTGATGACTACTCTCTTTTGTTTGAAATGGGACAATATTTTGAGGAAGATATTGAATTCGGGATGCTTGTACTAGAGAATTTTGAACAGATGATATTCGAGCATGATGAAGCGACTTATGAGAAATTAAATTATATCGTACCGTCAAATTCAATTGAGCAGATTGAATTTCACATTTCTCCTTCTTCAAACGAACCCGGTGAATTACGATTATCTCCGTATCTGACCCTGATTTAATTTTAGACGAAGACAATATGGAGGCTGCCTATAATTTAGAAGAAAATTTGTCATTAAGAAGAGCGTCATCTGCTGATGAAATGACTAATTTCTTCAATGCAAATGCTGAAGCTGAAATCCTTGGGGATAATGATATACAAGGAGTTATGATAAATACAGTACCCGGAGAATATAGATTAACATCAAAAATAGATAGTGGTGAATCCACTTATCTGCATGTGGGAAATTCTTATGAAGAAGACGTCCCCTATGCGATAATTGCATTTCTAGGTTGGGAACAGGTAAATATAGGTGAAAATCATGTATTATATACAACAATTAAAGGGGGAAGTACTGGTTTGATCGAGTTTTCTATTCCAGAGGTGGAAGAAATAAAGCCACTCCAAGTATTTGCTTTCCCATTTCCCTACGAAATTACTGAAGGGAACTATGATGCTGATAGGGTATTCTCTTCTCAACGAAAGCTAATATATTCAAAATTTTCCTAGTTTTATTTTTAAAGTTATTCACAGCTTTATTCAATATATATTTCCTAAAATAAACCTAGTTATTGTTTACTAAATTCTATCAGCAGTGAGTCTTTTAAGCTGAATGGCGAAAAAAATTTTGCGGAGCTGAAAAGGGTTGAATAGGTAAATTATTACATACAACTGGGTTATTAATTTTGAAGTCCTGTAGGGGCTTCTTTTTTTTATTATGAGCTTAATGTATTTAAGCATCTTTTCACTTTATGGTCTGTTTTTTTGTATGTATTAATTACCTTAAGTTGCTGTTGATTTACCCACTCCTTCCAATCCCACAATCTTACACAAAATTGTGCGGGGACAGACCCCGTAATTTTTTTGAAAACTTTTTCTAAAAAGGTATTGCATAAAAATAGAGCCGTAAGTATAATAATTAATTATTCGAGTTGAAGGGAGCACGATCAAAATGAATGCAGCGATTGTGGGCGGAACGGGGTACGGTGCCGTCGAATTAATCCGATTACTGAAACAACACCCGTCAATACAGTTGAATTCTGTAATATCCAAATCTCAGTCCGGGACACTGATACAAGAGGCCTATCCACATCTGCAAGATATTTATTCTCATACAATGGATGAATACGATATACATACTCTTGGTGAGGAAACAGACCTTGTTTTCTTTGCAACGCCAGCGGGTGTAAGTAAGGATCTTGTGTCCGGGTGTCTCGATAAAGGAATCACATGCGTGGATCTCTCAGGTGATTTCAGACTTACCGGGGATGGGCTTTATGAAACGTGGTATAAAAAATCACCACCTGAAAAAAGTGTACAAAAGAAAGCCACCTACGGTCTCACAGAGATCTACCGGAAAGAGATTAAAGAAACGTCCCTCATTTCAAACCCGGGATGCTACCCGACAGCGACGCTTCTTGCCTTAATGCCTCTGTTTAAAACGAACTGGGCTAAGGAAGGCGGAATCGTAATCGACGGGAAGTCTGGCGTTTCGGGAGCTGGAAGAGGAATGTCGCTGAACACCCACTTTTCCGAAACAAATGAAAGCCTCAAGGCGTACAAACCGGGCACCCATCAGCACATTCCGGAAATTGAGCAGTTTTTGAACACGGTAAGTGAGGAGGAGGTCACAGTCACCTTCACACCGCATCTTGTTCCTATGACGCGGGGACTCCTTTGTACGATCAGCGTGGAAATGAAAGAATACCAGACTACTAAAGACGTAATCAGCTATTACGAAGACTTTTATAAAAACGATCCTTTCGTCCGCATCAGACCTGAAGGCAAGATTCCGGCAACGAAAGAAGTTTACGGAAGTAACTTCTGTGACATCGGCTTTTATTCCGATAAACGCACAGGCAGGCTGACCATCGTATCCGCTATCGACAACCTTGGAAAAGGTGCTGCCGGCCAGGCCATCCAAAATGTCAACGTAATGAACGGATGGGAAGAAACAGCCGGTCTTGGGCAAGTGCCGGTCTATCCTTAAACAAAAAGGAGCGAACGAGGCTCCTGCAGTTTTCAGGCCTTGATAAGACCCCGCAATGCGGAGGAATCCACTGAAAAAATCAAAGTCTGATAATAACGTCACCACTTTAGAGCTTTGATTGCAAAATAAAGTGAGTTAAATTCTCTGATGTGCTAAAGGTCAATGCCGTTATAAAAAAAGTGTTTATTGAAGCGAATGCTCGACACTCCTGCGGTGAGAGCGAGTTCCGGGGAGACCTCGGAAGCGCAAAGCGCTGAGGCTCGAACCGCAAACAGAAAAGGAGCGCGATGAGAGGAAGTCAACACCTTACTTTTCCAAACTAATGGACTATTCCGGTGCCTTTCGTAGCATGAGGCTCACGGGTACCACCTCAACAAGATAAGGGGTGGATGCAGCATAAACATCTTCCATCAATGACTTATACAATAGTAAAAATTAAAAAGGTGGTGCAAAAATGAAAACAATCACAAGTAAACCGATCTGCAAAATTAATTCAGCCGGAGGCGTAACCACTCCCGCAGGTTACCGGGCAGGCGGCGTTCACTGCGGCATCCGGAGAAAAAAGCTTGACCTGGGCTGGCTGATTTCTGACACGCCTGCAACTGCTGCGGCTGTTTACACGACCAACCAGTTTCAGGCACCGCCTTTAAAAGTAACTAAAGAAAGTATCTTCACAGCTCACAAGATTCAAGGAGTACTCGTAAACTCCGGTGTAGCCAATGCGTGTACGGGAGAAAAAGGGTTACAAGACGCCTATGAGATGCGTTCCCAATTTGCCCAAACCGCCGGGATTGCCCCGGAACATGCAGCAGTTGCCTCCACAGGTGTGATCGGAGTTCCTCTGCCGGTTGAGAAAATCAGCCAGGGCCTTACAGCGTTTTATGATGAAGAAAACGAGGGAACAAACCGGTTTGAAAAAGCCATTCTCACAACAGATACATGTGAAAAAACCGCCTCCGTTGAGCTTGTTATCGACGGGAAAACCGTCACCATTGGCGGCGCGGCAAAAGGGTCGGGGATGATCGATCCGAATATGGCAACGATGCTCGCTTTTCTGACTACAGACGCAGAAGTAGCCTGGGAGAGCCTCCAAAACGCCTTGAAAGAAGCGATTGACCGTACATTTAACATGATTACCGTTGACGGAGACTCGAGCACGAACGATATGGTCCTCCTCATGGCGAACGGCCACGCCGGTAATCATACCCTTCACGAAGGGCATCCACAGTGGGCGGAGTTTTGTGAAGCACTTCAAACCCTGTGTGAGAGTCTTGCCAAATCCATTGCAAAAGACGGCGAAGGGGCTACAAAGCTCATTGAAGTATCGGTGACAGGTGCAGAGTCAGATGCGGGAGCGAAAAGGATCGGGAAGGCGATTATTTCTTCCAATCTTGTAAAAACTGCTGTCTTTGGGAGTGATCCGAACTGGGGGCGCATCGTTTGTGCCATCGGATACAGTAACGAACCTGTTATACCTGAAAAAGTGGATGTCTTTCTCGGACCTGTTCCGGTCGTTGCCCAGGGGCTTCCTCTTCCATTTGATGAAGGTGCGGCAAAGGAATATCTGAATAACGATACAATCAGCATTCACGCTCACCTCGGTCAGGGAGAGGGAGAAGCGAAAGCCTGGGGATGCGACCTTACTTACGACTATGTCAAAATAAATGCGTCATACCGGACGTAAGGAGGTACTCTGATGAAAAAGTACGTTGTTATAAAGTGTGGAGGCAGTGTCCTTGACCGGCTCCCTGCGGGATTTTATGAAACCATCGCAGACCTTCAGCATACTGAAGAGTGGCAGCCTGTAATTGTTCACGGCGGCGGCCCCCTCATTTCAGAGCTGCTTGAAAAGCAGGGTGTCCCGACAACATTTACCGACGGAATGAGGGTTACCTCTGAGGGAGTACTGGAAGTAGTGGAAATGGTACTCAGCGGATCTGTAAATAAAAAACTCGTCTCCTCTCTCCAAAAAGCCGGAGCCAATGCGTTCGGCTTCAGCGGAGTTGACGGTTGTCTTTTTACAACAGAACCGATGTACAAAGAGAGTGCTCTCGGTCTTGTAGGGAAGGTAACCAAAGTCAAAACAGCCCTCATTGATCTTATTGCCTCAGAGGGAATGGTTCCTGTTATTTCCCCTGTTGGCGGCGACGGAGAGGGTACAACCTACAACATCAACGGTGATGTGGCTGCAGCTGCCGTGGCTGGTGCACTGAATGCAGAGCTTTGTTTTATCAGTGATATTGCCGGTATTTATATAGAAGAAAACGGTCAGAAAAAAACGGTTCATAAAATGACACAAACAGAAGCGGAATCGTTTATTCAAGATAAATGGATTACAGGAGGTATGATTCCCAAAGTCCGGTCCGCACTTGACGGACTGTCCTCGGGAGTAACCCGTGTAGGAATTGTAAACGGTATGAATGCATCAAGCCTCCCGGATTTTTTACAAGGAAAAGAGATTGGAACAAAAATTACAGCAGATAAAGAGGGATACCGTGTTGGATAACATCATGCAGAACTATCAGCGCTTCCCGATAGAGATTGTGAAAGGAAAAGGATCCTCTGTCTGGGATGCAGACGGAAAAAAATATCTTGATTACACGTCAGGAATTGCTGTGTGCAATTTGGGACATGTGCCTGACGCGGTGAAAGAAGCAGTAGAAAACCAGCTTGAAAGCCTGTGGCACTGTTCGAATTTATACCACATTCCTGCTCAGAAACAACTTGCAGAAGCGCTCACCCGTCATTCTTTCGGTGATCAGGTATTCTTTTGCAACAGCGGGGCTGAAGCCAATGAAGCGGCAATTAAACTGGCAAGGAAATATGCAGCAGACAAAGGACAGAAAAATACACATGATGTCGTCACGTTCGCGCAGTCTTTTCACGGAAGAACGCTTGCCACTCTTACGGCAACCGGACAAAGTCATGTGAAAGCAGGATTTGATCCTTTACCAGAGGGCTTTCAACATTTGGAGTTTAACGACACTGCTGCCCTCGATGCTATTGCAGCAAAACGCCCGTGTGCCGTTCTTCTGGAGCTGGTTCAGGGTGAAGGAGGCATTGTACCCGCAGATACCGAGTGGGTCCGGCAGCTTGAAGGAATTTGTAAACAAAATGATATCCTTCTGATTCTAGATGAAGTTCAGACAGGCGTGGGGCGTACAGGAAAACTGTTTGCCTATGAGCATTACGGCATTACCCCGGACGTCATGACTCTTGCAAAGGGACTTGGGTCGGGCTTTCCTATTGGAGCGGTTATTGCAGGGAAAGATGCCGCGGCTTCTTTTACGCCGGGATCACATGGTACTACATTCGGAGGGAATCCCCTCGCTTCAACAGCAGGGCTCGCTACACTGAAGGAAATCTTGGATAACAACGTCATTAAAAACGCAGAGGTGCAGTCCGATTACTTATTTTCACAGCTTAAAAGACTGGAGAGTCAATTCTCTCTCGTCCAATCTGTAAGAGGGAAAGGTCTTTTGGCGGGAATGGAAGTCTCATGCCCGGCAAAAGAAATTGTCATAAAAGCTCTCGAGAAGGGCGTGCTTATTCTGACAGCAGGAGCGAATGTTGTACGGCTCCTGCCACCATTAACAACGAAGAAAGAGGAAATCGACGAAGTGGCTGGTGTGCTGGAAAACATACTCACAGCCATTGAGGAGAAAGGAGGGGTGAAGCTGTGACAAAAGGTTATCTACACTTAAGTACAGGAGATGTGTTTGAAGGTGAACTGCTTGGTGCCACGGGCAAACAGGCAGGGGAAGTCGTATTCACCACAAGCATGACCGGTTATCAGGAGACGCTCACAGACCCTTCCTATGCAGGACAGGTTCTTACATTCTGCTATCCGATGGTGGGAAATTACGGCCTGCTTGAAACGGCAAATGAAAGCACGAGGCCAGCCGTGGCTGGAATTGTTACCGGTGAAATGTGGGATCCCGAAGGTTCTTTTTCAACGTTGTTAATGAAGTGGGAAATCCCGGGGTTGAGCGGGATTGATACCCGGGCTCTTGTCAAAACGATCCGACAGCACAATACGGTCACAGGCATCATATCCGATACTGCTTCTTTATCGCATCCATGGAAGACGGAAAATTCCCTAAGTCTCGTCCATCAGGTCTCTGTAACCTCGGCAAAAACATACGGAGAAGGAAATCCTCATGTGGTGATGATGGATTACGGTTACAAAAAATCAATTCTCGATTCCCTGCTTAAAAGGGGATGTAAAGTAACAGTTGTTCCATTTACAACCACTTTAAATGAAATGAAGGAGCTTTGCCCTGATGCTGTTGTTTTCAGTAACGGCCCCGGCGACCCAAAAGCGCTGGAACCGTATTTCACTCAAATTAAGAAAATATCCGAAAGCTGGCCGGCTTTTGGGATCTGTTTTGGACACCAGCTGATCGCCCTTGCCTATGGCGGGAGCACAGAAAAACAGCTGAACGGTCACCGGGGGAGTAACCATCCGGTCAAGGAGATGGTTTCCGGAAAAGTGAGGATGACTTCTCAGAACCATGGCTACGTTGTAAAGAACGATTACCTGCCGTCAGACTTTCACGTGACGTACAAAAATGTGAACGACGGGACAGTGGAAGGGATTCGTCACAACACTCTTCCAGTACAAAGTGTCCAGTTTCATCCTGAGGCCCATCCGGGACCAAGTGATACGGATTACCTTTTTGATGACTTTATAAAGCAGACAGTTGCAGCAGGAGGGAAATTGTATGCCTAAGGTTCAGGGGATAAACAAAGTGCTTGTAATCGGGTCTGGTCCGATTGTTATCGGTCAGGCTGCCGAATTTGACTATGCAGGAACGCAGGCCTGTTTATCTTTAAAAGAAGAAGGGGTTGAAGTGATTCTCGTGAATAACAACCCCGCTACAATCATGACGGATGAGACGGTTGCTGACAAACTCTACATGGAACCGCTCACCGCCGGAAGTGTGGAAGCTGTTATTCAAAAAGAGAAGCCGGACGGACTCATCGGCACACTGGGTGGTCAGACCGGACTGAACCTTACCGTTGAACTCTATGAAAAGGGTATTCTCGCAAAATACGGAGTTACCCTTCTCGGAACAAGTGTAGAAGCCATTCAGAAAGGTGAGGACCGGGAGAAGTTCCGGCAGTTGATGATGGACATTGGTGAGCCCATTCCTGAATCTTCCATTGTCGCGTCTCTGGAAGAAGGACGGCAGTTCGTGAAGGAATCAGGCTATCCGGTTATTATCCGTCCAGCCTATACCCTGGGAGGTGCAGGAGGAGGGTTTGCCTCGAGTGATGAGGAATACGAAAAGGTCCTTAAGCGGGGGCTGACGCTAAGTCCAATCAATCAGGTGCTGGTGGAAAAAAGCATCAAAGGCTGGAAAGAAGTCGAATATGAAGTGATGAGGGATACGAATGACACGTGTACGATCGTGTGCAACATGGAAAATATGGATCCGGTAGGGGTTCATACTGGAGATTCCATCGTTGTGGCGCCGTCACAGACGCTTTCAGATGTGCAGTATCAGCTCCTTCGTGACGCTTCATTAAAAGTGATCCGTGCACTGGACGTTGTGGGAGGATGCAACATTCAGTTCGCCCTTCATCCCGAGACGAATGAATACTGCATTATTGAAGTGAATCCGAGAGTAAGCCGTTCTTCGGCACTTGCATCGAAAGCGACGGGATACCCAATTGCAAGAATCGCGGCGAAAGTAGCACTCGGGTATGATCTGGATGAAATTAAAAATCCGATTACGGCAACAACGTTTGCTTCTTTTGAACCTGCCCTTGACTATATTGTTGTAAAGCTGCCCCGTTTTCCATTTGATAAATTTCCCGAAGCAGACCGTACTCTCGGTACGCAGATGAAAGCAACAGGGGAAGTAATGGCGATTGACCGCTCATTTGAGGGCGCCTTAAATAAAGCAATACGGTCTTTGGAAATGAACATTTACAGCCTCGATCACCCTCTTGTGAAGCAGATGACAGATGAAGAGGTCACACACACACTGGAAGTACCAACGGACCTTCGTTTGTTTGCCATCGGAGAGGCATTCAAGCGAGGCTTAACTGTGGAAGATATCCATCGTCATACACAGATTCACCCTTGGTTCCTAAAGAAGATCGCCAACATTCTGGACATGGAAAAAACACTCACGGTGTCCTCATGGGAAACGGTACTGGATGAACACATTCACCGGGCGAAAAACATGAATATTGGAGATGAGTGGATCGCTTCCCTGTTTGATGTAACCGAACGGGACGTGCGTCAGAAACAGAAGAAGCAGGGTCTTACGAGAGGCTACAAGCTCGTGGATACATGTGCGGCGGAATTTGATGCGGTGACTCCTTATTATTACGCAACATATCAGGGGGAAGACGAAGTGCCTGTCACACCGGCTGAAAAAATCCTGGTTATCGGTTCAGGTCCAATCCGGATCGGCCAGGGGGTGGAGTTTGACTACTGCTCTGTTCATGCAGCAAAAGCAGTCCAGAAGCTGGGCTTTGAGGCAGTTGTGATGAACAATAACCCTGAAACGGTGAGCACCGATTACGCCGTGGCGGACCGGCTTTATTTTGAACCCCTTGCGGCAGAAGATATTTTAGCTGTGGCAAAAAAAGAACAGGTCAAAGGTGTTCTCGTTCAATTTGGCGGACAGACGGCAATAAATGTGGCGGAAGCCCTGGCAGAAGAAGGTGTAACTGTATTTGGAACCCCTCTGGAAGCCATTGACCGAGTTGAAGACCGGGAAAAATTCTACGGCCTTCTTAACAAACACGGAATTCCCCATATCCCGGGAAAAACCGTCAGCGGATTTGATGAACTCGATGCGGCAGTAAGGGAACTTGGTTTCCCTGTTATGATCCGCCCATCCTATGTAATTGGCGGACAGTCCATGTTTGTTTGTGAAAACCGCACCGAGCTTGTTAAAAACGTGAAGCTTTTTATGGGATCGGGAAATCAGCGGGGCTGGCCGCTTTTGGTTGACCGGTTTATGCCGGGCATGGAGTGCGAGATGGATGTGATCAGTGACGGAGAGTCTGTGATGATCCCTGGAATATTCGAACACGTGGAAAAAGCAGGTGTTCATTCAGGAGACAGTACCGCTCTTTTCCCACCGGTAACCATAAGTGAACAAGCAAAGGAAACGATGCTCGAATACGCAGAAACACTGGCTGTTAACCTTCCTGTATCAGGCATGATGAACATTCAATTTGTCCTTCACGACAATCAAGTTTACGTTCTGGAAGTAAACCCGAGAGCGTCACGGACAGTGCCGATCATGAGTAAAGTAACCGGGGTGCCTATGGTGGAATGGGCGACAAGGATCCAGCTCGGGGAGAAGGTGCCGGAAGAGATGAAGGGACTTTTAGCAGAACCTGACTACTTCACAGTAAAAGCCCCGGTATTTTCAGCATCCAAACTTCCTGGTGTTGATCATGTACTCGGGCCGGAAATGAAATCAACCGGTGAGACCCTTGGCTTTGGTTTTACACTGGAAGAGGCGTATAAAAAGGTCATAGCAGCGCCGCCGGTAAAGAATCATCCTCTGTTGTTCTGTTCAATCGCGGAAGGCGCGAAGCAGGAAGCCCTCTTTTTTATCCAGGCATGTTCAGATCTGGGCTATGAGATTGCAGCTACAAAGGGGACTGGAGATTATTTGAATGAGTCAGGGATCGTCTCCACCTGTGTTGAAGGGGAAGAACTCTCCGACTGGTGGAAGAGTGCACAGCCTGACCTGGTATTTAATATACCGACGATGGGGCGGACAAAAGACCGTACAGGATTTTTAATAAGAGAACTGGCCGTTACCTTTGACGTCCCTTGCTTTACAGCAGCTGAGTCGTTGAAAGCGTGGCTAGATGTAAACAGTGCACCGTATACAAACGGGCAGCCAGTGAGCCTTCTGGAGCTTACAGGTAAGAAAAAATTCATGAATGAGGTGAAACGATGCAACTGGTAACAAACAATATACAGCAAGGACTTGAGAAGACAATGAAGGGGAAGGATTTTCTCACTTTGGCAGACTTGTCTGAGGAGCAGCTCGTCCTTCTTCTTAAAGAAGCGGCAGAATTAAAGCAAAAGCAGAAACAAGGCATCCCCCACGAATACCTGAAAGGAAAAACCCTAGGGATGATTTTCGAAAAATCGTCCACAAGAACGCGGCTCAGCTTTGAAGTCGGGATGCAGCAGCTTGGGGGACACGGCATCTTTCTCAGTTCAAAGGACCTTCAGCTCGGCCGCGGGGAGTCGATCTCTGATACAGCCAAAGTTCTTTCCCGCTATGTTGACGGCATCATGATTAGAACCTTTGCCCATAACAAAGTGGAGGAGCTTGCGACTCATGCGACGGTTCCTGTAATAAACGGTCTGACAGATGATCATCACCCTGCCCAGGTGCTGGCAGACCTGCAGACGATCATCGAGTATAAAGGCCGGCTCAAAGGGCTGAAGGTGTGTTTTGTCGGTGATGGTGACAACAATATGACTCACTCCCTGATTGAAGGTGCCGCCCTTTCCGGAATGAATATTTCAATTGCAAGTCCTAAAGGGTATCAGCCGAATGAGTCTATTGTAAAAAAAGCCCTTAAAATAGCTTCAAAGAACCACTCAGCCATTACTGTAACGGAGGATCCGATAGAGGCAGTCACGAACGCCGATGTGGTTGTCACAGATGTGTGGGCGAGCATGGGGGATGAAGACGAACGGGCAGAACGTCTAAATGTATTTGCTCCGTATCAGGTAAATGAAGCTTTATGCAGTCATGCGGATAAAAATTTTATTTTTCTTCACTGTCTCCCGGCACATCGCGGCGAAGAGGTTACAGCATCAGTCATTGACGGCAGACACTCGGTTGTATTTGACGAAGCCGAAAACAGATTACATGCACAAAAAGCATTATTACGGTTGACGATGAGCAACTAATTTTTTATACTATGAATGTATAAAAATTCTTGAGAGTAAATAATCATTCATATATAAAGGAGAGATAGTGATGAGTAAAGGTAAAGTGGTTCTTGCTTATTCCGGAGGTTTAGATACAAGCGTGTCCATCAAGTGGATTGAGGAAAAATACGATTATGATGTTATCGCCCTTGGGATTGATGTAGGTGAAGGGAAGGATCTTGAAGCGATCCGACAAAAAGCGCTTGATACAGGAGCTGTAAAAGCCATCATGATTGAAGGAAAGGAACTTCTGGCAAAAGGGTATCTGGCGCCTGCGTTGAAGTCCAACTGTTTATATGAAGGGAAGTACCCGCTGAGTTCGGCTCTTTCACGACCGTTAATCGCCAAGCTTCTCGTTGAAGTTGCCGAGCAGGAAGGTGCCGTAGCCGTGGCTCACGGATGCACAGGAAAAGGAAACGACCAGGTACGTTTTGATGTTTCCATCCAGGCATTGAACCCGGATCTTCAGGTTATTGCTCCTGTTCGTGAATGGGGAATGAACCGTGATGAAGAAATCGAATATGCGAAGGAAAAAGGCATTGATGTACCGGTAAATGTTGATAAGCCGTATTCCATTGATGCAAACATCTGGGGCCGCGCATGTGAAGCAGGTGTTCTTGAAGATACATGGGCAGAAGCACCTGAAGACGCATTTGAATGGACAGCGCCGATTACGATGACACCGGACAAAGAGGAGTACGTTGACATTGAATTTGAAAAAGGGCTCCCCGTGGCGCTCAACGGAGAATCAATGGACTTTGTCCAGATCATCGAGAAGCTGAACGAAATCGGAGGGACACACGGTGTCGGAAGAATTGATCATGTAGAAAACCGTCTGGTTGGGATAAAGAGCCGTGAAGTATACGAAAATGCCGCTGCTCTTATTCTGATTCATGCCCACAAAGAGTTGGAGCTGTTAACCCTTCCTCGTGAAGTGACGCAGTTTAAAACACAAGTGGATAACAAAATGACAGAACTGATCTATGAAGGTCTGTGGTTCTCACCATTGAAAAACGCGCTGGAAGCGTTCATTGACCAGACTCAGGACGTTGTTTCCGGAACAATCAAAGTGAAGTTGTTCAAAGGAAACTATCAGGTGGTTGCAAGAAAATCTGCGAACAGCCTTTACAACGCGGATCTCGCTACGTATTCAAAAGGCGACGCGTTCGATCATAAAGCAGCAGAAGGCTTTATCAAGCTGTTCGGTTTATCAACGAAAGTATACGCAGATGTGCATAAGAAAGAAATGCCAACGCAGGTGAAAGAGGAGGTATAACCGTGTCAAAATTATGGGGAGGCCGCTTTACTAAAGAAACGAATAAACTAGTTGAAGAACTGACCGCTTCGATCGGGTTTGACCAGAAGCTTGCAGAAGAAGACATCGAAGGCAGCCTTGCCCATGTGAAGATGCTCTCTGAACAGGGGATCATCTCTGAGGATGACGGTGAAAAGATTACGGCGGGTCTGAAAAGTGTGAAGAAAAAACTTCTTGCCGGGGAACTGGAATATTCGGTAGCCGATGAAGACATTCATATGAATATCGAGAAGTTTCTAATCGAAGAAATCGGTCCTCTCGGCGGAAAGCTCCACACAGGAAGAAGCCGGAATGACCAGGTGGCAACAGATATGCACCTTTACTTAAAGAAGCACACCAAAGAAACCATCGCTCTTATTGAAAGTGTCCAGGGAGCCATCGTGGAGCAGGCTGAAGCTCATATTGATACGATGATTCCCGGGTACACCCACCTCCAGAGAGCACAGCCTGTTTCTTTTGCCCACCATATTCTCGCCTACTTCTGGATGCTTGAGCGCGACAAACAGCGCTTCATTGACAGTCTGGAACGCGTGGACCTCCTGCCTCTTGGTGCAGGAGCCATGGCCGGAACAACATTTCCGATTGACCGTGAGCGTGTAGCTGAGATTCTCGGCTTTCAGGATGTGTATCCAAACAGTATGGATGCGGTAAGCGACCGTGATTTCATTCTTGAATATTTGTCAGCCGCGTCTGTGATGATGATGCACATTTCCCGTCTGAGTGAGGAGCTTGTCATCTGGAGCAGTGAGGAATTCAGCTTTGTTGAGCTTGATGACTCGTTCTGTACAGGATCGAGTATTATGCCCCAGAAGAAAAACCCGGACGTACCTGAGCTTCTCCGTGCAAAAACCGGCCGTGTGTACGGGAATCTTATGAGTCTGCTTACCGTACTCAAGGGACTTCCGCTTGCCTACAACAAAGACATGCAGGAAGACAAGGAAGGCATGTTTGACACGGTTGAGACGGTTATGGGCTCTCTTAATATGCTCGCTCCGATGATCGAGACGATGACCGTAAAGAGTGATGCCATGCGTGCAGCAGTGAATGAGGATTACTCCAATGCCACGGACATTGCCGACTATCTGGTCAACAAAGGTATGCCGTTCCGTGAAGCTCACAGTGTGATCGGACGGGTTGTCCTGTATGCGATCGGGAAAAAGAAATACCTTCTTCAGCTTGAACTTGATGAGTATAAGTCCTTCAGTGAACTGTTTGAAGAGGATATCTTTGGGGTACTCGCCCCCGAAAATGTGGTGGCAGCAAGGAACAGCGAGGGAGGCACTGCACCAAAGCAGGTAGTAAAGCAGCTGAGCCTCGCAAAAGAAAAACTTAAAGTGTAGCCAGTGGGCAGAACCGGTTGTGGTTCTGCTCTTTGTTTTGGAGGAAGCTTACAAGAGAGTCGTGAGATTATGGCAAAAGGAAAGAACCCCGGCTTCTGTCAGGTTTAAAGTAATAAAAATGGCTGTTTTTCGTATAGATTGTTGCTATTTAAATCATTCTCTTCAATGCGGGGAATCTGGTTGAAGCCTACGCGCCCTTCGTTTTCCGTGGCGGTGCCGGCAGAGAGGAAGAACCCTGCTTCTTCCTCTACAAGTTACGCTTCGAAGTGTTATGCGTCGAAGCAACTCGCAGAGGACTCACGATGTTAATGCTCGTCACTGCCACAGGAGTCTCAGGAACTACGGCTTCATCACTTCTTGTATAAATACAAATTATTTCCGGAAACAGCGTAAAAAATAAACGCTATTTTAAAAGAATTAGGAAGGGTGTTATAACCCTGATTGAAATTCAGATTCGTTGAACAGAATACACTCCCTTTCCGCGGACTCGCGCAGAGCCTCCTCAGTGCTTTGCCCCTGTGGGGTTTCGTCTGCCTCGAACTTCCGCAGGAGTCTCGCGTATTCCGTTCTACTCCGTACAATGCTTCGAGAAACAGAGATTTAAAATAACCTTCCCGAAAAAAATCATTCCTATTTTCATACCTTAAATTTCAAATGTTTTTATTATTTATGTTCTTAGTGTTTGTTGCAGCAAAAATGGGCTTTGCTTTTATAATGTGTTAAAGATTATTGTTATTAAAAACAGGTGTTGATTGGAGCTAATGCGCGACACTCCTGCGGGAAAAGCGAGTTCAGGGGAGACCCCGCAGTGCGAAGCGCGAGGAGGCTCCCAAACCGCCCGCGGAAACGGAGCGCAATGAGCGCAAATCAACTTCTTACTTTTAATTAAACTCGAGAAGAAGCAAAGAATGCTAAAAAGATAGTACCTTCCATAAATTTCATGAATAAACGTTGTGATTTAAAGGAATTTAAAGGATGCAGGCGTTTTTTTAATAACGGCACCGGTGTTCGGCCGGCAGATGTCAAGATGCTGTTAATTATCGCAATGAAATGGATGTTAGCGTTTTATCTCTCAGCCGTTTTCCCTTATAATAGAGTAAGGAAGACCTTGCACACACCTAGTACGATTGTTTGAAAGAAACTTATGGAGGTAACGGACAATGAACTGGTATGAAAAGCTGAATCAGTATTTTCCTGTTGAGGAAATGAAGTCGAAAGAGCATATGGATTTACTCTTGAAAGAGAAAAAAGACGTGTACAAAAAAGATGAAAGTGAGTACCACGTTATGATGTATGCAGAGATGGACGATTTCATTTTCATTGACTATTTGTTCGTTTCAAAAGCAGCGAGAGGAAAAGGAATCGGAAAAAAGCTGCTTAATGGCCTCAAAGTAAAAAACAAACCCATTATTCTGGAAGTAGAGCCGGTCGATTATGATGATTCCGATACGGAAAAACGACAGCGCTTTTACAAAAGAGAAGGGTTTGAACATGCTAAATCCATCGGTTACCGCAGACGCTCTCTTGATACAGGTAAAATTAACGAAATGGAGATTTTATTCTGGTCACCGTCGAACGAGTCAGAGGAAAGCATCTATAATAAGATGAGACATACGTATGAAACGATTCATACGTATAAAGATGAACAAATTTACGGTGAATCCTACGACGAAACGGACAAAGTGTTCAGTTTCGAAGAGGAAGATGATAAAGCCCAGCCGCCCGTTTAAACCGTTCAGCATGAAGCAAAGGAGTGTGGAATGATGAAAGGAAAAGAGAAGCAGCGCCGTAAGCGAAAAAAGCAGCTCTGGCAGGATCTGCTTAAACGTAAGTGGAACGATGTGAACCGCATCCCAAGACGTCAGCCGTCAGCACAGTCTAAAACAATTGCATAAATCTATAAAATAGTGAAAAACTGCCTTGCCCTATGTAAGGCAGTTTTTCCAAGTGGTAAACTGAGAACAGGTAATCCGGAATGAGAATGACAGGCAGGTAAATGATAACGAAAGTGAAATAATATTCATTCTTCTTCCGTAAACCCGTTGCGATTACATAAAAAGTTTCGTGATTTCTACAAATAAATGTTTATCATTCTAAGGTTCGTGGTATATACCTGATATATCTGCACTCGTGAAGTTATACACCTTGTATAACGTCCGTACAAGTTTTTGAATAATGCCCTAGTCAAATTAAAATTATTATTGTATAATAAGTGTTGTAGCATTCACTAACTTAAAGCAGAATACATCATTTTCATACATGAATCATAACTGGAAGGGAGAATCGGTTTACATGGTAACGTTGTTCACATCGCCTAGTTGCACATCCTGCCGAAAAGCAAAAGCATGGCTTCAGGAGCACGATATCGCATTTGTGGAACGTAACATCTTTTCCGAGCCATTATCTGTTGAAGAGGTAAAAGAGGTTGTCCGTATGACAGAAGACGGCACTGATGAAATTATTTCTACACGATCCAAAGTCTTTCAGGAACTGGAAGTTGATATCGACGATATGCCGCTCCAGGATTTATTTCAGCTGATCAGCGATCATCCGGGGCTTTTGAGAAGACCGATTATAATGGATGAGAAACGGATCCAGGTTGGCTACAATGAAGCTGAAATTCGCAGATTCCTGCCACGGAAAGTACGAACCTTTCAATTGCAGGAAGCAACGAAGAAGCTCGTAAACGAATAAGTAACCGAGGCCTTCTGTTCTTGTCAGCAGAGGCCTTTTTTCTATAAGGTGATTGTTCTAAAGGTCTTTGTTGTTTTAAAAAAGGAGACACCTCTGCGGAAAGCGAAGGACATTCCGGCTGCATCATACATCATCAGATTTATGTCTGCTACACCGGTCACTGATTCTTAAAATATACGATCGTCTGAACCCGGTTACGGAGAAATCCGGCCAGTACCACAGCTGTAATTAAACACAGCGACAGGACAATGGGCGGGATACCGTAGTCGGCCAGGAAGAAATAGACGACTGGTTCATGGGAAATCATCGCAGAAGCTGTAAAAGCAAGAATTGCTGCTCCTGCATAAAGAATAACGGGGAACTTTTTCATCAGAAACAAAATGATTTTGCTTCCCCATATTAAAATCGGGACAGAGATTAAAAGGCCCAAAAATACGATGAGGGTATCACCATCGGCCGCGCCGGCAACAGCAAGAACATTATCAAAACCCATCACCACGTCGGCAATGACAATCGTCTTAATAGCCGCAAATACACTTACGGAACCAGCGACATGATGTTCACCCTCAGAAGATGTAAGAAGCTTGTAGGCGATCCAAAAAAGAAGAACGCCGCCAATCCCCATTAAATAAGGTATAGATAGTAAATGAATTGCTATAATGGTTAAAAAACCCCTGGCGAGGATGGCAAAAGCAATACCGATAACAATGGCTTTATTTCTTAGAGCTGGAGGGAGTTTGCGGCACGCCATGGCTACGACAATGGCGTTGTCTCCGCCTAAAATCAGGTCGATGCCGATGACGGTGAGCAAAGCGACAAAAAAATCAGAATTCAATGGTTGATTCCTCCCCGCATAAACGATAAAATCAGTTAAACCCATTCTTTAACGGAGTATAGAAACATAAGGATGGTAGAGACAGCTGGTCCTTTCATGCAGTCATAATAATGTATACATGTCCAGGCGGATTCAGAACATGGATTTCCCCTGAAGGCCGGACATAGTAAAAAGTGCAGCGGTTTTTGTGTCGCCAGGATGACCGGATGCAGGTGTTCAAATACAAAAATGAGCAGGACTATTTCATTTCATACGAACTTCTTTTAGAATAGGAACTACCCCCCATTCGGATTGAAGATGCATCTCATTGGGTAAAAGAAAAATAATAAAGTGATTAATTGGACGACACCAATACTCAAATGGAAGGGTGAACGATTTATGGATATCGAACGCGTGAACGATACGACACTTAAATTTTTTATCACATATAAAGATATTGAAAAGCGCGGTTTTGATAAAGATGAAATCTGGTACAATCGCGAACGTGGCGAAGAGCTGTTCTTCGAAATGATGAACGAAGCGAATGATCAGGAAAGCTTCGAAATCGAAGGCCCTCTCTGGGTTCAGGTGCATGCACTTGACCGGGGTCTTGAAGTGATTGTAACCCGCGGCCAGGTGAATGATGGTAATGTGAAGCTTGAAATTCCTGTCGGAGATGATAAAAACGATCAGGCAGTGGATGATAACATTGCCGATATGCTGGACAGCCGCTTCAGGGGAGAAGATGAAGACGGTGAGAAAGATCTTACTCTCAGTCTTGTGATCGGATTTGCCGATTTTGAAGACGTGATCTCACTATGCAAGAGCTTCGATGAAGATATTGAAACGAGTCTCCATCACTTTGAAAACCGCTACTACATGTATGTAACACTTGATGAAAAATATACTGATGAAGAGCAGGATAATCATCTGAGCCGCATGCTGGAGTTCGGCTACGAATCGGATACGACGATCTACCGTATCAAAGAGTACGGGAAAGAAATTGTTTCCGAGAATGCTCTTCAGGTCATCCGCGAACAGTTCAGCTGATGAAGGAGTCGACTTTGATCGGCTTCTTCTTTTTTTGTCTGTTACCACAGGGATAAACATAAACAAATGAAAACAAGGGTAGAGGATAGAAAAGGAATTAACTCTGTCATTGAGTTATAATAAATAAAGAGCATCTCCTAAAAAGATAAAGAGAGAGGGAGAACACGATGTTAAAACGGCTGCAGATAATCGTTTTTCTGGCAATTATAATTGCAGGACTTCTTATAACAGGCCAATTATGGGAAGGGTGGCTCTTCGGATGGGCCTCCATCTTTTTTTCACTCACGGCCTTCTTTATAGCGGTCGTTATTTTCCTTGAAAACCGAAACCCGACAAAAACCCTTGCATGGCTCATGGTTCTCGGGATCTTTCCGCTTCTCGGCTTTATTTTTTACCTCATGTTCGGCCAGAATCACCGGAAGCGCAAATCGTTTACAAAGAAAGCCATCATGGATGAACAGGCGTTCAGTAAAATTGAAGGAAACCGCCCTCTTGATGAAAGCCAGCTGGGCTTAATGCTGGAGAACCAGCAGAAGTTGTTCCGGCTTGCGCACCGTCTGGCCAACAACCCGATCTCGTTTCAGACCGATACCCGGGTATTAACGGATGGGAAAGAAACATTTTATCATATTAAAAGAGCACTCCAGTCTGCCACCGATCACATTCATCTGGAATATTACATCGTCCGGGACGACGAACTGGGATGTGAAATTAAAGATATTTTAATTGCAAAAGCAAAAGAAGGCGTGGAGGTCCGATTTTTGTTTGATGCTGTAGGATGCTGGAAGCTTTCAAAGGCATACGTATCCGAACTTCGGGATGCCGGAGTTCAAATGGTTGCCTTTTCACCTGTTCGTCTGCCTTTTTTTACAAACAAAATCAACTACCGCAATCATCGTAAAATTATTGTGGTCGATACAAGCTATGCCTTTATCGGGGGACTGAATATCGGCGACGAGTACCTTGGTAAAAGCAGTTATTTCGGACACTGGCGCGACACGCATCTTCTTGTAAGGGGAGAAGCGGTAAGAAGTCTTCAGCTGATCTTTTTACGTGACTGGTATTATGCAACAGGTGAAGCGGCTTTAAAACCAGGCTATCTGTCACCGACGCTTCCTGATGGCGAGCATGAGGGAGGCGTACAGATGATTGCAAGCGGGCCTGACAGCCGCTGGGAAGTGATCAAAAAGCTGTTCTTTACGATGATTACTTCGGCAAAGCGGTCGATCTGGATCGCCAGCCCCTACTTCATTCCCGATGAAGATATGCTGTCTGCCATTAAGATCGCGGCGCTTGGGGGAATCGATGTCCGCATTCTTGTACCGAGCAAACCGGATAAGAAGATTGTCTTTCATGCATCACGTTCCTATTTTCCTGAGCTTTTGGAAGCCGGAGTGAAAATTTACGAGTATAACAGAGGGTTTATGCACAGTAAAATTATTATCGTCGATAATGAAATTGCATCCATTGGAACGGCAAATATGGATATGCGCAGTTTTCATCTGAATTTCGAAGTGAACGCCTTTTTGTACCGTACGAGAAGTGTGGAAAATTTAGCAAGTGACTTTGTTTATGATATGGAACATTCCACAATTATCCGTCAGGAGGCGTTTGTGAAACGGTCCTTCTACTATAAGCTTGTGGAATCAACATCAAGGCTTATGTCACCGTTGTTGTGAATAATAATGAGCATTTCCTGAATACTGGGGGGTGCTCTTTTTCATTTGGTGTCAATAATCCTTTGAATTAGGTGATTGCAGTATCATCTATACTGCCCTGGCATTTTATATAAAAAAAGGAAATGATGTGATGGGTATTTTAATGATGCCGGTATATGGATCAATGACCAGTACTCCGAATCTTGAAGTTGATGTTGACACAGATGATAATGTTGATTTTACAGTTGAAGGTCCCGCACAGGGGGTTGTACTGAACACTGCAGACGATTCGATTACAATTGAAACACAGGGTGTATATACAGTTACTTTTTCTACAGTCGCATTAATATTTAATAACGCAGAAAGTACTGATCTTACATTTAATATTAGTATTAATGGAAGTTCTGTTACTCTTTCACAAGTACGATCAAGCCCTTTTGGGGAAGATTCGCCAGAGGACTCTATAAGGACAACTATATCCAGAGTCGATCATTTTTTCCTTAATGAGGGAGATGTGATTCGGGTATTATGTACAAGTGCAACTGATAATGCTTTTTACGTAAATGCATCACTTACAGTGACGAAAGTGGGTTTTTAGTGACTTGAAGAGCTGCTGATCAAACTTGGCAGCATTTTTACATAATAATCGGCGGCAATTTAACCTTAAATAGAAAAGACCCTTTTGAACGTACGTTCGTATGTTGTATAATAAATGTAACAAAAAAGAGGAGGGTTTTATGCTCACAGCACTTCGTCATGACGGCACTCTTTTGTCTCTATGTGATGGCTGGTCCAAAGGAGAGCTTGAGAAGGAGAGGGAACATTCGCGGTTTTTCTGCCCCGATTGTAATAACCCTATGTACCTGAAGCTCGGGATAAAAAAGGCGTGGCACTTTGCCCATATGCATTCCCAATCCTGTACCGAATCAATAAAAAACGAGTCTGAATCTCATACTCAGGGCAAATGGTTGCTCTTTGAGTGGTTGAGACAACAGCAACTTGACCCCAAAATTGAGCAGAGACTGTCTGCGCTGAATCAACGTCCTGATCTTCTTTTCAGTGCAAATCAACAGAAATACGTGATCGAACTTCAGCATTCGACTATTCCCTGGAACACGTTTATGAACCGGCAGAGCGGCTACATAAACGAAGGATACCATGTCCGCTGGATCGGGTTAACGAACGACACTTCACTACCAGCCTGTTATGTAACCCCTTTTACTATCGTGGATGGATTCTTTGTTTCGTATCCTCCGCACGAACACCCCCTCACGCTCACTTCCTTTTACCTGAACCCCTTTACCGGCACCTTCTTTCAATATCAGCCCATACTGTACCTTTCACCTGCAAAAGCTTTTGTCTGCACACATGTAAACGAGACGTTTTCTTACAGATCTCTCTTCCATTATGATGATCCAAGCAGCTCTTTTACCTGCAGTGCCATGAACTATTATTTTTTTCTATGGAGTAAGGAAACCGCAAAAGCAAGGAGGAAGCCCTCTGTGTATCGAAAAGGAAAGGCAGAAAAGCGAATCGCCTGTCTGCTTTATTACCATCACCTTAACCACAGAGATTTCCCTGCTTTAGCCAGGGTTCCAATCCCTTCGCAGTTCTTTATGATCACCCCTCCTCACTTATGGCAATCATGGATCATCCTGGCGTTTATCCATAAACGAAGCCCGGGGTCTGTGTTTTCCATTCAATCGCTTCAAACTTCCTTCAAAAAAGAGCTTCATCACTTTGAAATCCGTTTGCTTCCTTTTAATAAAGACATCATGATTCAGAGGCTGCTTACAGAGTATCTGGATATTCTGGCCTTTTTTGGTGTGGTAAAAAAACAAGGACCGGTCTCCTATGAAATTTTGTGTCATCTTACCCTCCAAAAGCCTATGGAAACCCTCCGCCGTGATGATGAATATATTCTTGAAAAAGTCAAAGGATATTGGAAGGAAAACTGGGTGCCTGAATTTAAGAAGGAGTGATTATTTCGGATATAAAAATAAATTTCATATTTTAGAAGGATTTACCGGCCGTGTCTCGAAGTATAAGGAGTATCGTTTTGCACTTTTTTAAGTGGGAAACGCAAATTTTTTCCGGAGGTGTCCACCAGTGGCAGAACAATCAACAGCATTACCTAAACGAGATGAAATTCCTGTGGAATTAACATGGGATCTGGAAGATATTTTTGAAACGGATGAGAAGTGGGAAGAAGAGTTTAAGGAAATCAAAGCAATGATTCCTAAAATGAAAGAGTACAAAGGAAAGCTTGGTGATTCAGCAGAAACCCTTTACGAAGCGCTTAACTATCAGGACCAGATCTCTGAGAAACTGGGCCGTGTTTATACATACTCTCATATGCGCTATGATCAGGATACGACAAACTCTTTTTATCAGGGGTTAAATGACCGTGCGTCCCAGCTTGTGTCTGCTGCCAGCAGTGAGGCGTCCTTTATTACACCGGAGATTTTGTCCATCCCTGAAGAAAAGCTGGAAAGCTTCCTTGAAGAACATTATCAGTTAAAGCTTTATAAGCACATGCTTAATGAATTAAATGAAAACCGTCCCCACGTTTTGAGTGAAAGTGAGGAAGCGCTCCTTGCCCAGGTAAGTGAAGTCACAAGCTCACCTTCAACGACGTTTGGGATGCTGAACAATGCGGATATGACGTTTCCGGAAGTAGAGGATGAAAACGGAAAGAAGATGGAAGTAACACACGGACGTTACCTGCGTTTTCTTGAAAGCCCCGACCGAAAAGTCCGTGAAGAAGCATTTAAAGCGGTTTACAGCACATATGACAAATATAAAAACACATTCGCCAGTACACTCAGCGGGAACGTGAAGAAGAATCTTTTTAATGCAAATGTACGTAAATTTGATTCTGCCCGTCAGGCGGCATTAAGCAGCAACCACATTCCCGAGGTCGTTTACGATCAGCTTGTGGATACGGTAAATGACAACCTCCACTTGCTTCACCGTTATGTTGACCTTCGCAAACGGGCACTAGGTGTTGATGAACTTCACATGTACGATTTGTACACGCCTCTTGTAAAAGAAGTGAAGATGGACATTCCGTATGAAGAAGCGAAGGAACTTGTGAAAAAAGGTGCACAGCCTCTTGGCGATGAGTATGTGAGCATCGTTCAGGAAGGGTTTGAACAGCGCTGGGTCGATGTGGAGGAAAACAAAGGGAAGAGAAGCGGAGCCTATTCATCCGGGGCATTCGGTACGATGCCGTACATTTTAATGAACTGGCAGAACAACGTGAATAATCTGTTTACTCTTACACACGAGTTTGGTCATTCTGTACACAGCTATTACACGCGGAAAAACCAGCCGTTCCCGTATGCCAATTATTCTATTTTCGTTGCGGAAGTGGCGTCCACATGTAACGAAGCCCTTCTTAACGATTACATGCTAAGTGTCACAGAAGATAAGCAGGAGCGTTTGTACCTGTTGAACCACTTCCTCGAAGGATTCAGAGGAACGGTCTTCAGACAAACGATGTTCGCTGAATTTGAAAAGCTTATTCATGAAAAAGCAGCTGACGGAGAGTCACTGACTCCTGATACGCTTACAAAAACATATTATGAATTAAACAAAAAGTACTTTGGAGACAACATTGTGATCGATGAGGAAATTGGTCTTGAATGGGCCCGTATCCCTCACTTCTACTACAATTTCTATGTGTATCAATACGCAACCGGCTACAGTGCGGCTACTGCGCTGGCCAAGCAGATTCTTGAAGAAGAGGATCCGGCTGTTACCCGCTATCTTGACTTCCTGAAGGCAGGAAGCTCGGATTATCCAATCGAAGTACTAAAAAAAGCAGGGGTAGACATGACGTCTTCAGAGCCGATTAAAGAGGCGATGAAAGTGTTTGAAGAAACACTGACGGAGCTTGAAAACCTGTTGTTTGAAGATAAGTAATTTAAAAAAGCCCAAAGGAGACGGGCAATGGCTCCACGCGCTGCTCCCCCGACACGAGAAACCCACTCGTGCAGGGCTTTCAAAAGAGGGCAGCGGCTCCGCTGCTTCAAAGGGCGGTTCATAAGGTATAATGCCACCTTATGAACCGCCCTTCTTTTATAAGAAATTCGTCTTGTTAAATTGCTTAAACCCTTTAAACCGGTGACGCTGATTAATGATATTGACCGTAAACAAAATAGATCCAAGAAGCATAGGAATGCTGATCCATTTTGGAAAAAGCCCCATAAGACTTAGGATTAAAAGACAGAAACTGATCAGGATAATTAAAATCCCTGTAATGATTAAAATTCCCTGCATACTGGCCATCTCCCTGACTCCTGAAGTTTCTATTCATTTTATGCCTGGACTGTTGAGAGTAGTACAGCCTGTGTAAAACACAATGTCCGCATTAAAGAAGTGCAAAGAGCAGCAATCATCAAAGAGAAAAGGCCTGGAGTTTCCTCCCGGCCTTTTTAGATTGTATCAAGTTTATCCAACATAACGCCACAGGTTTCCGAACTTAACCGGAACGCACTCGACCTTCTGCTGAATCTGCAGCTTTTTCATTTCCCGGTCTGCTTCCTCGCACGTCATGTCAAACACAACAGCGATTTCCTTTGAAGCAACGAGGGTATAAAACTTAACGAAACGTTCAACCGAGATCGGCGGACATTTCTCAGGCTCGAAGCCGAGCATGTCAGTAATGATATCCACGTAAACCGAGTAATCGTACAGACCTGGAACGCTTAGTCCCGGTTCATCAACATTGTCGCTAAAGAAAACGAGGGTGGGAAGGGACTGAACGTCCATTTCCTTTGTTGTGCACGCGTCAGCCTTAAGCGCTTTTGCAGCGCTCTCAGAGTGCAGGTCGCACTTAAATTCACCAATATCGAGACCTTTTATCTTCTCTGCGCATTTAATGAGGACCTCTTCATCAGCGATGTTCTGTTTGTGCAGAAACAGTGCTTCCCTTAAAAGACGAAGATACTTTGATCCGACAGCACCACCCTGAAGCTCAGCCGCTTTAACGGCAAGTGAGGCGTTATAGGGCATGGATATCGGCTGCTCATACCAGACGTCTCCGTCACAGGGCATACCTGTGCGTGTAGCTGTTTCGTCATAGGACTGAGCCATCTGTTTCTGATGACGGCTGTTTTTCGGGTTTGTGCAAGGGTTCATTTTTTTCAATTCGTAGCCAAGGAACGTACGGATTTTAAAGTAGTTCGCATACTCCATCTGAAGCTTTTTTATAATAGGCTCCAGTGCCCAGCATTCGGGGCAGAGGGGATCGATAAAAATATAAATTTCGAGGGGTTTCTTCCCCTGATTCTGAATATAGAATGAGGATGGCTCCTCCGGACAACAGATCCCTAAGTCGTCATAGCATACGAAGTTTCCTTCTTTGGTTTTCATGTGTCGTCCCTCCTTAAAAAGGAGTATCTTACTCCATTGTATTGACCATATGATTGGCAGTCTGAGTGAGCCGTTCTAAAAAAGCAGATCTGAACGGTTCTTCCAGTTCTATTTCATCCATTGCTTGTTCCATACAGGCAAGCCATCGTTTTGCACGTGTGGGAGTAATCTCAAAAGGCATGTGTCTTGCCCTTAACATCGGATGACCGTGTTCTTCAGAATATAGAGGAGGACCTCCCAAAAACTGGGTTAGAAACTGCTTTTGTTTTCGCGCCGTTTCCGTGAAATCATCCGGGAAAATCGGAGCGAGTTCTTTATCGAGTGCTACGTTAGTATAGAACACATCGACGAGCTGTTCCAGTTTTTCGCCTCCGATGATGTCGTAGGGTACTCTTGCTTGGTGACTCATGGGTTTACTCCTTTAATATCTTTAATGTAGCCTTATTGTAGCAAGCATATAGGTATTGGGCAACAAATGTGATTGTGAGATGATGTACATATGAGGAGGAAAATGGCAAAAAAAAGAGGACGGCCGATTTTTGACGGCGTCCTGATCTTAAGCTTTGGTGTATGTACTCATTACCTTTGGTACATATGCTTTTGTTTCTTTAAATGGAGGTATGCCCCCGTATTTATCCACGTTGCCCGGACCGGCGTTATAAGCGGCAAGGGCGAGGGCGGTGTCACCGTTATAGCGCTTCAGCATGCTTTTGATGTAACGGGTTCCGGCATCGACATTCTGTTTGGGATCATAGATGTTCGTGACTCCAAGCCCTTTGGCTGTTTGGGGCATAAGCTGCATTAAGCCTCTTGCTCCGGCGTGACTTGTTGCATCAGCCCTGAAATTGGATTCGTGCTTTACGATGGCATAGATGAGCTTTGGATCAACGCCATGCTTTTTCCCCGCTTCCTCAATCAGGGGCATCCACATGGCCTCGCTGCCTGACACTGGCTTTGGAGCAGAAGGTTTATTTATTGCAGGCACCTCAGGCAGGGGAATTGAAGCTGTCTTCATAGCAGGAATTTCAGCCTTTGGAAAAGAAGAAGTAAGAACCTGTTGAAACGTCTGCTGTGTCACAGGCTTCATTGACTTTTCAAGGCGCTCTCCAAGCTGCTGAAAGACTTTCCACTGATAATGGTCGTTTTGAATGTTCAAAGGCTTCCGCTCCCCGGATTATAGTTTGTGTAACTGTTCGTAGAAACGGTGAATCTTACTGATCGTTTGTTTTTCTTTAATACCGTGCTTCTCCAAAAGAGAGAAGAACGCTTTTTTTCCGGCTGATTCTTCTGCACATTCAAACTCCAGCTCATAGTCTGTTACGTTTATATATGTGCTTTTATCCAGAACAAGAAGACCGCCGTCCACTTCCTTTTCCAGCCGGTCAGTTGAAAGACTGCCAAGATAGGCAAAAGACGTTTGTTGGACTTCGAGTGTTTTCTGAATCTGCTCAAGAACATCGCCTGAGGGGAGAATGCTTATTGTTAGGGCTGCATCAGCCTGATCTGTTGTGAGTGTCTGATGCGTTTCCAAAAGCCCGCTCTCCAGGGGCTGTTTAAGGGTTAAAACAAACCGGTCTTTCTTTTTTCTGATACGCAGGGCAGAACCGTGCTGTTTCAGCAGAAAGTCCGGCGTGTCAAAATAGTGATTGGTCTGTGAAAAAGGGGCCTCTTCAGCTGTAAAATAAGCGTTCCTGAGATTTTTGTATTCTTCTTCGGTGAGGAGATTTTTAAATTCGATTTCAATTTCCTGATTCATATTTTTCACCTTCTCATGTATCTTGCGTCTTCGTTATTATTTCACACAGCAGGATTGAATACAATGAGGCTTTTTTTTGATGAAAACAGGGTATTATTAACGTAGACAAGGGAATTATGATAAACTTATGAACGAAATGATTTATGTTTTTGGAGGTATATACAATGAATAATTCATGGACAATTTCAGAGCTTGAACGTACAGACGACAAGCTCACAGTGAGAGTAGAAACGGATTTGGACGCCAGTGCCCTCCATACGTTTCAGGCGAGCGGCCAGATGCTTGCCGACAGTGATGCGAAGACGTTTATTTACATAATCGAAGACGACAGTTCTTTTACATACATCCGCTTTCCGGCCGGGTCCTGGGAAGCACTTCAGAGCGTCAGAGATGACCTCCCCGTCGTCCTTGAACTGATGGCACAAAACAAAGAAGCGGTTCAGCTTGAGCTTACCGGCTTCTGGACCGAAATTGATTACCTTGTCGATAATATCGAAGGCAATACGAACTACGGCGACGAGATGATGAAAGCCGTGGAAAAGGCGTTTAATCGAAACGAGTCGTAATGCTAACCAACCGCGGTGGTGATTGGATTGAAAGAGTGGGACGTAATGCTTGCTCCATATAAGCAGGCAGTTGATGAATTGAAAGTAAAGTTTAAAGGCGTGCGGGAGCAATATGCCCATTCTCCCCGCCATACGCCCATTGAATTCGTAACCGGCCGAGTGAAGCCGGTTTCAAGTATTCTGCAAAAAGCCAAGCGAAAACAGATTCCTTTAAATGAACTGGAAGGGAACATGCAGGATCTTGCGGGCATACGGATTATGTGCCAATTCGTAGGGGATATCGACACCGTTGTTGAGCTGATCAAAATCCGTAATGATTTTAAAATTGTTGAGGAAATTGATTACGTGAAGCACAAAAAAGAAAGCGGGTACCGCTCGTATCACATGGTCCTTGAGTATCCGGTGCAGACCATTGACGGAGAGAAACCGGTCCTGGTGGAACTTCAGATCAGGACCCTTGCCATGAATTTCTGGGCTACCATTGAACACTCCCTCCAGTACAAATACTCTGGTCAGATTCCCCGTGACCTTGAGGAGCGTCTGCACCGGGCATCAGAAGCGGCCTTCCGACTTGATGAAGAGATGTCACAGATCCGGGGCGAAGTAAGGGAAGCACAGAAGATTATTTCATCAACGGCAGACTTTATCCATAAACCGAACTCGAAATGAAAGGATAATGGCTGATGAAATTTATGGTCACGTCAAGGGGCGACAAAACGTCAAATGCAATCGCCCAGAAAGTGAAAACGTATCTGCATGAATTTGCTCTTACCTACGATCGTGAACATCCTGATGTTGTAATCAGTGTAGGGGGAGACGGGACGCTTCTTGAGGCGTTTCATAAATATGCCCACCGCCTGGAAGACACAGCATTTGTCGGGGTGCATACGGGACACCTGGGCTTTTATGCGGATTGGCAGCCCGATGAGGTGGAAAAGCTCGTGATTCATATTGCGAAAACCCCGTTCAAGATCGTGGAATATCCTCTCCTTGAAGTGATTGTCCGCCATAACGGTGAGCGGAAATCCGAGCGTTTTTTGGCGCTGAACGAATGTTCTGTGAAAAGTACAGAGGGCTCTCTCGTGATGGATATTGAAATTAAGGGAGAGCTGTTCGAAACCTTCCGGGGCGACGGTTTGTGCCTGAGCACCCCTTCTGGAAGTACGGCTTACAACAAAGCTCTGGGCGGTGCGATCCTGCACCCGTCCTTGGCATCGATTCAGCTTGCCGAGATGGCATCGATCAATAACCGGGTGTATCGTACGATCGGGTCCCCGCTCGTTCTGCCCCAGCATCATACATGTCTGTTAAAGCCGAAAAACGATGTGGATTTTCAGGTAACCATCGATCACCTGACGCTTTTGCAGCAGGATGTGAAGTCGATTCAATGCCGGGTGGCAGAGCAGAAAGTGCGCTTTGCCCGCTTCAGGCCGTTTCCGTTCTGGAAAAGAGTCAAGGAGTCGTTTATTAATGAATAACAACCGTTTATACGTAACGTGGGAGGTCTCTTTGCATTGTGACGGAGATCTCCTTCGTACGTTTCTGCGAAAAGAAAAGAGCATGTCCAGAAAAACACTGGCTGAAGTGAAGCATGGTGGCGGTGCGCTTCTCGTTAACGGGGTTGAAAAAGGGGTACGGGAACGTTTACGTTCAGGTGATATAGTGACGGTTCTTTTTCCACCGGAAAAGGTGAGTGAAGCGCTCACCCCATTGCCGATGGAGCTGGATGTTATCGCTGAAGACGATCACATGCTTGTGGTAAACAAGCCCGCCGGACTTCCAACAGTACCTTCTTCAAATGACCCGGGACGGTCTCTTGCTCATGGCGTGATTCATTACTATCTTGAGCGGAACATTCCTTTCACGTTTCACGCCGTAACCCGCCTCGATCGGGATACGTCAGGACTCATGGTCATTGCGAAGCACCGCTACGCCCATGATCAGTTTATAAAAGCTGGGATTAAAAGAGAATATGTGGCGCTCGTGGAAGGTCATCTGGAGGAAACTGAGGGAACGATTGACGCCTCTATAGGACGGAGAGACGGAAGTATTATTGAACGTGAAGTGAGAGAAGATGGTCAGCATGGGGTTACTCACTACACCGTTGTGAAGCTTTTGGACGATGCAACACTCGTGCGGGTCAGGCTTGAAACGGGGAGGACCCACCAGATCCGGGTCCATTTTTCCTACATCGGTCATTCTTTGCTGGGAGACACCCTGTATGGCGGAAGTGACGACTTTATCCCCCGTCAGGCGCTTCATTCGGCAGCGTTGATGTTTGTTCATCCTTTTACAGGAGAAAAGCATGAATACGAGGCGGTGATGCCGGAAGATTTGACAGATGCCTGGAATAAAAGAAGACTCTCACCGTGATGGAGAGGGTCTTTTTCTATTCATTCTCCCTTAAAAGTGATTCATTCACCCCTAAAGTCAAATTATAATCATCCCTAGGGATGATTAATTCGCTCATAAGACCATTTAATTCCCCCCTCTTGAAAATGCAACCTTAAATCCAGAAATGCCATCGATCACTCCCCGATCGGACGGAATTTCTCCTCCACGTAAGGCTGCCCGGACGGTACGCTTACAAGCTCCTTTTCCGGCCATCGGAAAATCGTGAGGCGGTTGCCGAACACACACCCTGTGTCAATGTTCACCGTATGATTTAAAAACCGCGGCTCCCGGACCGGCGTGTGTCCGTAAACCACGTATGTGTCATGGGTATATTCCTTTGCCCAGTCACGGCGAACCGGGCGTCCATCCGGGTGGGTGCCCCCGGTGATGTCCCCGTATAGCACAAACGTCTTTACTTTCTTGCTTGTTTTTCCGATGAAATCCCCACGTATACCTGCATGTGCGACCACGAGCTTCCTGTTATCCAGGATCAGATAAAGAGGAGATCCTTCCACCATCCGATTAAACCCTTCAGAAATAAATGTATAGTCTTTAGTCTTAAGCTCTTCCAATTCGGCAACGGTAGTCTCCAGCCCGTGTTTTTTCTGAACATTTCTTCCTAAAAAGTAGCGGTATAATTTATCACAATGGTTTCCGGGACAATAAAGAATCCGGTCTCCCTTCCAGTTTTTAATGGCAAATCGGAGCACTCCAACCGAATCGGGCCCGCGGTCGGTAAGATCCCCAAGGAACACAAGGGTGCGTCCTTCAGGGTGGGAAACACGTTCGTCACCATCAACCTGATAGCCTGCTTTTTTAAGTAAAGCGATCATTTCATCATAACAACCGTGTACATCACCGATAATATCAAACAAGAGGGCTGCCTCCTTACATAGGTCTGCTTTTTTTTATCCTATCATGGAATGATTTCAAGTACGAATGTGAAAGTAGGAATTGACAAACGGGCACCCTTTAGCTACGATTGAAACGTTTTTTACACCACGGTACTTGTATAGTCATGCATGAACTGCCGTGGAAGTATCGTTACATAAAAAGGAGAATGAGATGGTCACTGAACCCGTTGCTCATCCAGTATTTATTTTTGCCATTGCTATGGTTATCTTTCTCATTTCGCCGCTCATTATGACCCGATTTCGGATACCTGGCATTATTGGTGTCCTTATCGCAGGTATGATCATCGGGCCGAACGGGCTCGGGATTCTTGAGCGAAATGAAACAATCGTTATATTAGGAACCGTCGGACTTTTATATATCATTTTTATTGCCGGACTTGAAATTGACTTGGACGGGTTTAAAAAGTACAGAAGAAGAAGTATTGAATTCGGACTTCTGTCCTTTTTTATCCCGTTTGTGCTTGGAACCTTGCTTGGATTGGTTTTGGGCTATTCCATATGGTCCGCTGTCCTCCTAGGCTCGCTGCTGGGGTCACACACTCTTTTGGCTTATCCCATCGCAAGCAGGATGGGGATTGCAAAAAACCGCGCAGTGACGACCACCGTTGGGGGCACGATCCTCACAGATACGCTTGCCATGCTTGTTCTCGCCATTGTGGCAGGGGCTGTGCAGGGAGAACTGACTCTCTGGTTCTGGGTCCAGCTCATTGTCAGCCTGGCCGTTTTTTCCACGGTGATTATTTTCGGTGTTCCCTACATCAGCAAACGGTTTTTCATCAAGCTGAGTGGGGGCGGGTCACTCGATTACGTGTTTGTGATGAGCATTATGTTTCTTTGTGCTTTCTTCGCAATTCTGGCAGGGGTTGAACCGATTATTGGCGCTTTCCTTGCAGGCCTTGCCCTAAACCGTCTTATCCTTGAGAACGGAGCGCTTATGAACCGGATAAAATTCGTCGGAAACGCCCTGTTTATCCCGTTTTTCCTTTTATCGGTGGGAATGCTTATGGACTTCAGGCTCCTCCTCGAGTATCCTTCGTCCATTATTCTTGCGCTGTCTATCGTGGTGTTTGTGAATCTGGGCAAATGGCTCGCTGTGTTTATTTCCGCCAAGCTGTACGGTTACAGTTCACTAGAGAGGGAAGTCATGTACGGCCTGAGTATTCCACAGGCGGCAGCTACGCTGGCTGCAACACTTGTGGGCTACGAACTGGGGCTGTTTGACGTGGCGGTTGTCAACGGTGTGATTATTATGATCCTTTTGACCTGTATCACCGGGCCGAGCCTGACCGAGCATTTCGGCCGGAAGCTTGCCTATGTGGAAGATACCGGACCTGTTAAAGAAGAGCAGGTACCTGAGCGGATTTTAATTCCGATGGCCAATCCTGAGACGATGGATAATCTTCTTGAGCTTGCCATTACGCTGAAAAATCCACTCTCAACCGAGCCTTTGTACCCGATGACGGTTGTTCAGGGCGGCAGCGAAAACAGGGAAATGAAAATCGCCCAGGCTGAAAAAATGCTCGGTCACGCAGTTGTGTACGCCTCAGCTGCCGATGTTTCTGTGACACCTCTCACAAGGGTAGGGAATAACCCTGCAAAGCGGATCTCCTATGCGGTAACGGACAACCGCATTTCAACGGTCATTGTCGGCTGGAACGGCCAAAAAAGCGGGGCCGGCAATATGTTCGGCAGCGTCATTGATGACGTGGTCGAGTACACCGACAGGCAGGTTCTCGTCTCCAAGCTGTCACATCCTCTGAATGTGACGAGGAGGGTAGTTGCAGTCGTTCCGAAAGGCTTCGATCATATGAGCGGTGCCGATGAAGCATTCCGCACGGTTAAAATGCTGGCGAGCCGGATCGGTGCAGCGCTCTTTGTTATTGTTGTTGGTGATCAAAAGGAAAAATACAGAGACCTTTTTGCCGGCATCAAGCCTGCAATCACTACACAAGTGGAGCAGATCCACGAATGGATTGACTTAAAAGAGCATTATTATGACACGTTTAAAGAAACGGATCTTCTTGTAATCCTGAGTGCCCGCAGGGGGACCGTAAGCTGGCACCACCGTCTTGAGCGTCTGCCGGTTTATATTCAAAAAACAAAGATCGTAAGCTTTATCGTGCTGTTTACGAAAGAAGCTGCCGTCGATGACCGTGGTACAAAAGGGACCGTCATCAGCAGGGATTTTACGAATAGATAAAAAAGGAGGCGGTCTGCCTTCTTTTTTTATGGAATGATTTTTCCTGTTAAACGCACCCTATGTAAAAAAGGAGGCTGTCTGCCGTGAATATGGAAGAACCAATGGTACAATGTCCGAATTGCCGCAACCACTACCCGATCCAAAGCGTCCTCACCGCTCAGTCAAATCAAAATGTTATTTTTGAGTGCCCGGACTGTGACTACGAAAAGAGAAACATCCAGACGAGCAAAGGGTAATGGAGTAAAATGTGTGATTATAGGAGTCAGCTTTTCTTCAGCCAATTTAATGGTGTAGGTAAACGATTCAGCTTCTCTTCAATTGATTTAGTCCAGGAACAAGAAATTTACCTGTACGAATGTTTTATTTCATCGATCAGCCTGTATTATTCAGTGAATTCTGCTATAATGGACAAAGATTAGTACCAACTAATAATACTAGCTATATAATTTGATGAGGAGGCTCTACGATGAATCTTGATTTATCAAACCGCACATATGTTGTGATGGGAGTAGCAAATAAACGGAGCATCGCCTGGGGAATTGCCCAGTCACTTGCCAATGCAGGTGCAAGACTGATCTTTACATATGCAGGAGAACGCCTTGAGCGAAACGTACGACAGCTCGCTGAAACATTGGAGCGTGATGATTTTGTCATCCTTCCATGTGACGTTACCAACGACGAAGAAGTGGAAAAAACGTTCCAGGATATCGAAAAAGAAGTCGGAACCATCCACGGGATCGCTCACTGTATCGCTTTTGCCAAACGTGAAGAGCTCGAAGGAGAGTACCTGAACACCACACGTGAAGGCTTTCTTTTAGCCCAGAATATCAGTGCGTACTCACTCACTGCTGTAGCCAAGGCAGCACGCCCGCTCATGAAAGAGGGAGGAAGCATTGTGACACTCACGTACCTCGGTGGTGAACGTGTGGTGAAAAACTACAACGTGATGGGGGTAGCAAAGGCTTCTCTTGACGCAAGCGTGAAGTACCTTGCCAACGACCTCGGGAAAGAAAACATCCGTGTAAACGCTATTTCAGCAGGCCCGATCCGTACTCTTGCTGCAAAAGGCATTGGCGGATTTAATGAAGTCCTTAAGGAAATTGAAGAAAAAGCACCGCTTAAACGTACAGTTACCCAGGAAGAAGTAGGCGATACAGCTCTTTTCCTAATGAGTGACATGTCCCGCGCTATCACAGGGGAAATGCTCCATGTGGACGGGGGATACAGTACAATTGGCTTAATGTAATCGCCCGAAATTAGTGAAGCCGTCCAGACCAATTCCATCCCTCGGGCATATGCTTATACAGAGAGGGATCTCAAACGAGTAAGGTGTCTGGAGGTGAATGGAATGGGTTACGGCGGCGGTAGCGGTTTCACACTACTAGTTGTTCTATTCATTTTGCTGGTAATCGTAGGTTCAGCTTACGTTTGCTAATAAAGGAAACGAGTGTCTCCACCGAGATGCTCTTTTTTTTGCTCTGATGAAGATGCTCACAAAATCACAGAGGGTCAGACCCCGGGAAATCATTTCCCGGGGTCTGACCCTCTGTGAGGTTTTTCACCTGTTTTTTAAGTAGTGTTCGATGAGACGGTAATATTCTTCTTCTTTCCCAAGGTCAAACCGGGTGCCTTTGACTTCCAGTGCCTCGCACGGACTGGTCTTTAGCATACTCCGGATCCCGTCGGTGAGCTGGATTTCCCCGCCTGCCCCGGGAAGAACAGAATGAAGGCAGGAAAAGAGCTCAGGTGTGAACACGTACCGCCCGCAAACTGCGAGATCGGAGGGAGGATCAACCTTTGGCTTCTCCACGATATCTGTTATATCAGACGCTTCCCCGCTCTGTGCCTGACCAGGTTTAATCACACCGTACTGATGCAGATCAGCCTTCTCCATCTTCTGAACAGCAACGGTTGATTTCCCAGTTTTATAAAAACGCTCAACGAGCTGCTCCAGAGCCCCTACGCCACCACCGGTTACAAAAAAATCATCCGGCAGCAATACGGCAAACGGTTCCCCGTGGGCAAAACGCTCCCCTAATAAAACCGCATCCCCGAGTCCCCTGGCAAACGGCTGACGTATATATTGTATATGAACTTTAGGCAGGGTCGTTTTTTCAAGCAGGTACTCCTTGTTATTAATCGCAAGAAATGCCTCCAACTCCAACGACCGGTCAAAATAATCCAAAATCACGTTCTTATTTCTCGAAACAATAATCAGTACCTCTTCTATACCTGCTGCAACCGCTTCCTCGACAATGTAGTGAATCGCTGGCTTTCCTGCAATCGGAAACATCTCTTTCGGCAACACTTTCGTAATGGGGAGGCTCCTCGTCCCGTATCCTGCTGCAGGAATGATCGCTTTACGAACGTTCATCATCATTCCCCCTTACTATGGTGTATTCAAAAACCAGCCCCGTGACGGTTGTACCCTGTGAAAACGGGCACCCACAATCATAGGTATCCGCACATTTTCCCAAACCTCCGCACGAACCACAGAACCGTCAGTAGGATATACCAGCAGAGATGTTTGGGAAACAAAGGGACAGGGAGGAACAAGCGTGAAAATCGCAGTTATAGGAGCAGGATATGTAGGGCTCACAACCTCGTGTGTACTGGCAGACAAAGGCAGCACCGTCACATGCATCGACAATGACCAAAGTAAACTTGAAAAACTGGCAAAAGGGCAGGTCCCTTTTTTCGAACCAGGCCTTCAGGAGGTACTGGACCGTACACTGGCAAACAACAAACTGACGTTTACAGACCAGACTGTATCAGCAGTAAAAGAAGCAGATGTGGTCTTTATCGCTGTAGGAACACCTCCTAAAGCAACCGGAGAGCCCGACCTCACCTATTTAAAAACAGCAATAGACGATCTCGCCTCCGGCATTACAAGCTACAAAACCATCGTAACAAAAAGCACCGTGCCCCTTGGAACAAACGAATGGATCCATGAAACGCTGCTTGAAAATGCAGACCCGGCTCTTTTTGACGTTGTTTCCAATCCGGAATTTTTAAAAGAAGGAACCGCCCTTTACGATACAGTTAACCCCGACCGGGTAGTCATAGGAGCAAAATCAGCAAGGGGAGCGTCTGTCGTAAAGGAACTGTTTGCATTCACCAACGCTCCCGTATATGAAACAACCCTCACAGGGGCGGAAATGATCAAGTACGCATCCAATGTGTTTTTAGCTGTCAAAATCTCATTTATTAATGAAATCGCCTCAATTTGTGACGCTTTTCATGTAAATGTAAAGGAAGTGGCTGAAGGGATCGGCGCAGATCCGAGAATTGGTCCTGCGTTTCTGCGTTCCGGACTAGGCTACGGGGGATCATGCCTGCCCAAGGATTTGAGTGCCCTCCTTTATTCTGCAGCCGGGAAACAGGTGGACGCACACCTTCTTCCTTCTGCAGCAAAGGTAAACGACCAGCAGGTAAACAGATATACCGCCAAGCTGGAAGAAGATCTCGGGATTCTTAAGCAGAAACGCATCGCAGTCTGGGGCTTAAGCTTTAAGCCCGATACCGATGACACAAGGCATTCGCCGGCCATTCTGCTCATCCTCTCCCTTATTGAAAAAGGTGCCGAAGTCCTTGCTTTCGACCCTTTGGTAAAAGAAGTGGAAGGCATCGTTTCCCAGCATGACCTCTATGAATCTGTGAAAGAAGCGGATGCCCTTATCCTTGCTACGGAATGGGCAGTCTTCAACTCAGTGGATTGGAACCGGGTCCGTTCATTAATGAAAGGAAACATTGTCCTTGATGCCCGAAATGTTCTTAATCACAGAACTGTAACAGAAGCCGGTTTAACATACCGGGCAATCGGCTCTGGACGGGTGTGAGGACAGTGAAGGTTGCCCTCATCTGTACCGAAAGTCTTCCCGCTCCCGCTGTAAAAGGCGGAGCCATTCAAATGTTTATCGATGGGATTACGCCATTTCTAAAGGAAAAATACCAGCTTACGATTTATTCAATCAGTGATCCGAATCTTAAAGACTACAGCGCTGAAAACGGGACAGAATACATTCATTTTCCGAAAGAGAGTTACGAAACAAATGTGGCAGACCATTTAAAGAGGCGGAGGTATGACGTGATTCATGTGTTTAACCGCCCGGCCAACCTTCACCTCTATTACAATTCCTCCCCCTGGAGCAGATTTGTCCTCGGTCTCCACAATGATATGATGGCAGTTGAAAAAATCAGTGATGAAGAAGGGGCTGAAGTTGTCCGCCTCGTAAGCCGGGTTGTGACCATCAGCTATTTTATTAAACAGCGTGTCATAGAACGCTTTCCGGAAGCAGCGGGAAAAACCACCGTTGTATACTCCGGAGTTGATCTGTCCAAATTTCCTCTCAGGAAGTCGGAAACAGGGATAGAGATTCGGTCGGAATACCGGAGACGCTATGAAGTGGAAAATAAAAAGGTAATCCTGTTTGTGGGGAGGCTTTCCAGGAACAAAGGTGCCCATCTCCTCGTGGATGCCATGAAAACCCTAGTAAAAAAACACCCGAATCTTGTTTTAATGATCGTAGGAGGCAAATGGTTTTCCGATGATGGCATGAACCGTTATACGAGAGATTTATACAGGCAGGCCCGGAGTTTAAGGAACCACGTGATATTTACCCGGTTTGTTCCGTCTGATGTGATCGGCAACATGTTCCTCATGGGCGATATTTTTGTATGCCCTTCCCAGTGGGAGGAACCACTTGCCAGGGTTCATTATGAAGCGATGGCTGCAGGAATACCCATAGTAACAACAAACCGCGGGGGAAACGGGGAAGTCATCCTTCACGGGCAGAACGGCTACTTGATTGATGATTACACAAAGCCCGAAGCGTTTATAGAAGGGATTGAATATTACCTGCAGGCACCCTCTCTTACGTCCTACATCACAGAAAACGGCAGGCGCTTTGTAGAAGCAAACTTTCAGTTTAAAAACGCAGCGAGACGGGTGACAGATGTCTACGACAGCCTCAACCGAACGTGAGAGTCTGCTATAATAAAAAAAGAGTCGGGGGTCTGGCCCTGTGTGGAAAAATTCACACAGGGCCAGACCCCAAAACAAGACCCCAAAACAAACAAAAAAGGAGAGAGGCGTATGAGTTATCCAGATTCAAAAGAGACCGTTGAGCTCATTAAGAAGCTTGTAATGATTCCCAGTCCATCGGGGAATACGGATAAGGTGATTACATATGTGGAAGAGTTTTTGACGGGGATGGAAGTTGAGACGACCCGGAATCGTAAGGGAGGACTTATCGCCACACTGCCCGGCAAAGATGAGGACAGGCACCGTATGCTAACAGCTCATGTAGATACTCTCGGGGCAATGGTAAAGGAGATCAAACCGAGCGGCCGCCTGAAGCTGGATTTGATCGGCGGATATAAATACAATGCCATCGAAGGAGAGTACTGTGAAATTGAAACAGCGGAAGGCAGCGCGTTTACGGGCACCATTCTGATGCACCAGACTTCTGTTCATGTCTATAAAGATGCAGGAAAAGCCGATAGAAACCAGGATAATATGGAGGTCCGGATTGATGAAAAAGTCCGGTCGGAAAAAGACGTCAGAGCGCTCGGTATTCAAGTAGGGGACTTTGTGAGTCTCAATCCAAGGGTCGAGGTACTGCCGAACGGTTTTATTAAGTCACGTCATCTTGATGATAAAGCAAGCGTTGGCATTCTTCTGCAGCTTATCAAGCAGGTGAAAGAAGAGAAGATTGAGGTTCCGTATACGACTCACTTTCTTATTTCAAACAACGAAGAAATCGGGTACGGCGGAAACTCCAATATTACACCTGAAACAGTTGAATACCTTGCTGTGGACATGGGGGCAATGGGGGATGGCCAGCAGACGGATGAATACACCGCTTCTATATGTGTAAAAGATGCAAGCGGTCCATATCACCTCGGCCTTCGTAAAAACCTCACTGAGCTGGCAGAAAAGAACGGGATCGGCTACAAGCTCGATATTTATCCGTATTACGGATCCGACGCCTCTGCTGCGATCCGTGCGGGACACGACATCGTCCATGGTCTTGTAGGACCGGGAATCGATTCGTCCCACGCTTACGAACGAACGCATATCACGTCCATTGAAGAAACTACAAAATTGCTCTATCACTATTTGCAGTCGGAATTAGTATTATAAAGGGATCTTCCGATCTAGTTGTATGATCTTTGTAATTCAACGATACATTCCGCTGCAGTCGGACGCTTTCCGAGGGGATCACTTCAGCCTCCTCGGGAAAGACCGCCTGCGGGGTCTTCAGTTGATGCTAATCCCACAGGAGTCGCCGCCTTTCGCTCCATTTTATTTGTTGAAAAACAAAACCTATGCTAAATCAGGCGTTCATGAGGATTATATTCTCACTGTGTTGCGGTATTTTGCATCTGGTGTGTATCGATATCTTCTGATTTTGAGAGCGCATCGTGCGAGTGGATGTTTGACATTCCGGCGGAAGAATCGTGTTAAAAAAGACGTGAAAGTACGATGCAAGGATTCCAAACAGGCCTTACAAGTTTGACAGAAGGGTACTTTGAAAAAAATGGGGGAGGGAGTTTAACCTCTCATCGATCCTCTAAGCTTCATTCAATGGATACGCTCCCTATTCGCGGATTCGCGCGATTCTCCCCGAGATGTGGCGGCTCACCTGTCTCTCACTTCCGAAGGATTGATTTTAACAATTAAAGAAACAGCGAAATAAAAACCGCCCGGAATATAACCTTCCGGGCGGTTTCGTTTCTTTACCGGTCCAGCGACTCGTTTCTGTAATTCTGGATTGCTATGGTATCTTCTTCAGTATCAATATACTGAACAAGCAGTTCATCCCCCGGCTCGATAAACAAAGCCAGCTGCGAACGGTTTACAGGGACAGTAAACACCTGTTCTTTTCCTTCAAACAAAATCATCACAATCGTTCCGTCCTCATCTGTGGACTGGGTTACACGCTCGACGGTAAGGTTTTCTTCCACCTCATTGGCCATATCAGTAGGAATGTCAATGTCCTCATCAAGACCTGTAGCAAGGAAGTTCTGGTATTCGTTAAACACTTCCCGGCGGGAATCGGCATAGACCACACGTCCGGAATCAGCGTGGACGAGGGCGATCTTCTGGAAGCCGTTGTTTCGGTCAACTACCGGAACAACCCATGTGTACTGTCCGTAAACAGAGTAAAGAACCGGCTGGGTTCCGATCCACTGTTCACGTTCAAATGCACGGTCCACACGATCGCGGGCTGCGTTACCGTTTAAGATCCCCCGTGCTTCCTGACCTCCGTAATAGGTCATTTCACCGGTTCTGGCATTGATCATAGAGAAACCGACCATCGTGTTTCCTGAGCCCCGGGGTCTTTCGTGATCGACAAACCAGTACATATCTTTATCAGCATTAAATACCCCGATCATTTCATTTCGGCGGGGCTCGTGAACGCCGTCCCGTCCGATGAAACGATTAATAAATCCTCCGCCGTACTGACCAAACCAGGTAGCATAGTTAAGGGCCGTCATTTCAGCTACCCCCTGGTCGATAAACTCCGGCATATCATCAAGGTCGTACCTTTCCATTTCTCCGGATACAGCATCAAGAACGACAACGCCATCCGCTTTATTGCCGTGTCTGAAAAACTCATAATAGCCATAGGAAAATACATAGTACGGATGACCGTTCTCATCGGGCTCAAACGATTCACTTACGATGATTATGTCTTCATACTCACTTCGGACCATTCGCTTAGCATTTTCACCGAAGTAGGCGCTAGGTACATAGGACATTTCATACGTGTCAACAAGCTCGGCCTGGTCGTTCGGATTTTCCGCTGACACTTTAATGTAGCCTGGGACATGGTCAGTCGTAAACCAGCGGAACAAGCCGTCAAATTCAATCGGACTGACCCAGTAGAGTTCGTCATCAATTTTTTGAATGCTCGATTCCCCGAGGTGATAGCGGGCGGAATTGTCCAATTCACCAAACACGATTTCCGAGCGGTAACGGGCATTTCCATAAGGAACAACACGGATGTTCTCTTCACTTGCGCTTTCCATGACGTCCATTTCTACAGTGGCCTCTGGAAGGCTGTGCCGGTCCTGTGCAGTCTGTGCGGGATACACAATCCACATGTAAGCCATCCCGGCAGCAAGAAGGCATCCGACCATAAATGCACCGCGGTTGGATAACGTTGTTTTCTTCTCATAGTAATAGGACAGGGAAGCTGAGGATAAGAGATTCAGAATAATAATAATGGCAAAACTGCTGAGGATTCCGTGCCACGTCACATCAATCAGGCCAACGTAAAAAATAAAAAAGCTTACGATTACCCCGATCATGTAGCGTGAAACATTTTCATAAAGAAATAAACGTGAACCTTTCTTCGTTTTAAAGGATGTTACCCATAAACTTGGAATGGGATTTAGAAAAAGAAGTGCGGTAAGTAAGCTGTAAATAAACATCTTGTATGAACTCCCCCAAAATTTTTGTGAAATAGCTTCTTAATTATATACGAAGATCGGGGAAGAAGGTTTCGTTTTGGGAGGAATCAGGGGGGATACTAAACGTAGAATGGTGGTGACTTACTGTAGAAAAGGGGGCTTTAACTGTAAAAAAGCGTGAACGATATTTAGAAATGATGGAATTAAGTGTAAAAAAGGGTGCAGCACCTAAGAAATTCGTTCAAGACGGTAGAATAGAGCTGAAAGAAGTGGCTAAACAAGAAACGCTGATCGTAACCGTTAAATAGCTACTTTCTTTACAAAACAGCGTTTGTAAAGAGAAGGTATACCGGTGATGTCCTGCACCACTGGAAAGAGAAGGATCTGAAACAAAAAAAGCGGCACATAAGGTGCATTTTACCCTATGAACCGCTCTCTGAAGCAATGAAGGAAGTCATTGCCAATAAATAACTTATCAAAATACGATTAACTTACCCGGCGCTTCCGTTGCTTTGTCTGGTTTGCCATAAACAGCTTTGGAGATGACGGGGGATTGTTTGTATATTTGTATATGTGTTCAGGTTGTTCAACAATCTCAGCCACTTCATCAATCTCAATAACCTCAACAGCTTCGAGCGGTTCAACCTCTGCAGATTCAACTGGTACAGCACCTTCACCAAGTCCGAGGGGCTGCCCGGTTTCGATATTGTGTGCCATCTCTTTCCACACTGTAAGAATATCGCTTACGACCCGTATCCATTGGAAACGCTCCTCGGCCAGCTTACGGCCGTTTGCCCCCATCTTCTGTGCATTCCCGGGATCTCCGAGTATTTGTGACAGTTTATCAGCAAACTCCTGAGGATTCTCAGGGTTTTCAATTACAAATCCGTTTACACCGGGGTCAATGACCTCAGGGTTACCGCCCCGGGCCGTTGTAACAATCGGAAGACCGGCCGCCATCGCTTCATAGTGAACACGGGCAAGGGGCTCCTGCCACTGTGAAGGACAAACGAAAACGTCGGCTGCGGCGAACCAGCGCTGGATTTCATTGGGATCCACGAATCCGGTTGTAATAACAGGAACCGGCATCCGCTGGGCCAGCGCCCGTACGTATGCGACGTAGTCTGTGACGTTGTTGTCACTGAACCATTTGCTCCCCACCAGAACAAGGGCAATGTCTGAATGTTTTTTTGCCAGAATCGGGATGGCCTCAAGAAGAACATCGGCTCCTTTGTTGGCTGAAAGCCGTCCGGCAAACATGATGACCTTTTTTGAACCGAGGTTGTGCTCCGAACGGACGGCATCACGCAGCTGTTTCCCTTTTGAAGTGGACGCAGGAACAAACTGGTTTAAGTCGACACCGGAATAGATGGTCTTGAGCTTCGGAGCCGCTTCCGGATAGTCTTTAACAATCGACTGACCGATGTAATCACTGATTGTAATAATTTTATCTACTTGAGCAACAGCCGCCGCCCCTTCCTCAGGAGAAATTTTCTCTCTTTTAAACATGTCATTGTGCATGCTCAGGATAAGGCGCGATTTTGGAGCTGCGTTTCTCACAGCTTCAACGAGGCGTGGACGGTTAAAGATATGAATCACGTCATACGTTTCTTCTTTTAACACCGCGGCAATACCGTCCCGGTACGTTTCAAGAAGTCCGCCGGGAACACGGATGTATTTTACACCATCAGCGGTTTCCCGGTCGGCAAGGGCTTCGTCCGACCGTCCGTAAACAGTAATGTCATGGTGTCTTTTTAATGATGGCAGGGCACCTGCAATGTAGGTCTGTATAGCGCCGCCGCGAATAGGGGGAATCGGGAGCTTTTCAGTACAGATAATCGCTATTTTCATTTCAGGATATCCCCTTTCAGCTTTCGGAGCTCTTCAATGGCAGGCCATTTGGACTGGTCAGTTGTGGCGATTCGCTGACATAAGGCGTCCAGGTTACCGTCCATAAACAATTCCGGCTCATAAACCATTTCTTTTACGTTTTTATAGAACTCGTTTGGCAGGCTCATATCAATCAGAAGGAGGTCATAAAGATCAGGATCGATCGGGTGTGACTGGTGATAGGCTTCAATCATCCCTCTCATCCAGGTTACGTCCCAGTTTCCGATGTCGTCCATCGTTCCTGTAATGAGCTTTCGGAGGTCACGGATCCCAATGTCATATGCGACTCCGTCCAAATCAATGATCCACATGCCATCGGGTCCGGACTGCCCGTTAGACCAGCCGTAATCCTGGTGGACAAGTCCCCAGTCTTTGTTTCCACGGGCGGCAAGAGTGGTGTAGTTGGATTGAATCAGCTGGTCACGGGCACTGACAGCCTGGCGCTCAAACTCATCGAGTAGAGACAGAATCGTGGAGGCGGCCGGCATCTCATGATACGCATTGGCGATGTTTCTGAACCAGCTCATCTTTTTCACAACTTTTTCGTACGTCTTTGGCCAGCGGTATAGCCGGCTTGCATTTTCAGCACCGGTGGGAGGGGTATAACCTTTGGACAGGGTGTGAAATTCTCCAATCGCGTGACAGAGTGCTTCGGCACCTGCAAGATCTTTGGTGACTGGGACGAGTGGTTCAATCCAATCTGCAACGAACCATATTTTTCCTCCCGAGATCACATAAGGCAGTCCTTCCTTACTGTGAATGATTGCCGGTATCCGTGCCTTTTTCTCATGAACGAGATATTCCTGTGCATAAATACTGAACAGACTCCTGGTAGGGCGGCGGTGAAGAATTTTTAAACTCCGCGGTCCGTGATTCGTTTCAATCTTCCAGATGAGTCCTCCTTTATCGGCCTTTGTCGTGATCACTTCCATGGATGATACAGTCATATCGTATTGGGCAATGACGTCCTGCGCCATATTCTCAATGTATTCCGGTACAAAAAACTCCGGCAGTGTTCCATCAAGATCCCAAGGAGTGATGAGTTGATCGGTCATAATATCTCCTCCTGGATAAATGTCTCCCTCTACTATATTCATCCGCCTGTAAATTGTTTAGATTGGTGCACAGAAAAACCTGCCTTTATGATAAAGGCGGGCTCAGGCTGTTGAAAAGATTTTGTCTTGAATTTTTGTAATTGATGGAACGCAGACTCCTGCTGGATGAAAAGAAAAGGTGAGGTCCCACAGGGCGCAGCCCGAGGAGGCTCACCAGCTTCCCGCTTAAAGCGAAGTATATTTCAGGAGCAATTTATATGCAACGCATGTTATTGGTTCGGGCTCTTGTTAACTAAAACAAGTATGTCAAAACCTCGAAGGTTACTCGTCATCATCCTCATTATCTTCATCGCTGTCATCATCATCATCTTCTTCATCAAGCTGCAGAAGACCTGACTCATCATCCTTTTCATATTCATACACCAGTTCGGAATCATCGTCGTATGAGAATGTGACTTCCACAGACTCGACCTCTTTAACATGTAGTTTGTCATTAAGCCGGGATGCGATTTCATCGGAAGATAAATCGTCGGATTCATTCAGATCATGAAAAATGGAAGCGGAAATGCCTTCCCCTTCTACGTTTACCTCGGTTTCTCCGCTGCGCTGACTGAGGACCACTTCATCCCCTGATGAAAGTTCGATTTCAATGACAATCTTTTTTACCTGTTTACTCACACTTATTCCCTCCGCATTCGTTAGTCATCTTAACGTATGCAAAAGAGGAAAACGTTGCCCTTCTTTTATTAAGAAATGAACGTATTTTTCCACTGATCGTTAAAAAACGGGACAGGGAACCAGTACATGATGAAAGCCTGATTCATAAAGTATGGTAAGACTGAGAAGAAGGTGATCACATGGAAGTTACTTGGCTTGGACTTGTTTTACTGTCTCTGGCGGCATTCAGGTTAACGCATCTGGTCGTCTATGACCGGATTATGCTCAGGTTTCGTTTGTTATTTTTAGAAGTGACAGAAGAAGAAGGAGAAGAATACTATGTGCCTAAAGCCGGACGGGTTAACAGGGTCATAGGTGAACTGATTACATGTCACTGGTGCACATCGGTCTGGGCATCGGCTGTTCTTGTTGGGGGTTACTATTACCTGCCCACTATATCCAGCTTCGTGATTATCCTCCTGGCGGTGGCCGGAGTGGCAGCCCTGATCGAAGCCGTCACAGTCAGATTTCTTCTTGATGAATAGCAGTGGTGTATTCCATCAAACAGCTGACGATCATGGAGATCCGGTGAGTGATGGTATGATTTCTCATTATTTCGTTTCGTGCTGCTTCTGCCATTAAAACCCGTGCTTTTTCATTCTCGAGGTAGTGGCCGGCAAAGGCGAGGCATTCTTCTTTTGAGTTCATCTGCACAATGGTTTTCGGAGAATGAAACATCCCTGCGATTCCTTTTCTTTTTTCCACAAGCTGAAATGCCTTACAGCCGGCGGCGGCAAAAAAGTCGGGGGAGGGGCTCGCTGCAGGAAAACCGGTTGCATTATCTGAAGCCTTAAGTTCATCCGGAATGGTCAGAACGATTTTTGTGTTTGAGTAAAAAAGCCTCGCGATTTGAGGGGGCACCCAGTAATTTATAGCGAGCAGGCGTGGAGAAGGCTTAAACTCCCTGATGGCATTGCTCCAGCCTCTGCCCACAACCCGGAGCGTCCAGTCGGTCTGACGGTGAAGGTAGTTTATATAGCCTGCCTTTTTGTGATCGGCATCGCCTGTTATGCAAAGATCACTCTGATAAATCTGTTTACTCGTTTTGTCCGGAAAATACCTCTCCGGCACGAGACAGTGAGGCAGGTCAAAAAGATGCTGATGTCCTAGCTTTCTGTACACCGCTGCAGTATTTTTGTCAGGTGAGAAAGCCAAATCAAAGTGATGGACCATCCGCTTTGTGTAATCCAGCTCATAGGGATCGCGGATAAGCCAGCCGGCAAGGGGTGTACCTGTCTTTTTGCAGGCAGAAAAAAAGCGGTCCCACTCTCCTTTTTGAAAGAAACAAAAAGCAAAGTCGGGACGCTCCTTTTTAAGCCAGGCAATATAAACGTCTTCAGGCTGTTCATGTGAAATGGAAACAACAAAGACCCCATGCCTAGCAAATTGTTTCACAGCACTTTCATGCTCGTAAGGGAGAGGGTTACTTTTTACCAAAGCGATCTTCATGGAACGAACCCCCCTAGAGGTATAAGCTGATTGTGTTGACACTTGCAATTCCTTTTTGGAGTTCTCTTGCATAACAGAATCCTTCAATCAGAATGTGATCGTCCTTCTTTCCGGGAGTTACAGCCATATCGAAATTTGAAAAAATCGCTTTTTCTCCAGGTTTAATGGTATCGATGTGCACAGGTTTCAGCCAGTGTTCCCCTTTTGTTTTCACCCATTCCTTCCAGTCATTTTGAACGTATACCCATTCTTCTTTCGGCGTCATCCATGTATGGTCCAGTGCCTGGGTCATCCGGATTTTACCGCCAATATTCACACGGTTCGCCGGTTTGGTCCGGAAGCAGAAGACAGGGTCATGAAGAATATGATTCCCCGTGTTTTCAAATGTGAAATGACCAATGGCATGGATCTGATTATCCTGCTCTTCCCCCTCTCTGGGTAAAAAAGTCGAATAACTGAAATAAGCCTTAGCTGCTAATGAAACACGCGGGGAATAGGACCCTTCTCCTTCTTTCTGTCCTGTATGGCCCTTTTTTCTGGCGGATTTTAAGAGACCCCGTAATTCTTCTGCCTGTTTTTTATATTTAGCGACTTCAGAGCGGTAGTGTAGAATCTTCTGCTCGAGCTGAAGTTTTGAATCATCTTGCTTTTTCGGATGGAACGTTTGTTTTGATTTCATTTCAATCACCCCGATTAAGCCTTTGATATAAAATATGTATGCACGTCTTTTTCACGTCAGAATAAAAAAATCAGATTGATGGGTGTCATCAATCTGATCTTTATTGATTATAGGTTAAATAGTATGGGTGCTGTCATCGTGGTTGTGCGGACCAGGGAAGACTTCCGGACACTGTCTAGGGAAAACAATTGCCGGGCATTCAATGTCAACCGGCTGAGGCATAATGTGTCTTCTTGGTCTGCATGGTCTGCCTTCAATTTCGATAATAACACTTCCTACTACCTTCACTTGCTGACAGATAAGCAGGCTTAATTCAAGTGAACTGAACTGTCCGTTTGTACAGCAGATGACACCGTCACCGAAAAAGTCGTAAACCTCACATACAACGTCGGTTTCTTCCGGTGCACAGAGATAGAAAGTCTCAAACAGACAGAATTCGATGTCTCCTGAAGTACAGATTACAGGACCGTCTTCTTCAAGACGCAGTTCAACAAAGAAGGATCCTTGTTTTCTGATCTTTACTTCCTGTAATTCGATACCTAATTCAGGGAAGAAGACATCTCTTCTTGGCCCTACTTGAGAACAGCTCATATCATCGTTTTCTACGACTGTTACCAGGTAGTCGCCATCTTCAGGAAGAAATTCACATGGATCGGCGCCTTCTTCCCCGTCACAATCGAAGTCCAGATCTGCTAAACCTGCCTCACCTGAAAATGTTAGGGATTTTGTTGTGCTTCGAGTAACCCAGTCATAAAGTTTATCTACTTCGATACATAGGCGTTCCAAATTTGACATGCCTTTTATCATCCTTTCATTCATGGTAGTTCCTTTATCGGGGACTACTTCATAGTATGAGGTGGGCGAAAAATTGTGCATAATCCCAGAATGAAAAACAGTTGTTGGGCGTTTTTTACGAAAGATTCCTTTCCCCGTACATATGAATATAGTGGATGATTTTTTTATTAAAGGGGAGAGTTAAATGAAAAAGGTCATATCACTGGAAAAACTGTCGTCGGTTCAATTGAAACAACGCATCATTCAGCTGCAATCCGAAGTCAGGGATTGCCATAGAAGAATTGAAAGCTACAAGCGGACTTATGCGGTCAATGAAATTGAACAGATGCGGAAAGAAAACGAATCACTTCGATTGAAGTTTGAAGAATTTCTGACTAAATACGAAAAAAAAGAATCCGAACTAATTGTTGCCATGGAAAAAATGAGAGATGCCCAGTCCAAGGCAGAACATCACCGTACAAAGTACCACCTTGTGTGCACTTCCCATGATGAAGCGAAAAAAACATGGGAAAAAGAATGGTCGGTCATGGAGGAGAAGTGTAAGTTTTTGACCTGCGAATTAAGTGAGGCTCAGTCTGATAATAAGAAACTTAAACAAGAGTACTTCGAAGCGGAAAAAGCGTGGGCGGAAGAGAAAGGGAGCATGCAAAAACATTATGAAATGATGTGTATCCAGCTAAAGGACACTGAGACAGAAAAGAAAAGGCTGAATATTGATTTGAATGAGGCCCGGTCTGTTAAAGAAACCATAAAGGAGGAGCACTCTGCAGCTGAAAAGTCGTGGAACAAAAAGATCGAAAGTTTGCGGGAACAGAATGAAGTGCTGAGCAACAAGCTAAAGGCTTCTGAGGCAGAAAAAGAAAAAGTGAAGCAGTCGTTTTCCAAAGCTGAAAAAGCATGGGATCAAGAGAAGGCCGATCTTCTTATCCGTCAGGTGAACACAAAAGAGCTCGAAAATGAGATTGCTCTCTTGAAGATCGAACTAAAGTCGACAAAAGGGCTCAGCACTCCTTTTCTTCCCACCAGTAAGCCACCTTCACAGTCATCTAAATATGAGCCTTTTCAGGATGAAGATGGTGTGTTTCCTTTTATTCGAAACTTACAGACTGCTTCCCCGCCGGCAGCACTGCCTGTACGTGAAAAACGCCGTATAAAGCCGGATGAGCGGGACTGGTATAAATCACGAGGGAACAAAAGTATACAGACCGAAGCAGAAAAAAGAGCTGGTGTGATTACAGAAGACAGGAGGAAATCCGGAAGCAAGAAAAATGAAGTGGCGGCACAACGGCTAGAAAAGCAAGGTGAGTTAAATGAAACAAAAGAGAAAAAAGAATAGCCTGTTTTCCGCTTGTGTGCAGACAAACCGGTGCCTTGTTTCATAGTGTATAAAAGAACGCTATGTTAACAGGAAAGGGGCACCATCACAGTGAGTAAAAAAAGCCGATCCGGTAAAAAAGTAAGAGCTGCCAGTCGAAAGACAGCAACGGTACAAAACAGTGAATATGTATATAAAGGAAGAGTTCTTTCTACCGCACAAAAAGTAAAGAAGCGAGGCTGCGGCTGCGCTGGTAAAAAAGCTAGATCATCCTAACTTTTCACTCATGCCCGGACCCAAATGAAGATACCTGCATATGATGGTATCAGTAAGAAGGGAATGGAGGGCCTTAACTTTGAGTAAGAAAAAGAAAAATCCGATTCCAGAACAAAAAGAGGAAAAGGTAAAAGAAGAAGAGAAGACGCTTTGGAGCTACTGGAATCAGTTTATGCTCGGCAATAACGAAAACCAGGGTGAAAAGAAGAAAGCCCCGGATAATTCAAAAGAAGACCATCCTCCGTTTTGGTGGATTTAAAAAACATGCGCGGGCATGTTTTTTTGTTTTGTATTGGAGGGGCTTCCGACTAAACGCTCGCTTCGTAAAATCGCGCCATTTCTGTCGGTAAAACTGAAATGTTCTCTAAGGTGATGAATAAACTTCCAAAGTCGACCGGCAACCTCACCAAAATGATGAACAACGCTGGATATAGGTGAATAAGAGCCGTGAAAAGTAGTTATGCCGACTTTAGAACGCCAAGCTGGAAAAATGGCTGGTAAACGAGAAAATACGCCCGAAAAGTCCACTAGGGAAGGACAATCCCGAAGACAGATTCCTCAACCATAATTAGGAGATACAGAAAGTGAACATCCCCGCGGCAGATAACACTTCCAGAGCATCCAGAAACCCCGACTCACTCGTGCGTGAGACGGGCGCTCCTTATTTTTTCCGTTTAAAATTTGCATCTCTGAGAAAGCGGGAACGGTACGATTTTTTACCCCGGCGCATATCCGTTGCAGAAAGGTATAGTTCTTCTTCCGCCCGGGTCACAGCTACATACATGAGGCGCCGCTCTTCTTCCAAAAAGGAGTCGTCACCTTCACGGGCTTTGTCCAGTGCATACTCGTGGGGGAGGGAGCCTTCATTACAACCGAGGACGTAAACGGTTGGAAATTCCAGCCCCTTTGCCCGGTGAATGGTCATGAGCTGAACTGCAGACGCAGGTTGTTCATTTTTATGGACTTTCACTTTGGCGCGAATATGATCTACGTAGGCGAGAAAATCTTCAATGGAACTGTAGTTTGAGGCAATTGCCACGAGTTCGTGAAAATCATCGGAACCCCGCTCCATTTTATTGCCTTCCTTGCCGTTTTTCTTGATGTAATCTTCAAGGCCCATGTTTGAGAAGGCGTGCAGAAGAGCTTCTTTCGGCTTCATATTCTTCAGCTTAGGAAAATGTTTCAGACATTCACCTAGTTTTTTACGCTGAAAGGCAGGCATTGTGTCTTCCATCCGGCGGGTCGCCTCGAGCATCGTTTCGTCGTGAAAAATTGTATGACGCTTCAGGTCCTGAATGATCGACTGTTTGAAGAACATCACCCGGATCCAGTCCTGAATGGCGTCTACGTCATCGCCGTTCAAAGCAAGTCTCAAAAAGGACAGAGCTTTTCGGACCACCTGGCGGTCATAGAAGGAATCGCCCCCGTGCTCCATGGAAAAGGGAAGGCCGCTCTCCAAAAGCTGCTCGAAAATCGCCCGGGCCTGGACATGTGTGCGATATAAAATGGCAATGTCTTCAGGTTTCGACGTCTTTTTCAGCTGGGTTTTGATACGCTCAATAATATAGATCGCTTCCTCTTCTTCATCGAAAGGAAAAAACAACACAGGTTCGTTTGCGTTCTGTTTAACCGGTGCCATCTTTTTCTCATACCGGCTGGTGTTTCTGCGGATCAGGTCATTGGCAAGATCAACAATGTTCTGCTCTGAGCGGTAGTTATTCTCAAGATGAAGAACCTTCACATCCCGAAAGGCCTGCTTGAAATTTAGGATGTAACCCGGGTCACTGCCTCGGAAGCGGTAGATGGACTGATCGTCATCACCGACCACGCACAAATTGTTCTGCGGGGCCGCAAGAAGTTTCATAATATCGTACTGAATCCGGTTGATATCCTGAAACTCATCGATCATAAAGTGAGTAAAGCGGTTCTGGTATCTGGTTAGAAGGTCCGGGTTTTCCTTGAGCATGTGATAACAGCCGAGAAGCATGTCGTCAAAGTCGAAGAGATTCTTCGCTTCTTTTTCCCGCTCGTAAATGGCAAAAATGTCTTTTACCTGCTTTTCAAAATGGTCTGCATGTTTTACTGCATCAGCTGTGAGGCCTTCATTTTTCCACGCGCTCATGGTGGTCATTGCCTGGTCGATGGCGAATTCACGCTCATCGATGGACAGTTCCCGAAGTGCCTGGTGGACGAGTTTTTCTTTTTGCCACTGGGCTTTTAGCAATTGCTCCGGACGCCAGCGGTCAGGGGCGTGATGCATGAGCATTTTGTAAAAAAGGCTGTGAAACGTGCCGCAGACGAGGCGCCTTACGATACCGCGGTCAAGGCCGTACTGCGTGGCAAGACGTTCTTTCATTTCGGCGGCGGCCTTTTGGGTAAAAGTCACCAGCATCATGTTTTCAGGCAGTACATGACCGGCTTTAATGAAATAGGCTGCACGGGAAGTGAGAACGCGGGTTTTGCCGCTCCCGGCTCCGGCTAACAGAAGAAGGGGCCCTTCCACCGATGTGACTGCCTGCTGTTGTTTCGTGTTCAAAGGCATCCCGTTTTCTTCAATCGCCCTCAGGACAGGGTCTTCTGAATAAGAAAGAGTGCTGTCTTCCTGCACGCGATCGTCGTTGGAATAGAGAAGCGGGTTTTTAAAACAGTCCGGTTTGTTTGCCGGCAGCGCCGCTGTTGATGAGATCGACTTTTTTACAGGAAGGGAAAAGGATCCGACTGAAGCGGCCACGGGTTCTTCTTGCTTAACCTCAGCCTCAACGGTGTTCGTTCCTGCTTTTTCATCCTGCTCCTGGCACAACTGTGACGGTTTGCGGTGGGAAAATGAAGGAGCTTTGTGAATGCCGAGTGCCAGGGTGACCGTTTCCCCGCAGTAAGGACATGTGAGTTCGCTCTTTTTACTTTTTTGATATAAGGTATGGAGCCCGCCCCGATCAAGAGAGGTAAGCTCATAGATTGTCTGATTATGTAGTGCGCGTTGCATCATTGCACCCCGAACTTTCTATTAGAAAATGACATAGCCTATTCATCTTACCAGAGAATTGAGGGTGTTTCACTAGGTGTTTTGGGCAAAGAGATAAGGGGTAAATAGAGACTGAGGTGATTCGTTATGGGATATGTTCCTCCAGTACGTGACGAACAGAGTTTTCTTTATGCGAATCGGCAATTGCCGAGTACACCTTTGATTTACACCGTGCCGAAAACCGAAAGGGTGGACAGCATCCGCCACCGGAACTATTTTGAACGGCAGGTGACGAACATGGAAAGACGAAAGCAAGCAATTGCCTGCGAACGTGAGATTACAGGTAAAGGAAAACGGTTTGATACATCAATATAAAAAGAGCCTTGTCCGATTTATAATCCGGGCATGGCTCTTTTTTGTCTGCAATCAATGGCTGTAGCTTTCCTATGCGAAAAAGTGTCCAACAATGGCAAATAAGAAGATGACGCCGAGCACGGCGAGTGTTTTTTTCATAGTACTCAAGCCCTCCCTTAAAAACAGGCAAAAATAAAGGTGCATACTGGGTTTGCTGCAGGGTGTGTGTGATGATTATTGACCTGTTTTGAGTGTGTAACCTAATCCCCTCTATTTTAAAACGCTTTCATTCATTTGGAAAGAGAGAATCGCGAATACTTTTCCTCTTTTTCTGACATTTTGCGCAAATAAAAGAAGAGACTGGGACATAAGTGTTTTAGTCAACGAAAATCAGAACAAACAATATGCGTTGCAAATAAATCGCATCTGAAATATATTCGTTTTCCGCGGCCTCCGCATGCTATGAAAGACCACTGAGAAAGTTTATTCTTTTAAAATATGCTCACTAAAATTAGGTGTTGATTTCTACTCATTGCGCTCCCTTTCCGCAGGCGGTTCGAGAGCCTCCTCAGCGCTTTGCGCTTCCGGGGTCTCCCCGGAACTCGCTTTTCCCGCAGGAGTGTCGCGCATTCGCACCAATCAACACTTTTTTAACAACAATAATCTTTAGTACATCATAAAAGCAAAGTCCATTTTTTGTTGCAATCAGGCACTAAAGTGGTGACGTTATCAGGCTTTGGCTTTTTAAGTAGCTTCCTGTGCACGGTGGGGTCACCATTGCTTTTCATGCCGCAGGAGTCTGCGTATATTTCATCCGCTATGTTCGTGCATGGTTCGGATGCTCAGCTTAACACTTTATTTTATGTCCCGCTCATCATGAACTATGAGCAATCGCAAAGCACCTTCTAATCCCTTGGAAGTGGTTCTTCCTTAAATTTTCGTGTAAACAGAGTGAGGGCGAGAAGAGCAATAATGGACAGACTTAAAAACAGGTTTGTGTAAATCACATTCTCCCCCTGGCGTGCAAAAGGGTTGAACAGAATGGCAGCCGACTCCATATCCAGGATACGACCATAGACTGCACTGCCGATGGCGGCACTCATGAAGTTCAACAGGTTGAACAGTCCGATACCGACACCTGTTTCCTTTTTTGAAACGATCGTGGACAGAAGGTTGGCTGTTGAACTTTGAATGAGCGGGAACCCTAAATACGTAATTAACAGACAGGCTGCAATGACGACCGGGTTATAACCGGCAAAGGTGGAAATACACAGCGTTCCCGCTGCCACGAGGATAAGGGCGAGCTTGACGACCGGAACACTTCCTTTTCGGTCTACGAGCCTGCCCCCTGCCTGACCAATGAGTCCCGCTGCCATGGCTCCGGGGAAAAGAACGAGTCCGATCGCGAGCGTGTTCAGCTCGTTCAAATCTCTGAGCATGATGGGGATAATAAAAATCATTCCGAACAAAACACTCGTGCCCATAAAACTCGTTGCCACAGTGACGGCATAGCGCTTGTTTTTTAACAATGACGGCTTGATGAACGGGTGTTCTGCCGTCATGGTGCGCCAGATAAACAATACGAGTCCGACGGCAAACAGGATCGTCGCCCACCACATGCCGGTTGTAATAAACACGAGGAGCCCGGCTACCGTCGAGGCAATAAACACAGCTCCCGGCACGTCAACAACACCGGGCCGTTTCTCTTCATCAGGAATCCAGCGGCGTAAAAACGGAATAGCCAGAACCGCCAGCATGGAAAAAATAAACAGGAAGCGCCAGCTAAGGACGCCGCCGATCACACCGCCGGCAATCGGGCCTACTCCGGAAGCGAAGGCTACAGTGGAGGAAATAATTCCAAACACCCGCCCCCGCTCACCGGGAATAAACCGGGCGGGAATGATAAAAGCAAGAGCGGGGATTGTTGCGCCGCCCATTGCTTGAATAATCCGTGCTGCAAGGAGAGTCGGATAGTTTGGTGCCACAAGCCCCAATGTTGCACCTGAAGCAAACATGATCAGTCCGAAGGTGAGGATGTTTTTAATCGGATAAATATCAGCCAGCTTTCCATACATAAGGGAGCCGATGGAAAAGACGAGAATATATCCTGTCATCACCCAGCTTACCTGGGACGGGAGGAGATTGAAATGCTCCGCAATATCAGGAATGGCCACATTAAACATCGTGCCGTTCATAACGGTAAAAATAAGGACAGTACATAATAACAAAATGAGTCGTGATGTGAGTTTCGGGTCCACGTTTGGTTCATCGTGGCTTGATTGGTGCTGCATGAGGATCCTACTTTCTAAAAGACATTTTAAACCAAGAGAAAAGGCGCAACCATAAACGGGCGCCGTGTCTGTTAATTATTTCGCGTCTGGAAATATTCCTTTCTTTATCTTAATGGAAAGCCTGCAGCATCGTCAATGTAATTGCCTGGGATTGAAAGGAGCTGCCCGGGGGAATAGACAATAAACGAATGGAGGTCACGTCTATGAAAATAATCGGAATTGCAGGAAGCCTCAGGAAAAAATCGATAAATAAAGTGTATTAAATGAAGTGAAGAGGCTGAGCGGGAACACATTGGATTTGGAGATTGTGAGTATCGGAGGTCTGCCCCTCTTTAACGGGGACCTGGAAGAGGGAGGAGACCCTGAGGAAGTGAAAAGGTTTAAAGACCTGATCAAACATGCGGACGGTGTCTTTATCGTTACCCCTGAATACAGCCGGGGCATGCCCGGAGTACTAAAGAACGCCCTGGACTGGGCAGGAAGTATTACACATGAAAATGTACTGGATAAAAAAACAGCTGCAGTAATCGGTGCTTCACCAGGTGCCCAGGGAACGGCACTCGCTCAGGTCCAGGTCAAGCAGACCCTGGCTGCGTGCGGATCGTTTGTGATGAGTCAGCCAGAAGTCTTTATCGGCACCGCTCATAAGCGGCTCGGGGACAATAAGGTCACAGATGAAAAAACGATCGAGGTTCTTGAAAGTTGTATTGCATCCTTTGCTGAATGGACTGCATGTTTCTAAGGGGAAGGCTGGGGGCGGTCAACCTCATTTCCCTTCCGCCCCTCCCTGTAAGTGTGTCGTGTTTTCCTTTGTAAAGCGGTGCTTTTTCATCACAATTCCGCTCACAAGAACGGCAATGACAATCCCATAGACAGTCAGCCAGTAGAACGTCCAGTTTTTCAAAACGAAATCAGTAAAGTCTACAATATCCGGATGAAGATGTTCACTCATGGCCCAAATGAGAATCGCTACAGGCAGCATAAAAGAGGTGTACGTTTCTTTTTTGCTTATATGCTGAAGACCGAGAATGACAGCAAGAAAACATACAGTTATTTTTACAATTAATGAAAGAAGCCATACAATCCCGATGGCTGCTTCAACTCTTTGGAACAGTTCGCCGATTTCGATACTGCGTGCCATTGAATAGGTAGCGTACGTTTCCCGTCCGGCAAGGAACGGACCTTCAACCCCTAATGTAACAACGATGGCAAGCATTAAAACACTACCAGAGAATCCAATCGCTACGAGTGTATACGTAATTAAATGTTTTTTATCTGACACATATGTGGCAAGGGCTGAAAATAACATCATCTCCACAAATGGAAAGCCTACAAGGGGATGGATGCCTTCCATTACCGGAAGCCAGCCTTTATCCAGTACTGGTAGGAGAAAATCCCAATGGAATTTGTTCAGAACAACAAGAAGAGTGCCTGTGACCACCAAGATCATAACGGGAAGTACGACCTCATTTACTCTGCCGATATTCTGCACGCCTTTGCTTACGGAATACACGATGAGTATGAGCGCCATGAAAATGACAACGTGGATGGATGTTTCAGGCAATGCGACAATGTTTACGAAATTCGAGAAATTCCGCATGACAAGAGCGGCTAAGTGCACCCCTGCAAAGATAAGGACCAGGTTAACAATAGTTCCGATCCATTTGCCGGAAACGAGCTCAATAATGTGGAAAATAGACGTATAATTGTATTTTTTTAAAAGGAGGAAGAGTACCGTGTTTATCCCGATTCCGATGAGGCCTGCTCCTCCCATACTTATCCATGCATCCTGTTCGGCGAACATAGCGGCTGCCGAAGGGGCCATCAAAAGAGAACTTCCTACAATAAAATTGGCGACTAACAGAGCAAACTGCCAGCGGTTAATAGTATGCTTCATGGATGTTATCCTCCAAAGAAGTAGTGGTACAACGGCTCATAAAGACGGCGGATCCAGGCAGTAAACGGGAGCCAGTCTTTTTTATTTAAATAAGAGATTGTGTACAGAGCAGTGAAGGCCCATGTGAATATCAGCGTCACTTGTGAAGGTTTCTTTTGCTTACGCTTATTTGGCTTCATTTAGAGAATTAAACCTCATTCCTGTATTAGTCAGGTCAATGTCAACGTTAAGAACGATTTCTCCTTCCTGTAAGTGGTGAAACCAGTCACCTTCCCATTCCTTCCATTTCTTTGGCTGCTGGTTGTGAAACCATTCAGAAAAACCAACCACATCAAACCCGAGTTCCCTTGATTTATCAATGGTCATTTGTATTTCATTTCTCAGTTCATCATTAACTGCCTCTTTAATCTTTTTGAAGTCCTCAGGGTCGCCAATATCCAGATCACAGGATGTTTCCAGCATGTAGCCCTTCCCTGTCAGGCTGATTGTAAAGTGGGGTTTGCCGTTTTTTACAGCAGCTTTAACAGTCTCATTCAAAGAGTGAACACGAACACCTGTATATCCTCCTTCACACTTCGTGTCAAAAATAGTGCGGTCCTTTACAAGGTTGTTTAAAAACACCCATCCCTGAGACTCCTGGGTATTCATCCAGTCCACCAGCTTGTCATCTTTAAAAACAGCCAGCCCGTCAAGGGAGAAGGAATGTTCGTCAATGTTACTTAAAACCTCTGTATTGTCACTGTTCTCACTGGAAATATTTCTAAGTCCCAGCAGGATCGGGTGATGGTCTTCCTTTACATAAGCACGTATTGCGTCGGCTAACGTAAGATGCCCTGAAATACCAAGGGAACCGGAGGCAACCATCACTCTGTCCCTTACCGATTTTGCAGGGTTTTCATCAAGAGGTGTGAAAACAGACAACATGTCTTTTGCAGTTGTGTCTTTGGCGATAAATGCGAGAAACTGCATCCGCATTTGCTGGTCCCGTTCCACAAAGTCGAAAACCCGATTAATTCCGGTCTCTCTTGCAAAATTCTCACCGATAATTATGTAGTACATATGTGAAAAAAACAGCCGTCTCGGTGCAATGTTTTTAGCGAGGTCAACCGCTTCCACCAGGGTTTTTCCCCGTGTCGTAAACGTAAAGACAGAAGCGTCTTCACTTCCCCCGCCTTCTGTAGCCACCCGGGCAGAGGCACCGTGGGGGTTAATGATTTGAAAAGAGACTTCAAAATCCTCCGAGTCTTCCACCTGGTCAATGCCTATTGCAACAACGACAGCGAGCTGATCAAGCTCCATTTTGTCTCCGCATCCGGTACAAATAGAAACGGTTATGGCTAATGTAATTATCCATTTTGCAAACTTTATCATCCGGTATTCTCCTTTTTTGCCTTATGCTGAATCCAGGGGCGGAGAAACGGGACGTTTTTCACCCAGAGTGGAAAGCGGAAAAAGCCGTCTTTATGATGTTTAAAATTAATCGGGGCAATAGGTGAAAAATAAGGTTTTCCCATGGAATCCAGCGAGCACAGATGGATGAGCAGGATCGTACTGAAAAACATCACACCGTAAAGGCCGGTAGTCGCAGCAAATATCATCATGACAAACCGGAGAATCCGGGCTGAAATGGAAAAATTGTAGGCAGGTGCCACGAAGCTGGATATTGCTGTGAGTGACACGACAATGACGATAGCTGGACTCACGAGACCGGCACGCACAGCGGAATCCCCGAGAACAATCGCCCCTACAATCGAAATTGCAGGACCGATCGTCCTCGGCATCCGGACGCCGCCTTCCCGGAGGATTTCAAAGATGACTTCCATTAACAGGGTTTCAATAAAAGCGGGAAAAGGAATGCCCTCCCGCTGCGCGGCCAGGTTGATTAGAAGATCTGTAGCAACAAGCTCCGGATGATACGTAGTAATGGCTATATAAAGGGAAGGAAGATACAAGCTGATCCCAAATGCCCCGAGACGGATAAACCGGATAAAGGAGGCAAAATCAAAGCGCTGGTAGTAATCTTCCGCTGCCTGAAAATAGGAAAGAAACGTCATCGGGTACACAAGGACAAATGGTGTGCCGTCTACAATCACAGCTACCTTTCCTTCCTGGATTTCAGAGGAGACCGTGTCGGGGCGCTCCGTCGTACGTGCAACAGGGAACGGGCTGTACCAGCGGTGTTTTTTTCCATAGTCATCGATCAGTTCTTCAAGCATGCCGCTTTCATAAACTTCTTCTGTACGGATGTTTTCGATTCGCCGGATCACTTCATTTAAAACGTCTTTGTCTACCTCGTCTTCCAGGTAGCACAGACGTATTTCTGTCTGGGTGCTTCTGCCGACCGTCATGGTTTTAAAGCGAAGCTGGGGATTCCTGATTTTTCTTCGAAGAAGGGAAGAGTTTACGTTGATATTCTCGACAAACCCTTCCTTTGGGCCTCTGATTACGGTCTGGTTCTGCGGCTCGTCTACATTTCGGGTTTCCACTAAAAATCCATGCACACCATAGCCAATCGTGCAGCCTTCCACCAGGACAATAACGTTTCCGTGAAGAAGTTCTTCAATAAGGTCCTTAAAAGTGTGGAGAGGGACAGACTTTGTTCCCTGAATCTTGGAGAAAAGAAGAGACGGATCGCTTGTAAATAAATCGGCTTTCCTATCCTGTGATTTCATCAGAGGACTGTTAATGGCATCCGTTATCATATCTTCATTGTTCATCGCTTCAAAATGAATGACTGCAAAAGGTACGGGCAGGTGATTAAATCTGGCAACGTCAATATCTTCGCTGTGTCCAAGAAAGGTAAGGAGCTGGTCGATATTTTTTGTTAAGTCATTTGACAATGGCACCTCATATGGGCGTAACGTTTCTTCAATATCGTCGTTGCGCTTGTCCAATCTCCTCACCTCCTGCTTTTGTTACAGGTAGTTTCTGTTAACCGTGGGGGAATATACATGAATGAGGAAAGAAGAGGGAAGGCGGTGCAGAGTGGAAAAGGCAGTGGCAACGAAGTCCGTGAAATAGACGGGGAATCTGCTTTGCGTGAAACAAGGAGGGAAATTTACTATACTGTCATCAACACAAATTATGAGGAGGACGATAAGAATGAAAGCAGTTGTTCACAAAGATAAAAAAGGCTTTGCAGGCCTCACACAGATTCAGGACATGCCAAAGCCGGAACCGAAAAAAGACGAGGTCCGGATCAGACTGAGGACAGCAGGTCTCAATCACCGGGATCTGTTCGTATTGGACCGGCACGATCCTGAAGATCCCCCTTTTGTAATCGGGTCTGACGGGGCAGGGATCGTAGACACAACCGGTGATAATGTTTCGGCCGTTTCACAAGGAGACGAAGTTATGGTCAATCCAGGGCTGTACTGGGAAAAGAACAGTGATGCTCCACCCTCGTGGTTTGAAGTACTGGGCTTTCCGAACAACGGAACGTTCGCTGAATATGTAACAGTACCAGCTTCGGCTGTTGTAAAAAAACCAGATTACCTATCCTGGGAAGAGGCAGGCGTCTTTTCCCTCGCAGCACTTACCGCTTACCGGGCACTGTTTACAAGAGGTAATCTGAAGGCCGGAATGAACGTGTTTATTCCAGGCATCGGCAGTGGTGTGGCAACATTCCTGCTTCTTTTTGCCCAAGCGGCCGGTGCGAAGGTATATGTATCCAGCCGTTCAAAAGAAAAACGCCAGACAGCCCTTGAACTCGGAGCTGAGAAGGCCTTGGACTCCGCAGAAGACTGGAAAAAGGGACTCGGGGGCTGCGAGATGGATCTTGTTATTGAGTGCGTGGGTGCTGCTACCTTTACCAAGTCCCTTGATACGCTTCGCAAAGGCGGGACGATCGTGACATTCGGCTCTTCTACAGGGGATAAAGTGGAAATGGATCTCAGGAAGTTTTTCTACGGTCAGTACAACCTGCTTGGCTCTACGATGGGGAGCCATGAAGAGTATATTCAGATGCTGGACTTTATCCAGACCCACCAAATTCGTCCTGTGATGGACCGGGTTTATGATCTTGATGACTACGAAGAAGCGTTTAAAAGGCTGGAAGAAGCAAAACAGCTCGGAAAAATAGCATTTAAGATCAGCTAGACGACAAGGAAGCCAGGAGGAGGGATGCCCCGCCGCCCGGCTTCTGTTTTACATAAATACAATCACTTTCAGAACCGCTTTCCACGCGAAGTAGCCCCCGAAGCCGATAAGAACCATGCTGGCCGCGGTGCAGATCCCCTGAAGCATCCTCTGTGTCAGAAGTTTTTTACCGAACTGGACCGTAAATGCGAGATTCAGGTTCCAGAGCCCGATGCCTAAAAAGACAGCACTGCTTACAGTAAATGCCCGGAGTTTATTTTCGTCCGCAAATGTGTCACTCAGAACAGATCCGTAGATACCGAGCCAGAACAATAGATTCAGAGGATTGAAAGCAGCAATGGATGCCCCGGTTACATAAGCGTGGAGGAGAGATTTTTTTTCATAGGAAACCGGCGAATCTTCACGCATATCCATAAAGGGTTCAGATAAAGAAGCAGGCTGCCGCAGCCCCGAAAAACCGGTGTAAGTCAGGAAAAAAGCGCCAAGGACAAGAAGAAGGAACTGCACAGCTTCTAAAGTCAGGATACCGGATAGACCTTTGTACATAAAAAACATCAGCACAAGGTCGGTACTCATCCCCCCTGCGCCTACGAGCAGCGAGGACCAGAAGCCCTGAAAAATACCACGCCGGATAATTTCAATATTGATCGGGCCGATCGGCGCTGCGATCGATAATCCGAGAACCATCTGCTTGACGAGCATAATTATCATCAACCTACCTCCCGGGAAAACGAGCTTGTCTTTACCATATAGATGAACCATCCTTTGGATTTAGACCAGAGAAGGACGATTAATACAAACGAGCTCAGGAGGCGGTGAACCGCTTAAAAAGCATCGCGGAAAAACCGGTTACCGTAAAGGGAAAAGAGGGAAATAGGTTAATAGAAGGCTTTGTAAGTACAGTTGTTGGTTTACGCTCATTGCATGGGGAGCGAGGTGAGCCTGCTTTCATATGAAGCATCGCTGCTTTTTCCTCAGCGAGGTATGCTTTGCAGCTTTTTGTGTCGAAGCTGAGATGTGAACGCTCATGGCAGCGCATTCGGTGCAATCAATAGTGTTATAAATCAAGAATAATCTTTAACAGAACCTGATAGAAAAGCATCATGCCTGCTTTACAAGGAAGGGTTTCAGGACCCTGCCTGATTCTTTTTAAGTGTACCGATGAAAGGGAATGAGATAAGCGACAGGACCCCCATGAAGGCTTATGAGTTTCCGGATCTGTAGAATGTAATCTTTTCCACGTTCAAAAAATCATGGAATAAACGAAAGATATAGACAGAGTCCGGTCAAGCTTTGGCAGAAGGAGCGTTTCAGCATGAGTAAAAAAATCATCTATGAAGTCTACTGGATCAGAGCGCTTGCCTGTTTAGCCGTAGTCCTTGTTCACGCAGTGAACACAACACTGGCAAATTATGAAGGGGCCCTGTCCCAGTTTGAGGAATATTTTCTTATTTTCATCCGGTTTGCGGCCTTTTTTGGTACGCCGGCATTTGTGTTTATATCAGAGCTTCTTCTGGCAAGAGCCTATCCAGATGGAGTGCCTCCGGGCTTCTTTAAAAAACGGATCCGGTTTCTGCTTGTCCCCTTTGCAGTTATGGGATTAATTTTTGCCTTGCTTCAGTCAGACACGCCAGGAGCGTTCTTTCAAAACGGAGCTTTGAATTTGTTTGCCGGGGGATATACAGGTTACTTTGTGTTAATTATCTTTCAGTTTTACATCCTTCATGTTTTGCTGAATAAAAAGCTTCAACGCTTCCCGGCAGCGCCTGTACTGCTTGTCGCATTCGCGGTTCAGGCGGCTTATATCGGCTTCTTCAATTTTAATGAACCGCCTTCAAACCAGGTGGCCGAGTATATCTGGCTCAGGGGGCATTGGATTCCGTTTTTTGGATGGATCTTTTATTTCACCCTCGGATATTATGCAGGGCGTCATTTTGACCGTGTGAAAACCTGGATTATCAGTCACAGGCGCACGGTTACAGCGGTGCCGGTGATTGCTCTTGGGTGGATTATTGTGAACGTCAGAACGGATTTTATTGATGTGGTTTCATCCAAGCGGCTGGATAATATCGTATATACAATCGCTGTGGTGGCCCTTATTCTGTTTATCGCAGCCCGGGCGAAAAAGGTTCCGTGGCCGGTTATGTTTGTGAGTAAGTACTCGTTTAACATTTACCTGCTTCACACTCTTGTGATTTACCCGATCCCGGCGATTGCGGGGGTAAGCCCCACTATATATACGTTGTTTATTTTTGTTGCCGCCCTGATTGGTTCGATTGCAGTTGCGAAATTGATTCATCTCTGGGCACCGGGAAAACTGCTGATCGGAAAAAAGCTGCCGTCTCCGAACAGGCAGACCGTGAAGACTGCCAGATAAGAGAGTCTTTCTTAAGAGTAGATTGGCAATGGCTCCGCTCTCTGCTTCGAGGCTAACCCAAAAGGTAAAAACTGACCTTTGGGGTCAGCCTCTTTTAATTTGCGTGAAGCCAGTGGCCCTTCGATGGTTCAGTTATGTTGTCTGCGAGTCTGTTAAGGTCTTCGTAGTATTTTTGCTCGAGCATTTTAATCAGTATGCCGAAATAATACGCAACGGGGTTGTTTACTTTCTTTTGCTTAAGCCTTGAGATCATCTCCTTGAACGCAAGAACGGCTTCATCGGTGAGCCAGTCACAATGCTCAAAGCAATACCGCCATGCCGCCCGTGTGGTCATGGACCAAAATTCCTTAACAGCCCCCTGTTCCGGATAAAAGCTGGACACCACTTTTGAGAACCGTTCGGGAACAGCCGGGCTCATTTTATCGTGCCTTACGTTATTTTTAACGATCTTTTTTGGATCTTTTGGTTTAAAAGAACTTTGTTTATGGGGGGTCATTTTCACCGGGGGGCCCGGCTCATTCTGTACCGGATAAGGGTTAAACACAACGAGATTACTCGACTGTGCTCCCGACTTTCTTACCGTTCCATATACAGTAACCATCCCGGCCGCCTTTGCTTTTTGGATCATCCGTTTGTATGTGGCCCGTGAGAGCTGTCCCTGAGCGGTCTTTAATACCGTCGCCACATTCGCATTTGCAACACCAATCACCTTTACGGCATATCTGCTCAGCGCTTTTAACCCGATCACTTCCTTTTTACCAAGCTTTACTGCCGGATCGCTGAGCCAACTGTTCAAATGCGCGTTAAACTCCTTCACACTGTCAAACTGAGAATATCTCTTAAAACTGTCCACATGATCATTGACCATCGCTTTTGCCATGAGCCACCTCTCCCTTCACCTATTAAGTAAACGGGGAAAGCGAAAAATGGGGTGGCTCATTTATATTTTTTTTCGGGAGCGCTGTGGTTGGGGTCTGAAGTACTAAGTGGAAAAAGGGCTGGCGAAGTGTAGAAAAGCGAAGGCCAACCGTAGAATGCCGCCGATTAACCGTAAAAAAACAGAAGGATAAGTGTAAAATAACAGCAATCCTGATAGCCTACCGTCAAGTTTATCCACACATATACAGAGATATTTTGCTGATACCGGGCGAATGAACAAGCCGGTCGGACTTTTCAAACTATACTGTAGTACATCCTTAAAAAAAGGTAGGTGTCACATATGTGCTGGGGTTACGGTGGATATAATTACGGTTGTGCACCATCAGGCGGAGGATACGGCATCGGGTTGATTCTCGTATTGTTCATCCTTCTTGTCATCATCGCTGGCGCTGCCTGGTCTTGGTAGTAGCAACTATATCGGGGAACGACTGCGCCTGGTAGTGCGCAGTCTTTTTTTTTCGCCCGGGGAAGGGAATTAGGGGATTTGTGTTAAGGTGTCCTTCCTCAAAGTTAAGAATTCCGGCCTGGTTGTTAAGACCTTTTAAGTTAAGAATTCCAGATTTTTTCCCATATAAATGGAAACCGTGACCTATGAGGAGCCATTACCGGCTAAAATCTACTATTCATCTTCCATAATTTTATGAAGATCCTTATAAAACCTCTCATTATACGAAGTCACGATATGAACACGGGCTTTATCAAGGGGGATTGTGTGTTTGCACCCCTGTCCTTTACAGTTTACCGTATCCTGACCTTCAGCCCGGATCAGGTACTTGTGGCGTTTTTTACATAATGGACAAGTGGCATTTACGAGATGGGCTTTCGGGTTTCTGGCAAATGCCCCTTTTGTCACATCCCGCTGCTCTTTACTCAGCTCTTTAAACAGGACGGCATTTGTGGCTGCACGGGCGGTACGCTTCGTTAAAATTTCAAGATCCACAACCGGGTTCGGGTTGCGGACAGGGTTTTTCCTCACAGCCACATTGTCAAATTCGTCAATCTCGAGAAGACCGTATCCCGGGGGTACCTCATCCGGGACGAGGAGTCCGGCTGGCGTCATTATATAGGCATAATCGGCAATTTCATGATAGCCATAGGGCATCCGGAGGACCTCATCCCGCAAAAAATCAGATCTGGACACTTTTACTTCGATGATCCGGGACTCCTGACGCCTGATATTAATGCCGAGGGCGTCTGCTTTCAGTTTTTTTCGTTTCACAAATAACTTTACCTCGCTTGCGCAGAGGTCAACTACTTTATCTTTCAGCCAGTACAGGGCCTGTTTTTTTAAATGTTCATGAAGGGGGCTTTCCATAAAAATAACTCCTCTCTTTCACTCATTTATCCAATCATAACACCTCACGGGCGGGCTATTGTGAATAACAAACGTATGATTGGAAAAAATACGTTCTGGTAACGTAAATTTGGAAAAAAGAGGTGTACATGGATGAAGAAGCATAAAGGGTTACTTGCACTTTCACTGGGAATGCTTATGGCCGCAACAGCCTGCGGCGGCGGTGGAGAAGCACCTGAAGAAGGCGGGGACGCCGGTGGAGATGAAACTGCTGAAGAGACATCCGAAGATAAAGGTGAGATTGTGATTGGCCGGAATAACTGGGCTGAAAATATTGCTGTCTCAAACATGTGGAAGGTGCTGCTGGAAGAAGAGGGCTACGAAGTGGACATTCAGTCCATGGACAAAGCGCCGGTCTGGCTCGGAATTTCCAGGGGTGAGCTGGATATTGCCCCTGAAGTATGGCTTCCGAATACGGATGAATCCTACGAAGAAGAGTACGGTGATGACGTTGACATGAGGGAAATCTGGTATGAGGGAACAGAGCTTGGGTTTGCCGTTCCGGAGTACATGGATATTGATTCGATCGAAGAATTAAACGATATGGCCTCAGAGTTTGACGGACAAATTGTCGGTATTGAAGAAGGAGCGGCCCTAACGGATCTTGCCCGGGATGCCATAGACGAATACGACCTGGATCTGAACCTGGTTACAAGCTCAGACCCTGCCATGAATGCAGAGTTTATGCAGTCGTATGAAAATGAAGAGCCGATTGTGGTGACGCTTTGGAGCCCGCACTGGCTGTTTGCAGACTATGACATTAAGTATTTGGAAGACCCGGAGAACGTGTTCGGCGACCCCGATGATATTTATTACATGACCCGTGAAGGATTTGCTGATGATCATCCGGAAGTGGTGGAGTGGATGGACAACTGGATGATGGACGACGAGTCTCTCGGTGACCTCATGGCGACAATCAATGACCTGGACGACCCGTACGAAGGGGCGAAAGAGTGGATTGAAGAAAACCGTGATCTGGTTGACGAATGGATGGCTGAATAAATAAAGAGGCTGGGACTGAAGTGTTTTAGCCAACGAGAATCCGTACGAATAAAAGCGGCGCTAATAAACCGCTCCTGAAATATACTCCGCTTTCCGCGGGAAGCTGGTGAGCCTTCTCACTTCGTTGCGGGGTCTCACCTTTGCTTTTCAGAAGGCACTGAAAAAGTTCGATCTTTAACTTTTCCAGTGCCTTCTAAGCAATGAGCGTAACGGTTGGCATTTTTAAAAGCCTGGTATGAGTGGGTTTCTCGTATCAGGCGCGCAACCGCTGAAGCCATTCAAATAAAAGCCACTGAAAAAGTTGTTTTGTACTTTTTCAGTGGCTTCCTTTTAACCCGCAGGAGCCTGCGTATATTTCATCCGCTATGTTGGCGCATCATTCGGATTCTCAGCTAAACACTTTCTTTATGTCCCAGCCGCTTTTTTTGATGACGGTACACAGGGTTTTTATGCAACAAGAGTTGGAGAGGAAGGGACCGGGATGAACATTTCCGACCTTCCTTTTTGTTTTAATAGAATATGAATTGTATGAAATGATGGACAAATAGACCTATAGTCACTCGCAGGATTTACATAATTCAGATAGGATAGTATATAGTGTTTATGCAGGATATTTCTTCATTATTTTCTTTTTCCATCCTTTTGAGGGTGGGGTGAGGACATGAATGTTTACTGCAATGTAAGGGCTTACCTTCATATATCTATAAGGTTTTCACCGAGAAATCGTTTTTCTCCCCCATTGTTATTCATGCATTTTCCATGTGAAAAAACCTGACATATCCAGCGCATAAAATATAGAAAATTCTTATAATTATTTGTGATGTAAAATCTATTTTGATATAATGACCATGTAATTTCAAAACTTTGTTAATGGAGGAAGGAGCTGAGATGTTAATAGGTCACAGGACTAGTTGACTAATGGTCCCTGTACCACCTCGACGGAGGACATTTCGTGTGTGCTGAATGTTTGGAAAATTTAGACCTTTTACAACAGGGGGGCCTCAAGACTTTGCTTATATACATATTAAAACGTTTTTTATGGATGATTCTTACGGTCTGGATTATCATTACCCTGACCTTTTTTCTGATGCATGCCATACCAGGGGATCCATTGGATACAGGGGATGCAGGAAGTTCCGATGCAGCAAGTGCCAACCTGGCTGCCTATTATAACCTGGACCAGCCATTGCCAGTCCAGTATGTAACCTATTTAAAGAATGTCGCCACGTTTGATTTTGGACCGTCCATGACATCAAGGTCCCGTGATGTGAACGACATGATTGAAAGCGGATTCCCCGCTTCACTTCAGTTAGGTATTGCTTCATTGATTTTCTCCGTTCTTTCAGGTGTGGTACTGGGTGTTTTTGCCGCTCTCCGCCATAACAAGATGATTGACTATATGACGATGGTGTTCGCTGTTATCGGCATTTCCATCCCGAACTTTATTCAGTCAATGCTGTTTATTAACTACATAGCAGTACATGTGGATTTTTTCCCGATTGCAAGGTGGGGTACATACAGGCACGTGATTTTACCAGCACTTGCTCTTGCGTCAGGTCCTATGGCCATTATTGCAAGACTTACACGTTCAAACATGCTTGAAGTTCTGACACAGGATTATATTCGTACAGCTAAAGCAAAAGGGCTCACTTCAGTCCAAATCGTTGTCAAACATGCCCTTCGGAATGCACTTCTGCCGGTTGTGACGATTATGGGGGCACTGACTGCCTCGGTTCTTACAGGGAGTTTTGTGATAGAGCGGATTTTCTCGATTCCGGGAATCGGGCAGTACTTTGTAAACAGTATAAGTAATCGTGATTATCCGATGATCATGGCTACAACGGTGATCTACAGTACAATTTTAGTCGTGATGATGTTTATTGTTGATATTTTATACGGATTTATTGATCCGAGAATCAAGCTGCACTCGAAGGAGGACTAGAATGCCGGTAACAACTGAGAAGAGGGCAAAAGGATCGTCGGAAGACCGGCTTTTTGTCCCCGTAGATAAGAATAAAGCTGAGCTGAATGTACTTGTCCGCCCGAGTGTCGGGTTTTGGAAAGATGCTTGGCAGAGACTTTTGAAAAACAAGCTTGCTGTAAGTGGACTCGTTGTGATCATCGCTTTGACGATCATGGCGATTATCGGGCCGATGCTCACCCCTTACAGCTATTCCGATCAAACGTTAAGCAACCAGAACATGGGCCCTTCCCGTGAGCATTGGTTTGGTACGGATAACCTGGGAAGAGATATGTTTACCAGAACATGGTACGGTGCGAGAATTTCATTGTTTATCGGATTTGCTGCTGCCCTGATTGAGTTTTTTGTCGGGGTGATTTATGGAGGGGTTTCAGGATACAAAGGCGGAAGAACAGACAATGTCATGATGCGTATCATTGATATTCTTTACGGCCTTCCATATCTTCTTGTCGTTATTTTACTTATGGTTATTATGGGACCGGGTCTTTTTACCATTATCGTTGCCCTGACACTCACCGGGTGGATCGGTATGGCAAGGATTGTCCGGGGACAGGTTCTCCAGCTGAAAACAAACGAATATGTGCTCGCATCCAAAGTTCTCGGTGCCGATACATCAAGAATCATTCGCAAACATTTACTGCCGAATACGATGGGGCCGGTCATTGTTTCCATGACACTGACAGTACCGGGAGCCATTTTCGCAGAGGCATTTTTAAGCTTTTTAGGGTTAGGTGTTTCAGCTCCGGTAGCGAGCTGGGGATCGATGGCCAACGATGCTCTTGGTGTACTGAATACAGGATACTGGTGGCGGCTGTTTTTTCCTGCCTTCTTTATCTCACTGACAATGCTGGCATTCAACGTATTTGGAGACGGATTAAGGGATGCACTCGATCCAAAGCTAAGGAGGTAGCCTATGGGACAAGCATTACTTGAAATAAACGATTTAGCGGTTTCTTTTTCCACGCAGGGAGGCGAAGTTCAGGCCGTCAGAGGCGTAACCTTTGCTGTAGATAAAGGAGAGACTGTGGCCATTGTAGGAGAGTCGGGCTGCGGAAAGAGTGTGACTGCACAGAGTATCATGCGTCTGATTCCACAGCCGCCCGGCCGGATAAAAAACGGAACGATCCATATGAACGGGAAGGATCTTGCTTCATTATCAGAAAAACAAATGAGGGGAGTCAGGGGGAAACAGATCGGGATGATTTTTCAGGACCCGATGACAAGCCTCAACCCTACCCTTAAAGTCGGCGACCAGCTGACCGAGGGGATTCTGACTCATCAGAAGATCAGTAAAGCGGATGCTAAAAAAGAAGCAATCGATCTTCTTCACCTGGTGGGGATTGCAAACCCTGAAGAACGTCTTCAGCAGTATCCACACCAGTTCAGTGGAGGAATGCGCCAGCGTCTGATGATTGCCATGGCGTTGATGTGCAAGCCTGAACTGCTCATTGCCGATGAACCGACAACCGCACTTGATGTGACCATCCAGGCACAGATTATCGATTTGTTTAAAGAAATACAGAGAAAAACAGGGGTTGCCATTATTATCATCACCCATGACCTGGGCGTAGTGGCTCAGATAGCAGACCGCATCAACGTGATGTATGCAGGAGAGATCGTGGAAACGGGCACGGTAAAAGAGATTTTTTATGATCCCCAGCATCCGTATACGCGTGGTCTCCTTCACAGTGTCCCGCGATTGGACGGGGACAGGAGCCAAAAGCTCGTGCCGATTGTCGGAAGTCCGCCGGATTTATTCTCACCGCCTGAAGGCTGTGCATTTGCCCGGCGTTGTGACTATGCCATGGAAGTGTGCGTATCACTTGATCCTGATTATACGAAACTCTCAAACAAGCATTATACAAAGTGCTGGCTGCAGGATACCCGCGCAGAGAAGCCGTTTTAATACGGTTATATTTTTAAGGAGGTGAAGGAGAACAAAGCAGGTTTTACTGGTTTCATTGATCACCAAAACAAACAAGGGGGAAAACAGGAATGAAAAAATCGAAAAGCTTGAAGTGGCTGCTTGGAACCGGGTTAATGGCAACAGCGATGATTGCCACCGGATGTTCCGGCGACGAAGAAACGACCGGTGATGAGGACGGTAATGGAGAAGATGCGGCTGCAGAGGAGTCTGGTGACGGAGAGAACATCCTTATTTACAACAGTGAACGAAACCCGACTTCACTTGATCCGCCGATCGGGAATGACGAATCGTCTTATGCCATTCTTAACAATGTTATGGAAGGTCTGACACGACTTGCAAAAGACGAAGCAACGCCGGAGCCTGCAATGGCTGAGGATTGGGACGTGTCTGATGACGGTCTTACATACACGTTCTACATTCGTGAAGATGCGAATTGGAGCAACGGAGAGCCTGTAACGGCGGAGGACTTTGAATTTTCATTCAAGCGCCTTGCAGATCCGGAAACAGCTTCGCCAGCTGCCCACCACTCTTACTGGATTGCCGGAGCAGAAGCATTTAACGAAGGAGAAGGTTCTGCAGAAGATGTTCAAGTAGAAGCAATTGATGAAAAAACACTTGAAGTCACATTGGAGAACCCTGTTGACTTCTTCCCGTCCATTGTTGCTATGCCGCAGCTTTTCCCTGTACATAAAGACACAGTGGAAGGTGATGACAACTGGGCGAACAGTGCAGATACCTTTGTAGGAAACGGTCCGTTTGTCGTTAGTGAGTGGGAAGACGATGAATACTTGCTTATTACGAAAAATGAAGATTACTGGGACGCGGACACCGTTAACCTTGACGGCGTTGAGTACGTTATGATCGAGGACTCCAACACAGCTTATCAGCTTTATGGCAACGATGAAGTTCATATGACAGGCATTCCTTCCGATATGGCAGGCGAACTTGTCGGTGGACCTGAAACGATTCAGTACCCTCGTTCAGGTATTGAGTTCCAGCGATTTAATGTGGATATGGAACCATTCCAAAACCGCAATATCCGAGCTGCCTTTGCAAAAGCGATTAATGCACAGGAAATTGTTGACTATATCACGCAAGAAGGTCAGCCTGTCATGACCGGCTACGTTTTTGATGATTTCCAGCATCCAGACGGTTCCACTTACCGTGAAGCAGCTGGTGACCTTCATGAGTTCGACTTTGAAGAAGCACAAGAACTGCTGGAATTAGGGATGGAAGAGGAAGGATACGATGAGCTTCCAGAAGTAAATCTCACATACAGCACAAGTGATCTTAACCATACTGTTGCTCAAGCCATTCAAGAAATGTTACAGCAAAACCTTGGTGTGGAGATTGGTCTTGAGAATCAGGAATTTGCTGTTTTCCTTGATGCCCAGCGTGACCTGGAACTGCAATATTCCCGTTCTTCGTTCCTTGGCGGGTACAACGATCCAATGAACTATCTGGACAACTTTACTTCAGGAAACCCAATGAACAGAACGGGATGGTCCAACGAAGAATATGACCAGCTTGTATCAGAGAGCCTGGCTGAAACGGATCCGGAAGCACGCTTTGATCTTATGATTGAAGCCGAGAAAGTGTTTATGGATGACTATGTTATTGTTCCACTTTATTACTACAACACAACGTTCATTAAGAAAGACAACGTACAAGACGTAGTACGACACCCGGTTGGATTCGTAGAATTCAAATGGGCAAGCATGGAGTAAGGTCATATTGGTCAGTCACCCCGGTGAGTTTTACCGGGGTGATATCCATTTACATAAGGAATGAAAGCTTTATATATACATAGAGTAAGAGAGTGAGCGAAATGAACTTGGAGGGAGTTTTTCATCATGAAGAAGCCCATCATTGGTATTACATCTTCTTATGTGGACGATCGCACGCTTCAAACATCGTATGACAATATCAGGTCTGTTTTGCGGGCAGGCGGTACCCCTTTTGTGCTCCCTAATGTTACAAATCAGGATCATATGAGTAACTACGTGAACACCGTTGATGGGATTGTTGTCACCGGGGGCGGAGATATCGACCCAACCCTGTTTGGTGAAGAGCCTCACCCGAATCTGGGACTTATTCATCCCGACCGGGACGTGTTTGAAGTTGATCTGTTGAAGGAGGCGATGAAGCAGGATAAGCCGATCCTTGCCATTTGCAGAGGCTGCCAGATATTAAACATTGCTGCCGGTGGAGATATGTATCAGGATATATACACACAAATGGATCATGCCCTCCTTCAACACACTCAGCGGGCCCCCAGAAGTCACGGGTCCCATTTCATAGAAGTAACAGAAGGCAGTTTACTTCACAGCATTTCCAAGCAGAAAAAGTACAAAGTTAACAGCTTTCACCATCAGACAGTACGAGAGATGGCACCGGGTTTTAATGTGATCGCCCGGTCTTCCGATCAGGTGATCGAAGCTTTTCAAAGTACGAAACATACGTTTGTTTTAGGCGTGCAATGGCACCCGGAATGTATGACGGATGAGCCGTCTGTCCGGTTGTTCAAGGCGTTTATTGAAGCTTGCGAAAAAAAGAAAGCGATCACGAATGAAACATAAGCGGAGGGGTTTCACATGGCAAAGAAGTTAGTAGAAGTGAAAAACTTGCAAAAGCATTTTGAAGTAGGAAAAGGGAAGATATTAAAAGCGGTCAACGATATATCCTTTGACGTATACGAAGGTGAAACGCTTGGTCTGGTCGGCGAGTCAGGGTGCGGGAAGTCCACCACCGGCCGGACGATCATCCGCCTGTACCGGGCGACATCAGGTGAAGTCATCTATGATGGTGAAAATGTACATACGTTGAAAGGGAAAAAGATAAAGAAATTTAACCGGAAGATGCAAATGATCTTCCAGGATCCTTATGCATCCTTAAATCCAAGAATGACAGTGGAAGACATCATCGCCGAGGGGATGGATATCCATGACATATACCAGGGCAAAGAAAGAAGAAAGCGAGTCCATCATCTTTTGGAAACTGTAGGCTTAAGCAAAGAACATGCAACTCGTTTTCCTCACGAATTCAGCGGGGGTCAGCGTCAGAGGATTGGAATTGCCAGAGCACTTGCTCTGGATCCGGAATTTATTATTGCGGACGAGCCTATCTCAGCTCTTGACGTTTCCATTCAGGCGCAGGTTGTGAACCTCATGAAAGACCTTCAAAAAGAACGGGGACTTACCTACTTGTTTATTGCACACGATTTATCCATGGTCAAGCACATTAGTGACAGGATCGGGGTTATGTATTTGGGTGGCATGATGGAGCTTGCAGACAGTGAAGATTTATATGAAGAACCGCTCCACCCGTATACCCAGGCGCTGCTTTCCTCTATTCCGATACCGGACCCGGATGTTGAGGAAACGAGAGAAAGGACCATTTTAATAGGGGACGTTCCAAGTCCGATCGATCCTCCAAGCGGCTGTCCGTTCAGAACACGCTGTCCTGAAGCCATTGATGTGTGCGCTAAAAGAAAACCGGAGTGGCTGGAAGCCCGCCCGAACCATTTTGTCGCGTGTCATTTGTACGAACAATAATCCTTCGATTGGAAGTGAAAACAGATGATCATTGAAAAAATAAAGACGAAGCGTATTGCGGTTCCTTTAAGAAAACCGTTCAAAACGGCCCTGCGCACTCTTGAAACGGCAGAGGCGGTTATTGTGACGATTCATTGTGACAACGGGCTTACGGGTTTTGGAGAAGCACCGCCAACCATTGTTGTCACAGGAGACAGCTTGGAGAGCATTGAAGGAGCGATACAACATACGATCCGCCCCGCATTAACCGGGATGGACGTAACAAATTTCGAACAGGTATTCCAGAAGCTCCATCGTATCCTTGTCCGGAACACAAGTGCGAAAGCCGCAGTGGACATGGCCCTGTTCGACCTTCTGGCAAAAAAAATGAACGTACCTCTTTACCAGTACCTTGGCGGCTATCAAAATGAGCTTGAAACAGATTATACCGTAAGCGTTAACGCTCCTGAAGAGATGGGGGAGGACGCTGTCGAATACGTGAACGACGGATTTACGGTCCTGAAAGTAAAAGTAGGCATTGATGACATACATAAAGACATCGAGCGTATCTCGGAAATCCGTAAAAGGATCGGGAACGACATTAAAATCCGTCTTGATGCAAACCAGGGATGGAATCCCAAAGATGCGGTTTTCGCGATTAATAAAATGGCTGACATGGACCTTGGGGTCGAACTTGTGGAACAGCCGGTCAAAGCTTATGATTTCGAAGGGTTGAAGATGGTTACAGACAGCACAATCACACCGATTATGGCTGACGAAAGTGTCTTTTCACCAGAGGATGCCCTTCGCATCATTACAAACCGTTGTGCCGATCTGATTAACATTAAGCTCATGAAGTCCGGCGGCATCTATAAGGCAGAGGCGATTAACCGTCTTGCAGAAGCCGCAGGAATCGAATGCATGACAGGCAGTATGATTGAAACCCGTGTGGGAATCTCCGCTGCGGCACACTTTGCTGCAAGTAAGAAAAATGTTACCCGCTTTGATTTTGACAGCCCCCTTATGTTAAAAGAAGACATCGTGAACGGCGGGATGGTGTACTCAAAGAATAAAATCACCATGCAGACGGAACCGGGGCTCGGAATAACAAGTGTAGGAGAGTTTGAGGAGGCGTATAAATGAGTACAGAATACATCGTAAAAGCAGCAGTCGCAACGCTTTGGACGTCACCGGACAAGCCCCGTGAAATGGATCAGGCGGCACTGAAAGAGCCCGCGGACATCCGCGGCTGGCTTGGCGGGTTAACAACAGAAGACCGCAGGCAGGTGACAGACGATAATATTGTTCAGTCACAGGTGCTGTACGGACAAATGGTCACACTGATTGAGGAAAGAGAAGACTGGCTTCATGTCTGCGTAAATGATCAGCCTTCCAGAAAAAGCGAAAAAGGCTATCCCGGATGGATTCCAAAATGCCAGGTTATCGAACGGTCAGAAACAAATATTGAGCCTGATACTCCCTTCGCAGCAGTAAAAACACAAACAGCGTGGCTTTATCAAAATCAGGAACCAATTCTTGAAATCAGTTATGAAACCAGGCTTCCACTGGCAAGTGACATTGTTGAAGGTGCGTTTGTATCGGTAAACACGCCACACGGTGCAGCACAGATTAAGTCAGGTGATGTGAATGTATATGAAAAAGAAAGGGACATTCCTGCTCCACTGGGTGAGGCTTTGGTCAAAAATGGAGAAATGTTTCTTGAACTTCCGTATCTTTGGGGAGGGATGAGCGGATTCGGTTTTGACTGCTCAGGATTTACATATACCGTCCACCGTCACTTCGGAATCACCATCCCCCGGGACGCATCCGACCAGGAAAAAGCAGGGGAGCCTGTCGCCCGTGAAGACCTCAAACCGGGGGACTGCATTTACTTTGCGAAAGACGAAGGAAAGGGCTTCGTATACCATGTCGGGTTTTACTACGGAGACGGGCAGATGCTTCACGCCCCGAGTGCCGGAAAAGGAATCGAAATCGTACCGATCAAAAACACGAAATACGATAAAAACTACCGCTCCGCCCGCCGCTTCTGGTAAGCGGGGGTCTGTCCCCGCACAATTTTGTGTAAAATTGCGATAATGGCAGGAATTTTGGGAAATCCATGTGTATCAAGGGCTAGAACCGTCTGAATTCGGGCGGTTCTTTTATTATGCTGTAAAATAGAGTTTAGTACCAACAATTAGTACTTGGTATAAAAAAGAACTTAAGATATAATAGTTTTAAAGAATACGTTTACAAACTCTTTTAAGAATTGAGATGATATAGATGGGGAAAATTGCATTTGTTACGGACAGTACTGCCTACCTGACTGAAGAGCTTAAAAACCATCCGGACGTTTACTCGCTGCCGCTCAGCATTATTATTGATGATGTCTCCTACGCAGACGGGGTTGATCTAACGGTGGACGAGCTTTATGAACGGATTCGTAAAGAGAAGGAAGTACCAAAAACTAGCCAGCCTGCAATCGGCATGTTTGCTGAATTATATGAGAAACTAAAAGAAGACTACGACGCAGCTGTGTCGATTCATATTTCCGATAAGCTGAGCGGGACAATGGCAAGTGCCAAACAGGGGAGTGACCTTGTAGAAAACTTCCATGTGGAAGTGGTCGATTCAAAATGCATGAGTTATGCGATTACACATTTAATCAATGAATCCATCAGACTATCAGAGGAAGGCAAGGAAGCCGCTGAAATCGCTGAGCACGTAAGAGATCAGGCAGGCCGTACAGCGAACTACATACTTCTGGGCAGCCTTGATCAGTTTTATAAAGGCGGCCGCATGAGCGGTGCCCAGTACTTGATCGGAAGTGTGCTTAAGATTAAGCCTGTCATTACGATCACACCTGAAGGAGAGTTCAACCTGTTCGAGCGCGTCCGTTCAGAGAAAAAAGCGATGAACCGCCTCGTTGAACTTCTTTACACATACCATCAGGAACACCCGGTAAACAAGGCTCAGATTATGCACGGAAATGTATCGGAAAAAGCTTCCCAGCTGGAAGCAAAGCTCAAAGAAAAAATGCCCAACCTGGATATCATGACCGGCGAGATCAGTTCCACCATCGCCGTCCACGCCGGGGAAGGCACCCTGGCTCTCTTGTGGCAAAAAGGATAGTTTCTATCAAAATGAAAAAGCTTATCTGTCAATTGACAAATAAGCTTTTTTGCGCAAACAAAATAAAAAACCTCATCACAATGTGATGAGGATATGTACATATTATGGTGTCCCGTACTGGGCTCGAACCAGTGACCTCCACCCTGTCAAGGTGGCGCTCTCCCAACTGAGCTAACGGAACGTTATTGCGACAATTAATAATATATCTCAGCGGGAAATAGAAGTCAATAGATTTGTGAAAAAATTCTCGGATGTCTTATTCATCGTACGTATACCTGACGACATACCGGTTTTCCTTCAGCTTGCGTATTTCCACCCACGGGGGAATCTCGTAGCCGTTCTGCCAGTTTTCCTCGAGCTTGGCTTTCAGACACCCTGCCTGAAACTTGGATGTAAAAATCTGCTTCAAATAGACCCATCGTGTACGCTTTAAAGGCTGCTTCTTTTTTGCCGGCATTATTGTCACCCCAACTATTGTTTTCGTTAGCGTATGTGATTTCAGGGAAAAGAATACCACTGACATGAGCACAAATAAAAAAGGCAGAACCGGGCCGGCTCTGCCTCTTAAATTAACCGATCCGTTCTTCACGGTCACGCTCTCTGATCTCTTCTTCCCGAAGACGTTCCTGGCGGTCTCTATGACGGTGTGCCAGGCGGCTTGATGCATTTGCTGCAATGCTGCATAGAAGGTCATCCAGGAACGTGTGGATCTTGCCGTCCTTTTTCTGGTCCAGTTCCCGGATAATTCCGGATTTTTCTTTATCGAGATAACCAAATGTCGTAACCGCAATGCTACCGTATCCGAAAACAGAACCGAGGGCGATCGTTTCATCGACACCGAAAAGGCCTTCGTCCATTTCTACAATTGACTGGAGCGGTTCTGAGAGCTGTTTTTTCTCGGCCAGTTTATCCAGCTCAATTCCAACCAGGACTGCGTGGTGAATTTCTCTTTTCTGAAGCACCTTGTCCACACTGTCGAGGCAGTCCTCCATCGTCAGGTCAGGGTTGTAAGGTTCTTGCATATCGTAAACGATTTTTGCGATGTCTTCCAGGGTAACACCCCGTTCTTCAATCAATTTGCGTGCTGCCGTTTCTACTACGTGGCAATGAACAGGTTTTCTTTCACTCATTGTGCACTCCTCCTATGTCTGGTGCGTCCTACCTACAGTTTAGCATAATCATTTGAAATTGAATGACTATTTACATTTTAACAGGAAACAATCATAGTAGAAAAAAAGGAGAATTCGTGGTATATGTTGAATAAACGTAAAAGGCAGGGTTATTGTGTCGGCAGGCTGTCTGAATAAAAAGCGGTTCAAAATGATAAAGTGATTACATAAGGAGGGCATTCGACATGAAATACGGCATTGCTATTTTTCCATCAAAAAAATTACAGGATATCGCAAACTCATACAGAAAAAGGTACGATTCTCATTATGCGCTCATACCGCCCCACGTAACGATCAAAGAATCGTTTGAAGCAGAAGAAGAGGATCTGCCTGAGATTCTTGAAGAAATGCGTAATGTTGCAAGTCAGACAAGTCCGTTTACAATGGAGGTTTATAAATTCGGCTCTTTCCACCCTGTAACGAACACGATCTATATGAAAGTCCGTGAAAACGATACATTAACGACCCTTCGTGAACGACTCAATTCAGGTAAGCTTGAGCATCATTACGACTACCAGTTTGTCCCGCACATTACGATCGGTCAGCAGCTTGATAACGACGAGTGCTCCGATGTGTTCGGACGACTGAAAATGGAGTCCATTAACCACGAGGAAATGATCGACCGCTTTTCACTTTTGTATCAGCTTGATAACAATATGTGGACTGTTTACGAAACTTTCCGACTTGGTAAAGGAGAATAGTTGTGGAAGTAAGAGTAGTGGCATCGGATAAAGAACAGGAAGACGCTTTCTTTGTGAGACGTACCGTCTTTGTGGACGAGCAGAACGTTCCTGAAGAAGAAGAGATCGACCAGTACGAAAAGGATGCTGTCCATTTCGTTGCCTATGACGGCGAAAAGCCGGTTGGGGCAGGACGTCTCAGAATTCTGGATGACATCGGTAAAGTGGAGCGGATCTGCGTGTTAAAAGAATACCGCACCCAGGGTGTCGGAGTGGAAATCATGAAGAAAATTGAACAGGAAGCCAAAGGGTATCCAATCGAGGATATAAAGCTTAATGCGCAGATCACTGCAGAACGCTTTTACACCCGTTTAGGATATGAAACGATATCCGGGGAGTTTTTTGATGCCGGTATACCCCATGTGGCCATGAGAAAAACGATCGAGACAGTCTCTTAGGAGGCTGTCTTTTTTTGAAAGAGGCTGGTGTTGATTTCCGCTCAATTGCAATCACGCACGGCTGTGAGCCCCCGCATGATCTGCGAGGCAGCTGAAAAAAGTCAACCACTGAACTTAACACTGCCACTCTGTGGTCGCATGGTCTTTAATGTGGTAAAGGTCATTGTTGTATAAAGCGTTGATTGGAGCGAATGTGCGACACTCCTGCGGGAAGAGCGAATTCCGGGTAGGCCTCGCAAGCGCCCAGCGCTGAGGATCGAGCCGCCAGGGGAAAGAGCAATGAGCGCAAATCAAAACATACCAGTTACAGAGTAGATTTTTAAAGAAAATGTACTTTTTTCAGTGCCCTGTTTCGCTAAATCTTTAACACAGCCACGGAAAAAAATAAAATGCCTGTTTCTGTATGGAATCTTTTGGCTCATCACACACTACACTAATAATAAATGGTTTGTTTAGAGGCAGGTGAAGTGAGCATGCGAGTGATCTTATTAACGGTCTCAGCCGGAGCCGGTCATGATGCTGTTTGTGATGTCGTGAAAGAAGAATGGGAAAAAAGAGGAGCCCGCTGTGAAGTCATCGATCTTTTCAGCTGTCTGCCTCCTGTTTTAAAAAAACGCATTCCTTCTCTTTACCTTTCGATGGTACAAGTCTGTCCTTCCCTGTGGCGTACCATTTATAAACGTTCAGATGTGCCATATAAGTCTAGTTTTTTTACTGGGAAAACCCTCTGGTCCGGTGCCTGGCAGCGGATGAGACTGGGAGCACCTGCCATCATCATCGCAACCCACCCTCTTGCTGCTTCGGTGGCAAGCGGAGCCATTCAGAGCGGTCAATTCAAGAAGCCTCCTGCATTATATTCCCTGGTTACCGACTATTCGTTTCATGGGATGAGTCTCACAAAAGAAGTCACTGCCGTTTTTTTACCGTGCAAAAAAGAGGTAGACGAACTGCAGCATGCGTTTCCTTTTGCCCAGTTCGTCCACGGCTGCATCAGTGTAAGAAAGAAATGGTTCCAACCCGAGGAAAAAACAGAATTGAGACACCGTCTCGGCCTCCCGGTCAATGGAAAAGTGGTTTCCATCAGCGGAGGGAAAGAAGGACTTCTTCATTATAAAAATGTTATTAAAAGCTTTGAAATAAAGGCTGAGGGTGTTTGGACGATCCTCTGCTTTACAGGGGAGAACGTGAAAGCAGCCAAGCAACTCATTACGTTGGAAACGCGTCATGATGTAAGAATTTTTCCCTACACACCGGTGTTTTCCGATTACGTTAAAGCGTCGGATGTGCTCATTTCAAAGCCCGGCGGTGTAACCATGACAGAAGCCATCGCCGCCCGAATTCCGACGATTATGGTCTCACCACTTCCGGGTCAGGAAGAGGAAAATAAAAAAAGACTGGCAGATCTTTTTATTTCATCGAACGTAAGCGAAGCCGGAGCGGCAGCGGAAGAATGTATAAACAGCCACCATGAGATCCCGGATATCCCGCAGGTGCAGACGTGTGAACTGGTGGATAAAATGCTTCTTCTGCATGAAGGATTTGAAGCAAAAAAACAGGCGTACGTCGGACGGGGAAGCATCTACCGGTTGAATCACATTCTTGCCATGCGTGAGAAACAGAAGGAAAAGGGAGAGTTTCATACGTAGCTGTTTAGGAATGATTTGGCAGGGGTAAAATGATTGCGACAGAGAACGTTTGTTCGTATAATAAAAGTATCATTTTTACAGGAGGAGGGGCTCTAATGGAAGGACTGTTCAGACGGAGTATTGCTGACCGGACCCCCGTTGAAATGATTTATATGAGTGAGAAAGACATTGTCACTAAGCGTGTCGTTACAGTCAGGCAGGTGAACGAAGATGCGATTACTGCCTTCTGCCATATGCGGCAGGCTGTACGTACATTTAACCGGCTGAATATTCTTTCCGCTCTTCCTGTGAAACGCCGGTCGTGGAGACAGGACGATCAAATCGGGTAAAACGCTCTTCATCATGAAGCGCGTCTTTTTTATGGAGAAGTTTCTGCGGTTTATGAAGAACTTCGGACAGTTTATGCAGAATTGGCGACGGTTTATGGAGAACTTGTCCGATTTTATGCAAAGTTTTTGAGGATTTAAAGAGAATTAGTCGAATTTCGACAAAGCACCAATGAACCATCCGCGAAAAACTTTAACACTTTTATTATTTACGCAGGCGGGTCGTTTATCGCCTGTCTATCTGCGGGACTGTGAGGCTGACATGTAGGAATGAGGGAGGGGAGACAAAGATAATGAAACGTTTACTTATAGCTGTATTGATGTGCAGTGTGATGATCATGGCTGCTTGTAGCGGTGGTGAGAGTCTTACCTGGTATGAAACGAAAGAGGAAGCGATTCAGGAAGGAGTGATAAGTGAAGGTGCTGGCGGGTATGCGGTTCTTTCTGTAGAGGAATACGATGGAGAAACGTTTATTTTTTACGAATACAATGATGCTCTTGGTGTAGCTTCTATTGCCGAGAGTGACAAAGGATATGCCTGGTACCGAAGTTCGGCATACTACGGTTTTGAGGGTGACTCTCCAATACACACGATTGGTTTTGAGACAGAAACATATTCCAGATTTGAAGTGGCTGTTATTGCAGGGACAGTTAATGATTCAGCGATTACCTCGGTTCATGTTGCCGGCCGGGAACCTTTGGATATACATAGCCCGAGTGGCTTCTTTTATCTGATTCATGATGGAACTGTTGAGCTGACGGAAGTGGAAGCTGTGGAAGGGTGAAACGGGAAGAAAAGAAGAGAAGAGGATATCATGAATCCAAGCATTATGACCCTCCCCAAAACACTAAAACCCCCTTCGGCATCAACATGCCGGAGGGGGTTCGCCTTATTTACTGTCCAATGCCTGCTTCAGGTCCTCAATCAGATCATCAGCATCTTCAATACCAATGGAAACGCGGATCAATCCGTCCGTAATACCGAGTTCCGCCCGGCGGTCAGCAGGGATTGAGGCGTGGGTCATTTTTGCCGGCAGGCTGATGAGACTCTCAACTGCTCCGAGGCTTTCTGCCAGGGTAAAGTAACGGGTTTGTGCAAGCACATGTTCTGCCCGCTCACCGCTGCCTACGTCAAATGAGATCATGCCGCCAAATCCGGATGCCTGCTTTTTGTGGGTTTCATGACCCGGGTGGGACGGCTGTCCGGGATAATAAATCTTGGACACATCTTCACGGCTTTCCAGAAACTCAACGATCTTCGCTGTATTTTTCTCCGTCTGCTCCATACGAAGGCCGAGGGTTTTAATGCCGCGGATAAGAAGCCAGGAGTCCTGAGGTCCCAGAATCCCCCCAACGGAATTTTGCACGAAGTGAAGCTCTTCGCCCAGTTGTTCACTGTTTACAACCGCAAGACCGGCAACAACGTCACTGTGTCCGCCGAGGTACTTGGTTGCGCTGTGGAGCACAATATCCGCACCTTGCTCAATCGGATTTTGGAAGTAAGGCGTACTGAATGTGTTATCAACGATCAAGTGAAGGCTGTATTCATCAGCAAGCTTCTTCATCTCAGCGATATCCGTTACTTTAAGGAGTGGATTCGTCGGTGTTTCTACGTAAATGGCAACTGTGTTATCCTGGATCACTTCGTCCACTTTTGCCGGATTGCTTGTGTCAACGAATGTGACGTCGAGGTTAAATCTGTTGAGTACTTTTGTCATAAGACGGTATGATCCGCCGTACACATCATCGGTAAACACGATGTGATCGCCTGCTTTATACATGTTCATCACAGCTGCAATGGCCGCCATTCCAGATCCGAAGGCAAAGCCGCGGTGGCCGCCTTCAAGGTCTGCGATGAGCTTTTCGAGTGCTTCACGGGTCGGGTTTCCTGTACGGGAGTATTCGTAGGCAAAATTGCCGACTCCGTCCTGTTTATAAGTGCTTACCTGATAAATCGGGGTGCTAACAGCACCGGTATGTTTGTCACCGAAAACGCCGCCGTGAATGAGTTGGGTTTTCTTTTTCATTACGCGTCAGTCCCTTCATAAATCCCTGTGCTTAAATAACGTTCGCTGCTGTCGGGGAAGACCGTGACAATATGAGCCCCTTCTTTTGCCGTTTTGGCTTCACGAAGGGCAGCGTCAAATGCCGCTCCCGAACTGCTAGCAACGAGAAGGCCTTCCTTGCGGGTAAGCTCTTCTACCCGGGCGAACGCTTCTTTGTCCGTGATGGTGTGGATGGCGTCAAAATATGACGTATCCATATACGTAGGGAGAAATTCCATGCCGATCCCTTCTGTACGGTGCGGACCGGACTTTCCTCCGTTTAAAATCGAACCTTCAGGCTCAACGATAACAGTTTTTACATTGTTAATATGATCTTTCAGATATCGGGCCGTTCCCATAAATGTGCCGCCGGTTCCGGCTCCTGCAACAAAGACGTCGATTTTGCCTTCTAAATCGGCAACGAGTTCCGGACCGAGGGTTTTGTAATAGGTCATGGGATTGGCATTGTTGGCAAACTGGGCTGGGGAATAGGAGTCCGGTGTTTTCGCAAGGAGCTCCTTTGTACGGGCGATTGCCCCTTTCATCCCCAGTTCTGTAGGTGTATTAATCACAGTGGCTCCCATTGCCCGCATGAGCGTCTGTTTCTCCATGCTGAATTTCTCCGGGACAACAAAGATGACGTTCACTTTTGTACCGACAGCGGCAAGGGCAAGGCCGATACCGGTGTTTCCGGCTGTCGGTTCAATAATTGTCCCGGTTTCAGAAATATGACCGCCGTCAATAGCGTCACGAATGAGCTCCTGGCCGAGGCGGTCTTTCACGCTGCCGCCGGGGTTGAAGTATTCGAGCTTGGCGAATAGTCGTACCCGGTTCGGCAGAGGGATTCTGGTTATTTCAAATAACGGTGTACTACCGATGAGTGTATGAATACCCTGATAGATGGTCATGGGCGAATCTCCTGATTAACGGTTTTCTTCAGCAAAAACAGTTGTCCACTCATCTTTGCGGGAAAGCATAAGCTCAGCAATCTCTTTTGCTCCTTCGAGGGAGTGAGAAGCAGCCCATCCGCACTGGACTTCGTTGCAGGCTGGAACTTCATCTGCCACGAGGACGTCATTGAGCGTTTTTTCAACAAGGTCAATAATCGCATCGTAGCTCTTGTCATTAATCACGCTAAGGTAAAACCCTGTCTGGCATCCCATTGGTGAGATGTCAACGATCTGTCCGTGGTGGTTCCGGCTGAACTCTGCCATCATGTGCTCAAGTGAATGAAGTCCGGGCATATCCATATGTTCCTTGTTTGGCTGGCAGAAACGGATGTCGTATTTGTAGATCGTGTCTCCATTTGCTCCTTCTGTAGTACCCGCCAGACGGATATAAGGTGCCGCTACTTTCGTGTGGTCCAGGTTGAAACTTTCTACGTTCATTTTCTTTGTCATATTAACAGCCTCCTAAGGTTATTGGAAGACACTGGAAAAATTCGATCTTTAATTTTTTTCAGTGCCCTCTTATTGGGTCTTCTTCACCGCACTCATGAGCCAGACATAAGGATTGAGGGAAGTAAATTCCACATCAAACCCTGCCTCCCGAAAAATTTCGGACAATACCGGAATCGTCGTGTAGTATTCCGTACGAAGATCCTGGGCAAGGTTAAAGAACTCCTGTTTTTCCGCCTGTTTGATCATACGCTGTTTTGCGGTGTCATCTATAAACATTGTATCAGCGAATACGACTTTTCCGCCACGGTTGAGTGACTCAAAGTAACGCTTTGCTGCAATTTTTTTCTCTGTATCGGTTAAATGATGAAAAGCATAGGTGGAAACAAAGGTGTCGACGCCTCCTTCAATGGAAGGGTAGTCAAGAAAGTCTCCTTCAATGATTGGCACATCCGGATGTTTTTCCATGGCAATCAAACGCATTTTGCCTGAAGGTTCCACCCCGGTTACACGAAGACCTTTAGCCTTTAGAACAGAAGTGAGGTTTCCGGTACCCACACCAAACTCAACCACTGTACCGCCTGCGGCATTTGCTACAGCCTGGAGAATAACATTATAATTCGAGAAAACCTCTTTATACTCTTCATCAACGCCATGTACCGTCTCATCATAAGACTCGGCCCACCGTTCGAACAGATCAACAAATTCACGTCCCATTACTCATTCACCTTTCTTCGGGGGTCTGGCCCCGCACAATTTTGTGTAACATTGTGTAAAGCGGGATAATGCATATAATTCGCATTGATTAGGTCGGGATTAACTTTATATTAGCATATGCTAAACGGGTTGGCAATGTTAAAACTTCAATGGAAATGTGGAGATTGATTGTTTGCGGAAGTCTCTTAATGATGGAAATGATGTGATAGAATGGAAGGGACTAACCAGGAGAGAACGGGGTTTTGTGAATGAAAAAGAAGGTGTATGTGCTGTTGGCTGCTGCCGTGGCAGCGACACTTCTCTTGTGTGGCTTTCTCTATCAGGAAAAGCAGGACAGACTGAACCTTGAGCATGTCTTGTTTGCGAACGAGCTGGCTGAACGTACGATTACAATGCAGGGTTTTGTTGCAGCACTGAGTGAGTACCCGGGGAATGAAGATGCTCTTGATCAGCTGGAGCAGTACCGGTTTAGGAATGATGTGAATCTGATGCACGACTTTACCAGCTATAATATGGAGAAGTATCCGAGGTTTTTAAGAGATTTTGATATGCTGCTTTATCAAACCTTACATAATGTACAAGAAATGGCTCCGGAGCTTTCTGATTCCGAACTGGAATTTGTCAGAAGTGAAATTGACGATGTAAGAAACACCTTGGCCCGCTCTGTCACATGGGGACACGGGGGAAACAGGTGGGGAAATAATATCAACCTGGAATTCCCCGCAGAAGATATGAACCTTATCATTGATAGTCTGTATGACATTAACCAAAGCCTGAGCGAAAAAGGCTAAGGGAGGGAGACTGGATTCGAAAACTTATTTTGATATACGTGCTTATAACAACAGTTGCAGCCTGTAGTTCAGGTATTGGCAATCCAACCGCAGGTGATATTCTCAGTGATAATCCCAATGCGGATATCCTCCAATGGGACGGGATCGTCTATTCCAATGTAAATGATGCGGAATATGTACGGGAATTGGGGCACGAGCCTGTTGAGAAGCTTGGGGAAATAGAAAGACAGTCCGGTAGCAGGTGGTTTTTCAGGGACCGGTCTGCCACACATCTCCCTGAAGGTACAAATATTTTCAACGTAAATAAGGGCGGTATTTATTATTTAATCGGAGTGGCTGATGACGAAGAAATTGTATACCGGGCACTCGTTGAAGGCTGATGCAGCGTCACGAGTCAATTACATGCGAAGCAAGGGGAAAGACCATGTTTATTGTTAACGTTGAAGCAGCGATTTACCGGGCCGGGAAATGGCTGGTCATTAAAAGGGGAAAAGAAGAGTCCCACGCGGCAGGCACGCTCGCACTCGTTGGAGGCAAGGCATTAAACGAAGGGGCCGCTTCTGACATTCTGGAAAGCACAATCAAGAGGGAAGTGAATAGGAAGTGGGAGCGGACATTTCCGGGCCGCTTCATTATGTACACAGCACGTCATTTCTGGCCGGCGAGGACCCTGTTGTGGATGTCGTGTTTCTCTGCGGAAACGTTCAAGGAGAGCCGTGGGTAAAAAGTCCGGAAGAAGTGGGTGGAGTCTATTGGATGACAACAGAAGAAGTTCTCAATCATCCCGATGCCCCGGTCTGGACTAAGGAAAGCATTAAACGAGCAGAAAAGGTGCGTGGGACTTTAACATGAGAAGTGTAGGAATCGGTTTGAATACATTACTATTTGGGTTAATAGCATTATTTTTATGGGTTGATTTTTTTCAGCCCGACTTTATTTTATCCAAAGGGATGATTATTGCCACTCTTGTGGTTGTGGTTATCGGAAGGGTTTACGTCTTAAATTCACTCAGAGCGGGAAAAGCAGAAAACATAATTTTCGGTATCATGTTTAATCTTTATTTTATGTTAATGCTGATTCTTTTTAACTTCATGGGCGGGGAATCCCAGGCAGGCTTTGGCTTTGATGGATTCCTGTTCTGGATTATCGTCGTGCTGTTTGTTTATGATACGCAGAAACGGTGGTCAAAGCTCAAGTACCTGAAGAAAGAAGCGAAACCTGCATAACATGAAACTTTTAACGCCTCCTTTTCGTAAAAAGATCAGGGGGCGTTATCCATGAAGGTAAAGAAATTTTTCGTTTTTATGATCAGTTTTAATGTTTTATTTGTCGTCTTCCAAATCGTGTATGGGCTGATACTGACGTCAAATCATACACCGGCAGTGGCAGGTGGGACACATGGTAATGCAGCTGCTGCAGTCACCTTTGGACAATACTCGTTTCTGCCTTTGGTCTTTTCAAACATGGCGGCCGGGATCGCATTTCTGTTTTCAGGTAAGATCATCAGCCGGTCTTGAGTGCAATACGAATAAGAAAAGGGGGATGAGTGATGGGGTATAACGAACACGATCATCAGATGATACAGGGGCGGCGGGAAAGTGAATATGAAACGTTAAAAAGGAGAAAGACTGGATCAAATTCCCGTGGTTCGAGCAGACGGTCAGCCATTTTGGGTCTTGCCGTTCTGGCTGGTTTCTTCGGGCTTATCTGGCTATATTTCACGAACTGAATAAAAATAACTGATAAACTACCAGACGAAAACTGAATTACAGATTAAAAAAGCACCTGCCGGCGGATTAATCACTCCGCAGCAGGTGCTTCTCTTTATCAATGCTTCATAAAGCCTTTTTTCTCAAGGTAGCCCTTCATATGAAGGCGCTTCGGCTCTTTTAGCATGCCGGCCATCTGCTCGGTCCAGCGGTCTTTTCGTTTACCGGCAGTACGGAGGTCGTAGTAGGCAGAAATGGTGCTGTTATATTCCTCAAGCCCCTTCGTGAAAGCTTTTTCATTTCGTTCGTAGCTGTCTTCGTGATAAATATGTGTAAGAGGCAGACGCGGTTTAATACTGGATTCTGCTGCAGGCTCCCCTACAGCCAGTCCGAATACAGGGATTACATAATCCGGAAGGTTCAGTAATTCTCCTACAGCTTCAATATCATTTCGAAGACCCCCGATGTAGCAGATTCCAAGTTCCATTGATTCAGCAGCAATCACGGCATTCTGGGCTGCGAGGGCAGCATCGACGGCCGCGACCAGGAATTTTTCGGTACTTTCAATCGATGCCGTAACATCGGTGTTTTCCATACTGCCTGCTGTCTTATGACGGTGGAGGTCGGCACAGAATACAAAGAAGTGTCCGTTGTGTTCAACATAAGGCTGATTGCCGGCAAGTTCGGCAAGTTTGGCTTTTTTAGCCTCGTCTTTCACTCCAATAATGGTATAGGCTTGAATAAAGCTAGAAGTAGATGCCATCTGTGCACTTTCAACAATGGTCTCGATTTGTTCACGGGTGAGCGGTTTTTGTGTAAATTTACGGATCGAACGGTGATTTAACAAGGTTTCAATCGTTGAATTCAAGGTTATCAGCTCCATATTTGGTATGATAGTAATAAGTCTATCACAATGTGCTGAGAGACCTCACGCAACAGGGTCCCGATAAATAAGAGTGGGGGATAAGGCTGGTATCATAGTTAAAAGGGAAAAGGGAATACATACGAAGAATACTATTCTTAATCTGCAGAACATCATGAATTTTAACTTCATTTCAAGTTCTGAAAGAAAGAAGGTTTTCCAATGAACAAAAAAATGTTTTATGGGTTTCTTCTTGTGGTTGCTGTAACGACCATTGTGATTTTAATCGGAATTTTTACGGAATAAAACAGGACCTGAAGACTTTCATCAGGTCCTAAGGGGTGAAGTTTGTAAAAAAGCTTCCTACTTGTTTCATGAGGGGGCTGATCTGGTTTGCGGTTTTCATCACCTGGTCCACGGTGACGAACGCTTTGTTAAAATCAAACTTTCCGTCTTTTCCCTGGAAGGTGGATAAAATACCGCCGAATTTTGACTGGGGCTGGTACCCGTATTGGCCGTACTGGTGCGGGTAATAGCTGCCTCCGTATGGCTGCTGGCCGTAGCCTTGGTAGTTCCCCTGATGGGGGGATCCGTGATACCAGCCTTGCTGTTGAGGGGCCTGCCACCCTGAATGGCTGTAGCCTCCGGGCTCCGGGAAAGGATGGTGCACGTACGACTGGGGCTGCTCCCACTGACCTTGGTACTGCGTCTGCCCTGACTGGTGCCAGGGACGTGGGTGTGTCTGCCAGCGTTGCTCTTCTGGGTACATAAACATTCCCCCTTGTTAATCAACCTGGATCCGTTTCCGGCGGTTGGGAATCCGGATTACGAGCAGGCCGTCTTTCAGCGTTGCTTTCACTTCACTTTCATTTACATAAAAAGGAAGGCTGATTGTGCGCTCTGCCCGCTGAAACTTGCGGCTTTGAGAGACGTAACCTTTCTTTTCGTTACGGGTTTCTGAAACTCCATGGTCATTTACTGCAATCCGGATGTAATTGTGATAAATATCAATGGAAATCTGATTTTTTTTCACACCGGGAAGCTCTGCTTCAATGACGTACTCACGCTTTGTTTCATATTCATACACGTTGATGGCACGCGGGGTACTTATCTGTTTTATCGTATCCTGAAAAAAACCGTCAATCGAGCTCAGAATGTCACCTATGGGTTTTTCGTGAATCGGTTTAGGTGTCCTGCGGTTGTTTTTAAAATCCTCCATGCTGCTCACCTCGTTCGTTATTCCGTTATTACTATATGAAAAGGGCGGGCGTTTTGTTTAGGCAGGTGCCCTGACGATCATGTGCAGCTGAAAGAAACTTTGGGCTGTGTGAGTAGTATGATAAGAGGGAGAGGGGTGAAAAGATGAGCGGTGCCGTCTGGTTTAGTTTACTGTTTCCATTGATTCAGATGTGGGTCATGTCATTAAGTGATGTGTTGAAAACGGTAAAATACCGCGGCGTGTATAACAACAGTCCCACACTTTTAAACTCGTCGGCAGTCTTTGTGCTCCTCAAAGGAATGGCTTATTTTACCTTCATTGATATTCTGGATGATTTTCAATTTGGCGGAATTGTTTTATTTATCATCGGAGCAGCCGCGTTAAGTTACGGCATTCCTCTGTTAATAAATAAGAGCTATCTGATTACAAATGGAACGAAAGATGAAGTAATCAAGGTTCTTGATGAAAAGATAGAGAAGTATAATCTTCCCTATGACAGAAGGGGAACGAGATACGACTATAAGTATAAGGATTACAGAGTGCTGGATTCAGATAAGGGAATTTTTATCAGAGCCGAATGGCGTACGTCAAAAATAAATGATGATTAACCTGTAAATGTGAATCTTGTGGTCAAGGGACTGTCCAAGGTCGATTACGGGCAGGAGATGCTGGACGAATTTCTGGAAAAGATGGTGGAGATCCGGAGAGAGCGCAGTGTTAAAAAGCGGCTTCTGTTACAAATGCTGGGTAATGCGGCCATTATCACGGGAACGGCTGCATTCGTGTATTATAATTTCGTGTAACATTGCCGGCTTTAAAAATGAGGGTGATATCGCTATAATGGAGAAAACAACGATGAAAATTCGATAAGGAGTCAGTCTTATGGAGAAGTTTCATAAATTTTTAATTGCTTTTTTCCTCTTAGGTACGGGAGCCGTAATGATGATCTATATTGTTTACGTCATATTCGGACTTATGTTCGGTGTTGAAAACAAAGAAGCTTCTCCTCTTGATTAATGAGAGAAGCTTCTTTGTTTTTAATCTGTCTGCTACAAGGCCCGTTCCCTCGGTTCCAGGGGGATAACCCGGCCGTTATCCATACGAAACGTTCTGTCAGCCTGATCAATAAAATGGTTTTCATTACTCACCATAATCACCGTGGTCCCTTTTCTTCTGGAAAAAGAAAGAAGGCGTTCCAGAATTTCTATGCCCTCACAGCCGTCCAGGGCTTTTGTCGGTTCATCGGCTAAAATAAGCTTTGGTTCGGTCATGAAAATCCGGCCGATTGTGGCAAGCATCTGATCTTTAACATCAAGACCTTCCACATTCTCATTTATCACCTGCTCATTAAGACCAAGTTCCAAAAGGAGAGCGACAGCCTGCTTCTCAACCCGCTCGTATGCCGGATCATCTGACGGCACTCCCATGAGCAGGTTCTGTTTAGCTGTTAAATAGGGTATAAGACAGCAGGCGTCTGTAATATAGCCGATGGTTTCCATCCTCCACTCCGGACGCCTGGTAAGAGACAAAAGGTCCTGTCCAAAAACGCTGACTGTTCCTTTGTTTGGCGGCGTCATGGCAGCAATCATGTTGAGGAGCGTAGACTTTCCGGCCCCATTTTTCCCCTGTACGACAACCAGTTCACCTTCCTGTACAGTGAAGTTCAGGTCATTAAACAACACGTTCATCCGATCCCCGCTGGAGAACCGCTTCAGGACGTTTTTGATTTCTACAGCAAACATTTTACACATCACCTCCCAGATAACAATTCGTTTTCTATTGAAGCGCTGTCAGTTAGAATGGAGCTTATCCACACCCCTCTAATACTAAGTGTACGCAGCAAACGGCTTTTCATAACCAATAATTCGGGGGTCTGTCCCCCGAACAATTGTGTAAAAGTGGGTGGAGGGGTTGACAGGGGGGATTGGTTCATTTCAGTCCTCTTGAAAGTGGTGCCCTCAGCTGTTCTTTATCTGGTGAATAACAATAAGCACGTGAGCTCGATCACAAAAATAGAGCGGCTTAAAAAGGTTATTGTCACCTTGTGAGCCGCTCACGTTCAGACTGTATAACGTTCATGCCATGTTTGAGGAAATGATAATGTGTTAGCGTACCCGAAGCGGATTAGCTGACCATGATGCTGAATTTCGTGTTCCAGTAAATCAAGAGTGAAATTAAGGGTGCTGGGATCTTCAATCGTTTCTTGAAGGAATGTATGTATGTTGTTTTTTGTTTCTTCCAGTTTTGCGAGAACGGCTTTTTTAACCTCTGGTTCTTCCAGGCTGCATGAAAACCCGGCCCAAGCCCCGTTCCTCATGGCTTGCAAGTAGCTTTCGCGAGCCCCGACTATACAATAAGCTTGTTCTCCAATCGTATTGGACGGTACATCTGCAATCTTTCGTTGTAAACTGCTTTCAGGAAGATGCTTATAAAAGTCGTATGTTAATTGAAAAGCCCTCAAAACGCGTGAATGAACAGGATTCATAACCTGACCTCCGATGCCAATAATGTTTAACATTAATACACTGTTAAGTTTAGCATTTATTCTCTCCACGAATGTAAAAAACTTCTTTCAGCAACTGTGTGCTGAAAGAAGTTTTTAGAGTCCTTCTTTTTGAAACCTGCGAAGGTCGTTTTTATGGCCGATCACTACGAGAATATCTCCCGGGTTGAGCCTGTCTTCCGGGTGAGGGGTCACATCAACTTTATTCTTTTGCTTGATGGCAATGATCGTACAGCCGTACTTGGCACGGATATCAAGATCAGCCAGAGACTTGCCTTTTACTTTTTCGGTGGCAAGCGTTTCAACGATACTGAATTCGTCGGATAAATCGATGTAGTCAATAACCTTCTCCGATGTAAGGAACTCTGCAATACGCTCTCCCATATCCGATTCCGGGTGGAAGACCTTATCAGCCCCGATTTTCTCCAGCACTTTATGGTGATGGTCGTTTTGGGCTTTTACCCACACCTGTTTGATATCGAAGTCTTTCAGAATCAAAGTGCAGAGAATACTTGCCTGAATGTCCTCGCCAATGGCCACAATCACGTGATCAAAATTGCGAATTCCGGCTTTACTCATCACGGTTTCATCGGTACCGTCGGCAACCATTGTGTGAGTAGCATGATTTTTAAGCTCATTTACTTTATGCTTATCTTTATCGATAGCCAGAACGTCGTGATTCATACGATGGAGTTCTTTACACACACTAGAACCAAAGCGCCCCAGGCCAATAATGGCAAACTGTTTTTTCATAGATGTTTCCCTCTAATCTTGGTATCATTGGGTAAGTATACCACTGGGTCATTTGCGTTATCAAGAGTACCTCATGACAGTGACCAGGGGACTATAGACAAATTACATACCTTATGTAAAATAAAAAGGATATTATGCTGCGAAAAGGATGAGCTTTATGAATGAGGAAGAAAGAGATCCCTTAATCGACACCGAAGTCGTTGTTGAGACAGTAACGGGTATTTCCCTGTACGATTACGGTATAGCCGCTGGGATTTTTATATTGTTTATAGTCTTCAGGAAGATTTTTACCCGGTATTTATTCCGGGTTATCCTAAAATATTCCGACCGTGCGAAAACGGATGTTCTCCATAATATTCTTATGGCGTTCAAGAGTCCGCTCCAACTGTTCTTTGTCATCATCGGAATATATCTGGCCCTTCTTTACCTTCCGCTTCCGGATGGGTTTAACCAGCCGATGATACGGATCTTCAGAACCCTCGTTATTATTATGATGGCTTGGGGCCTGTTTAACCTTTCATCGACGTCATCCACACTGTTTGTAAAAGTAGGCCGGAAACTGGATATTGAACTCGATCAGATCCTCCTGCCCTTTTTATCCAAGCTGGTCAGGTTTGCGATTGTTGCCATGGCGCTCAGTATCATCGCCAGTGAGTGGGGCTATGACGTAAACGGCTTTGTAGCCGGTCTTGGTCTCGGGGGACTTGCCTTTGCCCTCGCTGCGCAAAATACGCTCAGCAACTTCTTCGGAGGTGTTGTAATCATCACGGAGAAGCCGTTTACGATCGGCGACTGGATCAGCTCACCGAGCGTTGAGGGAATTGTAGAGGACATTACGTTCAGAAGTACGAAAATCCGGACATTCGCCCATTCCCTTGTAGTCGTGCCAAATGCCACACTTGCCAATGAACCGATCCAGAACTGGTCGAAGATGGGGAAAAGGCAGATTACATTCAAGCTTGGGGTCACGTATTCTACTTCTCGTGACAAGATGGAAACATGTGTGGACCGGATTAAGATGCTTCTCAGAGAAAGCGAGCATGTGGATCAGGAGTTGATCCTTGTGCGTTTTGAATCCTTTGGCCAGAGCAGTCTGGACATTTTTGTTTATTTCTTTACGAAAACAACAGCCTGGGAAGAATACCTGGAAATCAAAGAACAAATCAACCTTGATATTATGAGAATTCTTGAAGAGGAAGGAGTTCAAATCGCCTTTCCAACCCGGAGCCTTCATGTTAAGCACGAAGAGGTGTCTGAAGAAAAAAAGCATGAATTTCTTGAACGGGAATATTAAAAAAAAGAGAGCTTGCCATCGCGGCGAGCTCTCTTTTTGTACTGACTGGTGTTTACCCGGACACGAGCCAGCTGTGGGGCTGTACCAACAAGGAGCCCACACTCAAAAAGTGGCGGGATGGTCAGGGCTTGCACCTGAAAGGACCATTTTGCAAGAAAACGGCCGTTTCCCTTTCAAAAGGGTTCATCCCGAGTACACTTAGTTATCCCTTTATTTAATAAAAAAATGCGTATAGCAGAAAAAAACATAAAAATAAAGATTAATGTTCTGCAAATTCGGGAAACCCTCAAAATAGAGAGGGGGACATTCATAATGATGGAACTACATACACGAGTCATTCTCGCTGCATCAGCTTTATTTCTACTATTAAACGGAGGCGTATTTCAGGCAAACAGCGGTGATGTTACGTCAGGTTTTTTCAATAAGCACCATCAGGAACGAGAATTCGTTATGAAAGAGACTGCGTTGGTTAAAGGGATCAGCACCGAAAATCAGGAAGCACCGCTTTACCATAAGATCTTTGAAGAGGCAGACGTTACCCTGGGAGAATCAGCTCAGGAAGTAAGGGAGATCGGCGACTCTCTTATTGAGGAAGGTATGTATAATGGAAGTTACTACTTTGACTACGGAACATACACGTACTTTGTCGATCCTGAATCAGACGAGGTTAATGCGATTGCAATAAAAGCCCATGAAATGAACGACACAGACTGGGAACTGTTTACAAGTGAACTTGCTTACACGAAGGTTTTCAGTGGCGAAAATAAAATGGACAATATGTGGATGGACATTTATGAAACAAGCGGAGGAGACATTGTCATCGAGCGCTCTGAAGAGAATGGAGAGCCCGAGTTTGTCTGGTTAACCGTTAACGGTTTGTTTCAGTAACGAATCACAATTACTTACCCCGGGGCCCGTTTTGCTCCGGGGTATTAAACTCTTTGATTGCATTTTTACTTTAGAGTGACTATCATTAGGGAAGTAAAATATTTTAGCTTGATTAAGGGAGGACGATCCAACCATGAAAATGATGGATGCAAATGAGATCATTCAATTTATTTCAAATGCAGAAAAGTCAACGCCGGTAAAAGTACATATCAAGGGTTCAGACCTTGAAAATGTTGACTTTGGTGCAAATACAAAGTCATTTATCCAAGGAAACACAGGTGTACTTTTCGGTGAGTGGAAAGACATTAAAAAAGCCCTTGAAACAAATGAAAGCAAAATTGAAGACTTCGTAGTGGAAAACGACCGCAGAAACTCTGCGATTCCACTTCTCGATATGAAAAACATCAAAGCCCGCATTGAGCCGGGTGCTATTATCCGTGACCAGGTGGAAATCGGTGACGGTGCGGTAATCATGATGGGTGCTTCCATCAACATTGGTTCTGTTGTCGGTGAAGGCACGATGATCGACATGAACGTTGTTCTTGGCGGCCGGGCAACAGTCGGTAAAAACTGTCACATCGGTGCAGGGTCCGTTCTTGCAGGCGTTATCGAGCCACCATCTGCTAAGCCTGTCGTTGTAGAAGACGGTGTAGTTGTCGGTGCGAACGCTGTAATTCTTGAAGGAGTTACTGTCGGAGAGGGAGCTGTTGTTGCAGCAGGTGCCATCGTAACAGAAGATGTACCTCCAAACACTGTTGTTGCAGGTACGCCGGCACGTGTGATCAAGGAAATCGATGAGAAGACAAAAGGAAAAACAGAAATTAAGCAAGAGCTTCGTAAACTTAATGACGAATAAGTGTCAGAAGGAGACGTTTCATTTATGACAATGCAAACGGACCGACTGATTGAAATCCGCCGGGATCTGCACAGGATCCCGGAGCCCGGGTTTCAAGAAGTTAAAACACAGCAGTACATAAAAAAGACAATTGAAGAATTTCCTCAGGACAATATTGAAATCAAGCCTTGGCGCACAGGGCTTCTTGTTCGTGTAACGGGAAGCGCACCCGAAAAAACCTACGGTTACAGAGCGGACATCGATGGTCTGCCAATTCCCGAAGAAACGGGTGCGGCGTATCAGTCAAGCCATAAAGGGTTTATGCACGCATGCGGACACGATTTTCATATGACCATCGCTCTCGGTGTGCTTGCCCACTTTGCAGCTAAACAGCCAAAAGACAATCTTCTGTTTATTTTTCAGCCGGCAGAAGAAGGTCCTGGCGGTGCCCAGCCACTGCTGGAATCAGAGGAATTCCGTGCCTGGAAGCCTGATGAAATGATGGCTCTTCATATTGCGCCAGAGTATCCTGTAGGAACGGTTGCAACAAAGCCTGGCCTTCTGTTTGCTAATACGAGCGAGCTTTTTATTGATTTGAAAGGGAAAGGCGGCCACGCAGCACTTCCCCATCTTGCGAATGATATGGTCGTTGCGTGCAGTCAGCTTGTTACCCAGTTCCAGACGATTGTGGCCCGTAACGTAGCACCTCTGGATTCCGCAGTGGTAACAGTTGGGAAAATAAGCAGCGGGACGAAGCAGAACATTATTGCGGAACACGCACGGCTTGAAGGCACGATCCGTACGCTGTCCATAGAGTCGATGGACGTGGTAAAAAAGCGCATCGAATCTCTTGTTTCAGGGATTGAAACAGGTTTTGACTGTGCAGCTTCCATTAATTATGGTGCAAATTACTGCCAGGTGTATAATAATCATGCCAGTGCCGAGCGTTTTATGGCTTTTACCCGCAAGCGGGAGAACTCGGTGCTTGTGGAATGTGAAAAAGCCATGACCGGCGAGGATTTCGGCTACTTTTTAGAAGAAATTCCTGGTCTCATGTTCTGGCTTGGAGTAAACAGCCCGAGCGGACTTCATTCTTCAACTTTGGATGCAAAAGAAGAAGCGATTCCTTTTGCCGTCCAGCTTCTTATCGATTATTTGGAAGATGTGCAGAAGAAATAGAGTGTGTTTATGGCAGCCCTGCTTCGTGAGCGGGGCTGTTTTTAATTGGGTGGAGTGTTTGAAGCAAAGTGAATAATAAAACAGGAGGAAGTAAAAAATCAGCTGCTGAAAGTGAAAACTAATCGGACGGAAGTGAAAAATAACGCGTGTAAAATGAAAAATTGCTACTTGCACTGAGTAAAATCAAATCCTTTGGGCATAGTAATCGTTGGAAGAACATTCCTAATACCTTAAAGGAGGAATTTACGATGGCTCGAGTAGGAGTAGAACAGTCATTATCGGATATTCAAGAGGCGCTTCAGCAGCAAGGACATGAAGTGGTACAGCTTCAGCAGCAAGGTGATGAAGAAGGGTGTGACTGTTGCGTAATCAGCGGGCAGGACCAGAATATGATGGGTATGCAGGATACGCAAAACCAGGGTTCTGTTATTAACTGTCATGGTATGACTGCAGATGAAGTTTGTCAGCAGGTTGACCAGCGCGTCCAGCAACAATAGAGTGTTGAACAAAAAGATGTCCCCAAAAGCATGTTAGCTTTAGGGGATATCTCGTTTTTATTTCTCTTCTTTTTGAATATAAACCTGATGAGGGAATGGGATGTCGATTCCATTCGCATCCAGGGCTTCTTTAATTGATTTTCTCAGCTTTCTTTCAAGGCCCCACTGCTCCATGTTGATTGTTTTGGCAATTACACGAATCACGACGTCACTGTCATCAAGGCTTTGGACACCTAATACGTTCGGACCTTCAACGACGGTTTCATCTTCAGCTGCAATGCGGTCACACACGTCCTGAATAACCTTCATGGCGTGGTCAATGTTATCATCGTAGCTGATGCCGATGTCCACGAGAGCGCGCATATTGCCCCTGGTGTGATTGCTTAGTGAGCCGATTTCCCGGTTAGGAATGTAATGAACAGTTCCATCAAAGCCGCGGATTCTTGTTGTCCGGAGACCAACTTCTTCGACTACGCCGTCAATCCCTGCGATTGTGACGTATTCATCTACTTCAACCTGCTTTTCGAGAAGGAGGAAGAAGCCTGTTACAACATCGCTTACAAGGCCTTGGGCACCGAAACCGATGGCAAGACCGACGATACCAGCACCGGCTATAAGAGCAGTCACATCGTAGTCAAACAGGCCGATAATAATGGTGATGAAAACAAAGAGCAATACATAGGAAAAAATGTTCAAGGATAACTTTTCAAGGGTTTTTGTTCGTCCGGGTGTCATATTGCGCTGCTTGCTCATCCGGTCAAAGCTGGATGAAATAATGCGGCGGCCGACGGCACGGACAATCAGATATACGACAAATATACCAACCAACTGCAGGATTAATAGTGCAGCTGCTAGTAAAAGTGCTTCCCAGGTGAAGGAACTCAGCCAATCGTTCATAATCTATCACTCCTTTTACAACGGTAAGGTTATTGGGTTATTTTGGTGAACGATGTCATTCATTTTATCATACCCATCCATCTGAAAAAAGAAAACAGTCTCTTCAAATGATGTGAAGTACAAGGGCTTTTGCTTTAATTGAGTTTCAGGATTCGTTATAATAGGAGACGTTGGTGTTCATCTGTGTTAAAAAATGCACAAATGGAAATACTGACGAAGTGTGAATGATTAGTGGAGAAAAGAAAGAATCGTGTCAAATGTTGACTGATTATAATTCTTTTCTTATAATAATCATTGTAAATTAAACTAACAACATCTCAGGAGGGGTTACATATGTCAGACAAGCGTATGGTAGCAAAACAAGCACCACGATTTGAAATGGATGCCGTTCTTTCCAACAAAGAATTCGGTAAAGTAAGCCTTGAGCAGAACATGAAAGAAGACAAGTGGACAGTTCTTTATTTTTATCCAATGGACTTCACTTTTGTCTGCCCAACTGAAATTACAGCTCTAAGTGACCGTTACGATGAGTTTGAAGACTTAGATGCAGAAGTGATCGGTGTATCTACTGACACAGTTCACACTCACCTTGCATGGATCAAGACAGATCGTGACGAAAATGGTCTTGGCGATCTAAAATACCCACTTGCTGCGGATACAAACCACCAGGTTTCCCGCGACTACGGTGTACTAATCGAAGACGAAGGTGTTGCTCTTCGCGGATTGTTCATCATCAGCCCAGAAGGTGAACTTATGTATTCTGTTGTTAACCACAACAACATCGGCCGTGACGTAGACGAAACTCTTCGTGTACTTCAAGCACTTCAAACTGGCGGACTTTGCCCTGCAAACTGGAAGCCGGGACAAGAAACACTAAAGGTGTAATTATCCTTTAACCAGGGTAAAATAGAATCAGACAGAAAAGGCCTGGCAAATACGATTTGTTCAGGCCTTTTCTATTCCGTACATAGTCTGGAAAAATATTGATATGGAGGGGTTATGAATGAAATTACGTTCACCAATGCCTGAGCTTGAAGGCGCAACAGAATGGTTAAACGGACAGCTTACGAAGGATGAACTGGTAGGGGAGAAGCCGACTCTGATTCACTTCTGGTCAATCAGCTGTCACTTGTGTAAAGAAGCAATGCCTGAGGTTAATGCTTTCCGTGATAAGTATAAGAATGAACTGAATGTTATGAGCGTTCATATGCCTCGTTCAGAAAAGGATCTCGATATCGATGAGATCAAGAAAGTGGCAGCAGAGCACGACATTACTCAGCCGACGTTCGTTGACAGCGAGCATAAACTGACTGATGCCTTTGAAAATCAATACGTACCAAGCTACTACGTATTTGACGCAGAAGGGCAGCTGCGCCACTTCCAGGCCGGCGGCGGCGGCATGAAGATGCTAACTAAACGCGTAAACCGTGTTCTTGGTGTAAAAGAATAGCAGAGAAACGTCAGAACCGCTGTGCATCGCACAGTGGTTTTAAATTTTCCTAAAAGGGGGTCTGTCCCCCGAACAAGTATGTTAAATCATGGGAAACGATACACCAAAATGATTACCTGTGCTAGTTAAACACCTGTTTAAGATATTTCAACAGGAATATAAGAAAGTTCGGGGGACAGACCCCCGAATATTTGACTTTGGTGTTACTTATCTTGTGAGGTGATAAATTTGGAAAAGCTACACACACACAAGACGAAGTTATATGGCCGAAGACAACTGCAGGACATTGACCGGATTGCGATTCATCACAGCGGGACGCTGGAAGGAAGTGCTGCGTCTTTTGCCAGGTACCATGTAGACGCACTCGGGTGGCCGGGCATCGGCTATCATTACGTGATCAGTAAGGACGGGTCAGTGAGGACGTCCAACGAGCTTGAAACGGTGAGCTATCATGTGAGCGGATCGAACAGAAGAGCTGTCGGGATATGCCTGATTGGAAACTTCACAAGAGAGAAGCTCCCAACAGCTCAGCGGCGCTCAGCAGAAAATCTTGTTCTAACGTTAATGAATATGCTCTTTCTACCGGTAAACGCTGTTTTGGGACACCGGGAATTCAGCGGGCATAAATCAAACCAGTGTCCAGGCCTGAACATGCATGCATTTCGCAGGAACATTGCGCCACACTCACACACGACTTTGAAAAAAGGAGACCAAGGAAAGGACGTAGGAGACCTTCAGCAGCGCCTCAAGGATTCCGGATATGATCCGGGCCCCGTGGATGGTCTGTTCGGTCCTCTCACTGAGAAAGCCGTCCTGGCCCTCCAGAAAGACTCCGGTATAAGAGAAGAGGGAATCTATGGTCCTCTTTCATCCGCCGCTCTTCACAGAACTCCCAATCCACGCCAGCTGTTTAGAATGATTCCCGCAATGACCGGCGCCGATGTCCGTAGTCTGCAGCGGGTGATCGGGGCCAAAGAAGATGGCATCTTCGGACCGGAGACGGAACGGCTCCTGAAAAACTTTCAAAAAGAAAAAGGTCTCACCCCAGATGGGATCGCAGGGCCAAAAACAAAGAGAGCCCTTTATGGAAGCACAGTTTCTTTCGGAACTTAACGGAACATGGTATTGCCAATTTCAAGCAAATCTTGCTATGATAATGATAAACAGTAACTCATTGAGATGGGGGACATAGATGAAAAAGCAATTTGCGGTAATCGGTCTCGGACGTTTTGGGGGAAGTGTATGCCATGCCTTATCAAAACAGGGCATGGAAGTACTTGCGATAGACACAGATGAGGACCGCATCAATAAATACGCGAACATTGCCACTCACGCAGTTGTAGCAGATGCCACAGATGACAATACACTTAAAAGTCTCGGCATCCGTAATTTCGACCATGTTGTCGTAGCGATCGGGGACAACATTCAGTCGAGTATTCTGACAACACTCATGCTGGTGGAACAAGGGGTTAAACACATCACTGTAAAAGCCCAAAACGATTATCATGAAAAAGTACTCAATAAAATTGGCGCACATAAAGTGGTACACCCTGAGCGTGATATGGGCGTCAGGATTGCCCATAACGTAGTTTCGAAAAATGTACTGGATTATCTTGAGCTGTCCGATGAATACAGCATTGTGGAGCTAATGGCCGGCGGAATGGTGAGCGGAAAATCCATCATTGAACTGGATATCCGTGCAAAGTACGGATGTAACATCATGGCCATCAAGCGTGCTGATGAAATCAATGTGTCTCCTCAGGCTGACGAAATGCTTGAGCACGGGGATATCCTGATCGTTATTGGTGCAGACAGTGACATAAACCGTCTCGAGCAGGCTTTGTTTGACGATGATGACTAAACGGGTAAGAACAGCACTCAATAGCGGGTGCTGCTTTTTTGAAAGGGTGTCTATATGAAAATTGAAGATATTTACGGTGAACTGCCGCAACTGGAAACAAAAAGGGTGCTCCTTAGAAAAATAAGACTGGAAGACTTAGAAGAGATGCACCGCTACGGGTCAGACGATCAAGTATCGAGGTACGTCACCTGGGAGACCCATCAATCTCTGGCTGATACAAAAGGGTTTCTCGATTTTGTGTTAAGTCAGTATGAAAAAAAGCAGGTGGCTCCCTGGGGAATCGAACTCAAGACGACCGGAGAGTTTATCGGAACGATAGATTTTGTATGGTGGAAACCGGAACATAAAACCGCAGAAATCGGCTATGTGATTTCACAAAACCACTGGGGAAAAGGCTATACAACTGAAGCAGCAAAGGAACTGCTGAAGTTTGGATTCGAAAAGATGGACCTGGTACGCATTCAGGCGAGATGCTTTGCCGCAAACACAGGTTCAGAGCGGGTGATGGAAAAGACCGGCATGACTTACGAAGGGCTTATAAGGAAAGGGATGTATGTGAAAGGAAAGCATCAGGATTTGAAAATGTATTCGGTTCTTCAAGAAGAGTATGCCGCCCGACAAAATCCGGGGTCACCTGTCACTGTCAGGTAAAACCTAAAACAAACCCCCTGAGAATCGGATCATCCTCAGGGGGTTATTCATTATACTTCCATAATGATTGGAAGGATCATTGGCTTACGTTTTGTTTTTTCGTAAAGGAACGGTCCTAGGACATCGCTGATTTCATTTTTGATCTCAGACCACTGTGTAGTTTTGCGTTCCATCATGCCGTCAAGGTGGGAAGCGAGCATTTTCTGGGCTTCGTTAATTAAATCACTTGATTCACGCATGTATACGAAACCGCGGGAGATAAGGTCAGGTCCGGCAGTCACTTTGAACTCTTTCATGTTCAGGCTGACAACAACAACGACGAGTCCTTCCTCGGATAAAATCCGGCGGTCACGGAGTACAATGTTTCCGATATCACCGATCCCGCTTCCGTCTACATAGATGGAGCCTGAAGGTACCTTTCCTGCCAGACGTGCTTCTTCCTTGTCCAAAGCAAGAACATCACCGTTGTCCATTAAGAAGCAGTTTTCTTCAGGAATGCCGCAGCCTTCAGCGAGAGTGGCGTGCATTTTCTGCATACGGAACTCCCCGTGAATTGGCATGAAGTATTTCGGCTTCATCAGGCGGAGCATGAGCTTTTGTTCTTCCTGGCCGCCGTGACCGGATGTGTGAATGTCGTTAAGAGACCCATGAATCACGTTTGCGCCTGCTCGGTAAAGCTGGTTGATCGTTTTGCTTACGCTGAGTGTGTTCCCTGGAATTGGTGAAGAAGAGAACACAACCGTGTCCCCAGGGATGACCTGGATCTGACGGTGCGTTCCAAAAGCGATACGGGAAAGTGCCGCCATCGGCTCTCCCTGGCTTCCTGTACAGAGAATAACCACTTGCTCAGCAGGAATTTTGTTCAGCTGGGAAGCATCAATAAACGTATTTTTTGGTGCATTAATGTAACCGAGATCAAGTCCGATATTGATGGCGTTTTCCATGCTTCGTCCAAACACTGCCACTTTACGACGGAATTTAACCGCAGCTTCAACAGCCTGCTGAAGGCGGTAGATGTTTGACGCGAAAGTAGCAAAGATAATACGGCCTTCCACGCTGCGGAAGATGTTATCAATGCTCTCTCCTACTTTACGTTCACTCATGGTAAAGCCGGGTACCTCACTGTTTGTGCTGTCCGATAGAAGGCAGAGAACACCTTCCTCACCGATTTTAGCCATCTTTGTCAGGTTGGCAGGTTCTCCTACTGGTGTAAAATCAAATTTAAAGTCGCCTGTATGAACGATGTTTCCAGCAGGTGTTTTTACGACAACACCAAATGAGTCCGGGATACTGTGAGTGGTACGGTAGAAAGAGACAGACGTTTTTTGGAACTTAATGACGTCATCTTCCTGAATTTCAATTAATTTAGCATTACGAAGGAGGCCGTGTTCTTCGAGTTTGTTTCTTAAAAGGCCGAGTGCGAGTTTTCCTCCGTAAATCGGAATGTTTACCTGACGGAGCAGGTAAGGGACACCACCGATGTGATCTTCGTGTCCGTGAGTGATAAACAGACCTTTGATCTTGTCTTCGTTTTTAACGAGATACGTATAATCCGGGATGACATAGTCAATCCCTAATAATTCATCTTCAGGGAACTTAATTCCTGCATCGATTAAAATGATTTCATCCTGAAACTGGACGGCATATGTGTTTTTTCCGATTTCACCCAGACCCCCGAGGGCGAAAACGGCAGCTTGATGGTTTTTAGCTTTCATCGTTAGAGCTGCTCCACTTTAAAATCTTCATGTTGTTTTTCGTACTCAAGGGCTTCCTCGCTTAGGGGGGTAACAAACTCAATGTTGTAGTTGCGGTCAGCCAGTTTTTTGCGCACGTCTTCCTGTGAGCTTCCTTCTACGTAAATAGATTTCGTGTTTTCACGAACAGGAACTTCGGTTTTTGCTGTTTGGAAATAAACTTTGAAAATCATAGGATCCTCTCCTTTTTATTTGTTTACTGCAGAATAAAAGAAAGGCTGAACAAAATTGAACGGCAGGCAGGGCAGTCCCTCGCTTCATATTGCCGGTTCAATTTGCCGGTTACAGCGTTTCTTTTCGCAGTTTTTAAGTAAAAGTATGCATTGATAGAAATGAGTTAATTATACGTATGTACGTCTATGAAATGCTGAGTTATGTCTTCCTGCACTTCTACGCATAGAAATGATAAACCTTCTTTCTCCTCGCTGAGAAAGAAGGATCATTTCAATGACTACGCGTATATCTTTTTAGGAAATAAATCGCGACATCGTTTTAATAACCGTTCTCTCCACCTTTTCAACATTTTAAACCCTCCTCGCAACTTATTCAAGACTAGCGCTCTGATTTTATTTATAGTATGGAATCATTTTCATGTTTTATTGAAGGGAATCGCTGGCAAATCGGGTTGGGGCAATTCGATGAATACTCTCTTGTATAAGGGGGTAATAGGGTTGTAAGACATAATGGAGGGGATAGAATGAACAAGCAAACATACTTTATTTCCATTAATCAGGGCAGCCGGATCGAAATTTTTACCGAGCCGACAGATCCGGCCCTGATTCAATATGAAGTTGAAGTAGATGGGGAAGAAGTCGAGGACTTTCTTAATCTTATCAGCCGCTTCAGGGAAAAAGATGTGGAACCGGAACAGATATTTGTAAGGCCTTTTAACGAACCGGCGGCAGACAGAGATAAGCAGGAACTGAAATATGACACCCGTGAACTCTTTGAAATGATTTACCGTTATGGTACGGAAAAGACAAGACGGGAGCTGGAAGAACTGCAGCGTCAAAACACGAGAGCATAGAATAACCGGGTGGCAGAAGGGATGTCCAGCCTCTTTTTGCCACCTCTTTTTTATGGAGGAAAGTGCAACATAGCCGTAAAACTAAGGATAACATGACGGGTTCTATCATGTGGGGTATCAGCAAGTAATTTACATTTTTTTAACAGAAAAAAACACAACTTTAGGAATGGGTACTTCAAGAATTGTTTTGCACAAGGATAATAACAATATGTAAAAGCCAGAGGCTACTTTCGGACTTAAACCTGCTTATTTTGGATGTGAGAAGCAGTGAAGTCGGAATGTTCGAAGACTCCTGCGCTAGCAGGGACTGGGAGAGACCGCAACGGAGTGTGGAGGCTCGCGGGCCCAACAGTGGAAAGCGATGGACATTCCGACTGCATTTTTAATCTTACGCTTAAAAAACGGTTTCTTTTTAACTTATAATCCTTGGGAACGGTCACCCGCCTGTATAGACGTGAACGGGGAAAGGTGGTACGATTTAACCCGTAATAACCGACACCTCAGACGAAGAAAGGACGATCCTTGTGACTGATAAGAAAGTCGTTTTTTTAGATATTGATGGTACTATTCTTGATGAAAATAAACAGCTTCCAAAGTCCACACGCGATGCAGTTTCCAAGCTTCAGGCAAATAATATTAACGTAGCGATTGCAACGGGCCGTGCGCCTTTTATGTTTAAAGAGCTGAGGGAAGAATTAAAAATTAATTCGTTTGTAAGTTTTAACGGCTCCTATGTTGTTTTTGAAGGGCAGAAGATTTCTGGGTCTCCTCTTGATTCAGATCGTCTCCTCGAACTTGAAAAAGATGCATGGTATAAAGAGCACCCGATGGTGTTTCTTGATCATGAAACGGGCCGTGCCAATCACGGGAATCATCCTTTAATTCAGGAGTCCATGGGCAGTCTTAAGATGGCTCATCCGCCTCATGACGAGTCGTTTCATAAACAGCGGGACATCTATCAGGCCCTTCTTTTTTGTGAAGATGGTCACGAATTGCATTACCGGGACAATCATCTGGGGTTTGACTACATTCGCTGGCATGAAAAAGCCATTGATGTTCTTCCTCCGGGCGGATCAAAAGCAAAGGGTATCGAAGCTGTACTCGAAAGACTCGGCATTTCACTTGAAAACAGTTATGCCTTCGGAGATGGCCTGAACGATCTGGAAATGCTCCGTTATGTTGGCACAGGTGTCGCTATGGGTAACGCCGTCGAGGAAGCAAAAAAAGCTGCCAACCTCGAAACAGATCACGTTGGTAACGACGGAATTCATAAAGCCCTTGTAGAACTCGGACTTATAAAAGCATAATTTATGTGCGGTACTTTTCCTGCAAAGGAAGGTAGCGCTTTTTTCTTTTACATGAGTTCAAATAAGGTGGTTTTCAGGATAAACGATTGATTGTTCCAGATAAAAGAGTATTTTTCAGGATAAAGCTGCATTTGTTCAGGATAAACAAAAAATTGTCAGGATATCTCACGAAATGTTCAGGATAAAAGGTGCTTCTCCCGAGTAAATTCTGTCTTATCCTTGGCCCCGATCTTATATAGCTCAATTTTCAGGTTCAGGCGGAAATCAACCAGTTAATTTTACTTAAAAGTACATCTAAATAAAAAATCCCGCTTCAATTAAGAAACGGGACCGTGATCATCGCTTAGTTTCATGACTTCCTTTGGAGGGAGGGACTGTTTGTGAGGATCGTTCCCTTCAATACGGTCATAAAACATAATGCCATTCAGGTGATCAATTTCGTGCTGGAACACAATAGCAGCGAATCCTTTCAAACGAAGAGTGATCTCATCACCTTCAAGAGTGGTCGCTTTTACTTTTATCCGGGCATAGCGGGGAACCTCACCTTCCACCATGCGGTCAACGCTTAAGCAGCCTTCTCCACCTTCAAGATAGGTGGTTTCCACAGAATGGCTCACGATTTTCGGATTGTATAAACCCAGTTCAATCAGTTCATCGTTGTGGTCGTGAGTTCTAACAGCGATCATCCGCTTGCTCACATTGATCTGGGGGGCTGCAAGGCCGACACCTGGACGGAGGCCATATTTTTCTGCCGTTTCCTCGTCCTGACTATGTATTAAATACTCCACCATTTTTTGCAGGATTTTTTTTTCTTCATTTGATGCAGGAAGGGACACTTCTTCCGCTCTTTTTCTGAGTGTCGGGTGACCTTCGCGGATAATATCATCCATGGTAATCATGCATTACACACTCCTTTGACAGTTACTTTCCATGCAGATTCGTTTTCCATCATATAATATTATATAATAAATGAACAGGCGAAAGACGGAGAATAACCTGTAAAAAAGAAGAAACGAGAGTGTTTACCCCCGTTTCATTCCATATTGGTTATTAGCAGCCGAATTTAGACGCACCAACGATGATAAGCAAAATGAAAAGAACGACGATTAACGCGAATCCTTTTCCTGCACCGTTATAGCCTGCTCCAGCTACCTGACCACCATATCCATACCCACAAGGGTCCCAACATCCACAACCGTTTCCATATCCGTACATATGCAATTGCCTCCTTTGTTTTCACCGCTTTTTATCAGCGATTTACTACATGCTATGCGAATTGGCTCTGAGTGAATGGATGAATACCCAGAATTCAGAGAACTTATTGGTTAAAGGTCCAAAACACTCAGAAATACCTTGTAAAATCGGGAAAAATAAGGTAGGTTGAAAAAGGAAGTTTATTGTAGTTTTTTGAAGGGGGATTACATAAGTGAAGAAAGGTATCCAGCTCCTGGGCACGGTTGCTCTGGCTGCAGTCCTGACAGCCTGCTTTGGAAACGACGCTGCCATGGACATGCACGAACACTTAGAGAACGCAGTAGAAAAAGAACAGGTGTTTCAGGAACAACAGTCTCCGTTAACTGAAGCCGAAAAGCAGGAGCACGAGCTTTACGATGAAATGCTCACTCTTACAGAAGTTGAAGAAATTGAGCCTCTGGCTGATGAAGCGATTGCTTCAGCAGAAGAGCGCCGTGCGCTGATTGATAACGAGAAACAAAGTATCGATGATGCTTATGAAGAGTTTCAGGAAGTAGAAGGTCACGTCAGTAATCTTGATGAGGATGTGCAGCCTGCCGCAGAAGACATGATCGCAGCAATGGACGCACGATACGAAGCCTACCAGGAGCTGTACGAGGAGTATAACAACACAATTGATATGGACATTGAACTCTACGAAATGATTAAACGAGAAGAGCTCACAATAGAGGAACTTCAGGAAAAGCACGATGAAGTAAATGAAGCGTATGACCGTATCAATCAGCTGAACACAGCTTTTAATAAACGGACACAGGAATACAACGAGACCAAACGGGCGTTTTACGAATCAGCTGACATGGGCGTTGAAGAACCTGTTTAAGGACACTCAGCCGAGTGTCTTTTTTTGTCTCTGATATTTCTCTTTGTTACTATCTTATTTGAGAGCGGCACTGTTTTCATAAACTTGAACCGTCCGGAAAAGCGAAGGACAGAAAGGCAGCTTCAACTAAATACCGGAATCACCCCTGTCTGTATAACAGTAAGTTTTTTTCAATATAACAGTTCGCTGATCCTGATTTTTATTTAAGAACAAAAACACGAGCAAAACCATTGACGAACTGCAAAAACTTAATGTAAACTTATTGTCGAATAAGAAAGTTGTATCACTCATTTTATAAAAACAGTAATACAGTGTTGCTTTGACGTGTAAAAGTCAGCTGACTTTTGGTTAAGGGAATTTTGTATTGGGTATACAACCATTAGAGGTTTTTGTCGGAACAGCTGGATTTCTCATTGTTTTTAGGAAGATGGGTAATCTATAAGATGGTGAACACCGGAAAGCAGGCGAGTCAGACAGCGCCTTGATGCTGACGGCTTTGCAGAATAGTCAAGTGAAGACAGCCTTAATGTGAAAAGAAAGGAAGAGGTGAAAGGATTCATGGAAAAGACGAAAGAACTACAACAGATTGAAAGCCAGTTTGAAACCTTCCAAATATTAAATGAAAACGGTGAAGTCGTTAACGAAGATGCGATGCCGGACCTTTCAGATGAAGAGCTTAAGGAGTTAATGACGCGTATGGTCTACACGCGTATCTGGGACCAGCGTGCGATCTCCCTTAACCGTCAGGGCCGCCTTGGCTTCTACGCTCCTGTAGCAGGTCAGGAAGCTTCAATGATCGGTTCTCAATTCGCTCTTGATAAGAAAGACTGGATTCTCCCGGGTTACCGTGACATTCCTCAAATTGTTTATCACGGAGTACCAATGGACCAGGCATTCCTATGGTCCCGCGGACACTATGGCGGCGGACAGATGCCTGAGGGCGTAAACGTAATGATGCCACAAATCATCATCGGTGCGCAGATTACTCAGACTGCCGGTGTAGCAATGGGGCTTAAGCGCAATGACACAGGCACAATTGCCATTACTTATACAGGTGACGGTGGTGCGTCTCAAGGTGACTTCTATGAAGGTATGAACTTTGCAGGTGCATTCAACGTACCAGCCGTATTCGTTGTTCAGAACAACCGTTTTGCTATCTCTGTACCGGTTGAAAAGCAGTCTGCTGCCAAGACAATTGCACAAAAAGCAGTTGCAGCCGGAATTCACGGCGTACAGGTAGACGGAATGGACATTCTTGCTGTTTACGCAATGACGAAAGAAGCTCGTCAGCGCGGACTTGACGGCAACGGCCCTACTCTAATCGAAACACTCACATACCGCTATGGTCCGCACACAATGGCCGGTGACGATCCAACACGTTACCGTACGTCTGATGAGGACGACGAGTGGGAAAAGAAAGATCCACTTGTGCGCTTCCGTAAATTCCTAGAGTCGAAAGACCTTTGGAGTGAAGACGAAGAAAATAAGATCGTTGATCAGGCGAAAGAAGATATTAAAGAAGCAATTAAAAAAGCAGACAGCGCTCCTAAGCAGAAGGTTACTGACCTTATCGGTTTCATGAACGAGGAACTTCCTCAGAACCTGAAGGAGCAAATGGAACAATATAAAGAAAAGGAGTCGAAGTAAGCTATGGCGCAAATGACAATGATTCAAGCGATTACGGATGCGATGCGCAACGAACTTAAGAACGACGAAAGCGTCCTCGTATTCGGTGAAGACGTGGGTCAAAACGGCGGAGTATTCCGTGCCACAGAAGGTCTTCAAAAGGAATTTGGGGAAGATCGCGTATTTGATACGCCACTTGCGGAGTCCGGTATCGGCGGATTGGCTTGCGGTCTTAGTGTGACTGGCTTCCGTCCGGTAATGGAAGTTCAATTCTTCGGTTTCATTTTCGAGACATTTGACGCTGTTGCAGCGCAAATGGCACGTATGCGTTACCGTTCCGGCGGCGTGTACAACTCTCCTGTAACAATCCGCGGACCTTTCGGCGGAGGAGTTAAAACGCCTGAGCTTCATGCGGACAGCCTTGAAGGTCTTATGGCTCAGACTCCAGGGATAAAAGTGGTTATTCCAGCTACTCCTTACGATGCAAAAGGACTTTTAATCTCTGCAATCCGTGACAACGATCCGGTTGTATTCCTTGAGCACATGAAACTTTACCGTTCTTTCCGTGAAGAAGTACCTGAAGAAGAGTACACAATCGAGCTTGGAAAAGCAGACGTTAAGCGTGAAGGTAAAGACATCACAATCATCACGTACGGTGCAATGGTTCACTCTTCACTAAAAGCTGCTGAAGAGCTTGAGAAAGACGGTATTGATGCAGAAGTAATCGACTTACGTACTGTAAGCCCGATTGATGTTGATACGATCATTGAGTCTGTTGAAAAGACGAACCGTGCCATCGTAGTACAGGAAGCACAAAAGCAAGCTGGTATTGCAGCGAACGTTGTAGCTGAAATCAGTGACCGTGCGATCCTTAGTCTTGAAGCACCGGTACTTCGTGTAACTGCTCCTGACACAGTATTCCCATTCGGTGCAGCAGAAGACACCTGGCTTCCAAGCTACAAAGACATTGTTGAGAAATCAAAACAAGTCATCGAATTTTAATCCTTAGAACCTGCATATAAGGCTAAGCTGAACGAGGGTGTTCATACCCTCTTCAGCATTCCTGCAACAAGTGATAAGAAACGGAGGCGTTACGATTGGCTTATAAATTTAAAATGCCGGATATAGGTGAAGGAATTCACGAAGGCGAAATCGTAAAATGGGAAGTAAAAGAAGGCGACGAAGTAAAAGAAGACGACGTGCTGTGTGAAGTGCAGAACGACAAAGCCGTTGTTGAGATCCCTTCCCCGGTTGACGGTACAGTTAAAGAACTTCATATTGATGAAGGAACTGTAACGACAGTAGGAACAACAATTATTACATTTGAAACCGACGCTGAACCACCTGAGGAAGATGAAGGTGAAGAGGAAGAAGCGAAGGAAGAACCAAAAGCGGAAGAAAAATCTGAAGCTAAAGCAGAAGCGGACACAGAAGAAGCATCTGAGCCGGCAGCCCAGGACGAAGAAGTGGATGAGAACCGCCGCGTAATCGCAATGCCTTCAGTACGTAAATTTGCCCGTGAAAAAGGGGTAGACATCCGTAAAGTAAGCGGATCCGGTAAGAACGGCCGCGTTGTTAAAGAAGATATTGAAAGCTTCATTTCAGGAGACCAGGGCAAAGATGAAGAGCCAGCTAAAGAAGAATCTGCTCAGGAAAGCAAGCAGGAGAAAAAATCTGTTGCTTCATACCAGCCGGCTAACGAAGAGCTTGAAACCCGTGAGAAGATGTCCGGTATCCGTAAAGCAATCTCTAAAGCGATGGTTAACTCCAAGCACACAGCTCCTCACGTAACATTGATGGACGAAATCGATGTCACTGAGCTTGTTGCCCACCGTAAAAAGTTCAAGCCGGTTGCTGCTGATAAAGGCATCAAACTGACTTACCTTCCATATGTGGTTAAGGCCCTGACTTCAGCACTTCGCGAGTACCCGGCACTTAACACATCTGTTGATGATTCAACTGACGAGATCGTACACAAGCACTACTTCAACATCGGTATCGCCGCAGACACTGAAAAAGGCCTTCTCGTACCGGTTGTTAAAGATACGGACCGCAAGTCCATCTTCAAGATTTCTGATCAGATTAACGAACTTGCCGGCAAAGCACGTGACGGTTCCCTTGGTTCTGATGAAATGAAGGGTGCTTCCTGCACAATCACAAACATCGGATCTGCAGGTGGACAATGGTTTACTCCGGTTATCAATCACCCTGAAGTTGCGATCCTCGGTCTTGGACGTATTGCCGAAAAAGCAGTCGTTCGCGACGGTGAAGTTGTCGTAGCTCCAGTTCTTGCCTTGTCATTAAGCTTCGATCATCGTATCATTGATGGTGCGACTGCTCAGCACGCATTGAATCACATCAAGCGTCTGTTGAACGATCCACAATTACTTGTAATGGAGGGCTAAACTTATGGTAGTAGGAGATTTTCCGGTTGAAGTAGATACGCTCGTCATTGGCTCCGGTCCCGGCGGCTACGTAGCTGCAATCCGTGCAGCTCAACTCGGGCAAAAAGTAACGGTTGTAGAAAAAGGAAACCTCGGTGGCGTTTGCTTAAACGTCGGCTGTATTCCTTCAAAAGCACTTATTGAAGCAGGCCATCGTTTCCACGATGCAGGCAACTCTGAAGATATGGGGATCAGCGTTGACAAAGTCAGCCTCGACTTCTCAAAAGTTCAGGAATGGAAGCAGGGTGTCGTAGAAAAACTTACTGGCGGCGTTGAAGGTCTTCTTAAAGGCAACAGCGTTGATATCGTTAAAGGCGAAGCTTACTTCGTCGACGAAGAGACAGTTCGTATTATGGACGACAAGAGCTCCCAGACTTACAAATTTAAAAACTGCATCGTCGCTACAGGATCCCGTCCTGTTGAGCTTCCTGCATTCAAATACACTGAGCGCGTTGTTTCTTCTACTGGTGCTTTAGGTCTTAAAGAAGTACCAGAGAAGCTCGTTGTTATCGGTGGCGGCTACATCGGCGTTGAGCTTGGTTCTGCCTATGCAAACCTTGGCGCTGAAGTAACAATCCTTGAAGGTACAAAAGCCATCCTTCCTGGATTCGAAAAGCAAATGAGCCAGCTTGTGGCGAAGCGCCTTAAGAAAAACGGCGTAACGATCAAAACAGAAGCTTTCGCACAAAGCGTTGAAGAGTCTGACAGCGGTGTGAAAGTAAAAGCTGAGATCAAAGGCAAAGAAGAAACATTTGAAGGAGATTACCTTCTTGTAACAGTCGGACGTAAGCCGAACACAGATGAACTTGGTCTTGAACAGGCTGGTGTTGAACTTGACGATAAAGGTCTGATCAAGATCGACAAGCAGTGCCGTACAACATCAAGCAATATCTACGCAATCGGTGACATCGTAGCAGGCCCTCAGCTTGCTCACAAAGCGTCCTACGAAGCAAAGGTAGCTGCTGAGGCTATTTCCGGCGAGCCAGCTGAAATTGACTACACAGCGATTCCTGAAGTCGTATTCTCAGGCCCAGAGCTTGCTTCTGTTGGTCTTAAAGAAAAAGAAGCGAAAGAACAAGGCTACGACATTGAAGTTGCCAAGTTCCCGTTTGCTGCAAACGGACGAGCTCTTTCTCTTAACGCAACAGAAGGTTTCGTGAAGATGATTACGCGCAAAGAAGACGGCCTTGTACTTGGCGTTCAAATTGCCGGTGAACACGCTTCCGACATGATTTCTGAAGCATGTGTTGCGATTGAAGCAGGTATGACAGCTGAAGACTTGGCGCTTACTATTCACGCCCACCCATCTCTTGGTGAAATTACAATGGAAACTGCGGAAGTTGCCCTTGGCATGCCGATCCACATTGTAAAATAATCGCATTTTAAATACCCCGCTCATTTGAGCGGGGTGTTTTTGTGTAATTGCTGTGAAAAAGGCTGTTAACCGTTGAATGGAGGGGCTTAACCGTAAAAAGAGGGGGGGCAAAGTGTAAGAATAGAGTTGCAAACCGTAGAAAAGAGCAGGCTGACTGTAAAATAACATAACCAGGCTGCGGAAACAGCCTGGCACTCGATCATCCTCTGTTTAAATAAGAAACATCCTGCACTTCAATCCTCTCGAGACCGGTTTTGAACTCATTTAATATTTGCCGGCTGTCGAGATTTCCCTCAATTTTTACTTTCACCTCGTGATCGGAAATTATAATCAATGTGGGAAACGATTCAATATCATATGACTGTATATATTCTTCTTCGTCTGAATCGACAACTTTAACAGAATCAATTTTGTCAGTGTGGTCTTGTTGTAAATCAAGTACGGCGTCATAATAGTTCACTTCCTGTTCAATCTGGCTCTCATCAGAGAAGAGCACGGCAATAACTTGATTGTCCATTCCAAGGTTGGAGTCGTCGGCGTTTGTTTTTTCGGACTGACAGCTGGAAGACAGGAACATGACTGATATGGAAAAAGTTAAGATGAACATTTTCTCTGTCATTATGTGATCATTCCTCTCGAAAAAGGATCTGAGCTAAGTAAGGTTAGTCAAATAGTAACACGGCGGCACAAAATAAAAACCGAAGTAACATAACTGTTATGTAAATGAAAGCTTATCAAAACCTTATGTTAAGGAGTGTAAAAAGAAAGCGGTAAAAAGAAGGTTCGATTGATAAAACAGCTCGTTTTTGAGGAAGACAGAAAAATATGCTGGAAACCTCTCTTTTACCGTAATTTTAAAAAAACAGCTAAAAGGGAAGTCCAGGTCAATCATCTGCACCGGCACAGATTCATAAAGTGGCATAATAAAGACGCAGATAACTTCAATACACTAAAAGAGGAACAAGCTGCATGCTGAAAAGGCGCACGAACGGACCGTATAATGCGTAATAAGCGAAATTCAACATCCAGGTTCAACAAAAATAAAAACAGCCCGGAATGAAGAGTGATCCTCCATTCCTGGCTGTTACTTTTACAGTTTTACTGTTTTTGTTCTTTTAACTTTTTAGGCGGAATTTTCTCTTGCCGTAATGCTTTCATTAAACTTATGACCATAAAGATCATGATAATCGCAAACGGGAAGGCTGCGATAATGGATGCTGTCTGAAGGGCTGCCAGTCCTCCTGCAAGGAGAAGAACGGCTGCAGTTGTCGATTGAATAACACCCCAGACAAATTTAACAGGGTTTGGCGGGTTCAAACTTCCGTTTGTCGTCTGCATACCAAGAACAAAGGTTGCTGAGTCAGCAGATGTAATAAAGAATGATGCGATTAGCAGCACGGCAATGATCGTCATGATTGTACCGAAGTTAAATTGGGCAAGGACAGCGAACAGTGCTGACTCCTCACCGGAATCACTGATCGTTGAGTAAATGTCTATACCTTGCTCAAGCTGAAGGTTCATAGCTGTTCCACCGAAAACAGAGAACCATAATGCCCCGAAGATGGTGGGTACGGCTATAACACCGAGGATAAACTCACGGATCGTACGCCCGCGGGAAACCCGTGCAATAAACGTACCTACAAATGGTGCCCAGGCAATCCACCATGCCCAGTAGAAAATAGTCCAGTCCTCAACCCACGTACTGTCAGGGTTGAATGTATCGATTCTGAAGCTCATGCCAACGAAGTTCTGCAGGTAACTTCCGAACGTCTGGGTAAAGGCGTTCATAATGTAGTTGGTCGGTCCTGCAAATAACATAAACAGCATGAGAAAAGCAGCCAGAATAATATTCGTTTTACTTAAGTATTTAATACCTACATTGAGTCCAGTCTGAGATGAAAACATATACAGAATGGTTACGACTAGAATAATAATCAGCTGCAGTGTGACCGTGTTGCTGATTCCGAATACCTGTGACAGACCTCCGCCAATCTGTGCTGTACCAAATCCAAGTGAAGTAGCAACACCGAAGACAGTTGCAAATACAACAATGACGTTAATAGTTGTTCCGATCGGTCCGTTGACACGGTCTCCCAAAAGCGGCTCAAATGCGGCGCTCATTACGGCAGGAGACTTCTTTCGGAATTTAAAGTAAGCAAGTGTTAAAGCGACTACTGAGTAAATAGCCCATGGGTGAACGCCCCAATGGAAGAACGAGTAACGCAGGGCAACTCCTGCTGCCTGTGCATCATCATTGATCACCTCAGACGGAGGCGGGGTAAACAAATGATACATCGGTTCTGCGGCGCCCCAGAAAACGAGCCCTATCCCCATTCCCGCTGTAAATAGGAATGAAAACCATGTGAGATAATTGTATTCCGGTTCCTCATTTTCGTCCCCAAGCTTAATACGGCCTAAAGGAGAGAAGATTAAGTAGATGGCAAAAGCAACAAAGGCGGTTGCGGTAAGTAAATAAAACCAGCCAAACTGCCCGGTAATGAACCCCTGTATTTCAGTCGTAATATGTTCCATGTTTTCGGTGGCTGCTACGCCCCAGATGATGAAAGCAACGGTAATGACAAGGGAGATAACGAATACTGGTGTGAGTCTTTTCACAATCAATTCCACCTTTCATAAATTTTGTCGAATATTAATGCGGATAAAAAGCAACATGAACCAAAATACCATAAGGCGTTTTAATTGACAACTATTTTACCTTGTCAGACTTGGTTTTATCGTTAATCCTTACCCTCACCTATGAAAAGAGAAACGTATAATTAGTAATTTTGACCTACTGGAAGGGGCTGGGTTTCGACAGTGACTCTATGTAGTATTTCAATAATTGTCGAATGATATCCTGTTTAATGACAGGGGTTTCATATCTTCTCCAAGGCTACTCTGATAAAATATAAAGCGAGATTAAAAACAAGGAGTAGATACGTGTGAAAAAAGTTGTTGGCGGGCTGACTGTGGCTGCATTGCTGGTTACAGCATGCGGAGATGAGAACGGAAACGAAGAAGAAACAGTAACGGAAGATGATACATACGAAGAAACAACAGATAACGAAGAGAGCGAAGGAGCAGAAGGACAGGGAGGCGATGAAGACGAAGACCTCGCTGATGATGATCAAGACCTCCATGATGAAACAGACGAGGAGGAAGAACTGGAGGAAGAATCTGAGACCGAGGTTACTCACCAGATGGCTTCGGATCATACTGTACAGCCCCTTGATGGGAACAACAGTGAACAGGTGGTGCTCCTTACGATTGACGATGCTCCAGCCGATCACGGGCTGGAGATGGCTCAAACTCTCGCAGAGCTTGACGCCGGGGCTATTTTTTTTGTGAACGGTCATTTTCTACAGTCTGAAGATGCTAAGGATCAGCTTAGAGGCATTCATGAGCTTGGGTTTGAGATAGGTAACCATACAATGAATCATCCGAATATGAGCCACCTTACTGAGGAAGAACAGTATGCGGAAATTATTGAACTGAACGATCTGGTAGAAGAAATTATCGGTGAGCGTCCGAGATTTTACAGAGCGCCGTTCGGGGTTAATACCGATTATTCAAAGCAGTTGATAGAAGAAGAAGGAATGCAGTGGATGAACTGGACCTATGGATATGATTATGAAGCTGATTATATGGAAGCAGACCCGCTGGCTGAAATAATGGTAGAGACAGAACTTTTACGAAACGGTGCGAACCTGTTAATGCATGACCGCTCTTTTACAAGTGAAGCTCTTGAAGACATTGTGAATGGGTTAAGAGAAAAGGGATATGAACCAATTGATCCTGAAAAAATAGAATAAATCAAGCTGCTGCTGTCTACAATTGAATAGGGAAACAAGAAAGGAAAATGTAAAAATGAAACCAAACAAAAGGCTGGTTTTATTCCTCTCCCTATTTATCGTAACTGTAATAGCAGCTGCAGTGAACCTTGCCACATACGTGGAAGAAGGCACTGAAAAGCAAAAACCCGCAGAAGGCCCGGATGAGAGACATTCTGCTGAAAATGAAATCTACCTCTCAACAGATCAGGTGGATGGGACTCAGATATTTAAGGTAGAAGAATTAATAGAAAAGCAAGGCGGGAATTTTTCTTATGATGAGATTCATCGGAAGCTTGAAATGACTATTGGCAACCGTTCATTCGGCTTTATTTATGACGTGCCGGTTATGGAACGGGACGGGTTGTTTTTTCCTTCAGCAAAAACGCCTCTGCTGCTAAATAAAGAAGGAGACCCTTGCCTGCCAGTCGGGTTTCTGCTTGAACTTCCTGGAATGGAAATAGTCGTGGAGGAAGAAAACCAAGTTGTGCTGAAAATGGAGACGCCCAGCGTTGAAGTATTGTCCGAACAAACGGATCGATTTATCCTTGAGGATTTGACGGTGGATGAGATGATTGAATACTTGTCCTTTCTCGATTTTCCGATCAGAGATGCAGCAGTAAGTACGATTGACAGTCACCTGCCCGGTGCTCCTCGTCCGTACCGTAACGGATACCATGAAGGGATAGACTGGTACGGTTACTCCACAGGTGTTGATATTACGACGGATACGCCTGTTTATGGAATGGCTGAAGGGATTGTTGTACGCGTCGACCATGATTATACTGAATTTGAATCCGAACTAATAAGAAATGATACCCTATCTGCCACAGCAGAGCTTGGTTTGACACCGGAGTATCTTCTGGATAAATTACGGGGAAAACAGGTGTGGGTACAATACGAGAACGGCGTGATGAACAGGTTTGCCCATCTGGACCGGACTAATCCGGACCTGAAGCCGGGTGATCGTGTAGATAAGGATATCCTCATCGGTTATGTGGGCAATTCAGGAACCAGTTTTGCTGTTAACGGCGATGGAGGAGGACTCCACCTGCACCATGATTTACTCATCTACGGGGAATTGTTCTGGAAGCCATTCACACCAGATGAAACGAAGGAGATTTTAACAGGCATCTGGGGCAACTGAACCGCTGGTTTTGTGTGGGCGTGATATCGTGGTTTCCTGCGAGCAGGCTTTGAATAGCTCATCCCGGTAGCATCTCCGCGTAACCGTCTGCATGAAAGCAACAGCAACAAAGCAGTGTTTTTCTATTATGCATTTAAAATCGATGAAGCACTGGGAATGGACGGGGAAGGGGAACCCAGGTTAGATCCTGCAATGCGAGAAAGGGACCGCCACGGGCATGCCCTCCAATGAGTGCAAATAAACACCTGAGTTTAACAGAGCGTATTAGGAAAGTCACATTAGTGGCTTTCTTTTTTAGTGCTTTTCACATAAGACTTTACATAAAATAAGTAAAGGTATAAATACCCGGTAATTTCTAATGTTTTCTAAGATATCCAAGAGTATTACAGTATATTACACAATGTGGAAAAGTCTAAAAAAATCTATAATTAATTCAACTCATCTGACAAAAGACGACATTAATTTTTGAACACATGTGATATGCTCAAAAAAATATAGAAAATCGGATAAAGGATTAAAATGGCAGGTGATAACAGAATGAATAAGTCAGATCTTTTAGACGGATTGCGGTTGGAAGTGGGGCGTGCGTATGATTACGCACTCAATCATGAAGATTTTATCGGCAGAGTAAGCAGAGCAATTTTTGACGGTGCTATGAAAAACATCGTTGTCATTGTATACAAAGCAGATGCAGAAGGCCAGGTCAGTCCTGTACATTTATATGGAACAAAAGAGAGTCTCGGAAAGGAATGTATGTTTGGCTTGGGATTTTCAGGTATGTGCGGAATGAAAAGCTCTGTATTTTTAAAAGAAGGGAAAAAGCAGACGATTCTCATGCCGGTAACAAATAAGAACAGACTGTCCTATATTTTTTCATTGCGCATTTCAACCGATCTGTATGCCATTACCGATCAGGATCTTCTTTTTACAGAGGAACTGGCGAACTTTATTGAAGCCAAAGGTAAGTTGCTATAAGCAAATTAGTTGCTAAGATTCTTTAATTTTCATATAATTATGAATAATTCAATAAGGAGGCGGTTACGGTGAAATGGGATCGGCTTTATGATGAGGTCGAACAGGTGAACGTACGTTTTGTCGGCGTTGCTACTGAATACCATCGCTATGACTTTGCAATCATGTACACAAACATGTTCTTTGGCAAAGCCCTCGTCACCTGTATGCAGACAGGACGGTCGACTCTACTGTGTCTGGATGATACCCAGGAAGCAGAAGCAATTCAGAAGGCCTTTCATATTAAGCAGCTGGATGAAGCAGAACAGATTGGTGCTTTTTTGCAAGGTGAACTGCCACCCGTAACCATCGTTGAGCAATATTAAAGTGGGCACGCGTCTCTTTTTGGAGATGCGTGTTCTTTTTTGTTTATTAGTATGTCACATTTGGTTTAAAAGACATACAATAATATATGAAAAGTAGTTGACAGTTTTAATGTGTCATACTATAATTAAAACTAACGAAAGCGCTTACAATTAAAATGAAGGAGTGGAGCTGAATGGGTGTCATTGTTTGCCAGAGCTGTGAGAAGGTTATTGAGCATTACGAAAATGAGAAGGTTTCAACACTGTACGGAAACTGCTGTGAGCAGTGTGCTGATGAAGCATCACTTATGAATAACGAGGAATAATGTAAAAGCTGCCCCTAGTGGGCAGCTTTTTTCAGACTACGGGAAAGTCTCTTCTCTACAGGCTTTTATTTTGTGTTAAATCTAACTAATCTCATTTATAAGTAAGCATAGATCTGCATTCGCTACAGACGGAACGCCTCAGCCTCCTCACTTCGTTACGGGGGTCTTCGTCTGTTGCTTTTCCCGCTGGAGCCGTCTTCAGCTTATGCCTACTTTCAATAAAATACGTTGAATTATACGTAAGGAGGAGGACATGTTAGGTCATATCCGTGAGAAACAAGTTGAATTAGAAATGGTCTCCATTGACCAGCTCGTTCCTAATGATCATCTACTTCGTAAAATCGATGCCACGATTGACTTTTCCTTTATATATGACAAAGCAACGCCTTATTATAGTCAAGACAACGGTCATCCCCCCCACAGAACATAAAGTAGATAGCAAACCACCTCACAGCCGGCTAAGAGGTGATTTTACTGTTTTCAAGAATAAACATTCATTATTTAATTGCTTTCTTTCTGCATAGAGAAAGTTTTTGCTGAGAATCCGAACATGAACAAACGTAGCGGATGAAATATACGCAGACTCCCTGCGGGATTAAAAGGAAGCCACTGAAAAAGTACAAAACAACTTTTTCAGTGGCTTTTATTTAAGTGGCAATGGCTTCAGCGGTTGCGCGCCTGATACTAGAAACCTACTCATACCAGGCTTTAAAAAATGCCAACCGTTACGCTCATTGCTTAGAAGGCACTGGAAAAGTTAAAGATCGAACTTTTTCAGTGCCTTCTGAAAAGCAAATGTGAGACACCTCAGTGACGAGCGTTTACTTGAAATGCGACGAGTTGCTTCGACGCAGACAGCTGCAAAGGTTAGCTGGCAGAGGAAGAAGCAGGGAAGCTGGAGGAAGGTAACCCGCTTCTCGCGGAAAGCGGAGTATATTTCAAAAGCTGTTTATTTACACCTTAGAGGATTTGTTCGGATTCTTGTTGACTAAAACACTTCTGTCCCAGCATCTTTTGGTTTTTGTATTTGTTTTACGTAATCGGTTTGTGTTCCCGGATGACCCGGATGTACGTTAAGCTTGCATCTTCAGGTCCTTGGACAGGAAGTCCGGCATCCATATTTTTTCCAATATAGGAGAGGTTCTCTTCTTCGATAATTTCACCTGGTATCAGAATAGGGATTCCGGGAGGGTAAACCATAACAAATTCTGCACTTACACGGCCCGCAGACTCCCTCAGTAATATGGATTCCGTTTCGGAATAGAAAGCGTCCCGTGGTGAAAGGGCAAGTGTAGGGATGTTCGGAACATGTACGGACACATGCTTTCTTTCCCCTTTTTTGATATGATTGAGCTGCTCTTCTGAAAGGGCAGTCAGTGCTTCAATGAGGCGATCGGTGGTTTCCTCGTTATCCCCAAAAGAAATAATGCACAGGATGTTATACAGGTCGGAAAGTTCCACTTCAATCTGATGCTTTTCACGAAGCCACGTTTCCACGTCGTATCCGTTGATACCAAGGTCTTTAATGGAAATCGTGAGCTTGGTCGGATCCATATCATAAATAGCATGATCGTTCAGCATCTCAATGCCGTAGCACGTAAAGCCAGGGATGTCATTGATTCTATCCCGGGTCCTTTCAGCAAGTTTAACGGCGCCATCAACAAGATCGTGTCCATTTACAGCAAGATGCTTACGGGCCGCATCAAGTGAAGCAAGGAGAAGGTAGGATGTTGATGTCGTTGTAAGCATGCTGATGATGCTTTGAACACGGTCCGGGTTTACGAGCCCGTCTTTGACATTTAATACAGAGCTCTGGGTCAGTGAACCTCCAAGCTTGTGAACACTTGTCGCGGCCATGTCTGCGCCTGCCTGCATGGCAGACAAGGGCAGGTCTTCGTGGAAGTGGATATGGACACCGTGTGCCTCGTCTACAAGAACGGGAACGTCATAAGAATGAGCAAGGTTTACAATTTCTTTTAAGTTGGCAGAGATGCCGAAATAGGTCGGGTTAATGACGAGAAGTCCCTTTGCGTCAGGATGAGCGGCGAGGGCTTTTTTAACAGCCCCGGTCGTAATGCCGTGAGATATCCCGAGCTCAGAATCAATTTCCGGATGGATAAAGATGGGTGTAGCACCAGAAAAGACAATGGCGCTCATAATGGATTTGTGCACATTTCGTGGCACAATAATTTTATCCCCGGGTCCGCAGACGCTCATAATCATAGTCATAATGGCTCCGCTAGTCCCCTGGACAGAGAAGAATGTATGATCTGCACCAAAGGCATCCGCCGCAAGATCCTGGGCTTCTCTAATCATTCCCTGGGGGTGGTGAAGGTCGTCCAGTGGTGCGATATTGATGAGGTCTATGGATAAGGCATTTTCTCCGATAAATTCACGAAACCGAGGATCCATTCCTGAGCCCTTTTTGTGGCCCGGAATATGAAACTGAGTGGGGTTGGTTGCTGCATGGTTTAATAAACCGTCGAATAACGGTGTGAGGCTCTGATCTTTTTTGTACACGCGTATTCACCTCTACTGTATAATCAATGTTGGAACGTTTCAAAGAGGTGGACTCTTTGGTATCCTTAGTATAAAACAAACAGAGTATACCAGATTAACCTTTGAAGGGGAAGTCTTATTTTAACCTGAAGAGGTTTTATAACGAATGAAAGAGGTGGTCCGGATGAAAGATGAGGTTAACATTCCCATATCAGTTGAATGGACAAAAGAAGAAGTGATCGATGTGGTGAACTTTTATGAAGCGATCGATCAGGCATACACGAAAGGTGTGGAAAAAGACCTTCTTGAAACCCTTTACGGGCGATATAAAAAGATTGTCCCGTCCAAGTCTGAAGAAAAACAGGCATTTAAGGAATATGAAAAGCAAAGTGGTCAGAGCCCCTACCATGCAGTAAAAAAAGCAAGGGAATCTGAAGAGAATATCATTAAAATGTAGGCGGTGTAAGTTGCGGGCCCTGTCAGGACCTGCAATAATCCAGCCGAAAAAAAAAGAGGCGGCTCCCGGGTATTTACCCACCCGGGGAGCCGCCTTCTCTGTTATTGGTCAAACAGGGCTTTGAGCTCCCTTGCTGCTTCAAAGGGAGACGCTGCTTTTGAAATTGCGGAAATGACACTCAAGCCGTCTGCTCCGGCATGAAGAACATCAGAACCATTATCCGTGTTAATCCCTCCGATTGCTACCAGCGGAAGGTCCACACCATTTTCCCTCAGCTCCCGGATCCATCCGGGTCCTTTCACCTCTTCTGCATCATCTTTGGATGACGTTTCATATATCGGTCCGATACCGAGATAATCAGCCCCGGCTTCAATGGCTCTGTATGCTTCTTCAACAGAATGGGCGGAAACGCCGAGTATTTTGTTTTTTCCAATCCTCTTTCGAACACTTGCCGCATCTTCATCTTCCTGCCCGACATGAATTCCGTCTGCGTCAATTTGCAAAGCGAGTTCCACATCATCATTTACGATAAAAGGAACGTCAGCTTCTTTACACTGGGTAAAGAGCTGGAGGGCCAAGGCTTTTTTCATCTGACCTTCGAGTGCTCCCGGACCTTTTTCACGAAATTGAAACATCGTGATTCCCCCTGCAATGGCTTCATTAAGAACAAGGGGAAGAGGGGAGGTGCAGTCACGGCTTCCGGCAATAAAGTAAACGTTCAGCTGATCAGACAGAAGTGTTAGATCTATTCGTCCCATATTTTCACCTCTTCAGTTACAGATATCGCTTCTTCAGGGTACTGCCTCACAGCACCGTGATTCGTCGGACCATGGCCGTCTCCCATAGGTACTGTATGCTGGATTGCCATCTGGACAAAGATCTTCGCTTTTTTAACAGCTTCAGTAACGGAAGAACCGTGGGATAGCCCTGAAGCCAGGGCAGCAGCAAATGTGCACCCTGTACCGTGTGTGTTTTCCGATTGGATACGCGGCAGTGAGAAATAAGTGAAAGCACTGCCATCATATAAAAGGTCAATGACGTTTTCGGCACCATCATCATGACCGCCTTTAATAACAACGTGGGAAGCGCCTGCTTTGTGCAGGCGGATTGCCGCTTCTTTTCGGTCAGCCAGTGTATGAATCGTCATGTTTGTAAGTACTTCCGCCTCCGGTATGTTCGGTGTAATTACATCGGTGATTGGAAGAAGGTTTTTCATCAGGAACTCATGAGCGGATTCACTAAGGAGACTGTCGCCTCCTTTTGCGATCATGACGGGATCAACCACGATATTGGACCACTCATAGCGGTGAATCGCATTCACAACCGCTTTGATCCGGTCCGCGTCAAAGAGCATTCCTGTTTTTACCGCATGGACGGGCATATCATCCCCGATCGAGCGGAGCTGTTCTTCCAGCCCCTTTACCTCAACAGGAAATACCCCCTGAACGCCACGTGTATTCTGTGCGGTTACTGCTGTCAGTGCGCTCATACCAAATACATGGTGTTCCTGAAAAGTCTTTAAGTCAGCCTGTATACCTGCACCGCCCCCGGAATCGGAGCCGGCAATGGTTAATGCCGTTCTGCGCATTTATATCTCCTCCTCTCTGCAGGACAGCCTCTGTTTTATTTCTTCATGATCAAGGGTTTCAAGTTCATTAAAAAAGAAAGGCTGGAAATGTCCGATTCCAAAATCCCGTGCTTTTTCCGCAGCTACTTCTGCTGCAATTCCGTAATAGGCAATGGCAGAGGCAACAGCCTCCAAAGGATCATCTTCACCTACAGCCAAAAAGGCAGAGGTAACAGAAGAGAGAAGACAGCCAGTGCCGGTAACCTTGGTCAGGCGGGGCGAGCCGTTTTTGATATAGTAAGTTCTCTCTCCGTCAGTGACCACATCCGTTTTGCCGGTTAATGCAACGAAAGTGCCAAACTCCCTGGCCGCTTTTCCAGCGACAACTACGGCGTCTGTGAGTTCCTGCTTGGAATCCACACCTTTCATGTCCACCTTTTCATTGATCAAATTACTGATTTCACCTGCATTCCCACGTATGAGTGTCACGTTAATTTCGTTCAGGAGATTTCTTGCTGTCTCGGTTCTGTATGTAGTTGCGCCGGCACCGACAGGGTCAAGGACCACAGGAACATTGTTTTCATTGGCGGATTTCCCGGCCAAGTACATGGATTCTACCTGGGTTTCGTTGAGCGTTCCGATATTTAGCACGAGTCCCTGTGAGATGGATGCCATTTCCCCCACTTCTTCTCTGGCATTAGCCATGACAGGTGATGCTCCAATGGCGTACAGGCCGTTTGCTGTGAAGTTCGTGACAACGACATTGGTGATGTTATGAATAAGCGGTGATGCTTCTTCAACGGCCTGTCTGAGCTTTATTACTTTCTCTTCCATTTCTATCCCTCCGTAATAACACTGTCTTTATCTTTTCCCGTACAACCGGACATAAAAACAAAAAACTGTTTTGAAATGAACGTTTGATCCTCTTATAAGTATTTTAGTTGCTCCAGGCGAACGATTTCAGCGAAATAAAAAGCGCCGTTTTCATAATGGAAAACAGCGCAGTAAAGATGTATTAGTTTACGCCACTTTCCTACGTCAGTATTAACTGAACAGGTTCAAAGGGATCAAACGATGGTTTGTCTCAGCCCAAGCGGCACCCCTAGTGGATTTGTATATAAAATTATTCCCCGACGCGCTTCGCAATCTGATACAAAGGCATAAGGGTTTCAAAAGCCTGTTCTACTGTCTGGATGAACTTCTCACTGTCAGAAACAACGTCACTGTCGTTTGAAAGCTGAATGCCGCAGAGGATTTCTGCTTTTTTTACATTCTCGAGACGGTCAAACATCTGGTCAAAATCTTCAGACGAAAGCTCGCTCTGTTTTTTTACTTCGGGCTTCGTATGATCCAGGGACCATACAAAAGTATTCGGGATGTTACTTGTGATTTCCTCTTTTTGTTCTTTTAGTGCTTTTGCGAAATCCTGTTTGATCGGAGATTCATAAATGACGGCAAACCATACGAACACGTGGGTTTCCCAAAGGCCGATCTGAAAATGAGGCAGCTTTTTGTAACCTCTTTTACTTTCAGCGATCGCTACCCATGTGTCATCAGGGGGATTCACTTTTCTTCTGGCATGCTTGGCCACATGCGGATACATTTCCTCACCGGTTCTTTTTGTAAACCAGGCGGCGAAATGCTCGCCAAGGTCTTCGAGTTTCGGTCTTACCTGTTCTTTTATTGCTTCCATTCTCGGTTCAAGGCCATCAATGGTAAAAACGTCAAAGTCTTTTTTTGAAAATCCATTAAAACTCATTGTCAGCGGTCGCTCCTTTTACGTCAATAGTTATATGCCGATAGTTTATCATAAGGGTAGGGAAAATAAAAAAATACCGCTTGACGAGGCTCTATTGGTTTAGAAATAGAAAATTGGTGGAATGAAAAAAATAAATCAAATAATTTGTTGCAACTTTTGAAGACCTTTCATAACTTATAGTAATCCATAGGAGACGCGGACATAAATCGTTGATCGCGAGAATGTAACCAAACGAGAAGGGGTGTGGAGAACATGGAAAAAGTCATTCAAACACTAAAACGAAGAGACGGTGAGAGACGTATTCCGGTTTTAAAGATGGAAATTGACTACGAACTCCAGACGCTCTTTGATGCCATGCAAGCCAGCGATCAGAAGCAGATTGAGAAAAGCAAGCGCATTCTGGAGAGGCTTCGCAATGAACTTCAACGATTGGAAGGATAAAACGTGAATGAAGAAAAATGAGCCTCAATGGTTCATTTTTTTTGGTTTCAGAGCCTTTTTGGAGATTAATGTCACGTTCTGACAGGTCCTGTCAAACGGTGACAGATGTTTGCAACACAACATGGCTTATGGTATAGATTGTTCATAGCAGAACCGAGGAGGAATCACATTGACACAGGAACAGTGGCAAAGCATTTATGAGACTGCAATTTCGTGGACGAAAGAAGCAGGTGAAAACATCCGGAAAATGATGGATGATACATACGAAATCCATACTAAGGTAAACGAGCACGACCTCGTAACCGATGTGGACAGGGAGACGGAATTATTCTTTAAAAACAAAATAAATGAAAAATATTCAACCCACAGAATTATGGGAGAAGAGGGGCTTGGAGATGTAGTTGACGACCTTGACGGTACCGTCTGGATCATTGATCCGATTGACGGCACGGTAAACTTTGTCCATCAAAAATGCTATTTTGCGATCTCTATTGGGGTTTTTCACGAAGGTAAAGGTATGGTAGGGATCATTTATGATGTGATGGCGGACGAGATTTTTACTGCCCTTAATGGTGAAGGTGCCTTCCTGAACGAGGAACCATTGCCCCGGCTTGAGAACGTCACAATGAACGAGTCACTTCTGAGCTTCAACGCAGGTTGGGTCATGAAAGACCGCCGTCTGGAAGCTCTCGTGAATCAGTCCCGCGGCATCCGCTCATACGGTGCGGCTTCACTGGAAATGGCCTATGTCGCATGCGGCAGGATCGAAGCCTATATCAGCTTCAACCTCGCTCCCTGGGACATGGCAGGGGGATATGTCCTTCTTGAAGAGGTAGGCGGGATCGCGACAAACTATGAAGGAAACAAGCTCACCTTTCTTAATAAAGATACCCTTCTTGCTGCAAACCCGGCTATTTACAAAGACATAATGAAAGAAATACACGGAAAATAGTAAAGCTGTCCGAGAAGGTTCGCCTTTTCGGACAGCTTTTGTGCTGTGTATATCTTCTTTTGTGAAACTTTTCCATTTAAGCGCCTGAGAGTTCGAGGTTATTTTATTCCATCAAATTTTTGTACTAAAGCATAAGGGTAACTAATGCTTTCGCCAAGACTGGTGATAAGCCGAGTTTTCTTTATCGCTCGCGACCAAGTCCCTTCCGCTTTTGTTCTATTATCTAATCTTCTGCAAGAATTTTTTTCCGGATCGAGAATCCTCCGCCCACAGCAGCGATGGTCACAACAACCGAAATCAGGATGATGAGTATGCTGCTTTCAGCAAGACCGATTCCAACGCCTGCAATTCCACAGGCTGCAAAAACAGAAAGTATAAATAATGGCCAATTAAACGTTTTCATAATAGCGTACACTCCTTCCTTCTCTAGACTCATTTTACATGAAATCTAAATTGATGAAAAGGTCAGTGGTATAGACAACTTGGCAAGTAATCTGTACAATTTAAATAGAAAAAGACAATATGAACGAAATGAGGCGTGAGCATGATTGATAAAAGCTCTCCTGTACCGATCTATTACCAGCTGGAAGAGTTGCTGAGAAACAAAATTGACAGTGGAGACTTATGTGAAGGGGATCTGATCCCTTCCGAGAGAGCCCTCTCCGAAAAGTATGAGATCAGCAGAATGACCATTCGTCAGGCTGTGACAAACCTTGTAAACGAAGGTCTCTTAATGAGGGAGAAGGGAAAAGGGACGTTTGTAGCAAAAAGGAAAGTTGAACAGCCGATCATAACGTTGACCGGATTTTCTGAAGACATGAGAAGCAGGGGGATGGACCCGGGAACAAAGCTTATCCAGTTTGAAGAAACAACATTCCCTCCATCAGTGTGTAAAAAATTAAAACTGGAAACGGACGGGAGAGGGTATCAAATGAAGAGGATTCGGCTTGCTGATGGACTGCCAATGGCCTATGAAGTACTCTCAATTCCTGAAACGATCTTCTCTGAACTCTCCCCAGAACGGATCAGCAACTCTTTTTATGAGTACGTAGAAAGCCTCGGCCTCGTCATTGGTGGTGCAGAACAAACCATAGAACCTTCTATCGCTAAAGAAGAAGAGAGCCGTCTTCTGGGTATAGATAATGGGTCTCCGGTATTATTAATGAAGAGAGTGAGCCGCCTGGATAACGGTGTACCTTTTGAATTTGTAAAATCTGTTTACAGGGGAGACCGATACAAATTTTTTACAGAAATGAGGCGCTGAATTTTAACAGTTGGAGACGTACTGATATAAACAGCTTCAATCGCGGATGGGTGGTATAGACAACTGTACATTATGGTGCTTGCGCTTAAATGACAAAGTAATGCTGTATTAGGAAAATACTAATTATTGAGTGGAAACATAGATGGGAGTAATGAACATAACCACGGAAGAATAGCGGGGATGAGAGGAGAAAATATATGAAAACGTTGTTTTATCCATGTTGTGAAATGGTTTTAGATGAAGGCGTCATAAAAGATCCGTTAATTTCGATGGACAAAGGCATCTTTAAAGAGATAGTATCAGCTTCTCCATCAGAGGTAACCGATGCGGAAGTAATCTCTTATCCGCCAGGCACGAAAATTGTCCCCGGATTTATCGATCTCCATATTCATGGAACGAACAGAGCAGACGTAATGGATGCAAAGGAAGATACGATACCTACGATGGTTCGTTATCTTCCCGGTGAAGGTACAACAGCATTTCTTGCTACAACCCTTACCCAGAGCAAGGAAAAAAAGAAACAGTCGCTTCAAAATGCGGCCTCCTATATGAGTATGCCTTCTACCTTGGGAGCCGAACTTTTGGGCATACACCTTGAAGGACCATTTATATCTTTAAAAAGAGCGGGAGCGCAGCCGAAAGAATTCATTCATAAACCTGACGTATCTTTGTTCAAAGAATTTCAGGAGGCGTCAGGAGGTGCAATTAAACTGGCCACCATCGCCCCGGAAGAAGGGATGGCTTTCGTTAGGTTTCTGGCACAAAATAATGTGATTCCTTCGATTGGCCATTCTGATGCCACATACGTGGAAGTGAGGGAAGCAGCCGAGCAGGGAGCTGTCCACGCCACTCATTTGTTTAACGGAATGAGAGGGATTCATCACAGGGACATAGGTACAGCCGGGGGGATTTTTCTCCACGACAGTATTAAAGCTGAATTAATCGCCGATGGTATTCACGTCAGCCCGGAAATGATCAGGCTCACATACAAGAACAAAGGAGCAGACGGTATCATCCTTATTACAGATGCCATGAGGGCGAAAGGACTTCCTGATGGACAGTACGACCTGGGGGGACAGGCAGTAACGGTAAGAGGTAAAAAAGCAGAGCTCTGTGACGGTACTCTTGCAGGAAGTGTTTTAAAAATGAACGAAGCTGTAAGGAACATGGTCACATTCAGCGGATGTTCCTTTAATGAGGCAATAGCGATGGCCAGTTTAAACCCAGCCAGACAGCTCGGTGTTGACGACCGTAAAGGAAGTATTCAAATAGGGAAGGATGCTGACTTTGCTGTATTGGGGAGTGATTTTACGATTTTTGAAACCTATTGTCTGGGTAAAAGAGTGTATACATACAACGGGGGGAGGGAAGACCGTGAGAGTGATTAAAGTAGAAGATTACACTGAGATGAGCAGGCGTGCAGCTCTCCATTTTATAGACAAGCTGTCAGACGAAAAAGTGAATGTGATGGGACTTGCTACAGGGGGCACCCCTCAGGGGATGTACAAAGAGCTCATCAAAGAATCAAAGAAAAGAAGGTTTTCCTTTAAATATATCCACACCGTAAACCTTGACGAATACGTTGGTTTACGTGCAGACGATCCGCACAGTTATCACACTTATATGCGCCGGCATTTATTTGATCATATTGATATACCGGAAAGAAACGTTCACTTACCTGACGGAACCGCCGGGAATCCTGAAACAGAATGCGAGCGGTATGAGCAGCTTATAAGGGACTTGAAAAAGGTCAATATTCAGCTTTTAGGCATTGGGGAAAATGGACACATAGGATTTAATGAACCGGGTACTTCCTTTAATTCCAGAACTCATGTCATTGAGCTCACTCCCTCTACCAGGGAAGCCAATGCCCGTTTTTTCTCCGGTATTGAGGCAGTGCCGACCCATGCCATTACAATTGGGATAGAGACCATTATGGAAGCCGAGGAAATCGTGTTGCTCGCTTCAGGAAAAAATAAGTCAAAAGCACTTTATCACCTTATTTGCAGCAATAAGGTGACAGAGGATATTCCAGCCACGGTATTAAAAGAACACCCGAACCTGACCATTATTGCAGATAAAGAAGCTTTAGCCTTAATTGATTGTTGATGGTTAGAGTGATTTCACTTTAACACTTTATGGATTTTCTTCATCGACTTTCGCCGGTTGTTCATCTAACAAGGGCCCGCAAGATTGTTACGGCTTTGTGAGAAACGATTTCCGGTAGTTTTTAGCACGCATTATGTGTGGTATAATAGCTGTGTTTTGATGTACGTTTTGTGAAAACTGGAGGAATGTCTTTGATGCTTTTAGCTACTCAGAAAACGCCTGGTGAATTTAACCTCACTCCTATTGCGGAGTTGTTTGGTGCACAAAATCCGGAGAATTTCCTTTTCGCATACTGGATGCTGTTTTTACTTATCAATATTATGACTGTTCTTGTATTTAACCTCGGATTTGCAAGGAAATTGCCTGTATTGAAAATGGTTGTGGTCTACGTGATGATGCTCTTTGGTAACTTGTTTATCACGTTCCTGGCTTTTTCTCTTCCGATTATTGAATCACTGTTCGTTGCAGCTGTCGTCCTGGGTGTCTACAGAATCCAAATGAGACGCAGAAAGAAAGAGGACGGGGAAACCGGAGAACCGGCAGAGAACCGCCAGTAAAAAACGAAGACGATGCTCAGATGAGCCACTCGTCTTCGTCTTTTTTTTCTTCATATGTTTTGAAATTGCCGGTTGCTTTCCGTTCGTTCGTCCGTTTTTCAATACGGTTGTGGCATTTGTCACACATGTAGGTATGAATAGGCCGGTTTCTTAATTTCTTTGCCAGTGGTGAGTAATCATCGATATCTTCAACGATGTTACACATTACACATTGAACTCTCATGCGACACCTCTATTTTTTTGACTTTTTATACTATAAAGTGAAGTTGGATAATTTGAGTCTTCCTTTACAGTATAACAGAATCAGTGTATTTGAACGATTGTATCAAAAAAATTACGCCTTTTTTACATGGGGACTTATGTCTTTAAAATGATCAACGCGGAGTGCCCAACACACTTCACAGCTTAGCCCAGGGAGAACACCGGCACCCCGCGGAAAGAGATTACAACGTTAATCAACACCTGAGTTTAAAATAGAGCTTTCGGTTAAAGAGATGGGATAGAGATAATCAGACAAAAATTACGACGGATTTGCCCGGGAGTCCACGTACTGGAGAAGAGTGGAGATCCAGTCGCCGATAAGAGGCAGGTCCACAAACTGGCGCAGAATAAGCCCAACAAGGGAAATGACCACAACCGTTCCGATGGTCAACCCGAGCCCCCGTCCAATACCGACTAGAATGTTCATCATGAAAACACGCCTCGGATTTGTGTAATTTAAGAGGATATCCCGTATTTTTGCCCTTTCCAGGGCATAATTAATTTTGTCCATATTATGATCCAGGTGTTCCAGCTTCTCAAGGCGCCTTGTATAGTACTCGAGTTTTTTTACGAGATGCTCGATCTCGCTTTTATCTTTAAACGGCCCACTCATGTTTTCCCCTCCGGTTACGCATTTTTACCAGGGTTTAATGAAACTGCAGTTTTATCTTCATGAAAATCTAGGTATAGTAGTATTATAATGGACAAAGGAGGCGATATATTCATGGCAAATCAAGTAGAAACATCCTTAACCGAAGAATTACTTCCTCTCTTGCAGCAGGAGCGCTATGTAACACTCGCTACAGTGGACTATGAAACAGCCGGACCGAATGTGAATGCCATCAGCTGGGTATTTGCGCCGCACAGAGAAGCCATTCGCTTTGCAGTCGATAACCGTTCCCGAATTGTAGAAAACATCCGGCAGCAGCCGAAAGTGACACTCACTCTTGTTGGCAATGGCTCTACATACTCCGTTGCCGGCAGTGCAAAGATCCTCAGTGAAAAAATGGAAGGTGTACCTCTAAAGCTTGCTCTCGTTGAAATTCAGGTTGAAGAAGTTCGTGATGTGATGTTTTACGGATCACGGATTTCACAAGAGCCTAAGTATGAAAAAACGTATGATAAAGAAGCTGCGGATAAACTTGACCGACAGGTACTGGAAGCGGTCCGTACCCTTTGATTTATAGAAACTGTCTCATAACCATTCTGGTTGGGGCAGTTTTTTTTAGATGTACCCTCAGTCGATACGGAAAACGAAGATAAGAAAAAATGCCCGAAACGTTTGTTTCAGACACCTTTTCAAACATTTAGTTATTCGCCTTTTTTCAGCTTATTTTTACGTCCTTTACTTTGCTTGTTCTGTACGTCTTCGAGTTCATTCTGACGCTGATTGTTAAGGCGGTCATCGTTTACGTCACTTGGGTCGCCTTCTGTATCTTTACGGTGCTCGGGTCCTGGAGTAACCGGCATCAGCCTGCCGACAATGGCAGCCAGTTCTTCCATAATACCTGATACTGGTTTCCCGTCTGCAATATCCTTTTGCATTTCGTTAAGACGAGCGGTGATGTCAGGGTCTGCCGTTACAAGGGCCTCGGCTCCGTATGGGTCATCGGCAAGAGTCTCAGTGGCAGCATATTTAACCTGTCCGGCATCACTCTGATCCATATCAGGCTCAATGTCCAGCCCTACTACAGCATAAGGGCCCAGGACGACAGCCGTTGCATGGCTTACTTCCGGAAGCTGGGTACAAAGGTGTGCGAGGTGGTTGGCAATCACATTGGCGTTATGGCCACCCCATTGGTTATACGGGTTTTCAGTCGGTTCATTATAACTTTGTCCTTCCAGAGGATCTTCATCATTTTGCCCGTCATCGGCCGGCTGACAGCCCGTTGCGGCAATGGAGAGAACAAGTAGTGTTATTATCCATTTCTTCAAAGGGAATCCCTCATTTCAAAAGGTGTTTTACCTATTGTTTGTTTTAGCGTCTATCTTTATTCTCTTTCACATACATTAGGAGTAAAGGAAAGGCTGAAAAGTAGAAGAGACCGCTTTATTCATTCCGGCTGATGTTCTGCATTCCAATTGAAACCAGGAGGCGAGAAGTTGAAAAACATTTACGTCCTCGATACAAATGTCCTGCTTCAAGATCCGCTTGCGATTTATTCCTTTCACGAACATGATATCGTCATCCCCGCCGTTGTGCTGGAGGAAGTCGATTCAAAGAAACGATATATGGATGAAATAGGAAGGAATGCTCGTCAGGTGGCGAGACTGCTTGATGAATTCAGAGAAAGAGGAAAGCTGCACCTTGGTGTGAGTCTGCCGAGCGGGGGAACACTCACCGTAGAACTTAATCACCGTTCCTTTGAGAAAATGAAACAGACCTTTCTGGAAATGACCAATGATAACCGAATCCTGGCTGTGGCGCTGAATATTAAAATAGAAGAAGAAGAAAGGAAAACCGGCGGCAGAAAAGTTGTCCTTGTGAGTAAAGACGCGCTGATGCGGGTAAAGGCTGATGCTCTGGGGCTTCCTACAGAAGACTTCTTGAGCGACCGTGTTGTTCAGTTTGACCGGATGTATAAAGGATACGAAGAAAAGTATCTTGCACCGAAAAAGATGGATGAGCTGTTTGAGAAACGTAAGCTCGGAAAGAAGGACTTTACACGGACAATTACCCAGCCCCATCAGTTTTTTATCTTCCGTGACGAATCTGCTCCTTCCCGTTCCGCCCTTGGAAAAATGGACAAAGATAATGATTATGTGGAACTGTTTATTGCAAATGAGGATCCGATCTGGGGAATCCGAGCTCGAAACGTGCAGCAGCGAATGGCGCTGGACCTTTTAACCCGGGATGACATCCCGCTCGTGACGCTTGCAGGGAAAGCGGGTACCGGAAAAACACTCCTCTCTCTGGCAGCGGGACTGTACCAGACTGAGGACCTGCAGAAGTACAAAAAGCTGCTAGTCGCCCGCCCGGTTGTTCCCGTGGGGAAAGACATCGGTTATCTGCCGGGGGAAAAAGAAGAAAAGCTCCGGCCGTGGATGCAGCCGATCTATGATAACCTTGAGTATCTCTTCAATGCGAAGAAGCCTGGAGAATTGGACAAAATTCTTGCAGGCATGGGATCTCTTCAGGTTGAGGCTCTTACGTATATCCGGGGACGCAGTATTCCGGACCAGTTTATCATTATCGATGAAGCCCAGAACCTGACGAAGCATGAGGTGAAGACAATTCTTACCCGTGTCGGCGAAGGAAGTAAGATTGTGCTCATGGGTGACCCGAAACAAATTGACCATCCGTATCTTGATGAATACACCAACGGATTAACGTATGTAGCTGAGCGGTTGAAATCCCAGGGACAGACGGCTCACGTGAAGCTGGAAAAAGGCGAGCGGTCCGGCCTTGCCCAGATGGCAGCGGATTTGTTGTAGAAGCGCGGGGCATGGAGCCCCGCTTTTTTTAGTGAGGCAGACCCATTTAAAGGTCGTTTTTTCCTTTTAAGAGAAATTTTTTTTAGTGAGGAGGAGAGGCGGGGACGGAAGAGGTGTCACATAGTGACGAATTCTCTTTAAGTGATGGCGAAGTCTCCATAAATGTCTGATAGTTCTGCGTAAACAAGCCCAAGTTCTCTATAAATCCACTAAAGTCCTGCATAAAACACAAATAGTTCTCCATAAAAACTTCCACATCCTTATTACGAACGCCTCTCTGCTTTTTCAATCACCTGAATCAGCCCCCCTGACTACCCAACACGTTAAATAATAACCCCAACCAGTTAATAATTGAAAGAAAGCCGTCAATCAGCTCGAATCGCCCCGCAAGATGTCCCGAAACATCCTCAATATCAATAAAATCACCCTCACGGTTAAGAATTTTCAAATAATTATTGCATTATTTATTACACAAATATATAATGACGTTAAATAAACGTTATATAAAGGAGGAGCCGGCATGGTGTTGAAAATGATGACTACAGACCTCTCTTACGAGGAAAAGTACCAGCGGTTCATGGAAAGAATTGAAGCTGGAGAGCGGATTGAAGCAGATGACTGGATGCCAGACGATTATAGAGAAGCACTTATCAGACTGATCAGTATGCATGCAGTGAGCGAAATTATGGGAGCGCTTCCAGAAAAGGAGTGGGTTCCTAAAGCACCGACACTGCACCGCAAACTCGCCATCATGGCAAAAGTTCAGGACGAGATGGGCCACGGCCAGCTTCTTCTGCGTGTTGCGGAAGATCTGATGAAGCCACTTGGACGAAATCGTGAAGATATCTTAAAGGACCTGTTCAGCGGCCGTCTCAAATTCCACAATGTGTTTCATATGAAGGCACCGACGTGGGGTGATGCTGGGATTATTGCCTGGCTTGTCGACGGAGCAGCAATTATTACCCAGAGCATGTCGTTAAACAGCTCATACGGACCATATGCAAGAGCGCTCCAGCGTATCTGTGCAGAAGAAGTGTTCCATGCCCAGCACGGGGAAAGCATCATTCTGGCACTCGCAGAAGGTTCTGAAGAGCAGCGTGCCATGATTCAAAAATCCCTTGATGACTGGTGGCATGCACTTCTCATGTTCTTCGGCCCGCGCTCGAAGGAAAACGTCGGGAAGTCACACGTAAACAAAAACATTAAATACAAAATCCGTACGAAAACGAATGAAGACCTCCGTCAGGAATTTTTTAATAAGTACGTTCCGAGAATCAAATCAATCGGCCTCAAGATTCCCGATGAAACAATGCATTATGATGAAGAAAAAGGCGAGTGGATCTACGAACAGCCTGACTGGGAAGAATTCAAAAAAATCGTTACCGGTCATGGGCCGATGTCAAAAGAACGCCTTGATCTTCGCACTACGTCCTATGAAAATACAGCGTGGGTCCGTGATGCCCTTGCAAACCCGGCAGTGAAGGAGGCGCACTAAATGAGCAATGAATTTTACGAAGAATACGAAGTGTTCAGCAAGCGAAATCAGATGGCTCCTTTTCAGCACCAGTTCAGCCTTCTTGCCCCGAATAAGGAGATGGCCATGGTCATGGCGAAGGAAAACTTCCTCAGAAGAGAGCCGTGCGTAAACATCTGGGTCGTAAAGCGCAGTGATATCTCAAGCCTTGGTGAAGAGGAACGCCAAGTGCTGACCCGCCTTGATAATAAGAGCTACCGTGAAACAAAAGGATACGGCTATTTAAAGAAAAAATGGCGTGAGTACGAGCAGGAACAATTTACAGAAAAGAGTCTTCTCAAATAGGAGGTGGAAGCGTTGATTTTTGAAACGAAAGAAGAACTCAAACAACATACGAAAGCATATGAAGCGGCCAAAGCTCTTCTTTACCAGCTTGCCGATGATGACTTCATGATTGCATACCGCGGTTCCGAATGGCTCGGTCTTGCCCCACACATAGAAGAAGACGTAGCTTTCTCTTCCATAAGTCAGGATACAATGGGACACGCTGTTATGTATTATCAGCTCCTTGAAGAACTGGGGGAGGGAAAAGCAGACGATATCAGTCATCTCCGTAACCCTGTGGAATACCGGAACGCGATCATTCTGGAAGAAAAGAACGGAACAGGAACGTACCTGGAGAAGCCTGATTACGACTGGGCGTTCGCAGTTGTACGCAACCTTTTCTACGATTATGCCAAAACGATCCGCCTTCAAAGCCTGAAAGACTCTTCCTACAAGCCCCTCGCCCACATTGCACGCCGGGTGATCGGAGAAGAATATTATCACCTGATGCACTGGGAGCTGTGGTTTAAGCAGCTAATGCAATCCACTCCGGAAGCGAGACAGCGGATGGAAGCGGCGATTGAGCGGGTATGGGATGAATTTGATGGTGTGCTGACCCTCGGACCTGAAGGTGAAGCTATGAATGAGTACAGCCTCATTTCAAGTGAACAGAATCTTAGAGACCGATGGGTGGAGAAAGTACAGCATATTCTTAGCGAAGTTGACTACAAGATTGAGCGGAAACCGGGAATGAAAAGCGGAAACGGCCGGATGGGCGAACATACAGAAGATCTTAACCAGGCTTTATCCATCCTTTCAGAAGTGTACAGGACAGATCCGGTCACAAGCTGGTAATAGTGAGTGCAGTCACCAGCGCGAGAAGCGAATGGCACTGAGGCAAAAGCCTGACATCTGTAAAAATGAGAGGGGGAAGTAAGGTGGTCATTGAACGCGCACAACTGGTTGAAGAAATTAGGGCAGTGCTTCAGGAAGTGAAAGACCCTGAAATCCCCTCGATCAGCATCGTTGAGCTGGGGATGCTCGATACAGTGGAAGTGGAAGGAACGAAAGCTCGTATTCAGGCAAAACCGACCTTTGTCGGCTGCCCGGCTCTTGATATTATTAAAAAGAATATTGTAAACGCTGTCATTGGATTAGAAGGGATCGACGAGGTGGAAGTGAAATATGTATATGACCCTCCCTGGACGACGGATTCTATCTCTGAAGGAGGAAAAGAAAAGCTGAAAGTATACGGCATTGCGCCGCCTCCGTCAGAACATACGCCTGGTGAGCCGTGGCATATTGACTGCCCCTATTGCGGATCGACCTATACAACGATGGAAAACATCTTCGGTCCGACAGCATGCAGAAGTATTTTGTACTGCCGGAGCTGCAAGAATCCTTTTGAAGCCATGAAGCCGGTTGCAAATATATAAAACTACTAAAATATGAAAGGGTGTTTAACATGGTAAAACTAATCGCACTTTACAAGAATCCGGAAAACAAAGAGGAATTTGATGAGCACTACTTTAACACACACGCACCAATTACAGAGAAGATCCCGGGTCTGAGAAAAATGGAAGTAACAAAAATCGTTGGCTCACCGATGGGCGGAGAAAGTGACTATCACCTTCTTTGCGAAATGTACTACGACGATCATGAGTCACTAAGAAAAGCGATGAAAACCGATGAAGCTAAAGCAAGCGGGAAAGACCTTATGGGATTTGCCGGCAGTCTTGTGACTATGATGATCGGTGAAGAAGTCGATGAGTCTTAAAGAGACGATCAGGCATTGGACGGAAGGCCCGGTTGGCGTCATTCAGCTCTACCGTCCGGACGTCTACAATGCATTGAATCGCAAAATGGTCGATGAGGTCGTTGAGCAGCTGTTTGTGTATGACCGGGATGACACGATTCGTGTCATTGTGCTCACAGGCTCTGACCGTGCTTTTGCAGCAGGTGCAGACATTGAAGAAATGGCCAATGATGATGCGGTCAGTCTTGAGCTTCTCAATCAATTTGCCCAGTGGGACCGGATGGCGTATGTGAAAAAACCGGTCATAGGGGCTGTAAGCGGTTTTGTATTCGGAGGCGGCTTTGAGCTTGCGTTGAATTGCGATCTCCTTTTTGCCTCCGAGACTGTTGATTTCCGCTTTCCGGAAGTAAACCTCGCAGTGATGCCGGGTGCAGGGGGAACACAGCGGCTCACAAAAGCAATGGGGAAAACAAAAGCGCTTGAATACCTCTGGACGGGGGATACGATTCCGGCAAAAAAAGCACTGGCGTGCGGGCTTGTGAACCGTCTAATCGCACCGGAACTGGTGATGGAAGAGACGATGAAGTTTGCAAAACGCCTCGCCGAGCAGCCGCCGCTGGCAGTAAGGCTCATTAAAGAGGCAGCAAACAAAGCCGTGGATCAGCCATTGCAAGAAGGTATGGAACTGGAACGGAAAAACTTCTATCTGCTGTTCTCGTCACTTGACCAGAAGGAAGGCATGCAGGCGTTTTTGGAGAAGCGGAAACCTCGATTTACAGGGAAGTAGAGAGGAGAATGAAGGATGTTCGAAACCATTCTTTATCAGGTTGAAAACAATGTTGCCTGGGTCACAATGAACCGTCCGGACAAGCTCAATGCCTTTACTGAACAGATGAACAAAGAGATTATCAAAGCTTTAAAGTCAGCTGGAAAAGACACTGAAGTGAGAGCGGTCGTACTTACAGGGAAAGGCAGAGCCTTTTGTGCCGGGGAAGATCTGGCTGGTGTAAACGAAGACACCGATCACGCTGAATTTTTACGAAAACGCTATAACCCGATGATTCGTGAACTGGCCTCACTGGAAAAACCGGTCATCGCTGCCGTTAACGGTGTTGCTGCAGGTGCAGGGATGAGTCTTGCTCTGGCTTCTGATTTCCGTCTGGCTTCAGAAAAGGCTGCGTTCGTTGAAGCGTTTATTCATATCGGCCTCGTACCTGACTCTGGTACTCTTTACTACCTGCCGAGGCTTGTAGGCCATGCAAAAGCCATGGAGCTTGCCGTGTTTGGTGAAAAGGTGCCGGCAGAGAAGGCAAAAGAGCTGGGGCTCGTAAATGACGTGTATTCCGAGGAAGAATTTCAGGCAGGTGTAAAAGCGTACGCCGAGCGCCTAGCCCATATGCCTACGAAGGCAATAGGGTTAATCAAACGATACTTATATAAAAGCTGGGACCATGATCTCTCTGACATGCTCGAATACGAGGCTTATGCCCAGCGCACTGCCGGTAAGTCCGACGACCACCGGGAAGGAATGAAAGCCTTTTTTGATAAAAGGCAGCCAAGTTATTCAGGAAAATAACCTACTGGAGGGATAATGAAATGAAAAGCGTAGAAGAGAAAAAGCTTGATAACGAAGTCATGAAGCGTGATCTTTATAAGATGGTAATCAACGGCCAATCCGTGGACAGTCTCAGCGGGGAAACGTTTGTCACATACAATCCGGCAACGGGTAAGCCGCTGGCTGAGATTGCAAAAGCAGGCGTGGAAGATGTGGACCGTGCAGTAGAAGCTGCCCGAAACGCGTTTGATCACGGAAAGTGGAAGCGTTATCCGGTTGGGAAACGTGCACGTGTCATGAACAAAATTGCGTCTATTATGCGCTCCCGATTCAATGAACTCGTTGAACTTGAAATTCTGAACAGCGGTAAAAGTGTAGGTGCTGCCCAGGGTCAGGTTATGCAGTCAATCGAAGACTTTGAATTCTATGCAGGTGCTATTGTAGGTCACACAGGTTCTGTAAACAACGTTCCAGGCGGATTTTTCAACTACACACAGAAAGAGCCGGTAGGTGTTGCGGCACAGATCATTCCGTGGAACTACCCAATGATGATGGCCGCATGGAAAATCGCTCCTGCGATTGCGGTTGGCTGTTCAGTTGTACTAAAGCCTGCAAGCCTTACACCTGTAACGGCCATTGTTCTTACTGAAATCTGCCACGAAGCCGGCGTTCCTGAAGGTGTCGTTAACGTTGTAACAGGACCGGGATCGACTGTCGGATCTGCACTTACAGAGCACAAAGGCGTGGACAAAGTAGCTTTTACCGGTGAAACCGGTACCGGGAAAGACATTATGGCAAAAGCGTCTGAAACACTAAAGCGCGTGACTCTTGAACTTGGAGGGAAGTCACCAAACCTCGTGTTTGATGATGCAGACATCGATGCAGCAGTAGACGGTTCACTGTTTGGAATCTTCTATAACACAGGTCAGTCGTGTGAAGCACGCTCCCGTCTGTTTATCCATGAAAATGTTTATGACGAGTTCATGGAAAAGTTCGTAGCTAAAACGAAGCAGCTTAAGCTTGGCGATCCGATGGACAAAGGGACTCACCTCGGCTCTATCGTTAATCAGAAGCAGGTTGATGTCATTGACGGCTATGTGAAACAGGCAGTGGCAGATGGTGCGACTGTAGTTACAGGAGGAGAGCAAATCCATCCTGAAGGATTTGAAGATGGATACTGGTATGCACCTACAGTCATTACTGATGTAACAAATGACATGACAATTGCTCAGGAAGAGATTTTTGGTCCGGTTGTGGTTGTGATGACATTTAAGGATGAGAAAGAAGCGCTTAAGCTTGCCAACGATAGTGAGTTCGGCCTCGGGTCTGCAGTATGGACGAAAGACAACGGCCGTGCAAACCGTGTAGCCAGCGGTATCCAGGCTGGTATTGTCATGGTCAACTGTCCGTTCTCAGCATTCCCTGGTACACCGTTTGGAGGGTATAAGCAGAGCGGATTCGGACGTGAGCTGTGTGTGGAAACCCTCGACCTTTATACAGAAACAAAAAGTGTGCTTTCCTACGTTGGAAACCGGCCGTTAAACCCGTTCGGACTGTAGGATAGAAGATGAAGAGGTTGACCCGGAAGTTTGGATTTTACCTTATGTGTCAACAGCAATGAGCGGAGCCGCAGCTAAAGAGCCCGGCATCTGCCGGGCGAGCAACGTGCCGAGCCATTGCCAGTTTGAAATACCTGTGTTTTCACCTGAACCAGCTTTTGCGAGGGCGTTGACAAGCGCGCCTCGCCTTTTTTTCAAAACGATATTTAACTTAACAGTGATTTATCGACCAATTATCATCGTTTATCGATCCAAAATTAGAATATATCGGTCATTTTCAGAATATATCAGTCGTTTTACAGAACTTATCGGTCATTCGACAAAAATCGCCCCCTTTTGCAAAAAAAAACAATGGATAATTATAAGGAGGTTACATAGATGAACATCAACAACATTGCCGTAATCGGTTCCGGTGTCATGGGCAGAGGTATTGCCTATGTAAGTGCCGTTGGAGGATATAAAACAACACTCGTGGATATTAACGCGGAGGCTCTTGAAGGAGCCCGCCGTGATATTGACGGGATCTTCCGGAAAGGCGTGGAACGGAACAAAATCTCTGAAACTGACGCATCAGACGCAAATGATCGACTTCTTTACAGTTCCAGCATGGAAGAAGCAGTGATGCAGGCTGATCTCGTAATCGAAGCGGTTCCGGAGAAGCTCGAGATCAAACAGCAGGTCTTTGAGACTCTGGAGGAGCATGCACGGGAACACTGTTTTTTTGCCACCAATACTTCCACAATGAGCCCGACAGAGATTGGTTCGTTTACGAAACGGGCGGAAAAAACCATTGCCATGCACTTTTTTAATCCTGTACAGAAAATGCCCCTGGTTGAAATTATCCGCGGTCTTGAAACGAGTGATGAGACAGTGGAAGTGGCTAAGACTGTCGCTGAACGGATGGGAAAAGAAACGGTTATTGTAAATGAATTTCCGGGATTTGTAACAAGCAGAATCAGTGCACTTGTGGGGAACGAAGCGTTTTACATGCTTCAGGAAGGTGTCGGAACGCCTGAGGAAATCGACCGCGCCATAAAGCTTGGCCTGAATTATCCGATGGGGCCATTTGAACTCGGGGACCTGGTGGGCCTTGATACCCGACTGAACAACCTCACCTATCTCCATGAAACCCTTGGGGAAAAGTACAGGCCATGCCCCCTTCTTGTGAAGTATGTGAAGGCGGGGCGTCTTGGGAAAAAGACCGGTAAAGGTGTGTATGACTATTCGGAACAAAGGGATGTGGTCAGATGAAGAGCGTCGTCATTGCAGATGCAGTCCGGACCCCGATAGGAAAGTACAAAGGGGCGTTAAAATCGGTTCGCCCCGATGACCTGGGAGCCGTTGTCATAAAAGCCCTGGTTGAGCGAAACAGAAGTGTTCCGGCTGATCAGATTGAGGAAGTGGTTTTCGGCAATGCAAATGGGGCAGGAGAAGACAACCGGAACGTGGCACGAATGAGTGCCCTCCTGGCGGGCCTCCCGGTAGAAACAGCAGGAACAACGATCAACCGTCTTTGCGGCTCAGGTCTTGATGCAGTCAACTATGCTGCGAGAGCAATTATGGCAGGAGAAGGAGACATCTTTATCGCCGGGGGAACCGAAAGCATGACCCGTGCGCCCTTTGTGATGGCTAAACCCGAAAGTGATTTTCCGAGAGGGGATCTCGGCATGCATGATACAACGATCGGCTGGCGTTTTGTAAACGACAGGATGAAAGAAATGTATGGAACGGATTCGATGCCAAAGACAGCCGACAACGTGGCAGAGAGATTTAACGTGCTGAGGGAAGACCAGGACCGGTTTGCGTACAACAGCCAGATGAAAGCGAAAGCGGCTGTGCAAGCAGGTCGGTTCGCAGATGAAATAGTAGCTGTGGAATATAAAGACCGTAAAGGAAATACGATTACCGTCGATAAAGATGAGCACCCGAGACCTGAAGTAACACTCGAAAAAATGAGAATGCTTCGTCCGTTATTTGAGAATGGGACGGTAACGGCAGGGAATGCTTCCGGTGTTAACGACGGCGCGTCTGCACTTCTTCTTATGAGCCGGGAAAAAGCAGAGGAGTTCGGAGTGGAGATCCTTGGTGAATACGTAACATCGGCTGTAGCTGGTCTTGAACCGTCGATTATGGGCGTCGGCCCCATTTATTCTACCCGCAAAGCGTTAGACAGAGCAGGGATTACTGTTCAGGATTTGGGACTCGTTGAGTTGAATGAAGCCTTTGCAGCGCAATCCCTTGAGTGTATGAGACAGCTTGAGCTGGATGAAGAAATTGTGAATGTGAACGGAGGAGCGATTGCGTTCGGACACCCACTTGGGGCAAGTGGAGCCCGGATACTGACTACACTCTTGCACGAAATGAAGAGGCGGGAGGCCGATTACGGTCTTGCAACGATGTGTGTAGGGGTTGGACAGGGGATCAGTACAATCGTGAAACGGCCATAAGCCTTACGAATTTTTCAAGTGTCGTTAAATTTACATTGCATCCATTATTCGCTATAATATGCGGATAATCAGCTTTTTCCGACACAGGGGGAGTATGAAGAGAGAAGGTTATTGCAATGGAAGAGAACATGAATACACGATCAATGATATTTACCCTTTACGGTGATTATATCCGGCATTACGGAAACGAAATATGGATTGGCAGCCTGATTTCACTGCTCAAAGAATTCGGGCATAACGAACAGTCCATCCGGGCCGCTATATCGAGAATGAACAAACAGGGGTGGGTTCAGTCCCGTAAAGAAGGAAACAAAAGCTATTATTTCCTTACCGAGCGCGGTGTTAACCGGATTGAGGAAGCAGCGGACCGTATTTTTAAGCTTAAAAATGAAAGCTGGGATGGGAAATGGCGAATGCTTATGTATACGATCCCGGAAACAAAGCGAAATATTCGTGATGAGTTAAGAAAAGAACTCGTGTGGAGCGGGTTTGGTACGCTTTCCAACAGCTGCTGGATTTCCCCCAACCCTCTGGACAAGCAGGTGGACGACCTGATTAAGAAATACGATATTTCCAGCTACGTACACTTTTTTGTTTCTGACTATAAAGGACCGAGGAACAATCATCAGGTAATTGAGGAATGCTGGAACCTTAGTGATATCAATGACCGCTATCAGGCATTTATATCAACGTACAGTGAAAAGTACATTATTGATAAAAACAAGATTGAAAAAGGGGAAATTACAGACGGGGAATGCTTTGTTGAGCGGACGAAGCTCGTCCATGAGTACAGAAAATTCCTCTTCGTGGATCCGGGGCTTCCTGAAGAGCTCCTTCCGAAGAAATGGCTCGGTGAATACGCAGCCTCGTTATTTGCCGACTATTACAAGGCCCTCGCTGAGCCGGCAAGCCGTTTTTTCGAATCGGTATTCCGTGAAGGTAATGAACTGACCCGCAGAAACAAGGAATACAATGCTTTTTCACATCCGCTGATGGTGAACGATTAAATAAAATACGACAAACTTCTACGAAGGAATCCTCATTCGCATTATCGAATACGTTGAGGATTCCTTTTTAAATGGAACAAAGGAGGTCAGGTGTGATCTTAGACATTGCATTTTTTGTTATAACAGCAATCTGGCTGTTGGAGTTTGTCTTCTTCCGGGACCGTAAGCCATCAGGCGGCACGAAAAGAGAAAAACGCTCCTTTTACTGGATTGTAGCGGCTCTTGTCTTTACCATTGGGGCCTCTGTTATGAGCCGGGAAGCATCTTTCCTTGTCTTTCCCGAAACAACCGGAATGCACTTGACCGGCCTTGTTGTTTACGCACTGGGTGTGGCTCTGAGGTACTGGGGGATTCTGGAGCTCGGGAAAATGTTTTCAAGAGATGTAGCCGTTGAATCAAGTGTGGATTTAGTCAGTTCGGGTCCGTACCGTAAGCTCAGGCACCCGTTGTATACAGCCATTCTTCTTTGCGTAACAGGGATTTGTCTGTTTATGGGCAGCATCATTGGTCTTCTGTCCATTGCGGTAACGGTCGTTCCCGCTCTTCTTGCTCGTATGATTATCGAGGAGCGTATGCTTGCCGGTGAACTCGGAAACGGATATAAATCCTGGTGCCAGAAGCGCTACCGGTTTATTCCTTATCTTTACTAATAGCGTATAAAGTTTTTTCGAAGACTCTGTTACTCACATTAGTTAAATATTGCTCCACTAAATACTCTTATGAAAATTACCATTGCCCTTTTCCAAAGTCAGAAGTTTGAGAATGCCCGAAACTCCTGTGGCGGTGGAGGCTCAGCGGCACCTCCGCGGAAAGACAAGAGCGTGCAGGCAGCTTCAATTACTTTAGCAAGAAACTAAAACTCCGTAGAAAAAAGCTTAATTAAATAAGAAGTTCGAGGAGGAATCAGTGATGGGACAACAGCGTGCAGTAGTAATTGGTGGAGGTTTGGGAGGTCTGTCATGTGCAATCAGGCTTGCAGCAGACGGGCATGACGTTACCGTACTTGAAAAGAATGATCGTGCCGGAGGAAAGCTGAACCAGCGTTCAGGACAGGGATTTACCTTTGATACAGGCCCGTCGATCCTGACGATGCCCTGGGTACTGGAGAGACTCTTCAAAAGTGCAGGAAAGGACATTTCCGACTACATGACGATTACACGGATCGAACCGGGCTGGCGTTCCTTTTTTGAAGATGGCACAACGGTGGACATGGTGGCAGATATACCTCAGATGCTACATGAATTGCGGTCGGTAAATCCTGACGATGCAAAGAAATACTTCGATTATTTGCAATACGCTCAAGATTTATATGAGCTTTGCAAAAAGAGCTTTTATAAGGAGAGTATCTCAGGTTTGTCTGAATTAAGACAGCTTCATTCCTTAAAGGAGCTTCTTGGCTTTGATCCGATGCGAACGGTTGCAGAAGGTACAAGCCGGTATTTTAAAGACAAGCGCCTTCAGCAGATGTTCAATTTCCTTCTGATGTATGTAGGCTCATCACCGTATCACGCACCGGCTGTTCTTTCCCAGCTTGCCTACGTACAGCTTGGAATCGGGGTTCATTACGTGGAAGGCGGGATGTACAATATTGCGCGGGGAATGCTTAGGCTCCTGGAAGAGCAGGGAGTGGAAGTGCGTACAGAGGCTGAAGTGACCGGCATTCAGACAGAAGACGGAAAAGCAACAGGTGTTGAGCTTGCGGACGGGGAGGTTGTCCAGGGAGATCTGATTGTTTCAAACCTGGAAGCAATCCCGGCTTACCGAAACCTGACACAGTCACCAGAGGCGGTAAAAAAATCCTACGAACTTGAGAAGTCGTTTATCCCTTCTGTTTCCGGTCACGTCCTTCTCCTTGGGCTAAATAAGAAGTTTCCGAAGCTTGCACATCATAACTTCTTTTTTGCCAATGACATGGAGCAGGAATTCAGGCAGATTTATGATCAGGGTGTGCCAGCTGATGATCCGACAGTATATGTTGGCATATCATCAAAGTCAGATTCGAGCCAGGCGCCTGAAGGAAAAGAGAATCTGTTTGTCCTCACTCATGTCCCTGCTCTTAAAGATGGGGAGTCATGGGAAAAGTACAGAGAAGCGTACCGTGAAAAGGTCATTGCCAAACTTGAGCGGCAGGGCCTTACCGGCTTAAGAGAAGCGGTTGAATTTGAATACCAGTTCATCCCCGATGATTTAAGAGACCTTTACGGGCCGAACGGCGGTTCCATCTACGGAATTGCTGCTGATAAGAAAAAGAACGGCGGATTTAAAATTCCGAGCCAGAGTGAGCTCTATGAAAATCTCTACTTTGTTGGCGGCTCCACCCACCCTGGCGGCGGGGTACCCATGGTGACCCTGAGCGGGCAGCTTACTGCTGACCTGATTAAAAAGAATCTTTCTAAGGTTAATGTAAAACAATAAACAAATATGATTATCCCCTTTGCTCAGAATCACCAGACTTAAGGAACGCATGTTTGGTATAATTTGAAACAAACATACGTGCTTTAGAAGAAACTCTTTATTGCCACCTGAACTACCAATTTTATACTAAGTTATGATTAAGTCCTCTTTAAACATCAAAGGGGACTTAATTTTTCATCATAATTTTGATATGAGGTGTAGTTTAAGATAATCAATTTAAAACTATGTTAGAATTGTAAGAAAATTGCTTTAGATATGTAGCAAAAGGAGTTTGAAAGTGAGCATAAGAAAAAGATTTTATCTGTTGTTTGTTTTTACAATAGTAGTTCCTCTCGTTCTTATAGGCTGGATCTCATATGAGTTTTCAACGAATATCTATAGAGACCAAATTAGTAGTCATATGCTGGATACCTTGGATGCCATTGATTTAAATGTTAATGCTACCTTGAGTGAAGTTGAATCTTTTACTGAATATGTAGCTACCTCCCCATCCGTTTACAATTATTTAACTACTGAAGAATGGCCATCCTCGCTGGAAAAGGTAAACAATGAGAGTACCATTTCACGACTAGTGTTTAATAACCAAAATACATTCGATTTTTTTATTTTAAGCAAAGATAATGACCCTCTATATTTTCTGGCTGCTCCAGAAGAACGATTTCACGACCTGGAGGGGTCTGTTTTCTTTGAAGAAGTAACGAAAAGACGAGGGGGGCCATATTGGATTGGACCAGCGAGTGAAGATTTAATTGAAGAGAACAGTACCTTCTTCACTGTTGGAAGAAGTATTATTGATCCGCGAACGCTAGAGGAATTAGGTCATTTTGTTCTGTTAGTAAAGCCAGATATATTAAATCCAACCACAACTTTAGGCAGTAACAGTGATAGTGAGTGGTTGATAATTAATGAAGATGACCGAGTCATTCACCAAAGTGACCCTGATAAGTTAACTGGTCCTGTTGATACAAGATCTCTCATTAATACAGAAGGCATTTATACGGATAGCGACGGACGAGAATTTCTCTATGCAAAGGAATCAACATTTCAGGATTGGACACTGGTTTCCATGAAAAGTATGGAGAGTGTGAACAATATTTTAATTCCAGTGCGTTTATTTACAATTGGCATCATTGTGGCTTTATTTTTATTACTCGTATTGTTTCACCGTATGTTTTCGCAAAGGTTAATCCTATTTATTAATACCTTCAATAAAGGTATGACCGAAGCAGCTGGTGGAGACCTGAATGTACGTATGGAACATTATAAAGAAAAAGAGTTTACAACACTTACTACAAGTTTCAATGATATGGTTAGTCAGCTAAGAGATATGATAAAGAAAGTAGAAGAGGAACAAAACAAAAAACAGGAAGCCGAATTTAAGGTTCTCCAACATCAAATCAACCCTCATTTCTTATATAACACATTAGAGTCTGTTAATGCTTTGGCAAGCTTGCAAAAAACAAAGGAAGTTCAACACCTTGTTACAAACCTAGGTAAACTCCTTAGAATAAGCTTAAAAGGACCGTATGAAATCGAATTGCAAGAAGAAATAAAGCATGTATGCAGTTATTTGGAGATTCAGAAGATCAGACACTTGAATCGGTTTGATTATGACGTTGATGTTGATCAAGATGTACAAAATAACAACGTTCTGAAGCTCATTCTACAGCCGATTGTAGAAAACAGTATTGAACATGGTAAGAAGCACAATTCGTTTAACCATATTTCAATTCAGGCTAAAAGAAAGAAAAATCGAATCGTCATGCATGTTACTGACAATGGCCCTGGTTTTACTGAAGACATATTACTTCAGCTGAACAATCGTCATGAATCTTCTTTCACTGGAATCGGACTATTGAATGTACACGATCGAATTCGAATGTATTACTCAGGTAATAGTGGGCTGATCATTTGCAGTACCGAAGGCAAAACGACAATTCAGATCACTATTCCTATTAAAGGAGAGGTTTAAGTGTTTAAGGTAATGCTTGTTGATGATGAAGAATTGATCCTTGAGAGTTTAAAAACCACATTACCTTGGAAGTCTCTTAATTGTTATGTGGTAGGGACGGCAACTTCAGGTGTGGAAGCATTAGAACTTTATGAAGAACTAAAACCAGACATTGTTGTGACTGATATTAAGATGCCCGATATGAGTGGCATTGAGTTTCTAAAACGAATTTCTTCGAAGCGCACGACAGATGAAGTCATTGTATTAAGTGGTTTCGACGAGTTTGAATATGTTCGTGATGCTCTTCACTTTAAAGCATTTCAATACTTGTTAAAACCAATAGATCGGGATGAATTTTTTACTGTAATTAAAAAAGCAATAACTGAAATTGAAGCTAAGGTCAAAATTCAGAAATCTACACTTAAGCAATTGACATTAGATTTAATATTTCAAAAAGATATTAAAGATATAAATCTTGCGACTGATTATCCAAGCTATACCCTCATGATAACGGATAAAGATAAAATTGGAACGATTGAAGAGATACATACAAAAGATGAGTTTGTATATATTTATCCTCTTGGGAATGAACAGAAAATATATGTAAGTGGTGGACTTTCATCACGTGAAAAGATAGAAAACATTGCAATAAAATACCTTGAGGATAAACGGGTATCCGCGGTTGCAATTGGGCCAACCGTTAATGAATTAAAGGAGATCACTCAGTCGTATGAGAGTGCTATTCACTATTTAAGCAAAAAAGAGTTTATTGATAAGCCATTGATAACTGAAGGTACATTCAATGAATATCAAAAGAAAGAAAGTGAAACGGTAAATGTAGTTCGAGAGGCTAAGAAGTATGTCGAAACCCACTACGACAAGCCTTTAACCATAGAAGTCGTTGCTAATCGATTTGGGTTTAATGCCAGTTATTTAAGTACGTTGTATAAGAAGGTTCACAAAGTAACGTTTTCTGAACACCTTAAAACCATTCGTATTAATCAAGCCTGCAGGCTTCTAGCTGAAACAAATAAGCCAGCTTATGAGATAGCAAATTTAGTAGGGTATGAAGACCAAAGATACTTTAGTCAGGTATTCAAAAAAGTATTGCATGTAACCCCGAGTGAGTATAGAAGGAAGTATTCAAATTCATAAAATCAAATAATATTAAACATTAAACAAATGATTACCTCCTTATGAAAGCGTTTTCCTGGAAGTATGATAGTACCAAGGAGGAGATAACAAATGAAAAAGAGTTTTTCGTTATTATCGGTTATGGGCGCCGCCCTTATTTTAGCTGCTTGTAACAATACTGAATCACCTACAGAAGGTGCGGAAAGTGACACTACAATTGAATTTTTCCAGGTAAAAGCTGAAGCAGTTAATACTTTTGACACGTTAATTGAACAATTTGAAGAAGAAAATCCAGGTATTAAAGTAGAGCAAAATACTGTTCCAGACGGGATGACTGTTTTAACAACACGTTTTTCGACAGGCGATGTCCCAGATCTTTTTATTACTTATCCTGTTGAGCAAGACTATGTATTGCGAGCAAACAACGATTACTTGTTGGATATCACAGATGAGGACTTTACAGAAAAGATTAATCCAGAAATTCAAGATAGATACCTTGTAGATGACAGGATGTACGGTGCTGCCTTATCTCTGAATGCCAATGGAGTATTGTATAATAAAACGATTTTTAATGACCACAACTTAGAGGTTCCAGAAACATGGGACGGACTTATTGAAGTAATGGAAGAGTTGGATGCGAATGATGTTACCCCAGTCATTATGGGTAATCAGAATGTTGACCAGACATCGATTTTTAATCTGAACTTTATTGCTCAACAATTCGATGAAGATTATTGGGAGCGCTTCAATAATGGTGAAGAAAATGTAGTTGGCAGCTCTGAGTGGGAAGAAGCGTCTGAAAAGATGTTAGAGGCTCTACAGTATGCTCAAAGAGATCATATGGGAACAGACTATGATCAAGGTAACGACTTATTTGCCAATGGTCAAGGAGCTATGTACTTTATGGGAGCTTGGGTACTGCCAACCCTTAGAGACATGAATGATAATTTTGATGAAGAGTTTGGTTACTTTCCATTCCCTCAAACGAATAACCCTGAGGAAAACGTTACAATTTCAGGGGTAGACGTAGGTTTATCCATTGCTGCTGACACAGATCATCCTGAAGAAACGTTAAAGTTTGTTGAGTTTTTAATTGATGAGGCCCAACAATTCGCTGATATGGATGGATCTTTTAGTGCAGTGGAAGGTGTGGAGGTCAATGATGAAGTCTTACAAGGACTACTTCCGCACGTAGAAAACGGTCAAATTGCAAACTGGCCAAATCATTATTGGGCAGGAGGGACTGCTGCAGAAGCAGACTTTCGTGGCCATACTCAAAATTTCTTTAATCATCAAAATATAGATCAATACTTGGAAGACTTAGAAAACATGTTTGAAAGCTATCGAAATTAACGTAAACACGCCCTCTCATGATCGGTAGTGAGAGGGCTTTTACTTAACACCTGGAGGTAAAAATAATGAAGAACAGCGCTTATACAAGCTTAAAAAAGGGGTACCTTCTTCTATTAATCCCAGGATTAGTTTTACTCATGTTATTTTATGTCTATCCAGTACTCAGTGCGATCTATATGAGTTTAACGAATTGGGATGGAGTGAGTAGGACGAGGGATTTCATAGGAATTAGCAATTACATCACGATCCTTCAAGATAATCGATTTTTAAATGCATTAATGTTCACTGTGAAATATGCATTTGTGTCTACCATTTTATCTAATGTAATCGCGTTAGCAGTTGCAATGGCATTGGTCAAGAAGATTAAATTTCGTAACACATTTCGCGCTATCTTTTTCGTGCCAGCCGTTTTAAGTCTCTTAATTATAGGGTACATTTGGAAGCAAATTTATTACCGCGTCATTCCTTATTTAGGTGATCGGTTAAATATTGAAGCCCTTCAAATGAATATGCTCGGCAATCAAGATACTGTGTTTTGGGCATTGGTCGTGGTTACTGTATGGCAGGGAGCGGCTATCTTAATTGTTATCTACATGGCTGGTCTTCAAACAATACCTGAAGATATCTATGAATCTGCAGCCATTGACGGAGCAAGTGGGCTAAAAAAGTTCTTTAAAATCACCCTTCCGTTGATTGTTCCTTCAATTACAATATGCCTTATTTTGGCGATGAAGCAGCATCTGATGGTCTATGACTACATTGTAGCATTGACGGGAGGCGGGCCTGGTTTTGCGACTGAATCAGTCACATTACTCATCTATAACCTGGGATTTTTAAATAACCGTTTTGGTTATGGGTCTGCAGTTGCCATCGTATTATTCATTTTCATCATTGTTGTTTCCGTTATTCAGATCAGTATTTTAAGAAAAAGAGAGGTGCAGTTGTAAATGTCATCCAATACCTTACGTAAGATAGGGCTATATCTGTTCATTGGAGTTGGTGCGCTTTTCATTCTGTTTCCTCTTTATTTAACAATCGTAACTGCATTTAAGACACCCGAAGAATCATCCAGATCCTTCTTTACTTTACCGAGCAGTTTAAACTTTAGTAACTTTACGCAGGCAGCGGAAATGTCTAATTATTTCGGCGCATTTTTGAACTCTTTTTTCATCACGAGTATTTCTGTTGTCTTAATCATATTTTTGGGTTCGATCGCTGCTTTTGCAATCGCTAGAAATCAAGACCAAATGTTTTATCGTATTATGTACTACTTTTTTGTAAGTGGGTTGTTTGTTCCCTTTCAAGTTATGATGCTGCCACTCGTCCAACAACTTAGCACATTTGGATTGTTGAATAAATGGGGTCTGATCATTCTGTATGCGACATATGGACTTTTCCAATGTGTCTTTCTCTACGTAGCATATTTTAAATCCATACCTAGAGAAATTGAAGATGCAGCTTTAATTGACGGGTGTGGCGTTTTTCGAATGTATTGGTATATTATTTTCCCAATGCTTAAGCCAATGACAGTGACACTCTTAGTACTAAACATTATTTGGATCTGGAACGATTTCTTAATGCCATTAGTCATTTTACAGCGATCAAGTGATTGGACTTTACCTCTTATGCAGTACGTATTTGAATCACAGTATGCTGCAAACTACAATTTAGCTTTTGCATCTTACTTAATGGTACTGTTGCCAGTAATCATTATTTACCTATTCTTGCAACGCCATATTATTGGTGGCGTTTCTGACGGGGCAGTCAAATAACGGGAGGACAGTAAAATGAATACTACGACATACTCAATTGAACAAGCAAATCGCTTTATTAAAGAAAAAGAAGAAGAGGTCAAGAATACTAAATATCGTCTTGGGTATCATATCGCAGCTCCAACAGGATGGATTAACGACCCTAACGGCTTAGTGTTTTTCAGAGGAGAGTATCACGTTTTTTATCAATATTACCCTTATGAAGCTGAATGGGGACCCATGCACTGGGGGCATGCCAAAAGCAAAGACCTTATTAACTGGGAGGCACTGCCTGTAGCCCTGGCTCCTGAGTTTGATTACGAAAAAGGGGGATGCTTTTCAGGAAGTGCTGTTGTGTTTCAAGATAAACTGTACTTGATTTATACAGGGCATAATGAGGAAAAAAATCCAAAAGAAGTACAGTGTATAGCTGTTTCTGAGGACGGAATTCATTTTAGGAAGTCAGAGTCCAATCCAGTCATACCTTCTCCACCAGAGGATGGGTCTGAGGACTTCCGTGACCCTAAAGTTTCTTTTAGAGACGGAAAGTGGCATATGGTTGTAGGATCAGGTAAGGATGGCAAGGGAAAGGTATTAACATTTACTTCACAAGATTTAGAGACTTGGCATTATGAAGGAGTTTTACTTGAGAGTGACGGAGAACAAGGTACGATGTGGGAATGTCCAGACCTTTTTACTATAGGTGAGTATGATGTGCTTATTTTCTCACCGATGGAAATGGAAGGTTCAAAAACTCGTTACGTGATCGGAAAAATAGATGAACAGAACAAGTTCAATCCGATAAATAATGATGAGATTGATTTTGGCCCAGATTTTTATGCACCTCAGACATTTGAGGACAATAAAGGGAGACGACTTCTTATCTCATGGATGAATATGTGGAAGAAGGAAATGCCCGAGAAAGAAGACGGTTGGGCTGGAGCCTTAACGATTCCGAGAGAACTCTCTATTAAAGATCAAAAGCTAATCATGACTGTACCTGAAGAGTTTAAAGAACTTAGAGGTAACCTTTTAGAGAATTCTAAGGGAATCCTACAGCATGATAAAATGGTCAAACCGCTTAGAAACTTATGCATAGAAGTACATGCAAACATAAGTCTGAAGGAAACAGATGCGGAAGTTATAGGGCTGGAGGTTGTTTCTGAGCTAGAAGAAAGGTTTTTTATTGGATACAATCGTTCATACGGCAATCTAATTGTCGATCGCACAAAGATGAAAAAGGGCGATAAGGATAAAGTCGAGGTTCAATATAAGAAGGATAACAACATTAATTTTGAGATGTATTTTGATACTTCCAGTGTGGAATTGTTTGTTGATGAAGGGGAAAAAGTCCTGTCACACCGTATTTACTTTGCAGGGGAACACCTTAACATAAGAAATTTAAGCGCAAATGGAATGACCGATTATCATGACTTAAAAATATGGCAACTGAATATCTAAATGTAACAGAGCTCCAAGTTGTATGTTAGGAGCTCTGTTGTATTTTAAGATAACATGATCTGTATCCTTGACTTTCAAAGAAAATGAGACAGTTCCAAGATAATGGACATATTATACAATTGCTAATTGGAGATTTTACTGGGAAGATTGGGGATCCAACAGGAAAGTCAGTTGCTAGGAAGCCACTAACGGATGAAGAAGTGAAACACAATGCTAATACCTACTTTGAACAGTTTGGAAAAGTAATGGATATGGATAAAATCGAACTTCATTACAATTAGAAGTGGTTATCACAATTAAACTTTGAAGGTGTCATTCAATTAGCAGGAAAAATTACAGTGGCAAGGTTAATGGAAAGAGACGATTTTGAAGAAAGAACTGCTCTTGGTAAGCCAATCTCACTCCATGAATTTTTCTACCCGTTAATGCAAGGTTACGATTCTGTTGTGTTGGAGAATGATATTGAACTTGGTGGAACCGACCAACATTTTAACATATTAATGGGAAGACACTTTCAAGAGAAGTTTGGAAAAGAAAAGCAAGTAGCAATGCTAATGCCTTTACTGGAAGGGCTTGATGGTGTTGAAAAAATGTCTAAATCAAAGAAAAAATACATCGGTATTGATGAAAGTCCACAAGAAATGTACGGAAAAGCGATGTCGATTCCAGATGAATTAATCAATAAATACTTTGAATTAATCACAGACTTCTCTCCTGAACAAGTAGAAAAAGTAAAAGCTGATATAGTTTCAGGCGAGTTACATCATAGAGATGCAAAAATGTTTTTAGGGAAAACCATCTTAAGGATTTACCACGGAATAGACATGGCAGAAAAAGCAGAGCAGCAATTTATATCAGTCTTCCAAAAAGGAACAATGCCTGATGAGATGCCGGTGGTTGAATGGAAAGGCAATCTAGAAGTGCCAATTCTAGATTTTCTAGTAGAGTTAAACTTGTTAAGTTCAAAAAGTGAAGCTCGCAGAATGATTGACAATAGAGGAGTAAAAATAAACGGAGACAAAATAGAAGATACAGGATTGAAAGTATCTATTACGGATGGATTAGTTGTACAAGTTGGGAAACGTAAGTTTATAAAGATAAAAATGTAATGTGGTTAAAAGTTGCAACTTAATTTTTTTACACTTTTTTACATTTTTTTACTACCGTACCAGTTTGGTTATTTGAAGGTGAAGTTATTGGAGGCTGGTCTTATCCGATTTCAAAAGACAACGATGTGGTTGGAGGACCATCTTCATTGGATGGGAAAACAGCAGAAGAAATTCAGGGAGATTACCAGAAGTGGTTAGAGGTTTTGTTTATTGAACAAACGGGAAGCGTTAGTGGAATAAGAAACGACAACCTGAGCAGAGAAATCCTCTGCTCAGGTTGTCGAGAAACCCACGCTTTTTTATGAAGCGTGGGTTTCTTTATGCAGTGTAAAAGCAATCAAATGGTGAATGTTTATTCCATAAAACGGCAAAATCACCTCTGGCTGTGAGGTGGTTTGCTATCTCCTTTATGTTCTGTGTTGCGGCTGTCATGTGTGCTAGTTCCGATGCGTCTTTCAAACTGCGCAACCGGCAATAGCGAAGCCCGTGGGCTGTTTTGCGTCCACGAAGCTTGGCTCAATGGTTTCTTTTCTTTTTTTTGTATATCAGTTTTCCTTCTTTTGAAAGCCGGTTTTCCCTGACTTTTTCTTTGCTATCCTCCCAATCAGCGTGTAATCACTTTTTTGTGATTCTCTGCGTTTGTACATTGTGCAAGTCAATCGTGGCATCAATTTTACGGAGTAGGTGATTATCAGGGACCGGCTGATCAATGGAAACCATCTCTAATTCAACTTGTTTCTCTCGAATAGGACGTAACATGTCATCCTCCTAATGGAGAATTCCGCATCTCGACGATATTGAAAATGAAGAGCATGACGGAGCGGTTGTTAATGAATTTTATGAAGACTTGTCCGAGGGCAACCACTACTATTCTATGTTTTCTGTTCAAATGGTAAAAATCGCAGAAGAAACGGATCTTATCGATGTAAACGAAATGCACGACGTTGAAGATATGATTGCCGAACATCTGGATGAGGACAAGCTGTAATATACATCTAAAAAAGGGCTGCTCCAAGGATGTTTTTCACACCTTTGGAGCGGCCCTTTTTGTTAATTCAGCGTACAAGCTGTTCCTTAAATTCCTTGCCCTTCTGGTAATATGTATCAATGGTCAGACGGATAAGAGCAAAATCATCAGCTGTTAACTCACGGACAACTTTACCCGGAGACCCGAGAACCAAAGAGCGGGGGGGGATTTTTTTGCCTGAAGGGATGAAGGTGTTGGCCCCGATGAGTGACCATTCACCGATCTCCGTACCGTCCAGAATCGTTGCACCCATCCCGATAAGCGATCCTTTTCTTACGGTACATCCGTGGAGGATGACATTATGTCCAATCGATACTTCGTCTTCTAAAATAAGAGGAAATTCATTGTACAGGTGAAGCGTGGAGTTGTCCTGGATGTTGCAGCGTTCGCCGATACGAATTGGTGCTTCGTCCCCCCGGAGGACGGCATTAAACCAGACGCTCGATCCTTTCCCGATCGTCACATCACCAATAACATGAGATCCGGGAGCAAGGAATACGCTTTCATCAATTTGCGGTGTTTTGTTATTATACGGATAAATCATAGGAACGCCTCCTGTTTTTATGATAAGCTGAGTATAACATTTTTTTCACGAGGAGAGAAAAAAGATGAATAGACTTACAGATTTATTACATATCGACTGCCCAATTATCCAGGGGGGAATGGGAAATATCAGTCATGCACAACTTACTGCGTCTATTTCAGAAGCAGGCGGGCTTGGAACGTTCGGCGTTGGTACCTTCCCTGCAGATCACGTGAGAATGGAGCTTGCTAGAATTAAAGAACTGACAGACCGTCCGTTTTGCGTAAATATTCCGATACGCGTACAGCCCGATGTGAAAGAGATGATCAGGCTTGTCCTGGATCTCAAAGTCCCGGTTGTTTCGTTATCAGCGGGGAATCCAAAGCCGATTATTCCAATTTTAAAAGAAGCTGGCGTAACGGTGATGGTTGTTACCGCCTCTGTTAAGCAGGCGGTTAAAGCAGAAGAAGCAGGCGCTGATATTATTGTTGCTGAAGGGTACGAAGCAGCGGGTATCAATTCCAATGATGAAACGACAACGATGACACTCATCCCGCAAATCGCTGATGCTGTCAGTGTGCCGGTTGCAGCTGCCGGGGGGATCGGTGATGGAAGAGGTGTCGCTGCAGCCCTTTGCCTCGGAGCAGAAGGTGTCCAGATGGGTACTCGATTCATTGCAACGAAAGAAGCTCTGGTCCACGAGGCTTATAAGAAGAAACTTCTGGAGTCCTCTGATGTGGATACGATTATCGTAGGCCGCTCAGTGGGTAAAATACGACGGCTCGTAAAAACGCCCTATGCAGCACTCCTTGCTGAAGTTGAAAAAGAAGGGACGACTCTGGAGGAGTTTGATACAATAGCCGATGAAGCAAGCCATATCCGGGGAGCATTGGAAGGGAAGCTTGCTGAAGGGCATATCAACGGCGGTCAGATTGCAGGTCTCATACGTGATGTCCCAACAGTTAAAGAGCTTCTCAACCTGATGATGGAACAATACAGAACCGTAATAGAAGGGTTGAACCAGAATGTAAAAAGGTAATCCTTCTTTCCAAAATGGCAATGCTTTTAGTATGTTGAGGAATGCGGGATGTCAGCGGCTCAAAAGGGGCACAGTGAAAAGCGCAGGAACTGCAGGTAATAAACATAGGCTGTTTTCGAAAACAATGTTGCTTTTATAATAGTAATGATGAAGCGGTAGTGCCCGAAACTTCTGTGAGGCTTGCCGGCACCCCCAAGGGCACGTATGCTTCAACCATATTCGCAATTAGTGTGTGTGGTTGACCAAATTAGTAATAACCTTTTAAACAAACAATACAAAATCAGAAGCAGAAATACGGTTGAGAACAGAAATGTTCTCAGCTTTTTTTGTACCTGTATTCTTCTGAAGTATTTTCTTAGCATTTTATCCCGCGATTCTGAAAATTGTGAAATGTAATTGACGTTTTTATAACGCGGTGTTATTCTAACGTTATAGAATCGTCATTTCCATGAAAAGGAGGTTAAGGGATGAAACCGGGTATGAAAGTAGGACAGGAGGCGGCAATCGATGTGGTTGTCACGCCTGAAATGTATGCGCAATTTGAGGGAAACGTTGTTCATCCGGCCTATTCAACAGTGACGATGGTCTATCATATGGAATGGGCAGCGAGACAGATCATTCTGCCTTACATCGAAGAGCACGAAGAAGGAATCGGGGCTGATGTGAAAGTCAGGCATTTATCGCCCACACCTGCAGGAGAGCACCTCACTGTCAAAGCAACGCTCACGGAACTGGTCAAAAATAAAATTGTTTGTGAGCTTGAAGTGAAGCACGGCGACACCTTTGCAGGAAAAGGGGAAGTTACACAGTTTATTTTACCGAAAAAAGACCTGAGGGAGAAAATCGAGCAGGCAAGAACCAAGTCTGTCTGATTATGAAAGCGCTTACTTACTTTGCTGTACTAAAGAGATTAGAAGACTCTCAAAGGGTGTATAAAAGGGGGCAGACCGATGCTATCATTTGAAAAAATCAGTGAACACGAGCAGGTGGTGTTCTGTAACGATGAAGACACAGGGTTACAAGCAATTATTGCCATACATAATACAACACTCGGCCCGGCGCTGGGCGGATGCCGTATGCGGCCGTATGCAAATGTGGATGAGGCACTTGAGGATGTACTCCGGCTGTCAAAAGGGATGACTTACAAATGTGCCGCAGCAGACGTTGATTTCGGAGGGGGAAAGGCGGTCATAATCGGAGATCCGGACACAGACCGGTCGCCGGAATTGTTCAGGGCATTCGGACAGTTTGTAGAATCATTGAACGGACGTTTTTATACAGGAACAGATATGGGAACGACCCCGGACGATTTTGTTCATGCAAGAAAAGAAACGAACTGCATTGTCGGTGTTCCGGAAGCCTACGGAGGCAGCGGGGATTCATCTGTACCGACATCCCTGGGGGTTATTTACGGTCTTAAAGCCACGTGCAAAATGCTTTACGGAACTGATTCTCTTGCAGGGAAGCGTTACGCCATTCAAGGTCTTGGAAAAGTCGGGTTTAAAGTAGCCGAAGCCCTTCTTGCAGAAGGGGCCAAGCTGTTTGTTTCAGACATTAATCAGGAAGCGCTTCTGGAAATCAGCATGCGCTCCGAACAGCTCGGGGGAAGTGTCAAAATCGTTGCGGGTCCTGATATTTACGAGGCAGAAGCAGATATCTTCGTCCCGTGTGCCCTCGGAGGCATTATTAATGATGAAACCATCGGCCGCTTTAAGTTTGAAGCTATTGTAGGCTCTGCAAACAACCAGCTTCTTCATATGAAACACGCAGATATGCTTCGTGACCGGGGAATTCTTTACGGACCGGATTACATCGTGAACAGCGGCGGTCTTATCCAGGTGGCAGATGAACTGTACGGACCTAATAAAGAACGTGTTCTCCGGGGCACGAAGGCGATTTATGAAACACTCACAGAAATTTACCTGCAATCAGACATCCGGGGTATTTCCACCCATGAGGCGGCAAATGACTTTTGCGAAGCAAGGATCGAAAGCCGCAAAAAACGAAACAGCTTTTTTTCTCATAATAAACGGTTGAAGTGGCAAGTGCGCAATTAAAAAAGCCTTTGGAGGGATTAAGATGACAGAAATGGAAAACAAGTTCCCAATCAGGCAGGTCATGGATGGAGAGGGAAACCTCACTGATTCATCGTATCACCTGACAGAAGAGTTGATTAAAGAAATGTACAAGAAAATGCTCAGAGCCCGAACGCTCGATAAAAAGAGCGTGAACCTCCAGCGGCAGGGAAGAATCGGTACCTATGCACCATTCGAAGGACAGGAAGCGGCCCAGGTTGGCAGTGCCTCGGCCCTTGGAGAAGGAGACTGGATGTTTCCGACATACAGGGATCATGCTGCAACACTTACATTCGGGCACTCTGTTTCAACGATCATGCTTTATTGGAAAGGCCGTGTCGAAGGGTGTGTGCCACCGGATGGAAAAAACATATTCCCGCCGGCGGTTCCGATCGCCACACAGCTCCCCCATGCTACAGGGGCAGCCCTGGCTGAAAAAAGAAAAGGCACAGACCGTGTTGCCATTGCCTATTTCGGTGACGGAGCGACGAGTGAAGGGGATTTTCATGAAGGGCTGAACTTTGCCAGTGTCTTTAAAGCACCGGTCGTCTTTTTTAACCAGAACAACGGGTATGCCATCAGTGTCCCGATCGAGAAGCAAATGAACTCCAAAACCATTGCCCAAAAAGGGCTTGCCTACGATATGGATTCAGTACGAGTGGATGGGAACGATGTGTTTGCTGTGTACTTTGAAACACAAAAAGCGATTGAAAAAGCACGCAGGGGTGAAGGGCCGACACTCATTGAAGCTGTTACATGGCGGTACGGGGCTCACACGACAGCCGATGACCCGACTAAATACCGGGACCAGGAACTGAGCCTTGAAAAGCGGAATCAAATTGATCCTCTCCTGAGACTGGAGCGGTATATGGAAAAACAGGGTATGTGGGACGCGGCCTGGATGGAACAGGTGTTAAAGCAGTGTGACGAAGAGATTGAAAAAGCTGTATGGGAAATGGAAAATTACCCTGAGCCTGACGTGAACGATATTTTTGATCACGTATTCAAGGAGCCTGTCTGGCCCCTGGAGCGGCAAAAAGAAGCGTACCTATCTCAAAAACGGGGTGAAACGGTATGACCACAAAAACGATGACTGAAGTAAAGACAAATAAACTGACTCTCGTTCAGGCTGTAACGGACGGGATGAGGACGATGATGAAAGAACATGACGACATTCTCGTGCTTGGTGAGGACGTGGGACAAAATGGCGGTGTGTTCAGAGCAACTGAAGGCCTTGTCCATGAATTCGGTGAAGACCGTGTGATTGACACCCCCCTTGCGGAAGCAGGTATTGTCGGTACGAGCATCGGTCTTGCCATTAACGGGTTCCGCCCGATTGCAGAAATGCAGTTTCTCGGGTTTGTTTATCCTGCTTATGAGCAGATCATGACCCATGCTTCAAGGATCCGCAGCAGAACCATGAGCAAGTTCAGTGTGCCAATGGTCATCCGGGCACCATACGGGGGCGGCATCCGGGCACCTGAGATTCATTCGGACAGTGTAGAGGCTCTTTTTACACACATGCCGGGGATTAAAGTAGTGGTGCCTTCAAATCCGTACGATGCAAAAGGACTGTTAATCGCAGCCATTGAAGATCCGGATCCGGTATTGTTTATGGAACCGATGAGGAGCTACCGGGCTTTTAAAGCAGATGTGCCTGAATCTAAATATACGGTTGAAATCGGCAAAGCCGCAACGCTCACTGAAGGTGAGGATGTGACGGTTATTGCCTGGGGAAACATGGTGAGCGTTGCCCAGAAAGCAGTTGAACAAATGTCCGGGGACGGCGTTTCCTGTGAACTTCTCGATCTTAGAACGCTGTATCCCCTGGACCGGGAAACGATCGTTGAGTCTGTCAAAAAAACCGGACGGGTCGTTATTATTCATGAAGCTCCTGAAACAGGAGGCGCCGGCAATGATGTGATGGCGCTGATTAATGATGAAGCTTTTTTATATCTTCGTGCACCAATGACAAAAGTGGCAGGATTTGATGCGCCATTTCCGTTTTTTGCCCTGGAAGAAGAATATCTGCCAACACCGGCACGAGTGAAGCACGCAATTAAAGAAGCGGTCACGTTTTAGGAGGGGGAATGGCTATGGTCGAAGTAAAACTGCACGATGTAGGAGAAGGAATGACTGAAGGAGAAATTACCCAGTACCTTGTGAATGTAGGCGATCATGTGAAAATCGATCAGCCGCTTGTTGAAGTACAGACAGATAAAGTGAGCGCCGAACTTCCATCCCCGGTAGCCGGGACGGTAAAAGAAATCCTTGCTGAAGTGGGAGAAGTTGTTACCGTCGGGACAACGGTCATTGTTCTTGAAAAAGAGGGGGCTGCTGTAACACCTCACGAAAGCAAGGCCTCACAGGAAAAAGAAGAACCTGTTTCTTTTACAATCAAAATCAACAAAGGCCGGGCCGAAAGACAGTCAGAACGGGTTCTTGCCACTCCGTATACAAGACGAATTGCGCTTGAAAACAAGGTGGATATTGAACAGGTCTCCGGAACCGGCCCTGCAGGACGGGTAACGGACGAAGATGTATTCCGTTTTATGAAAGAAGGACCCTCAAAGACAGTTGAGGAGACCTCCCATGAGGAAGCGCAGCAAACCACAGAACCGGTCTCAGAGAAAAAGGAAGAAGCTGCTCCTGTCCGTGCCGGAAAGACGATTCCTTACCGCGGACGGCGCAAGCAGATCGGAAAGAAAATGACGCACTCCCTTATGACAATTCCTCACGTTACCCATTTTGATGAAGTGGATGTCACAAATGTCATGAAGCTTCGTGAAGAGCTGAAGGCAGAAGGGATCAAACCTGTAAGTGTAGCATCCTTCTTTATTAAAGCCCTTGTTTTTGCCTTAAAGGAATACCCTGTATTCAACGCTGTCCTCGATGAAGAAAAAGAGGAAATCGTGCTCAAAGAGGAGTACAATATCGGTCTTGCCGCAGATACAGATGAAGGCCTTATTGTTCCTGTCGTGCAGGGAGCTGACCGGCTGTCCATTACAGGGATTAACGATGAGATGAAGCGTGTCATGAAGCTCGCTAAAGAAAATAAGCTCAGCAAAAAAGACCTCTCAGGAGGAACGTTTACGGTAAGTAATGTTGGACCTCTGGGAAGTACAGGTGCGACACCGATTATCAACCACCCGGAAGTAGCTCTTGTTGCTTTTCATAAAACGAAGAAAATGCCGGTTGTGATCGATGATGAGATTGTGATCCGCCAGATGATGAACATGAGTATGAGTTTTGACCACCGGGTTGCAGACGGCGCCACAGCTGTTGCTTTTACAAGCCGATTTGCAGAATTTATTGAAAATCCTACTAAGATGATGCTGGAGATGATGTAAATGGTTGTGGGAGAACTGGTTCAGGAAAGAGATCTCATTGTCATCGGGGGCGGACCCGGGGGCTATTCTGCAGCAATCCGCGCAGCCCAGATGGGTCTTGATGTGACCTTGGTTGAAAAAAAACATCTCGGGGGCGTGTGTCTCAATGAAGGATGTATCCCATCGAAAATCTTCACACACAGCACGTCCACCCTGGCTGATACACGGAAGGTTTCCCGGTTTGGAATCCAGACTGGGGAAGTGACTTTTCACTTCGATCAGATGCACGCATGGCGCGATCAGGTTGTCACAGGCCTCCGAAAAGGGGTCGAAGCGTTGTGTAAAACTCACAAAATCGATGTCATTTATGGGGAAGCGTCATTTTTATCTGAAGACAGAATTGGTGTGGAACACGGTCACCAATTTGATACGTACCGATTTAAGCAAGTGATACTGGCAACCGGCAGCATGTATGAAGCCCCGATTTGGGCCAAACCTGACCACAAGTGTATCCTGGATACCACATCGGTATTCAAACTCGAAACAGTACCTGAGCACCTCATCGTGTCAGGCAGCGACTATATTGCCCTGGAGGCCGCGTTTGGCTACCGGGAGCTCGGGGCGAGTGTGACCGTGCTGCTGGAAACGGACAGCTTCGGATTCGATGTGAGTATTGATAAGGAACTTTTAAGAGTAATGAAAAAGCAAAAAATCGCTGTTGTGAAAAAAGCGAGAGTTACATCCGTTGAAAATGATGGGGACGGGGCTTTACTCAGCTATGAATCGGCAAAAGGAAGAGAAGAACTAACAGCAAGTCATGTATTTGTTTCTTCTGTTCCAAGGCCCCGTATTCGGGATCTCGGTCTCGACAGGGCCGGCGTGGAAGTGAACGAGGAAGGCTATATTGAAGTGAGCGACCGGGCACAGACCAATGTTCCTTCCATTTACGCAGTCGGTGATATTACACCTGGTCCGCCACTTGCCATCAAAGCCCTTAAACAGGGGAAAGTGGCAGCAGAAAACGCCGGGGGCAGACAGTCGGCTTTTGATCTTCATTTTATTCCGAAAGTGGCTCATACGAACCCTCCTGTAGCTTCGGTCGGTTTAACAGAAGCCGAGGCAAAAGAGCAGGGATACTCGGTGAAGATAAGCGAATTTGCATCAGGTGGAAACGGGTTTGCAAGCATTACCGGCAGCAAAGATGGAAAAACAAAAATCGTGGTGGATGAGACGAACGATGTTCTGTTAGGGTTTCATGCGATCGGCAAGGGAGCTGTTGAGCTTATCTCCAACGGCGTTACCGCCCTTGAAATGGCAGCGAGAGATGAGGATTTAAGCTATCCTTATTATCCGCACCCAAGTCTGAATGAGAACTGGCTCGAAGCTGTGGAAGGACTGACTGGTAAAGCAATCCATGCTCCTCCTGCACGTCAGATGGCTAAAAGCGGAAAATAGCAAAAAGGTAACATGAAAGGGAACAAACCCTTTCATGTTACCTTTTTTTGTGCACAAATCTCCCGGCACACACTTAATACAGTAAATGGCTGTAATCTTCTTCGATCGTCTTGAGTATGGCTCCCATGATCGGATGCTTTTCTTCGTCCGGGATCGGAATCCCGTCCGGATGTTCATAATAATAAGCTTCAAGATCTTCATTATAGATAAATCCCAGCTCTTTCAAACGGTCTGTTAATTTTTCAGGCAGCCCATCGAGTCCGGTTTCTTCTTTAAAGTAGTCTGTCGGATAAATCATGACGTCTACATCATTATTACCGGAATGAAGGACAAACAGATCGTGGGGCTGTTGAGTAATCCAGAGGCCTTTGGAAAAGATCGAAACCCCGAGCTTTTCCATAGATGAAATCGCATCAAGGTTCACACCGAAAATCATCAGAACGACTTCCCGCATCTCGGGCCCGAAGCCTTTTGTCCGGCCGTGAGCATCAAAATAAAGGTCCATTACCTCCGCTTTTGGAAGAGCCATAATTTCTTCATCGAGGTTAGTGGAATGTTTCCTTTCGCCAAGACTTTGGCGGACCTGTTCCATAATTTTATCTGGATAGGTTGTCGCAGCAGTCTCAGTTGAATCTGCATATGCAAAATGAATCGTTAAAGCGTAAGTGAAGGTGATGGCAAGAAGCAGGATGAATCCAAAAATCGTAATGGTCTTTCCATTAATCGACAGATTTGTCATGATATCGGTCTCCTTTTGACAGAATATGTTGCAGTTCTTTTTAACTATGACCATTCGTCTCCATCGGGGGGATTTCCTTTTTTGTTTATCGAAATGCAATAAATACCCTTATAAATGGAAAATATTATTTTGATGGGGGAGGCTAAATGCCCGGCGTCTGCTTCACACCGGGCGAAAGTTATTCAATCGTAATAGTCACTTGTAAGTCATCGAAGAATGGAATCCTTACCAGTTCCGTTGTGACGATCCGGCTGCCATCAAGATCGGTAACCTTATCCAATGCCACTCTGTATTCCCGGGTATCCTGATTGAACTCGGGAGGACTGAAGGAGTCGTATTCATTCCCTTTCATTCCCTTCTTTATCTTCCATCCACAGAGACTGGCTCTGGTAAGGAACGTGTTTACGCGTCCAGCTTGTAGGTGATTAAGTAGCATGGTCTTCTGATAAAACATCAAGAACAGGTACGCTGCCCACTTCTCCCTGCGAGAGGGTGACAGTTTACTTTCCCAGTCTGCACGCACATGTGTGATCGTTTTTTCGGTTGTATCGAAAGAAAAGGTGTAATGGTTAGTTGTTCTGGCTTCTCATTATCAAGGATCATAGAAGAACGTATATTCATTCAGGTATAAGCCCTTTTTCACCTGACGGCAGCGACTCCCGCTTGCATGCTGAATACTACGGCCGCTCTCATCGATAATGTGAAAGTCCAGCAAGTGGAACTCCTCATTATATTCTTCATGGTAGGTGCTGTTCATGCAAATCGCTGTTGAAGTAGGGTGAAAGGTAACCGTGTTATAGGAAAGAGAGGTTTCACCAGATTCTTTCACTGTGTTAACCAGTACCGTCTCTGATTCTCCTTTCTTTTCAACAGGTATTTTAACAGACCAGGCATTTCCTTCGAATGGTCTGATGCCCAGATCAAAAGTGTCGGGTAGGTCATCTATGCGGATACTGATCGTTCCTGCGTATAAGCCGCTCAGATAAGTTCCAGTCCCCTTCCAGCCTTAGCTTCTGACACTATGCAGTAATCCTCAGACAAATCAATGAAATCAATGTTCTTTTCCGAGGCCATATTGTGGGCAATTCGTTTGCCTAAATTAAATTTCGGATGAACAACGAGATCTTCGCCGATCTTTTCATGCACTTCCGTATGATACATGTTTTGTGCTTTTATCCAGACCCTCGTTCCACCTATTTCTTTTAATACAAGTGTGGTGAAGATACTTGCCTGTATGTTATTAACAATGGCAACCACCACATGTTCAAAGTTGCCGTTTCCTATACTGCTTTCGGCAGGCAGGACACCTGACTCTCAGACGTATGTAAACACATATAAACTAAGCCTTTCTAATAATGGGTCATTTGAACGTTTGAACTATAAAAACATATTAATATCAGTATATAAACAAAAGGAGTGAGCTCTATGGGCAGACATAACGGAATCCCTGGTCCAACCGGCCCTTAAGCCAGTCTTTGCGACTGCTGTATCCTCCATGCAGAATGCAATCAGTAGGTCATTCTTGCCACGGTCGCTGATTAACCGAATGAACTCCCATTTTTGTTTTTAGTCACGATTGACAATGTGGACGACTTTTTAGTATCTGTCACAGATGAGACGAACGGTACATTGGTCGTTACCATTTCGCCTGTTACCGACCGGCTGTTTCTCCCCCGTCCTGAAATCGAGCTTGAACCTCCGATGGATTTCCCGGGCGAATGTCATAGTGTCGAGGGACAGATGAGAGAGTTAATGGAAACCCTCATTACTTCCACCGTTAATCTAAGAACGTGGCAAGCTTCCTTTGCTCAAGATGTTTCCATTAAAAGAGTGGTCCTTGGCATCGTTTACGGACAATTGGATAATGACGATGGGACCCTCGTGAATGTTGCATTCTCTAATTGTGAAATCGCTAAATTACAACTTCCATGATTTTTAGACAAAGAGGCCGGTGTGTTTTCAATGTTGAAATAAATGAAATGTAGTAATGAGCAATTATATACTTTTTAATTGGGAGATGGATAACTTGAAGAAAGAAGACATGTACACAAGTATTGAGAAAGAACTTATGGAAAATCCGAAAATCAGCAATTTAGATCTTGCTAAGAAATGTAAAGTACCAGTTCCTCTCGTAGAGGTTATTATAAGAAAAATGAAAACAGGAAGGTGATAAAATGGGCATTGTACCAATATCTGTATTTGCATATGTGACAGTCTTTTTTGAAAATATCGTCTCGGTGATCGACACCGCTACCAATACGGTAATTGACACTATACCAGTCGGTAACTTACCCGGAGGTATCGCGATGTCATCTGATGGTACTCGGGTCTATGTTGCAAATTTGGATGACAATACCGTCTCGGTGATCAACACCACTACTAATACAGTTATTTCCACGATAACGGTTGAGGATGCACCGGTTGATATTGCTGTTTTACCCGATGGAACCCGAGCGTATGTCGTAAATAACGGCAATAATACTGTTTCAGTGATTAACACGACATCCAACACTGTCGTTGATACGATAACGGTAGGCGGTGAGCCGTTAAGTATAGCTATTCATCCCGATGGCACTCGAGCTTATGTCACGAATAGTGCAGATGATAATGTCTCTGTCATCAACACGGTGACGAATACGGTCGTTGGCACAATTACGGTTGGGGATAGACCGACAGGTGTAACGTATACTCCCGATGGCACTCGAGCTTATGTAGCAAATTCTATTGATAATACGGTATCGGTCATCAATACAACAACTGAAACGGTCAATAACACGATAACTGTCGGTGACTTCCCGCTTTATGTCGCATTCACTCCCGATGGCACTCGAGCTTATGTCACAAATAGCTTTGATAATTCCGTCTCGGTCATCGACACAACAACTGAGACGGTAATTGACACGATACCAGTGGGTGAAGTACCGGCTATTATCGCCGTTACGCCTGACGGTACCCGCGCTTATGTAGCAAACTTTCTTGATTTTACGGTATCGGTCATCGATACCTCTGATAATACTGTTGTTGACACTGTTACGGTTGGGGATGCACCTTTCGGTGTGGTCATTTCTCCACCGATCCTAAATTAGGTGAGAATTTGTACCTCAAGATATTACCCTGTTTAAGGTGAACCTTATCATAAGTAAATGAGGTTTTGAATCGTGAAAAAGTAACAAGCCAAAAATACAAGTTATGTATAAGAACTTGGATATTTTTGGCTTGTTTAGATCCGTTTTTAAGGAAGATAAGCATCCTTTAGTTTGAGAACTTCCTTATCTTAAGGACAGCGTTTTTTGTTACATGGATTGAAATCTCTTACTGAAGCTCATTGTTATTTAAAATATAATGACAAAAGGTATATTGGATGTTAAAACCAATAAATTCCTTTTTGATTGAAGAACAAATTATCCCATCACAAATAGGAAGTTTTTTTACTAACTTTTATCGTACTTTTATACCTGTGTGGTTAATTGACCGTGGACTAAGCCAAACATTTACTATGGACAATACTAGGAAGGTTAGAGGAGCGTCGAAGCAACTCACCGCTTTTCAGGAGGTTAAGCTCGTAGCTGAAGCCTGCATAGCGGCTTCAATCTGATGGCCTCCCTCAAATGTCTGTACTAAACCATTCGGGCAACTAAGGCTTTCGCCACCATTGGGAAAAGCCAAGTTTTCTTTATCGCTCGTGACCAAGGCGCTTGCGGATTTGTTCTTACATTCCTGCTTCATATTTTAGTTTTTTGGACAGCTCTCGGAACTGTTCTTCATCAAACCCTGGTGCGAACTCTTCGGGGATTTGCTGAAGATCCGGTATTTCTCCGCCTTCAGGGGTTCCATCAACCACTTCAAGTTCACCTGCAGGCCCGATCGGGGAAGGACCGTTCCAAATACGGTCAAGCAAGTTGTAGTCATCATCACTGAAGCGGTACAGCTTCAAGTGTGAACCTTCGTCTTCATATTTTTTTGCGTAGTCAAATTTGGAGTTATCGAGGCTTGGGACAGGAAGCATCTTCATCATATTTACACCTGTTACCGTTTCAAGTGCTTTTGCATACGCAACTGCGTGAACACTTCCCCGGACCAGAAGGTAGCCGGTTAATTCCCTTGCAGCCTCGTTGTCTGTCATCTGATAAACTCTCATTTTATGTGTTCTGGCTCCACATTCCAAATAAAAATTGTGCAGGAGGTCATCTACAAGGTTACCACTGGAGAAAACATTATCTCCAGTCCAGGCTTTTCCGGCTGAATCTGCAGGAACAGCATTTTGTCCCCCTAAGATAAAATTAAACTTGTTTCCCATTCCAAGAGCATCCCGAAGTGGGGTGTCGTCCGGATTTGTACTTCCGTTACCAATCGATCCGTCAAGACAGAGGTTTATCGTATTGGAGACGAGTTCCACGTGACCCATTTCTTCTGCTGTAATACTGGCAATCAACTCATAAAAGGGACGCAACTTCTTTTTGCTCCGAAAGTTGAAGGACTGAAACATATAGTTGTTAAGTGTGGACATCTCACCAAAGCGGCCGCCGAGAAGCTCCTGAATCGCGCCGGCAGAATCAGGATCCGGGTGCTTTGGGCGTGGCAGGTCAATTTGAAGCCGGTCAATGCGTTTAAACAATAAAAAACCCTCCTAAAAACGATTTAACTACACAGGTTGACCTTCCCGACTTGTCCGTATGAAAAACGGAAAAATCCTGAAAATTCAAAAATCATCCAAAAGTCTGGGGACTGTCGAAGGATTTGGTAAATTGAGGGTTTAATAGCAGAAAGACCCGGCAATAGGATGAGTGTCGAAACTATTTACAAGGAGAGTGTTAAAATGGCGGATCGTTACAAAACAGGAGAGAAGGCGCCGGCGAATGGGAAGTATGAGTTTGATGGTCTGACAGACGGAAGGAAGACATCTGAGCCTACGGAGCATGAATCACAGATCACCCTTGAATCAGGCGATACGTTTCCACCGCTCAGATCGAGTCAGGAAGCAGCGTACTGGAAGAAGGTAAAGTAAAAAGATAAGAGGCTGTCTCAAGGGGCCAAAGGAGATTGGCAATAGTGGCGCGCGCTGCTCGACCGGCAGGAGAAAACCACTCCTGCCGGTCTCTTTAAAGAGGGCAGCGTCTCCGCTTATTTGCTTAGAGGTTGACCGAAAAGGTAAAAGACGACCTTTTCGGTCAACCTCTATACGTTTACATACTTATTTAATAGGTAATATTAAATCATTGATACATTTAAGTCAGCGTACGACAATTTTTACCACGTGTGTGTAGGGGTTCTCGTTGTTTGTTCCGTCGTAAACATGTAAGGGCCCTGTTTCTGTCAGCGGTTCACCTTTGTGGGAGAACTTTAAGATTGTGGTCTTATGTGTTTCATACGGTACTTCCACTTCTGATCCATCTTGTTTTTCGAATACAATCGATTCCGCTTCCTGACCGGGGGAAGCGTTTTCTAAAAATGGTGTAAGAGGAATCCCGAAGCTCTCAGACTTAAGGGCATTGCGGTCAACACTGATATCATTTTCGTTTCGTATTTTCATGCCGCTTCTGTGACTGTCCCATGCCAATGCAGACCGGTTGTCTTCGTCTTTTGTTTCTTCATAGACAGATGGTTCCGACTGCAGATATTCATCCATATTGACTTTTCGTTTATCAAACATAAACGCACCCGGGTCGAGTGTGATTGTATGCTTGGTCTTTCCGGTAATCGTAACGATCATTTCCTGCTGACTCATATAACTCACTCCTAAAATACGGTTTAACGGATCTACTTTCTAAATTATAAAAGCTATAGCATGATTTGTCACATATCGATTATTTCAGGAGGGATATCCATGATCTGTGAAGACAAAGAAGTTCTTAATTACATGATAGAAGAAGCGAGAATTTATACAAAGGATGGGAAAGTAGCTGACTATATACCCGCATTGAAGGAAGCGGATTCCTCTGTTCTTTCTTTAGCCATATACGATGGCGGGAAGACGTGCGCAGCAGTCGGAAATGTAGAGGAGACGTTTACACTGCAGAGTATATCCAAGGTGTTAAGTCTGGCTCTTGCCCTTATGGATCAGGGGGTGGAAGAAGTCTTTTCAAAGGTTGGGATGGAACCAACGGGAGATCCGTTTAACTCCATTATTAAGCTTGAAACAAACAAGCCGAATAAACCGTTAAATCCAATGATCAATGCAGGGGCCCTTGCTGTTACTTCCATGATTGCCGGAACTACAACGGAAGAAAAACTCGGCAGGCTTTTATCGTTCATCCATGAGCTTACAGGGAATCCGAAAATCAGCTACGATGAACATGTGGCAAATTCGGAACTGGCTACTGCACATTTAAACCGGTCTCTTGCTTACTTTATGAAACAGCACGGTGTGTTTGATGATGACGTTGAAGATCTACTTGATCTTTACACGAAACAATGTGCGATTGAAGTGAGCTGTCAGGACCTGGCTAAAATCGGCTATGTTATTGCGAATGAAGGGAGGCACGTGGAATCTCACCGTCCCATTATTCCCCTTCACATATCGAGAATTCTAAAAACGTTTATGGTTACTTGCGGGATGTATAACGCTTCCGGTGAATTTGCTATTCGTGTTGGTATTCCGGCAAAAAGCGGGGTGTCCGGCGGGATCATGGCATCCATCCCCCACGGACTCGGAATCGGCATCTACGGACCTGCACTTGATGATAAAGGAAACAGCATTGCAGGAATGAAGCTCCTGGAAGCACTGTCATCAAGATACGACCTGAGCATCTTCTGATTCATCTTTAAAGGATGGCGAAACTATTGCATTTTCTATTCGTAGAAGATAATATAAATAAGTAGGGATAGTTTCTTTTGGATAATAGGAGGGATGACAATGTCAATTGAGACGTTATCCGGACAGAGTGAAAAAGCGTATGCCCTTCTAAAAGAAGATGCTCAAAAAATTTTGAATCTCATTGAAGTGCAGATGTCAAACTTAACCATGCCTCAATGTCCTCTTTATGAGGAAGTTTTAGATACACAGATGTTCGGACTTTCCCGCGAAATCGATTTTGCCATTCGCCTGAACCTTATTAAAGAGGAAGAGGGAAAAGGATTACTCGATCAGCTGGAAAAGGAGTTATCTGCCTTGCACGAAGCCTGCTTGCGCGAAAAGAATAAGTAGCAGCATGAACGAATTCCAAGACCAAGCCTGTCAAAAGACAGGCTTGGTCTTTTTATTTGTTAACTATAAAAGGTAAGCACCTCACTGGCTTGTTTATGCAATTTTCGGCTTTACACCCCAAAACGCCCCCTACCCTTCCTTCTCTATTCTCCGTTAGAAAAGAGAACCTTCCTCCTAAACCTTCCTACTCGACTGCGAAAACAAAAACCGATTAATCTTCCTCCATTTTAATGCGGCACATGAAAAAAATGGATTAAACCAGAGAGAGCGGTTCACTTTCTGCAAGACGAAAGAGGGAAAAGAATACCCCTCTGATTCCTGGGCCTTTGTACTTGTTTTGTTTATTAAAATCTGATCGAGGCGGCTATTTTATTGTTCGTGTCAATCCCTGTCACAGCAACGCTTTAGCGGGAGATTGTGCCAAAGAGGTTGATGATAAATTAACAAATAGTAATGATAATAGTTCTCAATTACCATTGAATATGAGAATCATTATCAATTAAGATTGCAGTATGCAACATACAAGCAAGCTAAACTCATTTTTATAGATTGGAGATGTTGAGAATGAGCGTTCAGGAACAAAGTTTAAATAGTGAGTTGCTTCATCAGCAGGAGCTGAGAGAATCAAATGCAAGATCTTATCCGAGAAGAATTCCGTTAGCTTTGAATAAGGCAGAAGGGATTCATGTGACGGATGTCGATGGGAATCAGTATATGGATTGTTTAGCGGGGGCAGGGACACTCGCATTAGGGCATAATCACTCCGTGGTAATTGAAGCGGTAGAGAAAGTATTGAAAGACCAGACACCATTACATACATTAGACCTCACAACGCCTGTAAAAGAAGCATTTGTAAACGAATTGTTCGCTTCTTTACCTGACGGATTTCGTGAACGGGCCAAGGTTCAGTTTTGCGGACCGACTGGAGGGGATGGGATTGAAGCAGCACTGAAGCTGGTTAAAACAGCAACAGGGCGTCAAAGCATTCTCACATTTCATGGAGGGTATCACGGTTCGACTCATGGAACGATGTCCGTGAGCGGAAATTTGGAACCGAAAAAAAACGTACAAGGACTAATGCCTGATACACATTTCTTACCATACCCTTACACCTACCGTTGTCCGTTTGGAAAAGGAGGGGAGGAAAGTCATCTCCTAAGCAGTGCATACATTGAGCACATGCTGGACGACCCTGAAAGTGGGATTCTTCCACCGGCTGCAATGATTTTTGAAACGGTACAAGGAGAGGGCGGTTCGATTCCTGCACCAATCGAGTGGCTCAAGGAAATGAGACGAATTACGAAAGAGCGGGGGATTCCGCTGATTATCGATGAAGTACAAACGGGCATTGGAAGAACAGGAAAAATGTTTTCCTTTGAACATGCCGGTATTGTACCGGATGTGTTTGTCCTATCTAAAGCAATCGGTGGCAGTCTTCCTCTTTCCGTCGTTGTTTACGATAAGGACCTTGATGCTTGGGAGCCAGGTGCTCATATTGGGACGTTCAGAGGAAATCAGCTGGCGATGGCAGCGGGAACAGCGAGCCTGAAATACATTAAAGAACAACGTCTCGATCAGCATGCAAAAAAAATGGGAGAGCTTTTTATTGAAGAGCTGACACCATTAAAAGAAGAGTTTTCAGTGATCGGCGACGTTAGGGGAAGAGGCTTAATGCTCGGTGTAGAAGTTGTTGATCCGGCCTTTTCACCGTCTCCATCAGGAAGTCTGCCGGCAAACCCTGAGCTGGCAACCCGGATTCAAAGTGAATGCATTAAACGAGGCCTGATTTTAGAAGTAGGAGGAAGGCACGGCGCAGTTATCCGGCTTCTTCCTCCGCTCATTATTACTGAAAAACAAGTAAAAGAAGTGGCCGCTATTTTCAGAAGTGCTGTTACTGCTTCTATTAAGGAGTAAGGAAATGGCTATTTTACACTCACATTTACAAAAGAACGTGCACACATACGACTCGCTTTTTCTCCACCAAGGCCATAAAGGGCGAAAAGCGTTTCAAGAGCAAATGGGGCTCGTGGTTCAAAAGCTCACAGAAGTCTTCAGTGTCTCAGATAAACCTTTTAACGGTCAAAGCCCGCAGCAAGTAAAGTATGAAGTGGAGTTTATGATGCGTTTTTCCAATGGCGGCTATTCTCTGGAAGAAGCACTTGATGATATTGAAGGCCCGATCTTAAAGAACAGTTTACACATATCGCATCGAAAAAGCATAGCTCACCTGCACTGTCCGCCCCTTATATCCGGCATTGCCGCAGAGCTTATTATCGGGGCATTAAATCAATCAATGGATTCCTGGGATCAAAGCACCGCTGCGACTTATGTAGAAAAAGAGCTGGTCAGGCAATTAGCGGAAAAAGCAGAGCTTCCTGATACAGCGGATGGCACATTTACGAGTGGCGGAACGCAGTCTAATTATATGGGTCTTTTGCTTGCAAGAGACTACTTCTGCCACCGGAATTGGAATCATCTGGTTCAAGAAAAAGGGTTACCACCGGGGTTTGAGAAGTTGCGCATTCTTTGCTCAGAGGAAGCCCATTTTACAGTACAGAAGTCAGCGGCACAGCTTGGTTTAGGAAAACAGGCTGTTGTCACGATAAATACCGATGACAGGCACCGCATGAGAATAGAGGACGTTGAAGATACATTAACAGAGCTTAAAGCCAAGGAACTGCTTCCTTTTGCCATCGTTGCTACCTGTGGAACAACCGATTACGGAAGCATTGATCCCCTTTATGAACTGAAGGTACTGGCCAGACAGCATGCATTATGGATGCACGTAGATGCAGCATTTGGCGGTGGTCTTTTATTCAGCCACAACCATAGGGAAAATGTGAACGGACTTTCCTTAGCCGATTCGATCACACTGGACTTCCACAAGCTTTTCTATCAGCCGATAAGCTGCGGCTTGTTTCTCGTTTCGGACCGCAAAAACCTTCGTTACCTTTCCTATCACGCCGATTATTTAAATCCGGTTGAAGATGAGGAAGAAGGGATATCGAACCTCGTAAACAAATCAGTGCAGACAACAAAAAGGTTTGATGCTTTAAAGGTGCTGCTGACGTTTAAAACAGTTGGGACAAGCCTGTTGGGAAAGATGATTGACGACACCATCGAAGTGGCCCGGGAAGCAGCAAAACAGCTTGATGAACGAGCTGAATTCCTGGTTGAAAACCCTGTCCCGGAGCTGAATACGGTCGTGTTTCGATTTCAGCCGCAAACAACCGAGAAGGACACGGATGAATTAAACAGACTCATTCAGCAGGAGCTGCTGTACCAGGGTAAAGCAGCTATTAGTAAAACATCCATTAACGGCAGGACAGGTTTGAAGTTTACCTTGCTTAATCCAAGAACAAATCTTCAAGACATAAAAGAGGTCATTAACGATGTTGAAGAAATCGGAAGGGAAATCGCAATGGGAGGTTACCGATTTGATAAATGTGAAAGAGATAGCTGAAAATGCGACGATGCAAAGCTTTTTGAATTGCTATTTAAGAGAAACAGGTAACGGGAGGGAAGCACCTGATGTCCTTAAGGAAGCTGCCACATCGTTACAGACCGGGGATTGGGAGAATGTTATTACTTTAGATCTGGACAGGCAAAAGATGACATTCATTCTTCCGGTTCAGTACTGGTCTCTAACCGGGCGTCATTTGTTTGCATTTCCACTCTATTACAAGGGAGCAGGCCAAAAAACATGGCAAAAACTTGACTATGTCACAGCAGTTACGCTTATCGTCAAAGAGTGGCTTATTGTAAACGGGAAAGAAGAAGCAGAGGATGAGCTTATTCATCGGGTTATCTTAAGCTGTCAGACAACGAAGAGCAGCATAGAATACAGGCTGAAAGATAAGGAAGCTCTGACAAATAAAGATGTTGACTTTATTGATGCTGAGCAATCACTGCTCTTTGGTCATTTAATGCACCCGACACCTAAAAGCAAGCAGGGAATGACAGAAAAACAAGAAGAAAAATACTCACCTGAATATAAAGGAACCTTTCTCCTTCATTATTTTAGCGTTGATAAAGAGTACGTTCTTCAAGATTCCACTTTATCCATAGCAGCATCAGAGGCTATTTATCATGAGCTTTATGAATCAGACAATGTTGATAAAGAGTGGCTGGAAAAAAATGAAGAGGAGGGGCGGGCATTAATTCCAGCTCACCCCCTTCAAATAGAGACCCTGTTGGAAAAACAAGAAGTACGAAAGCTTCTGAAATCAGGTGCTGTAACGTATCTGGGACCTCTTGGAAAGCCTTATACAGCCACGTCCTCATTTCGTACTGTTTACAGTCCGGAGTCACCGTTCATGTACAAGTTTTCCGTCCCTGTTAAAGTGACGAATTCCCTTCGCGTGAATCAGCCAAAAGAGCTGGCAAGGGGAGTCGAAGTATCGAGACTTCTTAATACAGAAGTAGGTGAGAGGCTTCATGATGCGTTTCCTCGCTTTCAAATTATAAACGATCCGGCTTACATGAATGTGAAGACAACAGAGTGTGTGTCAGGTTTTGAGATGATTATCCGGGAAAATCCATTTTATAAAAAGAGCGAAAATACGAGTGTAATAGCAGCCTTATGTCAGGATCATGCATACGGAGGGAAAGCAAGGATACATGCGATCATCACAGATCTTGCAAAAAGGGAAGGACGGCCTGTCTCTGAAGTAAGCGTTGACTGGTTTAAGCATTATTTATCGATTACCCTCGATCCCATGCTCTGGCTGTATAAAACATACGGTATTGCCTTAGAAGCCCATCAGCAAAACTCGGTTATCCAGATGAAGGGAGGCTATCCGGATACTTTCTATTACCGTGATAACCAAGGATACTACTTCTGTCAATCGGCTGCTGAAAAGCTTAAGGCATTGGTGCCCGGGTTAAACGAAGACAGTGATACGGTTTGTGAAGATCATGTAGCCGACGAGCGTTTTCGTTATTATTTTTTCTTTAACCATTTGTTTGGGTTAATCAATGCCTTCGGGGCAAATGGGCTTGTAAAAGAAGAAAGGCTGATTGGTGTACTAAGAGCAGAGCTGGAAAAGCATGAACCAAAAGAGGGAAGCCAATTATTGCAAAGCCTGCTGGAGGAGTCCGATCTCCCTTGTAAAGCCAATCTGTTAACCCGGTTATACGATATGGATGAGCTCGTTGGTCCAATGGAGGCGCAATCGGTGTATACAAAGGTTCCAAACCCTCTGGAAAATGAGGTGAAGCTTCATTATGCTTTATGATTTTGAATACCTGGATGATTCAATCTGTCAAAAGATAGCCTTCAAACAAGTAACGGAGAATGACGATGAACTCATTCACAAATGGATGAACGAAGAACACGTCCATCCCTTCTGGAATCTAAATATCACTTTGAAGGCTTTTAAGTCCCATTTGAAAAAGGCGTTAGCGGACAAGCATCAGAGTCTTTATTTAGGCTTCCTGGACGGCCAGGCGGTAAGTTACTGGGAAGCATATTGGGTGAAAGGGGATGTCGTCGAAAAGGCGTATACAGCACATCCCTATGATCAAGGTGTGCATCTTCTTCTGGGTGAAAAAAGGTACCTCGGCAAAGGCTATTCCCTTCCTTTGCTCCGGGCGATGGTCCGTTTTCAATTTCAAGTGAACGATACGAAGAAGATCGTGGCAGAGCCGGATATACGAAATGAAAAGATGATTCACGTATTTAAAAAGTGCGGCTTCAAGCCGATTAAACCAATTGAACTGCCAGATAAAACGGGACTTTTGATGTTTTGTGAAAGAAAGGAATTTGAAGGGAGGTGGCAGGTTTGAGCCTGATAAATGAGCAACAGACTGTCTTTGATGTGATTGGAGTTGGCGTTGGTCCCTTTAATTTAGGGATGGCCGCATTACTGGAACCGGTTGAAGACATAAATGCTCTGTTTTTGGAAAAGAAACCGGAATTTCAATGGCATCCGGATATGCTCATTGAAGGTACAACGCTGCAAGTTCCTTTTTTAGCCGACCTGGTAAGCATGGTTGATGTGCAAAGCCCATACAGCTTCCTTGCTTATTTACAAGCTCACAACCGGTTGTACCATTTTTATTTTTTCGAGAAATTTCATATTCCTCGTAAAGAATACAACCAATATTGCCGCTGGGTCAGCAAGAAGCTAAACTCATGCCGATTCGGAATGAATGTGCAAAAGGTGACCCAGGTTGAGGGGGAAAATGAGCGGCAGACCATTTATGAAGTGACGGTTTTAAATGAACAAACATTATCTGTCGAGACATTTTTGACAAAGCAGCTTGTCATCGGTATCGGATCTGTCCCTGCAGTTCCAGAGGCGTTTAAACCGTATCTAGGAAAGGCTGTCTTCCATACCTCACAATACTTATCATATAAAGAGCAGTGTCAGGAGGGGGGCAAAGTTGCCATTATTGGTTCAGGACAAAGTGCAGCAGAAGTATTTTTAGACCTGGCAAGAGCACAGTCCGGCCCGGACGTATCCCTCCACTGGTATACGCGGTCGAAGGGATTTTTCCCAATGGAATACTCAAAGTTAGGTCTCGAGTATTTCTCGCCTGACTATACTGATTTCTTTTACGAGCTTTCTCAATCAAAAAAGGACAAACTGCTAAAAGAGCAGGACCTTCTCTATAAAGGGATAAGCGCTGACACGATTGCCGATATTTACGATCATTTATACGAACGCTCTGTCACAAGCGATAGCTCGGACATTCAGCTTCAAGCAATGACAGAAATCATCGGTATTGAAAAAAAGGGGGAGAACTTCAGGCTCTCCGGCTGCCACCATGTAAGTGAAAGCTATTTTGAAGTGGATGTTGACCGCGTCATCTTAGGGACGGGCTACAAGCCGAAGATCCCGGATTTTTTAGAAGAGATGCACAATTGGATTGCCTTGGACGATCAGGGACGGTACAGGGTAAAAAAAGATTATCGCTTAGAGACGTTTTTAGAAACCGAAAATCACATTTTCGTTCAAAACGGAGAATTTCATACCCACGGCGTCGGCGCACCGGACCTCGGTCTCGGGGCATATCGGAATGCTGTTATTATTAATCAAATCGCCGGGAAGGAAGTTTATTCTGTTCAGTCAAAAAACGTGTTTCAAACGTTTGGTCTCCATGAACATGCTAAGCGTCCGCTTACGCCTGTCAGTGCGATTAATAACAAAATCGAAAAGAAAGCAGGGATTAAATGATGTTTTCCAAGGATGTCGGTAACGTTCTTCATGAAGAAAGCTGGAAAAAGGTAAATAAGAAGCTGATCGGTAAAATGCTTTCCGAATATCTTTATGAGCAAATGATTCACCCTGTTCTTACCGGTGAATCAGGTGTGACAGGGGATTATGAGCTTAGCACAGGAAAAAACAAAGACTATGCGTTTACAGCAGAGAAGCGGTTATTTGACAGCTATGATGTGAAATGGGAGACCATACGAGTTGTTGAAGAAGGACAGGTAAGAGAGGCGGAAAGTGCTGTTGAGCTTCTGACTGATCTCCAGCAGATTATCGGTATGTCTCCTGAGACGACGGGCCATTTAATCAAAGAGATCCAAGCGACATTGATTGCAGATGCCCATTTACTGCAAAAAACATCAATGACGTCAAAGGAGTTAATCGAGACAGATTATGCTCTCCTGGAAGGGTACATGAAGGGACACCCTTGGATTACCTATAATAAAGGGAGAATCGGCTTTGGCTATGATGACTATCTTTCCTATGCCCCTGAGCAGCAAAACGAAGTGTCATTGTCATGGACTGCAGTCCATAGAGATATTGCCAGCTTTCAATCTGTCTCCCATGTCACATATGAAAAACTGATCAGCGGGGAGCTGAGTGAAAAAGAACAGGAGCGATTTTCAGATCGTTTAATTAAGAAGGGTAAGAATCCCGAAAACTATTATTACTTGCCGGTTCATGAGTGGCAATGGAAAAACATGCTGATTCAACATTTCCCTGAGGAAATCGCAAAAGAAAGAATTATTCCTTTAGGGAAAGGAGATGATGTATATCTTCCTCAGCAATCGATCCGGACTTTCGCGAACCAAAGCAATAAAGAAAAACATCATGTGAAACTTCCCATGAGTATTTTGAATACATTGGTTTATCGAGGGCTTCCATCAGAGCGGACTGTTATTGCTCCGCAAGTGACAGAGCTCATTAAGGGCATTTGTAACAATGACCCGTTTCTGCGAGATGAATGCAGGGTTGTTTTACCTGGAGAAAATGCAAGTGTGAATGTTGATCACCCTTATTACAGTAAGGTTCAAAATGTACCTTATCAATACCTGGAGATGCTTGGGGCGATATGGAGAGAAAGTATTTATACGTATTTGGAAGATGGCGAGCAGGCGATTACCCTGGCAGCTCTTCTTCATGAAGACCATAAAGATCATCCCCTTGTTTTGAGCTTAATTGAAGCATCAGGACTCGAGCCAAAAGAGTGGCTCAAACAGTTCTTCAAAGTGACAATGGATCCTCTCCTTCATTATTTATACCAATACGGAACTGTCTTCTCACCACATGGACAAAACACGATTCTTGTCTTGAGGGATGCCAAGCCACACCGTCTTGCCATTAAGGACTTTGTTGATGACGTGAATATCACGGACCAAAACTTCCCGGAGATTCAGCACGTAACGAATGAACTTAAAGAGGTTCTAAGAACTGAGCCGCCTGAAGGATTGACGCAGTTTATCTTCACAGGATTGTTTATTTGTCACTTACGTTACCTTAGTAATATAACCGTCAACCATAACTTGTTGAAAGAAGAAGACTTCTGGGGACTTCTTGCTGATGCTGTAACCCATTATCAGAAACGTTTCCCTCACTTGAAAGAACGTTTTAAGCTGTTTGATTTCTTCAAGCCGAAGCTCACAAAGCTGTGCTTAAATCGGAATCGCATGGTCGACTATGGCTACGGTGATGGTGATGATCGTCCTCATGCGTCCGAATTTGGAAAGGTGACAAATGCGTTAGCGAAATTTAAAGAAAAGGTAATTGTTTAAGGATGTTTTAAAGGGCATGGTCAATATCAGACTGTGCCTTTTTTTTACGGTACTAAAAAAAGCCCATAAGAGAAAAGGGACACAGTAACATAAGGAAAGCATCCGGTTGCTGCTGCTTCTTTTTTTCTTTTTGCCTGCGAATCGTCAAACACGCATGGAGCGAAACGTCAAGGGAAAAGAATATTGAAAGTACGAATTTTTTTGCGGAAACCCTGACGGACGCTCCATGCGTTTTTTCGGTTGCTAAGCATAAGCCATCGTATTTTTATTCTGTTAATTTAGAGGATATTATCGAATTTTGTATAAGTATAAAAGGAGTTCGTTTTTTAAACGCCCTGGCAGAATGAGAAAACACCGCCCGGGGTATCTTAGCATTGCACTTCATACAGAAAACATAACAGAGGAGGCTACATAAGATGGAACGGTTAAAAAACATAAAGAAAGTACTGGTGGCCAATCGCGGAGAAATTGCGATTCGTATTTTTCGTGCGTGTACAGAACTGGATATCCGCACAGTAGCGATTTACTCAAAGGAAGATACGGGGTCCTATCACCGGTATAAAGCAGATGAAGCGTATCTTGTCGGTGCAGGAAAGAAGCCGATTGATGCCTACCTGGATATCGAAGACATTATTAAAACAGCCAAGAGGAATGATGTAGACGCTATTCATCCCGGCTATGGTTTTTTATCTGAAAACATTCAATTTGCACGGCGTTGTAAAGAAGAAGGGATCACGTTTATCGGTCCCGATACAGAGCACCTCCGCATGTTCGGAGATAAAGTCCAGGCTCGTCAGCAGGCGATTGAGGCACGTATCCCTGTAATCCCCGGAACAGACGGCCCGGTATCAGGTCTTGACGAAGTGAAGGACTTTGCAAAGGAAAACGGCTTTCCTCTTATGATTAAAGCCTCTCTTGGTGGAGGCGGACGGGGCATGCGGATCGTCCGGTCTGAAAAAGATCTTAAAGAAGCTTTTGAGCGTGCACGTTCTGAAGCGAAAGCCGCTTTCGGCAGCGATGAGATGTATGTGGAGAAATTTGTTGAAAACCCAAAGCACATTGAAGTACAGATTATCGGGGACCACGAAGGGAACATCGTTCATCTTTACGAAAGGGACTGCTCCGTGCAGCGCCGTCACCAGAAAGTTGTAGAAGTGGCACCAAGCGTCGCTTTAAGCAATGAAAACCGGGAAAAGATCTGTGAGGCAGCCCTTCAGCTTATGAAGAACATCAATTATGTGAATGCAGGAACAGTTGAATTTTTAGTCACGGAAAATGGAGAGTTCTTCTTCATTGAAGTTAACCCCCGTGTACAGGTGGAACATACGATTACAGAGATGATTACGGGAATTGACATTGTCCAGTCCCAGATTCTGATTGCAGATGGAAAAAGCCTGCATTCAAAAGAAGTGGGAATCCCGAAGCAGGAAGATATCTATACCCATGGCTTTGCCATTCAGTCCCGGGTTACAACGGAAGACCCTGTAAATGATTTTATGCCGGATACGGGGAAAATTATGGCCTACCGAACCGGTGGTGGATTCGGCGTACGACTTGACGCAGGTAATGGTTTTCAGGGTGCCGTTATTTCCCCCCACTATGATTCTTTACTGGTGAAATTATCAACGTGGGCACTTTCTTTTGAAAATGCCGCACATAAAATGGTACGTAACCTGAAGGAATTCCGGATCCGGGGGATAAAGACGAACATTGCATTCCTGGAAAACGTTGTACGTCACGAAAAATTTGTTAACGGGCAGTATGACACGTCCTTTATTGATAAAACACCTGAACTGTTTGTCTTTCCGAAGCGTAAAGACCGGGGGACAAAAATGCTCAGTTACATCGGATATACAACCGTAAATGGATACCCTGGTATAGGACGGAAAGAGAAGCCGGTTACAGACGAGCCACGAATACCGGATGTGGATCTGCTGAGCCCGATTCCGGATGGAACCAAGCAGATCCTGAATGAAAAAGGGCCTGAAGGGGTTGCGAACTGGGTTAAAGAACAGAAGAAGGTGCTTCTGACAGATACGACGTTCCGGGATGCCCACCAGTCTCTACTGGCTACGCGTCTTCGTACTCAGGACCTGAAAAACATTGCTGAACCGACTGCCCGTCTCCTGCCAAATCTCTTTTCCATGGAGATGTGGGGCGGTGCAACGTTTGATGTGAGTATGCGCTTTCTTCATGAGGACCCATGGAAACGCCTGCTCATCTTAAGAGATAAAGCACCGAACATGTTGTTCCAGATGCTTCTAAGAGCCTCAAACGCTGTGGGTTATAAAAACTATCCGGACAATGTAATTGAAGAATTCGTAGAAAAATCAGCAGACGCCGGTATTGATGTGTTTCGTATTTTTGACAGCCTGAACTGGGTTCAAGGAATGCGTCCGGCCATCCAGGCAGTAAGGGATTCGGGTAAAATAGCTGAGGCCAGCATGTGCTATACCGGGGATATCCTGGACCCTGACCGTCAAAAGTACAGTCTCCAATACTATATTGACCTGGCAAAGGAGCTGGAAGCATCCGGTGCTCATATTCTCGGTATTAAAGATATGGCAGGTCTACTAAAGCCAAAAGCTGCTTATGAACTGATTTCTTCCTTAAAGGAAAATATCGATATTCCGATTCACCTTCATACTCATGACACAAGCGGAAACGGTCTTTTCACCTACGCAAAAGCAATAGAAGCAGGAGTGGACATCGTGGACACGGCAATCAGTTCGATGGCAGGTCTCACGAGCCAGCCGAGCATGAACAGTCTTTATCACGCTATGAGCGGGCACGAGCGCCAGCCGGACCTCCAGATCAAAAATGCTGATGCCTTAAACGGGTACTGGGAAGATATCCGTCACTTCTATCAGGATTTTGAAAGCGGCATGATCGCACCGCACTCGGAAATATACGCCCACGAAATGCCAGGCGGTCAGTACAGCAACCTGCAGCAGCAGGCCAAAGCCGTTGGGCTTGGTGAGAGATGGGATGAAGTAAAAGAGATGTACAGCCGGGTAAATGAGATGTTCGGCGACATTGTTAAAGTCACACCTTCCTCAAAGGTTGTCGGGGATATGGCCCTGTTCATGGTTCAAAACGAACTGACAGAAAAACTTGTTTATGAAAAAGGGATGAGCCTCGATTTTCCGGACAGCGTAATTGAACTGTTTGAAGGCTATCTCGGTCAGCCGTATCAGGGATTTCCGGAAAAACTCCAGGAAGTCATTCTGAAAAACCGAAAACCGATTACGGTCAGGCCTGGAGAGCTTCTTGAGCCTGTTGATTTTAATAAACTAAGGGAAACACTTTATCACAAACTCGGACGGCAGGTTACCATCCATGATCTGATTTCCTATGCTCTTTACCCGAAGGTATATCTTGATAACGAAACCTTTGTAGAGCAATACGGTGACATTTCCGTCCTGGATACGCCAACTTTCTTCTACGGCCTCCGAGTCGGCGAGGAAGTCGGAATTGAGATTGAGCAGGGGAAAACGCTGATTGTAAAGCTCGTTTCAATGGGAGAAGCACAACGCGACGGCACGCGTGTAATTTACTTCGAGCTCAATGGGCAGCCCCGGGAAGTGTATGTCACAGATCAGAGCATTGAGTCTGATGTGAAGATGAAAGTGAAAGCAGATAAAAACAACGACCGTCATATCGGAGCATCCATGCCCGGCACGGTCATCAAAACCCTCGTAAGTGAAGGGGATGAAGTTAAAAAAAGCGATCACCTGATTATTACGGAATCCATGAAAATGGAAACGACAGTACAGGCACCGTATGACGGGAAAATTGCTGCCCTTCATGTTGTAAATGAAGAGAGTATTCAGGCGGGTGACCTCCTGATTGAATTTGAATAACAGACACAAAGAAGAGGCCTGGCAGCCTCTTCTTTCGTTTATACTGAAAGTAAGGGAGCGTTTATTTTTCCGCTTCCAGTGGAACTAACTAAGTAGGAATGAGAAAGGGAGATGATTCAGAGATGGCACATGAAAAACAAACAGAAATTTTAAACAGACATGTATCCAATTTTAGCGTCCTTTTTGTCAAACTGCATAATTACCACTGGTTCGTAAAAGGCTCTGACTTTTTCACCCTTCATGTAAAGTTTGAGGAACTCTATAATGAAGTGGCAGGCCACATTGACGAGCTTGCAGAGCGTCTGCTTGCAGTTCAGGGGAAGCCCGTAGCAACGATGCGTGAATTTCTTGAGACTGCCACCGTGAAGGAAGCAGAGGGGGAATCTTCTGCGAATGAGATGGTGGAAGCTCTTGTAAAGGACTTTGACACTCTTGTTGAAGAACTTAAAGGCGACATTGAAACCCTTGAACAACATGTTGGAGACGAAGCAACTGCCGACATGCTCATTGGTGTACGCCAGTCGTTTGAAAAACATAACTGGATGCTGCGCTCTTACATGGGGCAGTAACTAAAATAAACAAAAAGACCCGCCGGAGTGGCGGGTCTTTTTAAATGGCTCTGTTAAACTCTGGTGTTGATTTCCGCTCATTGCACTTCCGCGGGCGGTGAGGGAGCCTAATCGACATACTGCTTCTTCCTCTTACAGCCAGGTTCGAAGCAAATGCGTCGAAGCAACTGGAAGATTATTCATGAAGCAACGCTCTTGTCTGCGGGGTCTCCCCTGAACACGCTTTTCCCGCAGGAGTGTCGCACATTCGCTCCAATCAACACTTTTTTTAAAAACAATGATCTTTAGCACATCAAGAAATCAAAACCAATTTTTATGCTGCAATTGAGCCCCTAAAGTGGTGATGCTTCAACGCTGAAAGCTGCGGCACAACTATGAACCATTCGTTCCAGCAAGATGGAATTTTCCGTCAGAAAAAGAAAGTCCCTTTGGATTAAAAAATTTAATCCAAAGGGACTGGCGCTTATTTTCTTGAAACGATCATAACACCGTAACTGAGAACGGCGAACAATAAACTTACAAACAGAGCATGGAACAACGTTGCCCACAGAGTAAAGCCGGTAAATAAGACAACGGCTCCGCTTGCAACCTGTATCGATACGAGGATAAATGACAGGATACCGACCCAGAGAATCACTTTTTCTGTTTTGTATTTTTTCCACAGCTGCACGAGCATAATTAAAATGACAATAAACAACAGGGCTGCAGCAACTCGGTGGCCGAATTGAACGGCTACCCGTCCTTCAAGAGGTGGAATAAGCTGTCCGTTACATAATGGCCAGCCTCTGCAGACTGAGCTTGCTCCTGTATGCTTTACAAAAGCCCCGGTATACACAACAAAGTACATATAAGTGATAACAAAATAGATATACCCACGCATTCTGCCGGACAGAGAAACCGTTACAGGTCCATCTGTCTGATCTGCTTCAAAGGCAAGCAGCGAAAGCAGCACAACACTGGCAAAGGATACGAGTGAAAAGCCAAAATGAAGAGCCATTACTGCATCGGACTGCCCCCAGACGACAGCTGCGGCACCGAGCAGCCCCTGAAAGATAATAGCAAAAATAGCGAGAACTGCAAGAAACTTTGTCTCCCTGAGATGACCGAGTTTTATCCATGCCCAGACAGATAAAATAATAACCACAAGGCCCATAACACCTGAAACGAGACGGTGTGTATATTCAATTAATGTGGAAATGGTTGGTGACTGCGGAATGACCTGATCATAGCAGAGAGGCCATGACGTTCCGCATGCATCACCGGATCCGGTCTGGGTAACGAGAGCTCCCTGGATCAGTACAATAAGCATTCCCAAAGATGCAAAAATGCCAAAGACCTTTAATCCTTTGTTCATGTATTCACCGGCTTTCTATACTATAAATTCAATGGTTTATTAATAAGGACATACCGCTTTTCATTTTATGGAGAAATAAGTCGGTTGTCAATTTCTCATTGATTATCTCATAGATTTCAGTGCTGTAAATTTATTATGAACGCATGTTCAATAATTTGTAACAAATTGAGCGAAATGAACTGTTTCTTTGAAATACGTATGATAACGAAAGATGGATATGGTAAAATGTGTGGTGGAACTTATATGTAATCGCCATATTATGATGAAAATCATGGTGTCTTGCTATATAATGTGAGATAGAAGTCTGGTTGTGACCGGCAATGACGGTCTGTGTCCGATTTTAGAAGATTATGAAATTAATTTTAATCTGGACTGCGCAGCCGGAAACGATTAGACTTGTATGGGGTATTACAGTACAACACAGATTCTGACTCAGACTCGGGGGGTGAAAGAATGAATAAATCCGGTACAATTTCATCATCAGAGGTTGTAGAAACTGAAGAGCAGCAGGTAGCAGGCCAGAAAGTAACATGGCGTTCCTATATGGCAATTTCGAAGACGGGAATTGTTAAATCCAATCTGATTACGATGTTTGCAGGTCTTTTCCTTGCAGCCTACTACACGCAGACACCACTTTCCCAGGAACCACTCACGATTCTGCTCGCACTGCTTGGGGCTGCATTTGTTATTGCAGGGGGATGTGCTCTTAATAACTATGTTGACCGCGACATTGATCACAAAATGATTAGAACAGAGGAGAGACCGTCTGTTACAGGTGAATTAACAGCATCCCAGGTACTTTGGTACGGCCTGATTATTTCAGGGCTGGGTACGCTTATGCTTGCCGCCGTGAACATGACAACTGCTGTTATTGGTTTATCGGGTCTGATTATTTATGTTGTGTTTTACACAATGTGGACAAAGCGTACAACGACACTCAATACGATTGTCGGAAGTTTTGCAGGTGCGGTGCCTCCGCTCATGGGGTGGGCAGCGATTGATCCTTCACTTCATCCGTACGCATGGTCACTGTTTTTAATTTTGTTTGTCTGGCAAACACCTCACTTTCTCGCCCTTGCGATGAGAAGATGTGAGGAGTACCGAGCAGCCGGGATACCAATGCTTCCGGTCGTAGCAGGGTTCCGCGTGACTAAGCGCCAAATCCTACTTTATACGGCTGCACTGATTCCGGTCTCACTTACTCTGTTCAATTTCGGTGCTGTTTATACGACAGTCGCCGTCGTACTTGGAGCAGGGTGGCTTGTACTTGGCTTTGCTGGTTATAAAAAATATGACGATGACATTAAGTGGGCCACACACATGTTTATCTATTCACTTGTGTACCTGATGGTTCTTTTTGCTGTAATGGTCATTGTTCATATGTTCTAAAAATTCTTAAGAACTAAGTAAACAGAGAAAGAGGGGTTTATGACGCGATGAAGAACTTGTGGCGAGTGCTTCCATTTTCTTTCATTCTGCTGTTTTTAGCCGGATGTGGAAAACAAAACCTGACTGCGTTGGATCCGCGGGGTCCTGTAGCAGACATGCAACATTCTTTAATCGGACTCAGCTTGTTAATTATGGTCTTTGTCATCGTGGTCGTAGCGGCAATTTATGTCTTTGTACTAATCCGCTTCAGAGAAAAACCAGGTGACAATCATATTCCAGAGCAGGTTGAAGGTAACAAAAATCTAGAAATTATCTGGACTGCTATTCCTATTCTTTTATTAATCATCCTTGCTGTACCGAACGTCATGGATACGTTTACACTGGCTGATACAGAAACGGATGATGATACACTAGTTGTCAACGTTACAGGACACCAGTTCTGGTGGGAGTTTGAGTACCCGGACCTTGAAATCACTGCAGGTCAGGATCTTTACATCCCAACGGATACCCGTATTGTCTTTAACCTTGAAGCATCTGATGTTATCCACTCATTCTGGATTCCGGCTCTTGCGGGTAAGCAGGATAATGTGCCTGGAATTACAAATGACATGTGGATTGAAGCCCCGGAGGAAGGCGTTTACTTCGGTAAATGTACAGAACTCTGCGGTGAAGCTCACTGGCTGATGGACTTTAAAGTTGTGGCCGTTGATCCTGATACATTTGATGAGTGGGCACAGGGAATGGCCGAGCCTGATTCTGAACTTATCGAGCCTACAGAAGAAGTTGCAGCTGAAGGCCGTGAAGTATTTGAGCAAAACTGTCTTGCCTGTCACGCAGTTGGCGGAGAAGGCGGAAACCCACAAGGGGGACCAGACCTTACCAACTTTGGTGAACGTACAGTTATTGCAGGATTCATGGAGTACGACGACGAGAGTCTTGAAGCATGGATTCGTCATCCTGAAGAACAAAAACCAGGTAACTTAATGCCAGGGTTCGATCAGCTTGATGATGATGAAATGGATTCTCTTATTGAATATCTCAACTCATTAAAAGTACTAGACGACGAATAATGTCCACAGTTTAAGGGGGTAAACAACGTGTCAAATGCAAAAGCACAAAAAAGCGTGCTTTGGGATTGGCTGACTACCGTTGACCATAAAAAGATCGGTATTCTTTACTTGGTTTCCGGCGGTTTCTTCTTCGCCCTTGGTGGGCTTGAAGCAATACTAATGCGTATTCAGCTAATGTTCCCAAATCTTGGATTTGTTTCAGCACAAACATTTAACGAACTACTGACGATGCATGGTACAACCATGATCTTCCTGGCTGCTATGCCGCTTTTATTCGGATTTATGAACTATATCGTTCCGCTCCAGATTGGAGCCCGGGACGTTGCCTTCCCGTTTCTGAACTCCCTTGGTTTCTGGTTGTTCCTGTTCGGGGGAATCTTAATTAACCTGAGCTGGTTCCTGGGCGGCGCACCTGATGCCGGCTGGACCGCTTACGTACCACTTTCAAGTGAATACTCCGGCACTGGTATTGATTACTATGTACTCGGTCTTCAGATTAGTGGTCTTGGTACATTAATTTCAGGGATTAACTTCCTTGTAACGATCATCAACATGCGTGCTCCGGGAATGAGCATGATGCGTATGCCTCTGTTTACATGGAGCAGCTTTGTTGCATCTGCCCTTATCCTTTTTGCCTTCCCGGCACTTACAGTTGGTCTTTTACTTCTAATGCTTGAGCGTCTGTTCGGTGCAACGTACTTCGCAGTTGATTTTGGCGGTAACGTTGTTATCTGGCAGCACTTATTCTGGATCTTCGGACACCCGGAAGTATATATCTTAATTTTGCCGGCATTCGGTATTTTCTCTGAAATTCTGGCTACGTTCTCCAAGAAGCGTCTGTTCGGTTACTCTGCGATGGTATTCGCTACACTGATCATCGGTTTCCTTGGATTCATGGTTTGGGCTCACCACATGTTTACAGTGGGTATCGGCCCTGTTGCCAACGCGATCTTCGCAGTAGCAACAATGGCCATTGCCGTACCAACAGGTATTAAGATCTTTAACTGGCTCTTCACCCTGTGGGGCGGACGTATCCAGTTTACAACTGCGAATCTTTTCGCAATAGGTTTCATCCCATCATTCGTAATGGGTGGGGTAACCGGTGTTATGCTTGCAACAAGTGCAGCTAACTACCAGTTCCATGACACGTACTTCGTAGTTGCCCACTTCCACTACGTTATTATCGGTGGGGTAGTACTTGGTCTTTTCGCCGGTGCATTCTACTGGTGGCCAAGAATGTTCGGTTATAAGCTGAACGAAACACTCGGAAAGTGGTTCTTCTGGTTATTCCTTTTCGGATTCCACTTAACGTTCTTCGTACAGCACTTTGTTGGTCTGATGGGTATGCCTCGTCGAGTGGCTTCCTACCTTCCGGGTCAGGGACTTGACAGCTTGAACTTTGTAAGTTCAGTAGGGGCAATCCTGATGAGTGTGGCGTTTATTCTATTCCTGGTAAACGTTGTTGTCTCTGTGAAGAATAAATCAGAAGCAGATCCTTGGGATGGCCGTACACTTGAGTGGGGTATTCCTACACCGACTCCTGAGTACAACTTTGCCCAGACTCCGCTTGTTCGTGAGCTTGACGCACTATGGTACGAAAAGATGCACGGTAACGGTAAGCTGAAGGCTGCTGAACCACTTGATGATATTCACATGCCTAATGGCTCAATCCTGCCGATCTTTATGAGTCTTGGTCTGTTTATTGCAGCATTCGGACTTATTTATCACGTAATTCCGGTGACAGTAATCGGTCTCGGTATTACACTTGGGGCCATGTTCATCCGTTCCATCAAGGAAGATCATGGTTACCATATTCATAAAGAAGATATTAAGAAAGAAGAGGGGGTTGGGTAATTATGGCTGAAACAGTAAAACATGAGCAAACCCTTCCTTCACATCCGGAAAAAGCAACACTCGAAGGTAAAAACAAGTTTCTTGGATTCTGGTTTTTCCTCGGTGGAGAGACGGTTCTGTTCGCAAGTTTATTCGGAACGTATCTTGGTCTTAGAAATGGTGTAGCGGACGGCCCGACCTCCGCTGACCTTTTCCACCTTGACCTTGTGTTTATTATGACAATGCTTCTCTTAACAAGCTCACTGACAAGTGTGTTTGCTATGATCAATATGAAAAAAGGAAACTTTAAAGGCCTTATTATCTGGATGTGGGCAACAGTTTTCCTAGGAGTATGTTTCCTTGGTTTTGAGATTTATGAGTTTGTTGTATATGTCAACTACGGTCTCGGATTTACAACGAGTGCCTTTGCATCATCATTCTACACTCTTGTAGGTACACACGGTGGTCACGTACTCTTTGGTATTCTCTGGATTTCAACTTTGTTAATCCGCTACAGAAAAGCCGGTGTCACGCTTACAAACGCACCAAAATTCTACGTAGCATCCCTGTACTGGCACTTTATCGATGTCGTATGGGTATTCATCTTCACCGTCGTATACTTGATGGGAGTTTAAGGGGGTTAATAAAAAATGGATCCACATGTAACTGATCCGAGCGCACCGCTTAAAGGAAAACCTTCAAAAAAAGCGGAACGCCAACTGGCCAGAGAAGGAAAACAGCAAATTATTTCATTTGTGTTTATGATCTTTTTAACTTCCATTGCCTTTCTGACAGTGGCAAGTGACACCATTCCTAACCGTTTTGCGATTCCGTTCATTTTAATCATCGCAGGGGTTCAGGTAGTTATGCAGCTTTACTATTTCATGCACTTAAATGAAAGAGGCAACGGCTGGACCAACATCATGCTTTGGACAGGATTTTTCGTAGCCGCATTAACAGTAGCTACACTGATGCTTTTAATTGGTGTTACAAAGTACTAAATGATTAACTTTAAAACAAGGAGCCCTGCTTCAAGCCGGGCTCCTTGTTTATGAACATTTTTCGGTTTTAATCTGTCATGAATTTGTCACAATAAGCATTGGGGCTATTCGTCAAAATTCGATATGATAGAGGTAATTGAAGAATGAGAAGGGTGGGTAAACGGTGGATACCTTTTTACCTTTTGTAAGTACAATCTTTATTGCAGCAAGTGCATTGTTTGTTGCCATGGGCTGGTATCTTGTAGCCAAGCGTAAAATTGAAGCACATAAAAAGGCCATGTTCTGGGCGGCTGTATTAGCTGTTGTTTTCTTTATAACGTACTTGTCCAAAACATTCTTTATCGGCAGCACCGCTTTCGGCGGACCTGACGATATCCGGATCTATTATACAATCTTTCTCCTGTTCCACATTGTCCTTGCAACTGTAGCTGCAGCAATGGGAATCTGGACGCTTGTTACAGGCTATAAAAACAAGATCAGTGTCCACAGACGTCTTGGTCCTGTGACATCCGTTGTCTGGTTTATCTCGGCAAGCTCCGGTGTAATGGTGTATCTGCTTCTTTACGTTATTTTCCCGCCTGGTGAAACTACCAATGTGTGGCGCGCTATTCTGGGCATTTAATAAAAACCGGCAGTTCCTTAGGGGACTGCCGGTTTTTTTGGCAGGCTTTGTTAAACACGGTGGTGATTTAGGCTGATTACACTCCCTTTCCGCGGGGTAACACCGGCTCCAAACCAAGGAGGAGTGGCGATATCTGACGTATTCCTTTAAATGCCTCAAAACTCTGCATAGAAGCACCAAAGTTTACATTCAAAATACAATTAAAGCGATGCGTACTAAAAAACCGTTCGTTTCCTTCCCGGCAGGAAGGGGCGAACGGTTTTACACTTTGAAATTAAATTTTATGATCCCGGCTTCTTTAGCACTCGTAAACAGAATAACGACAAGTGGACCGAGAATAAAACCAAGGATTCCAATAAGCTGAAGTCCGATATAGAGGGAAATCAGGGTCGCAAGGGGAGAAAGCCCGATATGATGTCCCATAACCTTAGGTTCCACTGTACGCCTGATAATCAGGAGTACGGCGGCCAGAATAAGCAGCTTAACTGCTAGAACAGTATTTCCTGCAATTAAGTGATACAAGGCCCATGGAGCAAGTACTGCAATCGATCCGATAATCGGGATAAAATCAATGATCCAGATGATGATGGACATGATTAAGGCAACTTCAGGTGCTATAAACAGAAGCCCGATAAAGGTGACAATAAAGATAATGATACTAACCAGAAACTGTGCCTTGAAAAAGCCGAAGATGACATAGGATAGACGGGAACTCATAAAGCGGACTTTTTCCTGCGTCTTTTCAGTCATATAGGAGAACATTTTTTTCTTAAGACGCGGCAGTTCCAGTAAAAACAAGTAAAGCGCAATTAAATATACGATCAGTGAAACAAGGTATGACGGTATTTTAATCACAAAATTGGTTACATGATTCACAAAGTTGATATCTTCAAAATACGTCCGAAAGTTCCCGAGCGTATAGGTAACCTGTCTGTCAAGCTCCCTTACAAGGTCCGGGGATATTTCACCAAGCTGTTCGTTCAGGTTATCCAGAAAGCCGTTCCATGCAAAGGCTATCTCATTGACCGTATGGGGAAGACTTTCAACAAACTGGTTCACCTGGGTAACGGCCTTTGTTGTTAGGATGTATGTGGACAAACTGATAATACATAAAAATATCATAAAGACCGCAAACACAGATATACTACGCTTCAGGCGGGTCCGGGTACTTAAAGCGGTGACGGCCGGTGTTAAAAACAGAGCCGTTACAAGCGCTAGGATCAGAGGTATTGATACCGGCATAATGAAGTAGAAAAAAAGGGCTGCAACCAGTATTCCGATACCAATGTAAACGTACTTTTTATAGTTTTTCAGTGTCACCAGTAAACCCCTTTCCGGCTCTTAACTCTCTACCTCATTATAGACTGAAAGCCTGGTCATTGACAGTCGTAATTCAAAAACAGGAAGGAGTGTTTTCATGAAAAAAAACGTGCATATCCTCTCGCACGAAAAGTCTAAAGGAGATGTATCCATTTCCATTAAAGCTCTCAGACAGTACGTGTACCATCTTTTTAAGGAATGGACATCCACAAACCCTTTTTTACGATTAGTGAATGAGGACCAGAGGTTAAAAGATTCCTTATCATCGGTTAAACTCCGGTTTTGCGGCGGTGAAGAAAAAGAAAAGCTTTCGATCACTCTGGAGGTCGTCATCGAAGACGGCTATCCCATCCATTCAGTGTGTCGAAAGCTCCAGGTATACATGGCAGATCACTTATACGACATGACTTCTGTAGCTGTACAGGAAGTCAATGTACGTGTTGTGTCCTGCAACGTACGTAATGTTCGGTAACGGCTTGTTTTATGTACCTTAGTTTACTTCTTCCGCGAGCTGTTTTTGAACACCTGCAATTTTCTTTTTGCACTTTTCTACGATATGCTTTGGAAACTCTTCGTTATCATACTCAACACCGTGTGGATAGTAGTGCTTGCCAAGGAATGTCTTCATAATCTTCACAATGCTGTGAGGCTGAGGAATTTCACCTTCAATGGCATAACCCTGAACACGGAAATAGTATACGTCATCGCGCACTTGATCAACAATCTTATAATCAAAGGTAACACGCTCATAATCCCAAACGTGCGTAAAACCTAATCGGTCCATAACGTTTTCCAGTGCCTGAAATTCAATTTCAAGGCCTTCCAGTTCATGTGCTTCAAATTTCATCTGTTTTACCTCCCAAAAGCGGTCTCAAGTTCATTCCTTATAATCATATTACGAATTGGCGCCGGATGCAACGAAACGTTCCTGTTTTTAATGTATAATTCACTGATTTGACACGGTTTACTACCTTTTTATAAATAAATTCAGCTTTCATGGTTAAAGTAACGGTGTATGACATTTTGATCATGGAGGGTAAAAGGTATGAAAAGCTTAAGAGACGTTATGACAGCGGAAGTGGAATGTTGCAAACCGGACGATAATCTTTACACGGCAGCAACGAAAATGAAGAACCTTGATGTTGGGGCTATCCCGGTGTGCGAAGGTGATCATCTCCTAGGCATGGTTACAGACCGTGACATTGTATTACGTGGTGTAGCGGAAAAACGTCCGAACTCCTGCGAAGTAAAAGAAGTGATGAGTGAACACCTCATTACAGCTGATTCAGGTATGATTGTTGATCAGGCGGCTCAGATGATGGCTGAAAAACAGATCCGCCGCCTTCCGATTGTTGACGGACAAAAGCTGGTTGGTATCGTGTCGCTCGGAGACCTGGCTACCCACACGTCAACGACTGACGAAGCAAGCTTTGCACTGAATGAAATTTCTGAGCGACCGGAAGCTCATCATTAAAATCAGTCTGTCCAAAAAAGAGGTTCCTTTTAGGGAGCCTCTTTTTTTGCCGGCTGATTTAAACAGACAGTTGCCAAAATGTATAATTTTTTGTAAGGTTTACGTTTGAGGCAGGATTTAACTGGAAACAAAAAGAAGTGAGCTAACGTAAGGGGTCATCAGAGAGGAGTAACTATGCGGATTATATTGAAACTGGTTTTTATTGTATTCGGACTTGGACTTATTGCATTTATGTTATTTCTGGATGAACAAACCGAAGAATACTTAATTGAAGAAATGCCCACGGTAGGTGATGATACGCCTTCCTATATCGAAGAGAATGCACCTGAAGAAGAGGTGCCTGAAAATAACTCCGAAGCTGTTGAAGAGGAGCTTCACGAAGAAGATGCTGAAGAAGAGCAGATTGAATCTGAGGAAGTGACAGCCGACCGTCATGGGGAGCCAGACGAAGAACAATCCCGGAATGGGGTGACGCTGGGGGAGCCTTTTTATGATTTGATTGGTGAAAATACCGATGTACTTGTTAATCAATACGGTGAACCCGACCGTACTGAGCCTTCCCAATATGGTTATAATTGGTATGTATGGAATGAAAGTGACCGGTATGTGCAGGCAGGAGTGGAAGAAGGGCGTATCGTTACGATTTATACGAACGTACCAAACGACCAGACTGCTCCGTTTAATCTTGGAGATTCCTATGACCGGCTTGAAGAAGAGTGGACGTTTGAAAGGGAAGCAGCTGTTTCCGGCGACTTTCAATTTACGCTCTCACCACGGGAGATTCAGTCACACCCACTCGTTGAAATTGATGGCGTCTGGGTTCAGCTGTATTTTGACACCTTTGAAGAGGAACTCTCTTCAATCCGTTTTATTGAAGCGGAAACACTGGTGAAGCAGCAGCCCTATTCCCTTACTTACAGAGGGTCTCTTCCCGAGAAACCAGCTCTTAGTGAAGAGGAATGGGAGAAGGTTGAAGAAGGAATGGCCAGACAGATTTTTGATCTGACCAACAATTTCAGGGAAAAACACAGCCTGCCTCCCCTCGATTGGGATGAAGACACGTCACTTGTTGCTTATGGGCACAGTAAGGACATGCGGGATAATGGCTACTTTTCCCACCAGTCACCAACACGGGGAGATCTTGGCGAACGCCTTACAAACGGGGGTGTTCAGTATCAGCGGGCAGCTGAAAATATTGCTGCAAGATATGTTGATGCAGCTTCTGCTATGGAAGGCTGGCTGAACAGTGAAGGACACCGGGTAAACCTGATGAATGAAGACCTTTCCCACCTCGGAGTCGGCGTGCACCGCGACTTTTACACACAGAACTTTATGACACCTTGGTAAATTGATGAACCAGAAGACACTTCAGATCATTCCTCGAAGTGTCTTCTTTTTGATTGATGAACAAAAGCTCACTTCGGATAAGCAGCAACCAGATGCCTGAGAGCTCTTTGTTCCAGGAATTCAGGTTGGTACACTTAAGAATTTGCTATGTTAAACTCGGGTGTTGATTTGTGTATATCGCACTCCATTTCTCCTGGAGCGGCGGTGACCCCCTCGTGCTCCGTGAGGGCACTGAAAAAGTCAAGTGATCTCATTAATTCAGGCTCTGTTGTTGAACAGCAACCGCTACTCAAAGCGATTTTTAATTAGCTTTATTTGTATGCTGTTTTAAAGAGCATTTTTGTTTTAAAAGACGTGATTGGAGCGAATATGCGACACTCCTCCGGGAAAAGCCCACTCCGGAGTCTCAGCCTGCCAACTTGATCCCTAAGTCGTGTATTCTACAATGTTCTTTAACACAGTCAAAAAAATAGGCTCACATTCTCATAGGAGTTTTACTACTATAGTAATAAGGAACAGGAATTTGCTTAGGAGGTGAGTGCGTTGGGAAAGTCATTGCATCCTGATGTTTTGAAATTTAAAGCGTTTGTTAAAGAAAACCCACACGTGCTGCGGGATGTGAAAGCAAAGGAAAAAGCACTTCAGGACCTTTATGAAGAATGGGTGTTATTCGGAGAAGACGACCCGGTTTGGGAAGAGTATAAGACCGGATCTGTTACCGGGACCAAAACGACTCAAACTCCAGAGGAGGAGTCTGAAGAAGGTTCAGCTTCACCAAAGTCAGCAGCAACCGCTGCCGGTATTCTGTCAATGATTAAATCAATGAATATGAATGATCTGCAAATTCAGCTTACACAATTTAACGGTGCCCTTACATCCATCCAGCAGCTCTTATCCACATTCAGGCCCGATTCATCCGGACCTTCCAATACGAATACCTCATCGTCCCCGTTTTCTTATAAAGAAGATTAAAAGGAGGCGTGGAAATGAGAACAGAAGTCATCCAGCATATCAGGACCCAGCCCGAACTATGGAAGTACTTGAGAATGCACCCGGAATGGTACAGGAAATTAGGGAGAAATCCTGGTTTATTAAGTGAGATGGAAAAAGAAGCAAAGGTATTCTACGGAAAAACCTTTCCACAGAGAATGGACCGTATTCAAAACAATGTCAATCTGGCAGCTATGCTGTTTGATATGGTGAGACAAATGGGACAGCAGCAGTAGGAATTTAACGTAAATGCAATTCGGGGAGATGAGGGGGGGGTCTCCCTTTTTTAATTAAAAAGATTTGGAATACTTTAAAATGGAAAAGATTTTTCTGCTTGCTGTTTGTTGGTCGGCACAACTCGGAACGATCTTTATTTGGGGATTTATGTTAAGGATTTATGTTAATAATTAAGGTACAAATATTAAGGATTGGAAATTTTATATTAAGAATTCCAGATTTCCTTCCGGATATGTGGGAATTTAAACTCTTTTTAACCCCCTATACCAGCCGACAGAAGGCCCGCACTTTATAATATCTCCTTAACTATTTGACCCCGCACAAACAATACTTCCACCACATACAAGAACTTTGTCACTGTATAAAAATCGGACCAATCACAGACATTAACAGATAGAAGTCACGACAAGCAGGGTGATAGAAATGAATCCGGAAAGGCCCCTTTTAGTACAAGCTGACAGGATGATCTATGTTCAGACAAACCACAGAGAATACAAAATCATTCATCCTGTCATTCAGGAAATTGCTGATCTTATAAAAACACCTTCAGCTATTCATGTTTACCGGATGAGTGAATATTCTATCTGGTATGCCTGCGAGCAGGGAATTACCTATGAAGAACTGGCTTCTTTTTTAACTGATTTCTCCAAGGTGAATCCCCCACATGCGCTTTTGGACTGGATAAAAGAGCAGTGTGAACGTTTTAACCTTTTGGAAATAATTAAAGGAAAAAAAGGTAAGCTGTACATCGTTTCAAAGAAAAAGGGATTACTTATTTCTTTGTTCTGTGAAAAAGAAGAGGTTCTTATCACAAAAGACGGTTACGAAGCCATGGCCATCCGGCCTGCTGACAGAAGCAGAATAAAACAGACACTTATGGACGCAGGATACCCGGTCAGAGATTCCGGAGGATACGAAGAAGGCACGGAAGCTTCCATCAGCCTTAAGCCGGAAGTTATGTTAAGACCCTATCAGAGAGAAGCCTGTGAATCCCTGATAAAGAGAAGGCATCTGGACGGGGGGAACGGGGTGATCGTTCTTCCATGCGGTGCCGGAAAAACGATCGTCGGTTTAGCAATCATGGCAGAGATCAAACAGGAAGTCCTTGTATTAACACCTAATGATACATCTCTCAGGCAGTGGGAGAGGGAAATTAAAAACAAAACGACAGTAAAGGAAGGGTCAGTCGGCATATACAGACCGGGGCAGCAGACGATGTTCCCGATTACCATTACAACGTATCAGATGCTGACCCACAGGAAATCGAAGAACGGCAGCTTTTCTCATCTTCCCCTCTTTCAGAATCGCAGGTGGGGACTGATTATTTATGATGAAGTCCACCTGCTTCCGGCACCACTGTTTCGCTTTGCGGCTCTTCTGCACAGCACAAGGCGGGTGGGGCTGACGGCAACGTGTGTACGTGAGGATAAAAAAGAAAAAGATATTTTCAGTCTCATCGGCCCGAAACGGTATGAGGCAGGGATTCAGATGCTTGAACAAAATCATTGGATTGCAAAGCCTGTATGTAAAGAAATAAGAGTACAGTTCAGTGAAGAAGACGCAGTGGCACACTGGTATAAAAGTAAGCGTGAACAGTTCCGTCATGCGAGTGAAAACCTGAAGAAACTTGACGTTCTGGAAACACTTCTTGAAAGACATCAGGGAGAAAAAATAATCGTTATCGGGAGCTATCTCAACCAGCTCAAACAGGTGAGAGAGCGTACAGGCTTTCCTCTTATTACAGGGGAGACGCCTAAAGAAGAACGGGAACGGCTGTTTCAGGCTTTCAGGGATTCAAAAGTCACAACGCTTATTCTGAGCAAAGTAGCCAACCTTGCACTCGATTTGCCCGATGCCCAGGTTGGGATTCAGCTCTCCGGGGCGTACGGGTCCCGTCAGGAAGAAGCACAGCGTATCGGCAGACTTTTGCGGCTGTCTGACAAAGGCAGGAGTGTAACGTTTTACTCCTTGGTCACCGCGGGCACAAAGGAAGAGGAAAGGGCAGGAAACCGGCAGCTTTTTATGATCGAGCAAGGCTATGAGTATGAATCAGAGGAGTGGACATCGTGAAACTCGCTACAATACTTTCATTAACCGGGAATGAAAAAATAGAATCTGTTGAAAAAGAGAGGAAACACCGAGGCATTCCCCCCCTTCAAGATGTATCACACGAAAGTGCAGCTGCTGTGATGGCTAAGCTCAGTGTTCGCGAGAAAAATGTTCTTGCACACCTGTTAAAAAAAGACCTCGGTGATGCAGGTGCGAGCGCGAAACGTGAATCCTACCTTGATAAAAGAGCGGGGGAGCGGCTTTCAGCAGCGGGGATTATTTTTCATCTTTCCTATGAAAATCACCACTGCGAGCTCGTCCCGAGAGAATGGAAGAGGGCTTTTTTAAATAAAGAAGGGTCTCTTCCTCCCGGAGAACCGGGGCTCTTTTTCTGGAATACAATGAATGCCCTGAACCGTCTGTATACGCAAAACGTTACGAAAGTGAGAAAGGACCACACGGCAATAGAGAAATGGGTTCTTGCGGCCATGAAACGTCTCGGCTGCATTGATAATAACAGATGGAATGAAGACCTGCTCCTTTCTTTTTTACATAACCGCTTTGATGACGTCATGGAACAAGCCGCTCTTTTTTCATTGAAAACGAAACAAGATAAAATGGATGTCCATGCATTTATTCACGGCACTCCCCTTGAATGTGAGGAAGACGATGACCTAATTTCCTACGGTGTCATGATTCCGGGGGACGGGCGCGTTTTGTCCGGCTGTGGTCTGGAATTGATTGATCTTTATGATCAACAGTACATTATGGATCTTGGGAACTTTGAAATGATTATACCTTCCGGGGTTAATCCCGGGGTTATCTGGCATCTTCTCAGGTGGGGGAGTCTGCAAGTAAATCCTGAAGTGTTTTCATCAGGGGGAGCCCATGTTATTTTTACCAAAGAAAGTGTTCAGGCAGGTCCTGAGGTGGAAACGTTCTTTGAAAAATTCAGAGGGGTTTTTATTGACCCGAAGCGTTATGAGCAGCAGTTTGCACGTTGGATCAACGAGAAAACGCCTGTGAAGGAAAAGGGACTCTTTCATTGTTTCCATATCCAGGACATCCATGCTGCGGAGACATGTACGTCTCTGCTTGATAAAAAGGAAGTTGATTATTTTTCCCTCCAGGATCATTTGTTTGTTTCTCAGCAGGACGGGCGTAAAGCAGCAGGATTTCTGAAAAAAGCAGGACTGCTCAATGAATCAAAGACCGTTCCAAAGGTACAGAAAAAAGAGGCCGGAAGCAAAAGATGGACTGTGCAGGAATCAGGCGGTCACAGGCATCCATATAAAGAAGATATCGGGCAGCTGCCGAGGCAGTGGTTTTCTCTTTTAGGCTATGATAAAACAATGCTCTTACGTTTGTTGCGACAGGCACTTATCATGGAAGCGGCTGTGCTGATTGAAGATCCGGCAGGCCGGCAATCGGTCATTGAAATTGAATCGATCCATGCTCTTGGTGAAGGAAGGCCATACTTTCACACACTTGATGAGAAGAAGATCCAGATCGATTCAATTGAACGAATTGCCTTTATCCACCCTGATCAACTTGGAGATAATCTTTCAGAGGAGGAAGCTACATGATTGTCAGGTTCGGATACGTTGCAATGAGTATGTCTCTTACAAATGCTTCCCCTTCCCATACGATGACGGCCGCCCAGTTTGAGAAGCTGGATAACCGGAATGCTGCTATCCGTAAGCTTGAGAGAATTTCGATTAAAAATATTGAGAACTGCAAAAGGCTCATTAAACATAACGCAGCCCATGATATCGCTTTATTTCGTCTATCATCCCGACTCGTTCCTCTGGCAGGACACCCTCTGACTGAAGGGTGGAAGTGGGATAGGGCGATTCGCCCTGCACTGGCGGAGCTGGGAGAGCTGATTACGAGGCACAGGATCCGTACAGGGTTTCACCCGGATCATTACACAGTCCTTAATACGACCGACGATGATGTGTTCAAGCGCTCACTTCAGGTTCTTATGTATCACTACCGTCTTTTAAAAGGGATGAATCAAGCCCCCCGTCACAGGTGTGTGCTTCATATTGGCGGGAAGAAACAAGGAGTGGAAAAAGGACTTGAAACGTTTATTGAACGGTTTCAGGACATACCGGTAACCCTTAGTGAGATGCTGATCCTTGAAAATGACGATACGAATTATACGGTAGAGCATGCCCTCTATCTCGGGGAGAAGCTTGGAATACCGGTTGTGTTCGATCTTCACCATCATGATGTAAACGGAGGGACGCCGGTTGAAACGTTTTGGGACCGGGTTGCCGGCACGTGGGACGGAAGTGATCTCCCAGTTAAGATACACATATCCAGTCCAAGAGAGCATCCCATGGACAAAAGTCACGCAGATTATATTAATGTAAACAGAATCTGGTCTTTCCTGCAGGAAATCAACGGGAGTGTGGACGTTTTGGATGTGATGATTGAAGCAAAGAAAAAGGATGAAGCCCTGTTCAGGCTTATGAGTGAGATCAAGGGATATCCGGGTGTGAAGATGGCGAACCAATCAAGTATTGAAATGTAACACCCGGAACGTGCTATAATGGTAACGGAGGTGTTTTACTATGATTACTACAGCAACAAGTGCAGACGTCCTCCATTCTGCTTACGATCTCGGAGACTTTGTTACTTCATCAGAAGTGTACGTTGATTATATAGATGCAAAAAAACGGATGGATAAGGATAAAGAGGCGGCACGCCTCGTCAGTGAATTCCTGAAACTTAAGGAAGATTACGACGAAGTCCAGCGTTTTGGGAAGTACCACCCTGACTACAAACGGGTGACAAAAGAAGTCCGGGAAGCTAAGCGAATGGTGGATCTGCATGATTCGATTGCAGAATATAAAAAAGCGGAAAAAGAGCTTGAAAGTATGCTCCGCGACGTAAGTCTGATTATCGCTGATACGGTATCCAAAAGCGTGAAGGTGCCTACAGGAAATCCGTTCTTTGACCAGGACGGGTGCAGTGGCGGATGTGGTTCCGGAGGCAGCTGCGGCTGCTCCTGATCCCACCGGGAACGCTTGCCACCTTTTAGGAGTAGTGCTACACTTACGTTAACATATACAGGAAAAGGGGACGGGGAAGAGCGTGATTGGAAATCGTGTCGGACTGGCTGTCTGGATTCAGTCGCTGAAGCACGTGAAACAGCTGCGGCGATTTGGAAACATTCATTACGTTTCAAGAAAAATGAAATACGTTGTGCTGTATTGCGACGGGGAAAAAGTGGAACAGACGATGGAAAAGCTGGAATCCTACCACTTTGTCAAACGTGTCTCCATGTCCATGCGCCCCTGGCTCAACACGGAATTTCAAAATTCCAAGCCTGACAAAGCAAAAGAGTATGACTATAAAATGGGATTATAAACCTTCGCCTTTGGGCGGAGGTTTTTTAATTGCGTATTCAATTCCGCAAGCGGGCTCTCCTTTAAGAGCCATTTTTCCGGCAATGCTAGGAATCAGCTTTCCTTATAGCTGTAATCCGATAGATTGTTGCTATTTCCCTTCCTTTAACGCGGAAAGGGAGTATATTCCGTTCAATGAAGCTGAGTTTGAATTCTTTTTCAGAGTAGCCTGCATTATAGAATTAATAACAAAAAAATCCCGCAGAAGCAACCTTCTGCGGGTACCCTATAATAAGCACCCGGCCGTAAAGCCGGTTCACACTTACCAGGGCAATGGGAGAGGAGAAACCGGAGGAAGAACTTATGGGGAAACGTAAGTCTTCTCCGCGGTTGTCAGCAACATTGGTATCATGTTGCTATCCTTATTATGGTCAAGTACCCAATCTTTATACACGTAAATTAACATAGATTGACAAATGCTGTATCAGGAAATTTTTGCTTCAACCTGTTTTGTGCTACGATAAAAGCACGAATAATGGAGACGGAAGAAAAACATTCCGTCGCCTGAACAAGAATCAAGACAGAGGAGCAGGAACATGAGAGTGATCAGCGGTAAAAATAAAGGTGTGTCTTTAAAAGCCGTACCTGGTGATTCGACACGGCCGACAACAGATAAAGTAAAAGAATCCATATTTAATATGATCGGACCCTATTTTGAAGGGGGAACGGTTCTCGATCTCTATGGCGGAGCAGGAGGGCTTGGCATCGAAGCCCTGAGCCGTGGAGTTGAGAAAGCAGTGTTTGTCGACAGAGACTTTAAGGCGATTCAGAGCATACGCGCCAACATCGCTGCCTGCGGGCTGAAGTCCCGGACTGAAGTTTATAAAAATGATGCCAGACGTGCCCTTCAGGCTCTTGTAAAGCGGGAAAAACAATTCACGTTTATCTTCCTCGACCCGCCTTATGCAAAACAGCAGATCCCTGAAGAACTCAGCTTTATCTCAAACAATGACCTTCTTGAAGAGAATGGGAAGATCATTGCAGAGCACGATGTAAGGGTTAGCCTGGATGATACATACGAAACACTTGTGAAAGTACGAGAGGAGAAATACGGTGACACAGTGATATCCATTTACATGCACGGGAAGGGAGAAAAAGAAGATGAGTAAAATTGCAATCTGCCCCGGAAGCTTTGATCCTGTTACAGTGGGGCATCTCGATATTGTAACGAGAGGCGCCAAAATTTTTGATAAAGTAATCATTGCAGTTTTAAATAACCGCAGTAAAAAGCCCCTGTTCTCTGTGGAGGAGCGGGTAAAGCTGATCAAGGAAACAACTTCTCACCTTGAAAATGTAGAAGTGGACAGTTTTGATGGTCTTCTTATCGAATATGCGAGGCAAAAAAAAGCGAGTGCGATTATTAAAGGACTTCGTGCTGTTTCTGATTTTGAGTATGAGCTTCAGATGGCTTCAATCAATCGCAAGCTTGATGAAGAGATCGAAACGTTTTTTATGATGACCAATCATCATTATTCCTATCTCAGTTCAAGTATTGTAAAAGAACTGGCTAAGTATGATGCAGATGTGAGCGATCTTGTTCCTGAACAGGTGCAGACTGCCCTGCGTGAAAAACTGAACAGCTGAAAAAAGAGAGAGTGACTCGTAAGGTATAAGGCCACCTTGAATCACTCTCTCTTTTTCATTGTTAAGCTGTGAGAGCTATGGAAGTTACATAATACTCTTCGTTTCCTTTAGGGCCCGCCCTGCTTTAAGAAGTACAAACAGGAGGAGACCACCCAGCGTAACCAGACCGCCGAAATGAGTGAGCCATTCATATACAGAAATGAAAAATGTGTTCACGTGCTCAGTATTTACGGGAGCAAATACCTCTGTTGCTGTGCGGCCTGTGCCGTTTGGATATAAAGGTTCGAATAAAAAGGCTGCCAGAACCATAGCCAGAAACCCGTGAAGGACACGAGCAAAAAAGAACGGTTTAAACCGGATGTCTGTTTCAGCAAGGATACTTGCAACCTGAGCTTGAACACTGAAACCGTTAAAGCCAAGAATAAAGCTTGTGATGAGCACCTGGTGATACAAAGAGGTGCCGGCAGCGACACTGGCCATCTGGCTGCCAAGCGTAATTTCAAACAGCCCGGAGATCAGAGCAGGACTTAATTCGTTGGGAATATGAAGGATAGTAAGTATAATAGTAATCAATATCGCTAACATTTCAGAAACGTGCATAACCGTAAGCAGACGATTCAATACTGAGAATAAAATGATAAACCCGCCAATCATTAACAATGTTGTGACCGCAGATGAAACGGCATCACCCATCATCTTTCCAAGAGGCCGCGTATCTTTCCTTCTCTCTTGGTGCATCAGCCTGAAGGCGTGCCGGAGTGAGAAGCGGGGTGTGGTCTGTTTGGATTCTTTCTCCTCATCCGTACCGTAAAATCGCATAGCAAGTCCTACGAAAAGGTTGCCTCCGTAGTGACAGACGGCGAGGAGGAAACCAAGTGCAGGGTTATGGAAAAAACCTACGGCGATGGCTCCGAAAATAAAGATGGGGTTGGAAGCATTGGAAAATGAAACGAGTCGTTCAGCCTGGATTCTGGTGATTTTTTTATCTTTGCGAAGACGTGCCGTAAGCTTTGCCCCGGCGGGAAAACCCGAAGCCATCCCCATGCTCCACACAAAACCGCCCACACCGGGAACTCTGAATAACGGCCGCATCACAGGCTCAAACAAAGCACCGACAAAGGTAACGACACCAAAGCTGATAAGAAATTCACTCATAATAAAAAAAGGAAGCAGGGAAGGAAAGACCACCTCCCACCACATGTTCAAGCCGCGTATGGAGGCTTCATAGGCATCTTTTGGAAACAATATAAAAGAGACAGCCAGAAACGTGGCCGTACCTCCAAGAACCATTGTTTTAAACGATGAGGCTGTCAAAAGATCAGGCCTCCTCTCAGGCAGAATCATCATAAACTTGTCCTCGGTTAAATATACGTTTACTGAGTGCGTTTAGACCTTAAACGTCACATACGACCGGGACGGAACAGGGGGAAAGACATGAACCCGAAGATTGGTTTGGCTCTTGGCTCAGGCGGGTCGAGGGGGTTTGCCCATATTGGTGTATTAAAGGTACTTATGCGGGAAGGCATCCAGGTTGACTACATCGCCGGCAGCAGTATGGGAGCCCTCGTCGGTGCCCTGTTCGGAGCAGGCCATACACCTGAGACGATGGAAAAAATGGCAATGCAGTTCAGACGGAAGTATTTCCTTGATTTTACTGTGCCGAAAATGGGCTTTATTAAAGGGGAAAAAGCAAAAAGCATCATCAAAATGCTCGTTAAGCAGAAAAAGATAGAAGAGCTCTCCCCTGAAATGGCGATTGTAGCAACGGATCTCAAAAAAGGGGAAAAAGTTGTTTTTAAGGACGGGGATGTCACCCAGGCTGTCCGTGCAAGTATTGCTATACCCGGCATCCTCGTACCTGAACGGATCGGCGGTCGGCTGTTTGTTGACGGGGGTGTGATTGACAGGGTCCCTGTCAGTGTTGTGAAGAGCATGGGAGCTGACATGGTCATTGCCGTGGATGTGTCGTATTTTAATACGGAACCCGAGATCACTTCCATTTACGATGTGATTATCCAGAGTATGGACATCATGGAAAAAGAAATGGTAAGATATCGGGAAATAGAGTCGGATCTGATGATCAGGCCCATCTTCAGACACATTAAAGCAACACAGTTTACAGATGTGGAAGAAATTATCCTGCAGGGTGAAAAAGAGATGGAAAAAAACCTCGATGTTTTTAAAGAGAGAATAGCCGCATGGAAGGAGAAACATCATGAGAGAGACGAGAGGGAAAACGATTAAAGGGTCGGTTTTCCGGTGGACGATCTTTATACTGGTGCTTTTGTTCGTGAATTTTTATCAGCTTCCCTATTACTTCAGCATTCCGGGAGATGCAAAAGTTCTCAGTGAAGTGATTGAAGTAGAGGAAGGGTATGATTATGAAGGAACACTGAGCCTTACCACTGTGAGGATGGGAAGGGCGAATACGATAAATTATGTATGGTCCCTGTTATCTGATGATCGTGATCTGATCGCAGAGAACCTGATCCGCCCTGAAGGTGAGTCAGATGAAGAGTATCATCAACGTCAGCTTGTGATGATGACAAGTTCTCAGGATGTGGCTGTTTTAATTGCCTACAATGAGGCTGGAAAAGAAGCCTACTTTGAAAACTACGGTGTTCTTATTACAAGCTTCGTAGAAGGAATGGATGCCGAGAGAAAACTGGAAGTTGGTGACCGGATCGTCGAAGTGAACGGAACAGAAACATTGAAGGCAGAAGATCTTCTGGAAGAACTGGGGTCAGTTGATATCGGAGACGAAGTTGATCTTGTGATCGAACGGGAAGAAGAAAGACAGGACGTAACCTTAACCGTAGAAAAGTTCCCGGAAGAGCTTGATCCGACAGGGGAGCGGGGAGGGATCGGAATTGCACATCCCGTAACGGACCGTGAACTGGTGAGAAATCCGGATGTGTCAATCGATACTGCACAGATCGGGGGGCCGTCTGCAGGTCTGATGTTTGCTCTTGAGATATATAATCAGCTGGTGGAAGAGGACATTACAAAAGGAAACCAGATTGCCGGCACAGGATCCCTCAGTGAAGAAGGAGAAGTGGGACGTATTGGCGGTGTCAAGCAAAAAGTGATTGCAGCAGACCGTGCAGGTGCGAAAGTGTTTTTTGCTCCCAATGAAAACGGACTGGAAGGGTCAAATTACGATATTGCACTGGAAACAGCAGAATCGATCGGTACCGACATGGAGGTAATTGGAGTTGATTCGTTTGAAGAAGCCCTGGAATACCTGGAGCAGGAACTTGGATAAAAAAACGAAGGAGCCTTTCCTTAAATGGAGGCTTCTTCGTTTTTATTTACCCGAATTGGATGAGCTGTATATTCCCTTACAGGTGAACCGGTGCCCCTGAGAACAAGGGGGAGATAGTGGACAGTCGCAGCCTGAATATCTTTTTCCAGGGCAGGGATGCTGTCACCTTTACTGGCATTGGAAATAAGGGGAACGTCAATATCCTTTTTTATCCCATTCAGATAATTCCTGCCGTTCTCACTCATCCCGAGAACCCGGATGTAGTCAGGTCTGAGAGGATGAACAAGCTCTCCGGCCTGCTTTTTTGTGGTTCCGAGAAGAAGATGAACCAAAGAGCGTTGCAGCCTCGTTCGTGTGTAGCGTTTCGTTTTTACATAATCCATAAACGATTCAAAGTCACCGGCTTTCGTAACGGCTTTTTTAAACCGGTATTCAAGCCCTTCCTCCATTTCATAAATCAATCCGAGCTCTTTTGGTGACTTAGTAATGAGCTGATGCTGGATGTAAGGGAAATAATCGTTCCACTGATGCCACTGGCCGTGAGTTTTGTAAAATTCCTTAAGGACGTCAAATGTTGTTTCCGGTACGAATGGACGGACATCATCAAGGGAATACTCCTCCGAAAGGAGCCTGTTTCTAATGGAAGTGGCACTGGCAATAGCACTGTCCCCCGGTTCCGGGTCGTGATAGCCGGCTTTTTCACGCGTGATGGTATAAGGCGTGATAGAGCTCTCCAGATCTTTAACCGCCTCGCAGTACTGGATTCCGAGAATATTGTTGGGTGCGCTCAAATCGACCCCGTTAAAGGCAGGGGGCTTGATTTCACTGTAGGCTGCACTCGACGCTCTCGGGTAGCTAAAGCCCTTTTGTAAATAGAGGTGAAGATATTTTTCATAGGACGCCTTATTCTGCTCCATAAACCTGATTGTTTCCTGAAACCGGTCAATGCTGCCGTCTTCACTGCCAAAGGCAACGGTATCAACTTTGAGCTGATCGAGAGCCGCCACTGCACCTCTGGCAAAGAGGCTTGCATGCTGGACCGCATAAAGGTAAGGAAGCTCAATAACAATATCACAGCCTCCGAAAAGAGCCATCTTCGTCCGTGCCCATTTATCGACAAGGGCCGGTTCACCACGCTGAAGAAACGATCCGCTCATCACCGCGATGACCGCGTCCGCGTTTGTTACTCTTTTGGATTCAGTAAGGTGATACAAGTGTCCATTATGAAAAGGGTTATATTCAACAACAAGTCCGACTGTTTTCAAAGGAAGTACCTCCTGAATGTTGGGATAAGTGTAAGGATAACCGAAACAGAACGGCGTTTCATGTTAAAACTTGTCTATTTATAAGGATAAGCAAAAAACAGGCTGGTTTAAACCGTTTTTTTACGGGGAAGGTGAAATACTGTGGTCAATCGTTTTATTTTGATTAAATATTTGCTATGATGGGATTTCGTAAATGATAAAAAATCAGTACGATGTAAAGAAGTTACCTTGACAAACGATTTTTGCAAGGATATAATAACATTTGTTGTCTTGAGGTGAAAAAGAATGAAATGGTCGGTTCAACAGTTGTTATCCTATAAGGAAAAAGGATTACACATCGACGAATCGGTTGATGTTTCGGATGTAAAAACGACAGATCGTGAAATCCGGGAAATCACCCCGGTTCACGTGAAAGGCGAAGCCGTCTTTGCCCGGGATTCTGTGACGTTTCGTCTGCAGATTGACGGGTCAATGACACTTCCGTGTGCAAGGACTTTGAATGATGTTGAGTATCCTTTCTCAATCGAAGCCAACGAGATTTTCAAGTTGGAAGAATGGGCCACCTTCGAAGAGGAAGATGACGTTCATGAGTTGGAAGATAACACGGTAGATTTATTGCCTTACGTAAAAGAACGTATTTTGCTTGAAAAGCCGATGCAGGTTTTCAGTGAAGCTAAGGAAGGCCCGGCACCTGCCGAAGGGAAAGACTGGGAAATGGTCTCTTCCGAGGAACAGGCAAAAAAGGTCGATCCAAGGCTGAAAGACCTGGAGAAGTTTTTCGACAAGTAACCAAGTTTGTGCTTTATCTATTGAACGAATATTCAAGGAGGTGTCAGTCATGGCAGTACCTTTTCGCAGAACGAGTAAAACCCGTAAAAACAAGCGTCGTACGCACATCAAATTGAGCGTACCTGGCATGGTAAATTGTCCGGAGTGCGGTGAAGCTAAGCTTTCCCATCGTGTATGTAAAGCTTGCGGATCCTACAAAGGAAAAGACGTTGTAAACAAATAATGGTCGTAATTGACGCAGGGAGGATGCCATTTCCTCCCTGCCTTTTTTTATCACGGGACGTATGGAGTAGTGATTTCTAATCCAAATGTTGATGAAAGTGAAGGATTACAGACTTCACTCCCAAAGTTAAAATTATGCTCATCCCTGATCAGAGGGTCAGACCCTCTGATCAGGGATGAGCATAATCAATGCAGGGGGGCGGTATTTTGAAAAAGGTGATTTTGTCTTATGAGAAGAATGGTATTTCAAAGATTACCCTAAACAGACCTGAAGTCAAAAATGCGGTCGATTTTGACGTCATGAACGAACTTAATGCGATTTTTGATAAGCTGGAAGAGGATAAGGGCACGAGAATTCTCGTTTTCACAGGAAAAGGGAGTGCTTTCTGTTCCGGAGGGGACCTCGGTAAATTTCATTCCCTGAAAACGGAGGATGAAGCTCTCGGAATGCTTGTACCTATGAGCCGTCTTCTAAAAAGAATTGCTGCACTGCCGTATCTCACTGTTGCTTACATAAACGGTCATGCTGTCGGCGGCGGGTGCGAACTTGCTGCAGCGTGTGACTTCAGAGTGGCGGATCCTGGAGCAAAAACAGGCTTTATACAAGGAAGACTCCAGATTACAACCGGCTGGGGAGGAGCGAGTCTTCTTAAAGAAAAGGTTCCTTATCTGCAGGCTTTGACGCTGCTTACGACAGCCCGCCTTTTTACAGCAGAAGAGGGACTGAATATGGGCTGGATTCAGGCGGTTTTGAATAGTGAGAGTGAACTTATGGAATGGCTCAGCAAGTGGAATGGGGTTTCTGGAAGTGTTCTCGGATCATATAAAGATGCTGTGAGAACAGAAAAAGAAAGAGATACATTATTTAACGATATCGATAAAGAAGTAAAGGCTTGTGCAAAACTGTGGGCAAAAGACGAACACCACGATGCTGTTAACGCCTTTCTATCGAAAACAGACCGGTAAGGGAAGAGGCCACTGAAAAAATACAAAACAACTTTTTCAGTGGCTTTTATTTGAGTTGCAATGGCTCCGTTCGTTTGCGCGCCTGTTACGAGAAGCCCACACATAACAGGCTTTTTAAACATGCAACCGCTACGCTCATTGCTTAGAAGGCACTGGAAAAAGTTTAAAACCGAACTTAAGCGTTACTGGTAGAGGAAGAAGCAGGAATAAACCTCCTGGAGGCTCACCGGCGCCTCCGCGGAAAGGTAGCCAAAGGAGCGAAAATCAACATCTGCCTTTAACAGAGCCTATTTTAAAAAAATGGACATTTTCAGTGTCCTCGCTCTAGCTTGAGGAGGCTTGCCGGCACACCGATACTGCCTTTATTTCCTGTAATCTATAGAAAGGGAAATTAGCAACAATCCAGGTGCGAGACTCCTGCAAAAGTGTAAGACAGACGACACCCTGCAGTGACGAGCTTTACTTCATGTAGAAGAAGGTTTGATGGAATGGCTCGGGACGAGTCCGAGTATCTTCCCTTCAACGAAGCATAAATTGATGAAGCCCTCAAGAATTATTATCAAAGTTCACCTATTATGTTATGTACTTCCTCCCCGCAGCCGGCCTTTTTGTATACTCACCGATAATCGGTGAATACTGAAAATAAGAGAAAAGAGTCTATCTCTTCTATCATCTGCATATAGTTAGGATGAACGATTGAGAAGAGTAAAGGAGGGGTCGGACGATTGGTACGCCAGGATGCTTGGAACAGCGATGAAGACTTAACATTGGCAGAGGTGGTTTTGCGTCACATAAGGGAAGGCAGCACCCAGCTCGCGGCTTTTGAGGAAGTTGGTCATAAGCTTTCGAGAACCCCGGCTGCGTGCGGTTTCCGGTGGAATTCAGCGATCAGGAAAAAATACGATACAGCAATCCAGCTTGCTAAGAAACAAAGAAAAACGATGAAAGTGAAAAACAGTGAACCTGGAGTGCGGTTCGCAGAGGCGACGGAAAACCGGACTGAAGCGGACAACGGGGCTTCGAAAAGTGTTGTAGAAGCTTTTGATGAAGTGATCACGTTTTTGCACGAACAGAAAAAATGCATTGAAACGAATGGCGGGGTTTCTGAACCAGAGGAATTTATGGAAGCCATTGAAGCGTTAAAGCAGGAAAATGCAGTGCTCAGTCAGGAGCTCGCAAAAATGAAAGACGATTATGAACTCATTAAAAATGATTATCAGCTGATGATTAACGTAGTGGAGCGTGCAGCGAAGCGAAACAAAACGACCGCTTCGTCTCCGTCTTAAGTCCACTAAAAAAGAACGGTCAGGTATTTCGCACCTTACCGTTCTTTTTTGATGAATTTTCATTTAAGCGTTTTCAGAAAGCTTCCGTGTTATTCCGGCTTTTGTTCTTTTACCCCTTGCGGAAACCAAACGTATGGGTTCTCGCCCCGGTCACGGTCTGTATCGTAGGTGAGAGGCTCAAAGCCCATTCTTTCCCAGAAAGTGTCGGAACGCTGGCGTGCATTTGTTTTTAAAGGAAGGCCGAGTGATTTTGCGTAGTCAACAAGCTGTTTACCGAAACCGCGGCCTTTATACGGCTCCAGAACTTCCAGCTTCCACAGCTCGAAGTATTCCTGAGGCGGCTCAAAGTACCGGTCATATTTTGCATCTACTTTATAAAGACTCATTCTTCCTACGAGCTTATCCCCGTAATAGACACCATAGAAAGGTGACTCACTGTCGTTATCAATGATGTTTCCCTGCAGATCCTCTTTCATAGACAACTCCTGCAAGCCATACTCACGAAAGTTCTCGAATTCCTCCAGGGTTTTAAAGTTTATACGTAAGCGCTTAACTTCTTGAATATCAACCATAGCTGTCCCTCCAACATATCGATTACTTTATATTCTACTATAATGTCGACTGAATAATCTATATATTTTTATAACTTTCATGAAATCTTTAGCGAGAAAAAGGTAAAAACGTGCACAGATGGAATTTATGATAAAATCAATGGAGTAAAAGTCCCGGATGAAAATTAAAAGGTTCCGGTGCAGTGGAGGTGTGCGGTATGAAGGTTGCGGTTATCGGGGCTGGGGCTGTCGGAATGCTCTTGTCTGCCTTTGCCCTGAAAGCAGGAATTAAAGTCAGTCTTTTTACAAAACGTGAGGAGCAGTCCATACGGCTCAATCATAGCGGGCTGACTCTTATACAAAGTAATCAGGACAACCCTGAAACACTCTCAAGAGGTCTGTCGGCTCAACCGATATCATCTTGGACAACGGAAGGGCTTGACGCAGTGATTGTTTCTGTTAAACAGCTGCACCTGGATGAAGTTCTCGGTATTCTTTCAAAGAAGAGAATAAAGGTACCGGTTATTTTTGCCCTCAACGGGATGGGTCATATGGAAAAAGCACAGGTTTCTTTAAAGGATGCACCCCTCTATGGAAGTGTACTTACACACGGCGCAAAAAGATCGACTGATTATGAAGGCGTCATTCATACGGGAAAAGGCACGTGGAAGGCAGGTTCCTGGAGAGGGGAAAGTGAAACTGTAGAATTTTTGATGAAAAAACTTCAGGAAGCAGGTTTTTTTAGCTCCTGTGAAGAAAACATTGAAAAATTAATGGAGGAAAAGCTTGCAGTAAATGCAGTCATTAACCCTCTCACTGCCCTTTATCAGGTTAAAAACGGAGCTCTCCTGGATAATCCATTATTCAAGGAAAATGCCCGTGCTGTATTTAAAGAAATAACCAAAGTGATCCCATTCAAGTGGGAGACGGTGGAGCGGGTAATCGTAAATACAAGAAAAAATCATTCATCCATGCACGAGGATATTCGTCTCGGCCGCGAGACGGAAGTTGATGCTATTACCGGTTACCTCCTGTCATTAGCGGAAAAAAGACAAGTCACAATGCCCTTGGTGTCTTTTCTTCATCATTCAATAAAAGGGGTTGAAAGGAGTTATGACGATGATCGGTAATTTATTGGCAGGGTTCATAGCTACATTGATTACTGTGCCGCTGATCGGCCTTTATCTTGTCTATCTTATCAGTGTTAAAGTAACGCGTAATAAAGTCTTTGCTCTTAAAGTTGCTGTAGATGTCAGCCTGATCTTTTTTGTTCTTTCTGTGCACTTCTTTATCTTGGAAATCTGGGGTATTTCTTTAATCGGATACGTTCTTGCACTGCTCTTTCTTACTGCCATCGGGTTTACCATTGCCCACTGGCGGATGTATACGGATGTTCAGTTTATAAGAATAATGAAAGGTGTCTGGCGTTTTCAGTTTGTTCTCTTCTTCGTTCTTCATTTCGTGCTTATGTTTGTAGGTTTTACTGCGAAAATGTATGCGTAGCCCACCGGAGACTGTTTCTTTGGTGATCTTTTTAAATTTTGCTATAATAAGAGTCGTTATATCTGAAATGTTGAAGGCGAGAGGTTGTTACCTATGCATATCCAATACGAAGATGTACGGGGTTTGAACCCGTTCCTAGATGAATACATAAATGCAGACGACCGGCTTATGTCCTTTTACGATTACGGTTATGATGATGAAAGTATTAAAAAACGGGCAAAAGAACTGGCTGCCCGGTCATTTAACCGTGGTTCGTTAAAGGACGTTCTTTATTCTTTTAATAAAAAGATGGGAGCAGGTGAAGAAACCTTCACTCAAATCGGGAAATTAACCAGTGAGCGTTCCCTGATGATTGTCGGAGGACAGCAGGCCGGTTTATTTACGGGACCCCTTTATACGGTCCACAAAGTGATCTCGATACTTGCTCATGCAGATAAAGCAGAAAAGGATCTCGGGCTCCCGGTCATTCCATTATTCTGGATTGCCGGAGAAGATCACGATATTGATGAGATTAACCATATCTTTGTTTACTATAAACAGGACCTGAAACGCTTTGCTATGAAGGAAAGGAACGATCTGAAAATTCCTGCCTCGAACAGGAACCTCAATCGTGAAGAAGCGAAGAAGGTTCTTCTGAGTACGATCCGTCACCTGCAGGAAACCCAGGATACAAAAATAATCGCTTCCGACTGGGGAAAGCTGATCGATGAATCCAAAACTTATGTTGATTTTTTCGGGAAGCTGATTCACCACCTCTTTAAAGGAACAGGGATCGTTCTGATGGATGCCCAGGATGAAGCGGTCCGTAAGCTGGAGAGACCTTTCTTCAATGAACTGATCGAACGGAATGGAAAATTACGTCTGGCTTTTGAAGAGCAGGCTAAACGGTTTAAAACTGCCGGCTTTGGTGAGCCTGTTTCAATTGATCCGCGCCTCTCCCACCTTTTTCTCGATGATCACAATGAGAGAACGCTTCTATACAGTGATGACCAGGAAGGAGCATTTACGAATAAAGAAAAGACAAGATCCTGGACGATAGACGAGCTTCATCATATTGCTGAAACAGATCCGGCTAAACTGAGTAATAACGTTGTCTCCCGGCCTGTAATGCAGGAATGGCTTCTTCCGGTTCTCGGATTTATTTCAGGAGCAGGTGAAATTAAATACTGGGGGACGCTGAGCAGTGTTTTTCGGGAGTTTGATTTTAAGATCCCGCCCCTCATTCCAAGAATGCAGTTTACCCTTGTTGACAGAGGGGCATTAAAGCGTGCTGGAAAGAGGGACCTTTCCATCAGGAAAACGATTGAACAGGGAGCTTCCGAAAAAAGAGACGAGTGGTATGGCCGGAACAGGCCGGCTGATTATGACCCGGTATTTGAAAAAGCGGAAGAAGAGTTTGAGTCGCTCATGGAGAAAATGGCAGCCAATCTTCGGGAGCACGCTTCAACGGATGTGGATCATGAGCGTTTTCAAAGGATGGGCAAAGGTGTCCTGGATCGGTATAAACGCCAGGTTGACAGGCAGGTAAACCGGACCCTTGCACCGTCAATGAATCATTTTAATTACGTTAACACGGTTCTGCGCCCGCAGGACGGACTTCAGGAACGGACAATTAATGTTCTTCCGTTTCTGAATGGCTATGGCACCGATGTGATCAGGCAACTCACTGCCCGGGTCTTGGAAAACGGACCCGACCCAAAGAAGCATACGGTTGTTATTTTATAGTGATTTTACAAAAATAGTGACTTTACAAAGCCGGTATCAAAAGAAATTTCCTTTTGATGCCGGTTTTTAGTTGATTATTGTTAAATTCAGGTGTTGGTTTTCGCTCAGGTGCTTTGGGAAATTCATTTTATCTTTGGACAATGGTGGGTTTATCCTGACAAATTCTCAGTTATCCTGAACAACCGACGCCTGAAAAAAATATTCTGAAAAAACCCTCCCCACTTCGCACCACAAACCAGCTCCATTTTTCAAAAAAACGCCTTTGTTTTAACCCCTCCAGAAATCCCCCACGCTCTCCCACCATTCCTCCCACAATCCCCCACCAGCCCCTGTAAACACTGTCAAACAGCATTATCAAAGGATTTTGACTAAGTCCAGACAGAGGGATTATTACAGTTTAAAAACTTTTTTCAAAAGAAAGTGGAGGAAAGTGGGGGGATGTGGTAGATTAGTATTAAGAAGTGGGGGAGGGGGTGAGCCGGGATGTTCATGGGAGAATATCGCCATAATATTGACGAGAAAGGCAGGATGATAATTCCTGCTAAATTCCGTGAGAATCTCGGTTCCTCCTTCGTAGTTACAAGAGGGTTAGACCAATGTTTGTTTGTTTATCCTGAAGAAGAATGGAGACACTTAGAGCAAAAGCTTAAAACCTTGCCATTCACAAAAAAAGATGCGAGGGCCTTTACACGATTCTTCTTTTCCGGTGCTACTGAATGTGAACTGGATAAACAGGGGCGTGCGAATATTGCTTCTGTTCTCCGTTCATACGCAAAGTTAGAGAAGGAATGTGTAATTATCGGTGTCTCAAACCGTGTGGAAATATGGAGTAAAGAGATTTGGGAAGAATATGTTGCTGAATCAGAAGACTCGTTTGCAGAAATAGCCGAAGGCATTGTAGATTTTGACTTGTAATAGATATACGCAAGGTTCTACAAGCAGTTAAAGGACAGGTGTAGAAATGTTTGAACACGAAACGGTACTTAAAGAAGAAACGGTTAATGGCCTTAATATCCGCCCTGACGGGATTTATGTTGATTGTACACTGGGAGGCGGAGGCCATAGTGAGCAGATTGTGAAGCAGTTGGGGGAAAGTGGCAGATTGATTTGTTTTGATCAGGATGATCGGGCACTTGAATTTGCCAAAGAACGATTATCACCTTACAGGGAACGTATCACATTTGTTCGTTCGAATTTTCTCCATTTAAAAGAAGAACTCCATAACCTCGGCATCACGAACGTGGACGGATTTGTGTTCGACCTTGGTGTTTCATCCCCTCAGTTTGATGAGGCGGACAGAGGATTCAGCTATCGCTTTGATTCCAGGCTGGATATGAGAATGGATCAGACCCGGGAATTATCAGCATATGAAGTTGTAAATGAATGGTCTTTCCAGGATCTGATGAAAATCATCAGCCAGTATGGTGAAGAACGATTTGCCAAAAACATTGCCCGGAAGATTGAAGCTGCACGTGAGGCGAAGCCGATTGAGACGACGGGAGAGCTTGTAGACGTCATAAAGGATGCGATACCGGCTCCTGCCAGAAGAAAAGGCGGGCACCCGGCAAAGAGGACGTTCCAGGCAATCCGGATCGCTGTCAACGATGAACTGACCGTGTTTGAAGAAGCTCTGAAGGATGCAATTGACCTCACAGCACCGAAAGGCCGACTGGCCGTCATTACGTTTCATTCATTAGAAGATCGTTTATGCAAGAAAGTGTTCAAAGAGAGAAGTGCTATGCCGGAGCTGCCTAAAGGACTTCCTGTCATTCCTGAAGGATTTGAACCTGAACTGACACTCGTAACAAGAAAGCCAATTCTTGCGAACGAATCGGAACTGGAAATAAATTCAAGGGCGAAATCAGCCAAGCTGAGAGTTGCGGAAAAGAATTGACGTGTTTAAGGCCGTTGTTGACTGGAGCATATGAGTAACACTCGTTGGGAAATACCGTGATCGTGAAAGAGAATTCAAAAACGCATAGCAGTCTCCCCGCCGCCTGTGGAAAGGGAGTACAAGTAGCAGAAGTCAACATAGAGGCCTAAAAGGGCCAAAAGAGAAAAAGATATAAAAAAGAGATAAAAAAAGAGACAAGAGAAACTGGGAGGGGTATAACTATGAGCCTTGCAAAACAGCAAATTCAGCAGCCGCTGCACCAGCCTGAAAGACAGCTTAAACAGAAAAAACAGCGTGTTTTTAAAGGCGGGATTACACGGGGAGAGAAGATCATTTATCCATTGACATTTCTTGCTGTCGTTTTTGCGGCTTACGTGATGTTATCAAACTATGCTACGATTTATATTGCAAACCACGAAATTCAGAAAACAGAGCGTAGCATTACGGAGCAGTCGAGTGTGAATGAAGGTCTTTCCCTGCAAGTGAAGGACTTGTCTGAACCTGACCGCATTCTCCATATTGCCCAGGCGGAGCTTGGCATGGAATTGAATGATCAAAATGTAAGAGTAATCCAAAATCAGGATTAATAAGCGGGTGTTGTGAAATGGAAGTTACAAAAAACAGGAAGATTACCGTGCGTGCCCTATGGGTTCTCGGAATCTTCCTTTTCTTTATCAGTATTGTATTCGGAAGGTTTGTCTACATTCAGGCAGCGAAAGAAGTTCAGGGGCAGGACCTCCGGGCGCTTATTGAACAAAGGTGGTCACAGACTCACACCATTGAAGGGAAGAGGGGATCGATACTTGACCGGGAAGGTGAAGCAATTGCCGAAGAGGTGGCATCCTATACGCTTATTGCTGTCCTTGACGACAGCTATGGCAGCTATGTAAGTGATCCACAGGAAGCGGCGGCAAAAATCACCTCAGTCCTCGATCTCGATACGAATGCAGTTGCAGAACGTCTTTCTCAGGATTTAGTGCAGGTGGAGATCCCTGGTGCGAGATACTTAAGTGTCGAAGAAAAGGATGCCCTGGAGGAACTTGAAATCGACGGCATCATTTTCAGAAAGGATCCAAAGCGCTATTACCCGAATCAGACATTCGCTTCTCACCTCATCGGATATACCGAGCGTGACATGAGCGTAGCGAGAATGGGTCTTGAGCAGAGCCTTGATGAATACCTTAGTTCTGAAGACGGATCAATCACATATCAGCGAGACGGTGCTGGACGGGCTCTAGTTAATACAGAGGATTTGATTAATCCGGCCCGAAATGGGAACGACGTGTACTTAACGATCGATAAGAAAATTCAGATGGTCCTTGAACAAGCTCTTTCTCAGGTGGATGAGGAATATTCTCCGGAACGGATGATCGGTATCGTTGCAGATCCGAAGACAGGGGAAATACTGGCTATGAGTAACCGGCCGAGCTTTAACCCGAACAACTATGAATCTATAAGCAATTACACAAACTATGCTGTAAGCTCCCGGTTTGAGCCGGGGTCAACCATTAAAGCACTGACCCTTGCAGCAGCGATTGAAGAAGGCGTCTACAACGGCGACGAACTCTACCAGTCCGGTACGTATCAGATCGGTCCGGACCGTATTCCGGACCATAACGGCGGGAGAGGCTGGGGGGAAATCACCTATGATGAAGGATTCCAGCGATCTTCAAACGTTGCCTTTTCAAAACTTGCACTTGAAAAGCTCACCCCGGACACCTTCTTTGACTATGTAGATGCCTTTGGGCTGAGAGAACCTACAGGGATTGATATTCCTAACGAATCAGGCAGCTCCATCGCTGATTTCAGACCGATTGATGCAGCCACTACCGCGTTCGGACAAGGTTCGGCGATTACTCCGATTCAGCAGGTCCAGGCAGCTACAGCTATTGCAAATGGCGGTAAGATGATGAAACCTTACGTAATTGACAAAATTTATGACAAAGACTCAGGTGAAATTGTTTCTGAGACTGAGCCTGAAGTTGTCGGTGAACCGATATCAGAAGAAACGGCAGCGGAAGTTCTCGGTCTTCTTGAAACGGTTGTTTCTTCATCAGCAGGAACAGGGCAGCCATACGCCATTGACGGATTTGATATCGCCGGTAAGACAGGTACAGCACAGATTAATAACCCTGACGGACCTGGCAGGCTTACAGGCCACGGGAATCACATATATTCCTTTATGGGAATGGCACCGGCTGATGATCCTGAAGTAATTGTCTATGTTGCCGTGGAACGCCCTGATATTGAGCTGCACGAAACTGGAGCCATGCCGGTGTCAAAAGTATTCAAACCTGTCATGCAGCAAAGTCTTCAGTACCTGAACATCACTCCTCAAAGTGTGGAAGAAGAGCATGTGGAGGAAGCTGGTATTGTTATGGAAGACTTCAGTGGTGAATCCGTTGAAAAAACAGAAGAAACATTGAAGAATTACGGGCTCGATCCCGTCATTATCGGGGAAGGAAACACGGTCATCTCCCAGTTCCCTAACCCGGAAATGTCCATTCTCCCTTATGAGAAAGTATTCATGAGGACAAATGAGGAAGAATTCCTCATTCCGGACATGTCTGGTTGGTCCGGAAGGCAGGTACATGCCTGGACCCGTCTGGCGGATATGGAAGTTACCATAGACGGCAGCGGCTTTGTTATAAGCCAGAGTGTGCCTGCGGGGACAGAAGTGACGTCGGGCCAGAACTTAAGTGTGGAGCTCGGAAGCGGGGATGAACCTGCCGCGGAGCAGGGAGATACCGGTGATGAAACTGAGTACGAAACGGAAGAAGAAAACGAAGAAAGCGCCGGAGAGGAAGAAACCGAAGAAACCGAAGAAGACGAAGTAGAAGAAGACGAATTCTTTATGGATTAACACCAGACCTCTTTCGACTGGCTCTGAAAAATACAGCACAGTGTGGGGCGGCTCATCTCCAGCATGCGGGAATCGGAGTCAGACCTACAGTCCATTTTCGGGAAATAAGGTAATTGGATACATCCATCTTTATAGAGGCTGGGAGAGAAGTTTTTTAGCCAACGAGCATCCGAACGGTTCATTTGCGGTACAAATAAATCGCTCCTGAAATATACTTCGCTTCCCGCTGGAAGCGGGTTACCCTCTTCCAGCATACCTGCTTCTTCTTCTGTCAGCTAACCTTTGCAGCTGTCTGGGTCGAAGCAACTCGTCGCATTGTCATGAAGTAAAGGCTCGTCACATCGGTATCTCACCTTTGCTTTTCATCGAAGGCACTGAAAAAGTTGTTTTGTACTTTTTCAGTGGCTTCTTTTAATCCCGCAGGAGTCTGCGTATATTTCATCCGCTATGTTCGTGCGTTGTTCGGATTCTCAGCTAAACACATTCTTTATGTCCCAGCCTCTTTCAGATTGTCGATAAATCTACTTATTCTTTAAGCGTGAGTTATAAAATAGAAAGTGGTTTTCACAAACATTTTTGGGTTGAACAGAAAGAAATGACGCCCGAATGTCCGAACAATCCTCCATCACAGAGAAAAGATCTTTATCAACTGCCTTAAAGGACAGGTTCTAACCTGTCCTTTATTTTCATAAAACTGAACCAAGCCGGTCTTTGAATAGAGTGGGAGGTTCATATATGAAAATGAAGCGGGTATCTAATGTGACCGTGCGGAGGCGGTTAATCGTATCTTTGATGATCGGATTGGTTGTGTTTTCAGTCATTGCGGGAAGACTCGGTTATGTCCAGCTCGTGCTCGGGCAGGAACTGAGTGAAAAAGCTGCAGACTTGTGGAGCAGGAACATTCCGTTTGAAGCGAAGCGTGGAGAGATTCTTGACAGAAACGGAACAGCACTGGCGACGAATGTGAGTGCTCCGAGTGTTCTTGTTGTGCCGAGACAAGTAGAGGATCCGAATAAAACAGCAGCGGGACTTGCAGAAGTATTGAATATTGACATCCAGCGTGCGTATGAACTGGTGACAAAAAAGGAATCGATTGTACGAATCAATCCTGAGGGCAGAAAGATCTCCAATGAACTTGCAAATGAAGTGAGACTTCTCCAGCTTGATGGCGTCTATATTGCTGAAGATAACCGCAGACACTATCCTTTCGGGAAATATCTTTCCCACGTCCTTGGCTTCGCAGGTATTGATAACCAGGGACTTACAGGCCTTGAGTTGTATTATGACCAGTACCTTAAAGGAGAGGAAGGGCATGTCTCTTTTTATTCCGATGCAAAGGGAAGAAGGATGCCGAACCTGGCAGATGAATACACTCCGCCGCTGGACGGGATGAATCTGACGCTTACTATTGATGCCAACATTCAGACCATTATCGAACGGGAACTGGACATAGCAGAGGCGACCTATAACCCGGACGGGGCCATCGCCATCGCCATGAACCCGAATACGGGAGAAGTCCTCGGGATGTCTTCGAGACCGCACTATGACCCGGGAAGGTTTAATGAAGTCCCCCCGGAGATCTACAACCAGAACAAACCGGTCTGGAGCCAGTATGAACCGGGATCGACGTTCAAAATAATCACCTTGGCAGCCGCCCTGGAAGAAGGAAAAGTCGATTTAAAAAACGATCATTTCCATGACCCGGGTTCCATAGAAGTGGCAGGACACAGGCTCCGCTGCTGGAAAAAGGGCGGACATGGTTCCCAGACGTTCCTTGAAGTCGTACAAAACTCCTGTAACCCGGGGTTTGTAGTCCTGGGAGAAAGACTGGGCAAGCAAAAACTGTTTGACTACATCCATGACTTCGGATTTGGTGAAAAAACAGGAATTGACCTTCAGGGCGAGGCTAAGGGAATATTGTTTGATCTTGATAACGTCGGACCGCTCGAGCAGGCAACCACCGCTTTTGGCCAGGGGGTCAGTGTAACGCCGATCCAGCAGGTTGCAGCAGTGGCTGCGGCAGTGAACGGAGGGTATTTATATACACCATATCTCGCAAAGGAATGGACAGATCCGGACACGGGAGAAGTCGTTTCCCGAACCTCCCCTGTAATGAAAAAAGATGTGATATCAGAAGAGACGTCAGCCCAGATCCGGGATGCTCTTGAGCACGTTGTAGCAAAAGGAACCGGACGCGGGGCGTTTGTAGACGGCTACCGTGTCGGCGGAAAAACCGGTACAGCACAAAAGGCTGAAGGCGGGCGTTATCTTGAAAATAACCATATCGTCTCGTTTATCGGGTTCGCTCCGGCCGATGACCCTCAAATCGTCGTTTATGTAGCAGTAGACAACCCGAAAGAAACCCTTCAGTTCGGTGGAATTGTAGCCGCGCCTATTGTTGGGAACATTATAGAAGATGCACTGCCTGCCATGGGAGTGAAAAAACGGGAGCACCAGATTGAAAAGGAGCGGATGTGGAATGATGAACCCATCCTTGAGGTGCCTGATCTGATCGGCCGGACTGTAAAAGATATAAACCAGGCATATTATGAGCTTAAACTTGATGTATCCGGGGAAGGAGAAGAAGTAGTTCTCCAATCTCCGGACCCGGGAACAAGAGTAAAGGCAGGATCGGTTGTGCGTATATATATGGATGACAAAACAGAAGAGAATCAGTAAAATAGAAACGGTGTCTTTCCACGGAGGGGTCTTAATGGGACTCCTCCTATACAGAAAGCCGGAGGAAATGAAATGAGGGATATACATATGACAATGAATCTTCAATCACTCCTGGAGTGTTTGCCATCTTATGAGTACATAGGTAACGAGAATCCTGATATCAAGTCCGTTCATATGGACTCCAGGGAAGTAACAAAAAACAGCTTGTTTATTTGTGTCCGCGGTTTTACCGTGGACGGCCACAGCTTTTTTAATGATGCAGTAAAAAAAGGAGCAGCGGCACTCATTGCGGAAGAACAGCTGGATACTGATGTGCCAGTTATTGTAGTCAAGGACTCCAAACGAGCCATGGCTCTTCTCGCCAACCGCTTTTACGGGTATCCGACGATGGATATGAACCTGATAGGGGTTACAGGTACGAATGGGAAAACAACAACCGCTCATTTAATTGAGAAAATTTTAACCGACGCCCGGAAGACGACGGGGATGATCGGCACAATGTACACCCGGTTCGCAGGTGTCGAGCACCCGGTACAGAACACAACACCCGAATCACTGCCTTTGCAGAAAACGTTCAGTGAGATGAAAGAGGCCGGTGTCGACACAGCTGTTATGGAAGTTTCTTCCCACGCTCTTGAAATGGGGCGTGTCCATGGCTGCCATTACAATGTGGCGGTCTTTACGAATTTATCCCAGGATCACCTTGATTATCACGAAACGATGGAGAAGTACCTTCATGCAAAGGGGCTCCTTTTTGCCCAGCTTGGTAACGGTTATTATCCTGAGCAGAAAAACCTTGCTGTACTTAACGCTGATGATGAAGCGTCAAAGGATCTACTTAAGATGACAGCAGCTCCTGTAATTCAGTACGGTGTTAATAATGACGCTGAAATAAAAGCCGTTGATCTCGTCTTTGACGAAGGAGGTTCCAGATTTACAGTGAAAACACCTGAGGAGAGTGCACCCGTACGCCTGAATATGGTCGGAAAGTTCAGCGTATATAACGCCCTTGCGGCGATTGCGGCTGTCAGAATGTCAGGCATCCCCCTTAAGGATGTGATCGCGAGTCTTGAGGATATAAGCGGAGTTTCCGGCAGAGTGGAAAAAGTTACAAATGACAACGACCCGTTTACCATTCTCGTTGATTACGCCCATACGCCGGACAGCCTTGAAAATGTGCTGGAGACCATTAAGGAATTTGCCACCGGACGGGTCTTTACTGTAGTGGGATGCGGCGGAGACCGAGACCGGACGAAGCGGCCTCAGATGGCCCGGGTGGCAGAGAAGCTTAGCGATATGGTCTTTCTTACGTCCGATAACCCCCGTTCAGAAGCACCTGAGCAGATTCTTGAAGATATGAAAGCCGGCATGAAAAATGACAGGTACAGCGTGATTGTCGACCGGAAGGAAGCCATTGAGCGTGCGGTTAGAGAAGCAGGATCCCGGGATGTCATTTTAATTGCCGGAAAAGGCCATGAAACGTATCAGATTATTGCCGGTCAAACCTTTGATTTTGATGACCGGATTGTTGCAAAACAAGCGTTGGAGGCGTTGACTGATGACAAATCTTAAGTTGAAATCCGATCTGGTATCCCAGGTGTCCCTATTAGGCCGTGGTGTCCAGCCTGAATCGTTTAATGGAGTAAGTATCGATACGAGGACTCTCGAACCGAATGCACTGTATATTCCGATTGTGGGAGATCGCTTCGACGGACATCAATTTATTGATAAAGCCGTTGAAAACGGAGCGAAGGGAACGCTCTGGAAAAAGGGGATACCTCTGCCTGACAGCCTGCCGGACGGTTTTCCTGTTTATTTTGTAGAAGATACATTAAATGCCCTTCAGGACCTTGCCCGGCGATACCTGACAGAGGTGGAGCCCACCATTATAGCTGTGACCGGTTCCAACGGGAAAACGACGACAAAAGACATGATTGCCCAGGTGCTGGCTGAACGATTTACGGTTCACAAAACGGACGGGAATTATAATAATCACATCGGACTTCCCCTTACTGTACTCCGGATGCCGGAGAAATCCGATGTGCTCGTATGTGAAATGGGAATGAACCATAAAGGGGAGATTTCCTTTCTAAGCCAGCTTGTTAACCCTCATTATGCTGTAATCACCAATATAGGTGAATCCCATATGGAACAACTTGGTTCCCGTGAAGGTATCGCTGAAGCGAAAGGTGAAATAACTGACGGTATGAAGGCAAGCGGAGTGCTTATTGCAGATGCCGATGAACCTCTTCTTGACCGGGAATGGAAAACGAGTGTGATTACCTGTGGTTTTAAGGACTCGGCATTATTCCTGGCGGAGAAATTCACCAACACCGAAGATGGGGTAACCTTTTCTGTCAAGGGCATAAATGGTGAGTTTACCGTGCCTGTTCTCGGTGCCCATAATGTAAAAAATGCTCTCTATGCCATTGCTCTCGGGGCTCATCTGGGGCTTACCGATGAAGATGTGCGCCGCGGTCTTGCCGGGCTCCGGCTTTCCGGAATGAGAATGGAAAGAATGAAATCCAATACAGGAGCCCTGATGATCAATGACGCCTACAATGCAAGCCCAACTTCCATGATAGCTGCGATTGAAACGATGAAAAATATGGAAGGCTACAAAAACAAGGTCCTCGTGTTAGGTGACATGCTGGAGCTTGGTGAGAATGAAAAAGAACTTCATGAGTCAGTTGCGGGTCATATTCCTTCATCCTGCACCCATGTTGTAACCATCGGAAAAAAAGCGACATGGATTTCCTGCGCACTGAAAAAGGAAAAGGGTGAAATGCCGGAGATCCGATCCTATGAACAAAAGGATGAGGCAGAGAGCTATCTGGCTTCTTTAAACCTGCCTGAAACAGTGTATCTGTTTAAAGCATCCAGAGGCATCAAATTTGAACAGCTTATCGAACAACTACAATCCAATTAGAAACCGCAATGATGTACGCGCACTTTAGAAAGGAGTTCCCTTAATGCTAGAACAGGGTTTATTATTTGCACTTATTATGAGTTTTCTTATTACGGTCATACTTTCTCCGATCTTCATTCCGTTTCTCAGAAGGCTGAAGTTCGGACAGAGTATTCGTGATGAAGGACCAAAATCACACCAGAAAAAAACAGGGACACCAACGATGGGCGGAATCATGATTATTCTCTCCATCGTTTTAACAACACTGATTATGGGAGCGAAGTTCCATTCCTTAAACGTGGAAATCTTCCTCGTTCTTCTTGTGACACTCGGCTTTGGTCTCCTCGGTTTTTTGGATGACTTTATCAAAGTCGTAAAAAAGCGAAATCTCGGACTTACATCAAAACAAAAAGCCCTTGGACAGATTGTTATTTCTGTAATCTTTTATATCGTCCTTCTTCAGTCAGGGCTGTCAACGGAAGTCTTTATTCCCGGCACAAACGTCGGATTTGATATCGGCTGGCTGTACCTTCCCCTGATCATTATTATTCTTGTCGGGGCATCCAACGCAGTAAACCTTACTGACGGTCTTGACGGGCTCGTGGCAGGTACTTCAGCAGTGGCTTTCGGTGCTTTCGCCATCGTTGCCTATGCTGCTTCAATGTATACTGTATCTTTATTCAGTGTGGCGATTGTCGGTGCCGTACTTGGTTTTCTCGTATTCAACGCACACCCTGCAAAAGTGTTCATGGGAGATACGGGCTCCCTTGCCCTCGGGGGAGCTATCGGTGCTATTGCTATTTTGACTAAAACAGAATTGCTTCTCGTTATCATTGGCGGTGTATTTGTCATTGAAACGCTGAGTGTTATTATTCAGGTTGCTTCCTTTAAGCTCAGAGGAAAACGGGTATTTAAAATGAGCCCGCTTCACCACCACTACGAGCTGTCAGGCTGGAGTGAATGGCGCGTTGTTGTCACATTCTGGCTTGTGGGTATATTGTTCGCTGCTGCAGGAATTTACTTAGAGGTGTGGTTATAGATGAAAGCTGTTTCGGATTTTAAAGGAAAAGATGTGCTTGTATTAGGGCTTGCCAAAAGTGGAACGGCGGCGGCTCTCCTGCTTCATGAATTAGGAGCCAGGGTAACCGTCAATGACCAGAAGCCCCTGGAGGAAAATGAAGCGGCCCGTTCCCTTGAGAAAGCAGGGTGCCGGGTTATCTGCGGTGAGCATCCTTCATCCCTTATTCAAGAGGGGCTGTCCTGTGTAGTAAAAAATCCGGGGATCCGTTATGATAACCCGCTGATTGAAAAGGCATTGCGCCTCGGCATTCCCGTCATTACAGAAGTTGAACTTGCCTACCGGGTAAGTGAGGCCCCGATCGTGGGCATTACCGGATCGAATGGAAAAACCACCACAACGACCCTGGTCCATGAAATGCTTCAAAACGGGACGAAACACCCCCTTATTGCCGGGAATATCGGAAAAGTAAGCTGTGAGGTGGCGAAAAATGCAGGTCCGGAAAATGTCATGGTCACGGAGCTGTCCAGTTTTCAGCTTATGGGCGTTGAAGCATTTAAACCACAAGTGGCTGTCCTGCTGAACATTATCGACGCCCACCTGGATTATCACGGAAATCGTGAAGCGTATGCAGAAGCAAAAGCCCGCCTGTTTAAAAATACAGATGAAAACAGTGTTCTTGTTTATAATTTCGATGACCCTCTTGTCCGCCGTCTTGCTGAGCGGGCCGAGGGGATAAAAATGCCGTTTTCAGTCCGGGAACAATTAAACACCGGTGCTTCCCTTTCGGAGGACGGTTATCTCACAGTCAATGGAGAAGCTGTGATCCATAAAGATGAGATGAGCCTGCCCGGTGAGCATAATATCGAAAATGCCCTGGCAGCAGCTCTTACAGCATCAGTCTATGACGTAAACCGAAAAGACATGGCTTCGGTTCTTATGTCATTCACAGGCGTGAAACACCGTCTTCAGTTTGTAAAAAACCTGAACGGACGGGCCGTTTATAATAATTCAAAAGCAACAAACATTCCGGCTACCATTACGGCTTTAAAAGCATTTGATAAGCCGATTGTCCTCATTGCCGGGGGCCTTGACCGGGGGAATGAGTTTGACGATCTTCTTCCGTGGCTTAAAAATGTTCATTCGGTTGTGACATACGGAGAAACCGCTGAAAAGGTTGCCCGTGTGGCCCGTGAGGCAGGAGCTGAAGTCATCAGCGTTCAGACACTTGATGAAGCAGTCCCGGAAGCGTACAGGCTTACAAACGAAGGGGATATACTGCTGTTATCACCTGCCTGTGCAAGCTGGGATCAGTTCAAGACCTTTGAAGAAAGAGGCGACCGTTTTATCGAGGCTGTTGAAAAGTTGGGCAGCTGATAGCATGTTTGTCCCAGCCCCTTCATACAATCGGTAGTAGAGAGTACGAAGACTGGGGTGTCTCTATTGCCGAAAACAAAAACTACACCTGATTTTATTTTGATTGCTGCCACCCTCGGACTGCTGATCATAGGGATGATCATGGTTTACAGTGCGAGTGCTGTATGGGCAGACTTTAAGTTTGACGATTCGTTCTTCTTTTTAAAAAGACAGCTGTTCTTTGCAGGGCTTGGTCTGGTTGCCATGGTATTTTTAATGCATATCGATTACTGGGCGTGGCGTTCGTGGGCAAAAATACTGATGTTTGTCTGCTTCGGCCTTCTCATTCTCGTTTTAATACCAGGTGTCGGCCTTGTCCGTGGAGGAGCACAGAGCTGGCTCGGTGTCGGTGCCTTCTCGATTCAGCCTTCTGAATTTATGAAGATGGCTATGATTGTGTTTCTTGCTAAATACTTATCTGAAAAACAAAAGTACGTAACCACTTGGAAGAAAGGTCTTTTTCCCACTCTCGGACTTGCTATGGTGGCCTTTGCTCTGATTATGCTCCAGCCTGACCTTGGAACGGGGATGGTCATGATCTTAACGTGTGTGGTTATGCTGTTTATTGCAGGTGCGCGAATTTCCCATTTTGCTGTCATCGGGATGCTCGGTGTGGCGGGGCTCGTCGGGTTGATTTTATCAGCCCCATACCGGTTGAAGCGGATTGTTTCTTTTCTTGATCCGTGGCAGGATCCACTGGGAAGCGGGTTTCAGATCATTCAGTCCCTGTATGCCATCGGGCCGGGGGGACTCTTAGGTCTGGGAATGGGGGAGAGCAGACAGAAGTATTTTTATCTGCCGGAACCGCAGACTGACTTTATTTTTGCGATTCTTGCAGAAGAGCTCGGTTTTATCGGCGGAACGTTCGTACTTATGCTGTTTGCGATTCTGTTGTGGAGAGGTCTGCGGATTGCTCTTTATGCACCGGATCTTTTCGGAACGTTTCTTGCAACAGGAATTATCGGGATGATTGCCATTCAGGTAATGATTAATGTCGGGGTGGTAACCGGCCTCATGCCGGTAACGGGAATTACACTTCCTCTTCTCAGCTACGGCGGCTCATCACTTACGCTAATGCTTTCTGCCATCGGTGTCCTTCTCAGTGTAAGCCGGTATGCAAAAGCCTGACATACAAAAATTTTGGCATCGCAAACGTTGTCTTCAGTTCAACGAAGCTGAGTCTGAATAAACCGTTATAGCACCTTCCAATTTCTATATGGGGGCAGCAACGTAAAAAGGAAAAAGAATGAAGGAAGCAGTCATTTATACGGAAAAAACTTTTATAAAAAATGAAGCCTGACTCTCCCGTGACAGAGTCAGGCTTTTTGCAAGGATCCTTTCCTCGCAAATCGTCACAGAAAGTCGGAACAGGGTTTATTTCGTCTGTAAAAAATATATCCACTTTTATCATATCTCGTATCAAGATAAACGTTTTTAAGCTATAATAATAAGTAGAATTCTCAGGAGATCGGCAAAAGGACAGACATAAAAATCAATTTCTGACGAAACGGCATTTTTATAAATATAAAAAAACTATGAAACAGGGAAAATGAGTAACCTTGAATGGGGAGTGAACAGGTGAAAAAAACAGTTGAAGAGCTGTCATTTCTTGGGGAAGTTAAACAAAATGAACCGTTAAAAAACCATACGACTTGGAAAATCGGGGGATCTGCAGGTATTCTTTATACGCCGATTGACATTGCTTCACTTAAGAAAGCAATGGAACTCATTACACAAAGGGGGCTCAAGTGGGTTGTAATCGGAAAGGGATCCAACCTTCTCGTTTCAGACAAAGGATTTGACGGGGTTGTGATTAAACTTGCTGAAGATACCAGTCCCTTGGTTGTTAACGGTACGACCGTAACGGCAGGCGGGGGGTATCCTCTTATTAAACTGGCAACGGTACTGACACGGGATGGACTCGGAGGTCTTGAATTTGCCGGCGGCATACCAGGCACTGTAGGCGGAGCTGTTTTTATGAACGCAGGAGCCCATGGAGCAGATATGTCCACAATTCTTACGAAGGCCCATATTTTGTACCCCGACGGTACCTTTCGCTGGCTCACAAAAGATGAACTTGGGTTTTCTTACAGAACATCTGTACTGCAGAAAAACCGTGGTATCTGCATTGAAGCTGAACTTGAACTTACAAAAGGAGATAAAGAAGCTATCAAGGCTGTTCTCCAGAAAAATAAGGATTACCGGCGCCATACACAGCCATGGAACTTTCCGTGCTGCGGGAGTGTGTTCCGCAATCCTCTCCCCGATCACGCTGGAAGGCTGATTGAGGAAGCCGGTCTTAAAGGGCATAGAATCGGCGGTGCCCAGGTGTCAAATATGCATGCAAACTTCATTGTGAATGTTGCTGATGCTACATGTGAAGATGTCCTGAACCTGATTGCCCATATTAAAGAAACCATAAAGAAAGAAAAGAACATTGATCTTCACACAGAAGTCGAAGTGATGGGTGACCGATAATTATTGGCTCTGTAAATGAAAGGGGGGAGTTAAGATGGATGAAAAGAAAGTGGTTGAAATTGAGGGCAGGATACCGACGCTGAAAGAAAAACGGAAACAGCGGGCCAACAGACGGCTCATTATATACGTGAGCGGATTTTTTATCCTCATGACAGCCGTTATCTATTTTCAGTCTTCCTTCAGTCATATCAAGGCCGTTAACGTGACAGGCAACGAGCACGTGATGGATGATGAACTTGTGGAAATGACCAATCTCCTCGATGATGTGAGTATGTGGCGCTATGATGAGAGAGATATCATTAGCCGTCTTGAAGCTCATCCGGAAATCAGTTCTGCCTCCCTTTCACGTCAGCTTCCAAACACAGTGGTGATCTCAGTTAAGGAACATAGCAGGGTTGCCTATGTAAAAAGAGATGGTAAATACCTGCCTATGCTTGAAACTGGCGTTGTTCTTACAGGAACAGACCGTGCTGAAAGACCTTATGATGCCCCGGTGATGGCAGGCTTTGAAGAAAATGACACCTTGTCGGAAATGGCTTCAGAACTTACCAGTCTTCCGGAAAGTCTTCACCAGAGAATTTCGGAAGTGCACCTTGTTCCGTCCGAGAACGATCCTCATCAGCTGATGATTTTTATGAATGACGGTTTTGAAGTCCATTCTACCCTCCGTCATTTTTCAGAGCGGATTATTCCGTACCCGTCCATTGTGGCGCAGCTTGATGAGGATGCCCAAGGTATTATTCATATGAGGATGAGTCCTTATTTTGAAAGTACGGCTTCCGATGAAGGTAATGAAGAAGAGTTGGAAGAAGTGTCAGATGTAATTTCAGAAGAAGGAATTGAAGAGATTATTGAGGAGGAAGATGAAAGTGAAAGTGAAGGGTAGTCATGTTGTTTTGTCATCCGTACTTCTCTTTGCCGGCTTTCTTATTGCGTTTTCATACCAGTTGACGAGTGACAACAGCTACCCGCAGGCTGCAGGTGATTCACAGTGGAAAGTTGAAGATGATTTACGAAATAACATATTGATGCAGCAATCCGTCAACCGTAACCTGACAGAGGAGCTGCGCTTGATTCAGGCAGAGATGAGCCGGGTCGAAGAAGAAGTGGCAAACCATGAGCGGCGTTATTTTAACCTTGTTGAAGATATGGACAAGCTCAGAATGCTTACCGGTGCAGTGGCAGTGATAGGGGAAGGAATTGAAATTACCCTCGACGATGCCGAATTTATTCCGGATGATCAGCATGCCAACAACTTTATTGTCCATGAGCAGCATGTTCAGAAAGTGATTGACGAACTGCTCGTCACCGGTGCAGAGGCCATAGCCGTGAATGGTCACAGGATTAACCAGAATTCCTACATACAATGCATCGGACCGGTTATTGAAATCGACGGCAACCGTTCTTTTGCACCGTTTACCATTACTGCCATCGGTGAAAGTGAACAGCTAAACCTGGCAGTCAACCTTTCCGGAGGGGTTGTGGACCAGCTCGTACAGGATAACGTGGAAGTCCGTGTAGAAAAAAAGAATGATGTCCTCCTCGATCCGTTCTATGAAGAAGGAGATATGTCATGATGAAAGACAGAATGATGATTTTCACCGTTATTACAACGATTATCGGTTTTATGGTAGCTGTTCAGTTTCAGACGACTAAAGAACCTGATGTCCGTGACACGAGAACAGTGATGGAATTGAGACAGGAACTTACTGCTGAAAAGGAAAAACAGCAGGAGCTCATAGAGGAACTGGCCACGCAGGAAGAAATGCTTGAACAGCTTCAAAATACAGGTAATGTGGAAAATGTCATTGAGGAGGCCATCAACGGTCTTAAAGCCCGGGCCGGCTTGACAGAAGTGAGCGGAGAAGGCGTTTTGATTGAAATCAGGCCTTATTTTGATGAGAATTATCAGGGAGGAGCCATCCGCACTGTTCCTGCACACCTTGTAAGAATGCTGATAAATGAGTTAAATATTTATGGTGCAAAGGACATTGCCGTGGGATCACAGCGAATAGTATCTACGACACCCATTCGTGAAGTTCAGGGCGTAACGCTGATAAACAGCCGGAGAATGACAACATTCCCTCTTCAGGTAAGGGTTCTTACAGACGATCCCGAACAGCTGCATCACTATATGATGACTTCTGAAGTGAAAGAATATCTCCAGTATGAAAACCTGGAGTTTACATCTGCTCCGATGACGGATATCACCGTACCGGCATATGATCAGTCCATGCGTGTCCGCTACATGGCGCCAGTAAAGGAGGAATCATAATATGTGGCTTCCGTTTATCGGCCTTCTTGTAGGGATACTTCTTGGTTTGTCTACCGGAATCCGTGTACCGGATGCCTATACAAGCTATCTCAGTATCGCGGTCCTTGCGTCACTGGATACTCTTTTCGGAGGTATCCGTGCTCATTTGGAAAAAACGTTTGAAGAGAAGGTTTTTATTACAGGTTTTTTCTCAAATATTATTTTAGCGGCGGGTTTGGCTTTTCTAGGCGTCCATCTTGGTGTAGACTTGTATTTAGCCGCTGTTTTTGCTTTTGGGGTCAGGCTGTTTAACAACATCGCCCAGATCAGAAGGCTGCTGCTTGAACGCTGGTCAAAAAGAAAGAAAAAAGATTTATCTGCATCCCCATGACTTTCCTGAAGTTTTCCTATTAAAATAAGGGAAAAAAAAGAGGGAATGTAAAAAAGATGTGGAATACATTGTGTACTTACTAATCTATGAGTTATTGTTCTTAAGTAGAGGGTGTGTAAAGTCTTACTTGGAAGTATGGACCAGGCTCTTATGAACATAAGAAATGAAGCATTGGATACCCAGTGTTACATAGATGGAGGAACTTAAAGGAGGTGCCAGAGAATGAACAACCATGATACGTACGTGACGTTGGACATCGGCACATCTACTGTCCGAGTCATAATTGGAGAAATTGCCAATGGTACGTTGAATATCATCGGAGTAGGAGAAGCAGAATCAGAAGGGATTCGTAAAGGGTCAATTGTGGACATTGATGAAACAGTCCGGTCAATCCGTGCAGCTGTAGAAAAAGCAGAGCGCATGGTTGGCTTAAAGGTTGAAAACATTATCGTTGGCGTGTCAGGAAATCACGTCCAGCTCCAACCTTGCCACGGAGTTGTTGCCGTTTCAAGTGAAGACCGTGAAATCGGCGATGAAGATATTATCCGTGTCATCGATGCGGCCCAAGTGGTTTCAATTCCTCCTGAAAGGGAGATTGTAAACGTCCACCCAAAACAATTTATTGTAGACGGGCTTGATGAGATTAACGATCCTCGCGGCATGATTGGTGTCAGACTGGAAATGGAAGGCACTATTATTACTGCATCGAGAACGATGCTACATAACCTGCTGCGATGCGTTGAAAAAGCAGGACTCAATATAGCAGATATCGCACTACAACCTTTGGCAGCAGGGTCTTTTGCTTTGTTAAAAGATGAACGAAGCCTGGGTTGTGCTCTTGTGGATATCGGTGGAGGATCCATTACAGTCTCGGTTTTCAAAAACAACGTACTTCAAGGCACAACGGTCCTTCCGTTTGGAGGAGATCATGTGACAAATGACATTAGCGTGTGTTTACGAACGTCTACTGCAGAGGCTGAAAAAGTAAAGAGAGAGTATGGCTGTGCCTACATCGATCTTGCTTCTGAAGACGAGGTTTTCGAAGTTTCAGAGATCGGCAGTGATGAACTTCAGGAATATTCTCAAGCCGATTTAGCAGAAATCATTGAACCCCGAATGGCAGAAATGTTAGGGTTAGTTCATAGAGAAGTGCAGAAACTTGGATTTAGAGATGTTTCCGGTGGCTACGTACTTACGGGGGGATGTGTAAAGATGCCAGGACTTCTGGAACTTGCACGAGAAATCCTTCAAAAGAATGTACGAGTTGCTATTCCTGATTATATCGGGGTCAGAGAGCCTCAATATACGAACGGGGTCGGACTCATCCAGTACGCACACCGCAGTGCCAGAATTCAAGGCAAGGAAATTGCTGCAGGTGTTGCACAGGTCGAACACGAACCAGCAGAAGAACGTCAGGAACGTTCAGCGAAAAAGCACCAGAAGCCAAAACAGCAGGCAACACAGAAGCAGCAGGAAGAGGCAGGCGTGAAAAAGCGAATGTCCAAACTGTTTAAAGTCTTTTTTGAGTAGGCTGTGTTAAGATCCTTGTTGATTTATTAAAGTTGATTGCAGCGAATGCACGACACTCATGCGGGAGCAATGAGCGGAAATCAACACCTGAATTTAACGGAGCCTTTGAGTAAAAGAATAACGCCGGTAACGATATAGCGGGGGAAGTCAAAACTCGTGTTTCCGGAAATGACTCGCACAATGATAAGTGATGATCATGCTTTGCATGATAGATTGGGGGATCGTAAATGTTAGAGTTTGAAATGGATATGGAGCAGCTAGCTACGATAAAAGTAATCGGTGTAGGTGGCGGAGGAAGCAACGCCGTTAACCGAATGATTGAAAATGGTCTGCAGGGAGTAGAGTTTATTGCGGTCAATACAGACGCACAGGCTCTTCACCTTTCAAAAGCGGAAAAAAAGTTACAGCTTGGAGGCAAGCTTACGCGGGGCCTTGGTGCAGGAGCGAATCCTGACATCGGTAAAAAAGCTGCAGAAGAAAGCCGCGAGCATCTTGAAGAGGTTCTTGGCGGTGCCGACATGGTATTTATCACAGCCGGAATGGGCGGAGGTACCGGAACAGGTGCAGCCCCTGTAATCGCTGAGATTGCAAAAGACCTCGGTGCACTTACTGTAGGTGTGGTTACACGCCCGTTTACATTTGAAGGACGTAAGCGTATGACTCAGGCTGGCAATGGAATTGGTGCTTTAAAAGAAAAAGTGGACACACTTATCGTTATTCCTAACGATCGTCTGCTTGAAATTGTTGACAAAAACACACCAATGCTCGAAGCGTTCCGAGAAGCGGATAACGTTCTTCGTCAAGGTGTACAGGGTATTTCCGACCTGATCGCAGTACCGGGACTCATTAACCTCGACTTTGCTGACGTGAAGACGATCATGAGTGAAAAAGGTTCTGCACTGATGGGTATTGGTATTGCCACTGGTGAAAACCGCGCAGCAGAGGCTGCGAAAAAAGCAATCAGCTCTCCACTTCTTGAGACTTCCATCGATGGAGCTCAAGGAGTTCTTATGAACATTACAGGTGGATCCAATCTTAGCCTGTTTGAAGTTCACGAGGCAGCTGAGATCGTATCTTCCGCTTCTGACAGCGAAGTGAACATGATTTTCGGTTCCGTTATTAACGAGAACTTAAAAGATGAAATTGTAGTAACAGTTATTGCAACTGGGTTTGAAGATGCAGAAGAACGTCCTGCAATGGTCCGCCAGCAGCTGAATTCCACAAGAAGAGAAACACCTGCACGCGAGCCGCGCCAGGATCAGCAGCCGGCACAGCCTCAGCAGCCGGCACAACCGACGTATGAAGAGCAGCCGCCTGCACGTGAACCTCAGCCGCAGTCAAACAAAAGCTACAAGCAGCCACAGGAAGACAATGGTGACAACCTGGATATTCCAACATTCCTGCGTAACCGTCGCCGTCGATAAAATCAAAAGCGGGAGCGCCTTGGTCACAAGTGATAAAGAAAACCTGGCTTATCGCCAGTCTTGGCGAAAGGCTTAGTTGCCCTTATGCTTTAGTACAAGCATTTGAGGGAGGCCATAAGATTGAAGCCGCTTTTGCCTTCATCTGATGGAATAAAATGACCTCGAGCTCGTAGGCGCTTGAGCTGGATGTCATTAAATAACCGCAGTCCTCATAGGGGCTGCGGTTTTTTGCTGTTTTTATATTTATTGCTGGAGAAGGGTTTTCTCCTTTTGAATCTTAATTGTAAAAACCTATGTTAACCCGGCCTGTTTTGTTCGACAGATGAATTATCAGAAGCCTGGTATGGTAATTATATGGGGTGGATCTGGAATTCTTAATATTCAACCGCGAATCCTTAACATTTACCCGGATATATTAACACAAATCCCCAAAAACGCTTGTCAGGATCATGTACGGAAAAACCAAAGTTCACTGCCGCTGTATATTCTGACAAATTCGAAAAAAATCTCTCAAAATAACATGCAATCAGCATCCAAAAAGTGACAGACTTACAAATCGGGTTAAGCTATACTAATTTCAAATTCTTTTAAATGAGGTTTCCCATGACACTCTATCTGGATGTGATATGGCTACTCAACTTTCTGATTGACTGGATGCTCCTCGCACTCACTGCACTGGCACTCAAACAACATGTACGGAAATGGAAACTGACGCTCGGCGCATTTATTGCTTCCATGTACTTATTTTTATTATTTTCTCCGGTGTCATCCGTTGTGGCACACCCGCTCTTTAAAGCTGTGTATTCCATTGGCATTGTTACGTCTGCTTTCGGATTTAAAGGATTCAAGCCTTTTTTTAAAGCGTGGATGATGTTTTATTTTGTCAGCTTTATGACTGGAGGAGGGCTCATTGCAGCCCATTCTTTCTTTTCAACTGACCTTTTTACAGTCAACGGAACTTTTGCTACAAGGCTGAGCGGTTTCGGCAGCCCGGTAAGCTGGCTGTTTGTTGTAATCGGCTTTCCTGCAGTCTATTATTTCTCAAGGAAATCGATTCACGGCATTGAAACAGCAAAAATCCGGTATGACCAGATTATGAATGTCCGGGTAATGGTCAGTGGAACAGAGCTTGTTCTTAAAGGTTTTGTTGACAGCGGGAACCAGCTGAAAGATCCGATATCCGGACGCCCCGTCATGATTATTGATATGACGAAGCATATGGACTCATTCCCTGAAGAGCTGGTACGGTTCACACAAAAAGGCACACAGAGCATAACAGACTTTCAGGCTGTAGAAAAGCACGCTATGACACTCGTTCCTTACCGAACCGTCGGGAAGAGCCATCAATTTCTATGGGCACTTAAACCATCAAACGTTATTGTCAGTCCGGGGGAAAAAGAAGAGAGTTTTTCATGCAGTCACGTTTTGATCGGACTAAGCTACACGCCGCTCAGTTCACTTGATGATTATGACTGTATACTTCATCCGGGGATGTTTCAAAACCAAAAACAGTCACCGGCATAATGATAATGGGGGGAAAACAATGAGAATTCTCAGAATGAAGATTAAGCTCTGGTGGTATAAACTTCTGATGAAATTCGGGATTAAATCTGACGAAGTTTTTTATATAGGGGGAAGTGAAGCACTCCCGCCTCCTCTTACGAAAGAAGAAGAAGCCCATCTGCTCAAGAAGCTGCCGTCCGGAGATGAAGCGGTCCGCTCCATGCTTATTGAGAGAAACCTCCGTCTGGTTGTTTACATCGCCCGTAAGTTTGAAAACACCGGTATAAACATAGAAGATCTCATCAGCATCGGGACGATCGGGCTTATCAAGGCTGTAAATACATTTGATCCTGAGAAAAAAATTAAACTTGCTACTTATGCTTCCCGCTGTATTGAAAATGAAATTCTCATGTACTTAAGAAGAAACAATAAAATCCGCTCTGAAGTGTCCTTTGACGAGCCCCTGAATATTGACTGGGATGGAAACGAGCTGCTCCTGTCCGATGTCCTCGGTACCGAAGAGGACATCATCACAAAAGGGATTGAAGACCGTGTTGACAGAAAGCTTCTTGTCAAAGCGCTCGAAACCCTCTCTGCCCGGGAAAAACAGATTATGGAACTTCGATTCGGGCTTGCAGGAGGAGAGGAAAAAACCCAGAAAGATGTGGCGGACCTCCTCGGTATTTCCCAATCGTATATCTCACGGCTGGAAAAAAGAATTATTAAACGGCTGAGAAAAGAATTTAATAAAATGGTTTAGCAGCAAGGGTTTGTCCCTCTCTTTCCTAAAGTGCAAATTTTAAGAATTACTTTTTCTGCATAAATTTCCCTCTGACGGAGAAACTGATTTTGTACATCAGCTCCTGTTGGGAGGGAAGGCATTGACACGAAACAAAGTTGAAATTTGCGGAGTAGATACATCAAAGCTACCTGTACTGAAGAACAAGGAAATGCGAATTTTGTTTGAGGAAATGCAAAACGGTGATACATCCGCGAGGGAAAAACTCGTTAATGGAAACCTGCGCCTCGTTTTAAGCGTTATTCAGCGCTTTAATAACCGCGGCGAGTATGTAGACGATTTGTTTCAGGTCGGCTGCATTGGTCTGATGAAGTCGATTGATAACTTCGATTTAGGACAAAATGTAAAATTTTCAACGTATGCCGTACCGATGATTATCGGTGAAATCAGACGCTATCTCCGGGATAACAATCCGATCCGCGTCTCAAGGTCTCTTCGTGATATTGCGTATAAGGCGCTGCAGATCCGGGACACTCTTATGAGTGAGAAAAAACGGGACCGTGAACCAACCATTCAGGAAATAGCAAAAGTCCTTGACGTACCAAAAGAGGACATTGTTTTTGCCCTCGATGCCATTCAGGATCCGGTCAGTTTATTTGAGCCGATCTATAATGACGGAGGGGATCCGATCTTTGTGATGGATCAAATCAGCGATGATAAGCAGAAGGATTCCCAATGGATTGAAGAAATCGCACTGAAAGAAGCGATGATCCGTTTAAATGACAGGGAGAAGCTCATTTTGGACATGCGCTTTTTCCAAGGCAAGACGCAGATGGAAGTGGCCGATGAAATCGGAATCTCCCAGGCGCAGGTGTCCCGTCTTGAGAAAGCTGCGATTCAGCAGATGAACAAGCATGCAAAAGAATAACCTTTAAAAACCTGCATTCGTGCAGGTTTTTTTGTTGTGAAACGCTGCCCTGAAAATAGAATAAGACAGGTGCCATAACCTTTATTGAGATATGGATTTGTTGGACGGTATATACATATTTTCCCCAAGGGAGGCCACAGAAAAGATTACATAAAAACAAACCTGGTTTTTATGCCTTTAAATTGCCATTGTTGTAGCTTGATTGGAGCGAATGCGCGACACTCCTGCGGGAAAAGCGAGTTCCGGGGAGACCCCGGAAGCGCAAAGCGCTGAGGATCGAACCGCCCCCGGAAAGGGAGCGCAATGAGCGGAAATAAACATCTATCTGTAACAGAGCATGCATGTAAATTTACAGCAGTTGTCAGGAGTTTTATCTAATTTTTTAATACAATAGAGTTCGGAGTGGGAGACTCAAATGACATACCTCTACTTTTTGATCACTCTCGCTTATCTCACCTGAATCGCATGTCGGGGCTGACAACATAACATGCATGATACGTGCATATACTGGAGTATCATTTATGGAGGCGGGGGAATTGGTGTGCTTAAAATATCAGACATCCAGTCAAAAGACATTGTTAACCTGGCAGACGGACGGTTGTTGGGGCATATTTCCGACCTGGACATCAATTTGACTACGGGACGTGTTGAGGCTCTTATCATTGGCGGGGGAAAAGTCATGAATTTATTTGGAGGAAAGGATCAGGAAGTTGTTATCCCGTGGAATAATGTCATCAAGATCGGTTCAGACGTTATTTTAGTCCGGCATAATGAAAATGGGTTTATGGATGGGCAGTATCTTCCGCCAAGCAAGGGAGATACGACTTAAAAAGCACTTCATTTGTTCCGCACGGATAAAAAAAATGGTAGAATAGAAAGAAACAACAATCCGGGGGTATGATTATGGCGAAAAACGAACCTTTTATACGATCAGGCTCCCCTTTATATTTACAAATTGCACCATTTATAAAGGCAGCCAGTGAGGAAAATGCAGAGCTGGAAGCCGGTTTTTCCACCCGCCAAGGCGGGACAAGCCAGTCTCCCTACGACACATTGAACCTCGGCTTACATACAGATGATGAGTATCGTGACGTGATAAATAACCGTAAGCTTTTAACAGAGACTGCAGGATTCTCCCTGGACAGCTGTGTCGTATCAGAGCAGGTTCACGGCAGTCGTATAGTCGAAATTACACAAAAACATAAAGGTACAGGAGCAACTTCACAAAGCACGGCCATTCCTGAAACAGACGGGATTTTTACAAGGGAAAAAGGAATTCTTCTGACAAGTATGTATGCTGATTGTGTACCCCTGTATTTCTTTGCCCCGAAAGTGGGGCTGACAGGTCTTGCCCATGCAGGATGGAAAGGCACGGTGGCTAACATTGCCGGAAGCATGATTGAAGCGTTTAAAGAAGCCGGTGCAGAAGAGGGTGAGATACTGGCGGCTATTGGTCCTTCTATTTCTATGCCCTGTTATGAAGTTGATGAACGGGTCATGAATGAAGTAGGAAAGCTGCCGCTCGGAAATGCGGGAGAAGTTGCAAAAGAAACTACTCAGCATCATTATCTTCTTGACCTTAAGGAAGTGAACCGGAAACTGCTTCGTTCCCACGGGGTAAAAGAAGACCGGATTTATACTTCATCTTACTGTACATACGAACAGGCAGACCTGTTTTATTCCCATCGCCGCGATCAGGGGAACACAGGAAGAATGATGAGTTTTATCGGAATGAAATAACCATTACCCGCCTTGGCATAAGGAGGCATCACTGTGAATGTTAAAGATAACCTGATTTCGATTCAGGAGCGCATCAAAAAAGCTTCAGAGAGAGTACACAGAGAGCCGCAGGGGGTTCATGTTGTTGCAGTAACCAAATACGTAAGCCTGGAAAGGACAAAGGAAGCTCTTCAGGCAGGCATCCGTCATATTGGTGAAAATCGTGTTGAAGGCGGTACTGAAAAGCGTGATGCGATTCCGGACCTCGGCACATGGCACTTTATCGGCAGCCTTCAGAGTAAAAAAGTCAAACATATGATTGGGAAGTTTGACTACCTTCATTCCCTGGACCGGATGAGTCTTGCGAAGGAACTGCAAAAGCGCCACACAGGACAAGCCCCTCTTAAGTGTTTTGTTCAGGTGAATGTTTCCGGAGAGGAGTCCAAATCTGGACTTGAGCCGGATGACGTTTTGCCGTTTATTGAAGAACTGAGAAGCTATCCTGTTATTGAAGTGGCGGGTCTCATGACGATGGCACCATTTGTGGATGACCCGGAGGAAGTAAGACCTTATTTCCGGCGTCTGAGAGAGCTTAAAGAAGAAGTGGAAAAAAGAAATTATCCTCATGCACCGTGCCGGGATTTGTCCATGGGTATGAGCAATGATTTTGAAGTGGCAGTGGAAGAAGGGGCTACATTTGTACGGATCGGTTCTGCACTTGTCGGAAATGAATCGTAATTAAATGTTATGAGAAGGGGAGATGCGAGATGGGAATTAAAACGAAATTAAAACGTTTTTTCGAGATGGAAGACGAGTACGTAGAGGAGCAGGTTTCAGAGAGCTATGACGAGCCTTCCTATCCTCAGGAGAGAGAGCGGGAAGAACGCCCTTCCTATGATAAAAAGGAAAAAGGAAATGTTGTTTCTTTAGCGAGCATCCAGCAGTCCAACAGTGCAAAGGTGATGCTTATTGAACCCCACAGTTATGACGAGTGCCAGGATATTGCCGACCACTTGAAGAACCGTAAAGCAGTGGTCATCAACCTCCAGCGCATTCATAACGACCAGGCAAAAAGAGTCGTCGATTTTTTAAGCGGAACAGTGTATGCTATTGGAGGAGATATTCAGAAACTCGGGATGAACATCTTCCTATGCACACCGGATAACGTGGATGTGACCGGATCAATTTCAGAAATATTCTCAGATGACAGACAGAATTTTTAGGTAGGTGAATGTAATGATAACAGTAATCAATGCAATATCGACACTTATGATGTTCTATTCCTTCTTAGTATTTATTTATATCTTCATGTCATGGGTGCCGAATCTTAAGGAATCTTCATTTGGACAAATGGTTGGAAGGTTAGTAGAACCGTACCTTACGCCATTTAGAAATATTATTCCTCCACTCGGTATGATTGATATCTCCCCGATTGTAGCCCTGTTGGTTCTCAACTTTGCCCGTTCGGGACTTCATGTGATTGCCGGCTGGTTTGTTTAATAGTCAGAGGCGCGGCGTAATGTCAGCGCCTTTTTGAGTTGGAGGGTTTAATGTTGAGTGTTTACGAACATTACAGAAAAGACGAGCACGCGTTTGTAGATCAGGTTATGGATTGGAAACAGACATGTGAGGATCAGTACAGTCCGAAGCTGACGGATTTTCTAGATCCGAGACAGCAGATGATTGCCGAAAATCTGATTGGCTCACAAGGGGATGTTATGATCCGCTTTTTTGGGGGCGGGAAAGGTACCGAAAGAAAGCGTGCCATGATCTTTCCTGATTATTATCAGGCATCGGATGACGATTTCGCCATCGTTCTTTTCCAGGTTCACTACCCGGGCAAATTCGTATCGATAGAACACCCGCAGGTACTTGGGGCCTTAATGAACCTAGGGTTAAAGCGTGAGAAATTCGGTGACATCATTCAGGACGGTACGACGCTGCAGTTTGCCTGCGCAGAAGAGGTTAGTGATTATATCGAAATGAACGTTCAGAAAATCGGGAAATCCTCAGTGGATCTGGAGAGAATTTCCCTTGACCGGATACTTGAAGCAGGTGATACATGGAGAGAATCCATGATTACCGTGTCATCTATGAGACTCGACACCGTTGCTTCTGAGATGTTCAATGTTTCTCGTTCGAAAATGAAAACGATCATTGACGGAGAGCTTGTAAAAGTGAACTGGAAGGTAACAACGGATAAATCGATGCGCCTCATGCCGGGAGATGTACTTTCCGTGCGGGGGAAAGGCCGTGGTAAAATCATTGCTGAAGAAGGCGTAACGAAAAAAGACCGGGTAAGGCTTATTATAGGATTTCCTGAATAAGAAAATTGACACAAAAGAAGGAAATCATTCTGACGGTGTCGAATAAATGCCAGTAGTACATAAGCTGGAAACAACACGATTATAAATGGAGGTGCCTGAAATGCCGCTAACGCCGCTCGATATTCATAATAAAGAATTTACCCGTGGATTCCGGGGGTATGACGAAGACGAAGTGAACGAATTTTTAGATCAGGTAATCAAAGACTATGAAATGGTGATTCGGGAAAAGAAAGAACTTTTTGATAAAGTAAGTGACCTTGAGGAAAGGCTTGACCACTTCTCCAACCTGGAAACAACGCTGAACAAATCGATTTTCGTTGCTCAGGAAACAGCAGAAGAAGTTAAACGAAGCGCTGATAAAGAAGCAAAGCTGATCATCAAGGAAGCGGAAAAGAATGCAGACCGCATCATTAATGAGTCTTTAGCAAAATCCCGAAAAATCGCTCTCGAAATTGAAGAGCTTAAAAAACAGTCCAAAGTCTACCGTACCCGTTTTAAGATGCTTCTCGAAGCGCAGCTTGAAATGCTTACTGGAGATGAGTGGGATGATCTCGGCCGCGGAGTGGAAGAAGCAGACGAGGCCTATGAGAACGCAAAAGGCTGATGGCCTTCCGGTTGCGCTTTTTTGAATTTTCCCTTATAATTTCTAACATGCATGCCGATAATGAAAGTTAATACAAACGACCTTGACAGGGACAGTATGTTTATCAGTCCGTAGAGACGAAGCGACCGGGGATGGTGAAAGCCCGGCTTACGGGATAAACAGAACATCACCCTTGAGTCACACATTGAAACGGAAATCCGGAGTAAGCTGTGTCGTATCATTCACGTTACGAATGCGTTAAGTGAACGGTAAGCCTTCCGTTCATTAGGGTGGTACCACGGGTATAACTTCTCGTCCCTACTGGGATGAGGAGTTTTTTTGTTTTCAATGAACAAAGCCTGATGACGCTGCCCTGTTAAGCTCAGCTGAGCACTTTGAATACAGGAGGAAGAACAATGAACTACAAAGAAACCCTTCTTATGCCGAAAACGGCGTTTCCTATGCGTGGCAACCTGCCTAACCGCGAGCCGGGCATTCAGGAAAAATGGGAATCAGAAAATCTTTACGAGCAAGTCCAGAAACGTACACAAGGACGTCCGTTGTTTGTTTTACATGACGGACCTCCATATGCGAACGGCGATATTCACATGGGCCATGCCTTAAACAAAGTATTAAAAGACTTTATCGTCCGCTATAAATCCATGACAGGGTTTAACGCGCCGTATGTTCCCGGATGGGATACACACGGTCTTCCGATTGAAACGGCTCTCACGAAAAAAGGAAAAGTAAAGCGTAAGGAATTGAGCGTTGCAGAATTCCGGCAGAAGTGTGAAGAGTATGCAATCGGTCAGGTTGACAGCCAGCGTGAACAGTTTAAGCGCCTCGGGGTACGCGGTGACTGGGATAACCCTTATATTACCCTGACTCACGATTATGAAGCCCAGCAGATTAAGGTATTTGGAGAAATGGCGAAGAAGGGTTATATCTATAAAGGCAAAAAGCCGGTTTATTGGAGCCCGTCATCCGAATCAGCCCTGGCTGAAGCAGAAATCGAGTACGAAGACAAACGTTCTCCGTCCATCTACGTTGCATTTGATGTGAAAGACGGAAAAGGCGTTTTGGAACAAGGGGAAAATCTCATGATCTGGACGACTACTCCGTGGACGATTCCTGCCAACCTGGGAATTGCGGTTCATCCAGAGCTTGATTACGCAGTTGTAAATGCAGGAGGAGCGAAGTACGTTGTTGCCCAGGGTCTCCTGGAAAGCCTTACAGAAGCGATTGGCTGGGAAGACGTGACCGTTGAGCGCACGATGAAAGGGGCAACTCTTGAGAATGTCGTGGCACAGCACCCATTATACGATCGTGAAAGCCTTGTGATTTTAGGTGACCATGTTACTCTCGATGCCGGTACAGGGTGTGTACACACTGCACCAGGCCACGGAGAAGACGACTACATCGTCGGACAGAAATACGGACTGGACGTTCTTTGTCCAGTTGATGATAAAGGAGTTATGACAGAGGAAGCACCGGGCTTTGAAGGTCTTTTCTATGATGCGGCCAACAAACCGATCACAGAAAAACTTGATGAAGCAGGGGCACTTGTACACCTTTCCTTTATGACACACTCATACCCCCATGACTGGCGTACGAAAAAACCGGTTATTTTCCGAGCGACCGCTCAATGGTTTGCGTCCATTAAAGACTTCCGTGAAGACCTTCTCCGTGAAGTGAACAACGTGGAGTGGCTGCCGAAATGGGGCGAAACGCGCCTTTACAACATGGTACGTGACCGAGGTGACTGGTGTATTTCCCGTCAGCGTGCGTGGGGCGTACCGATCCCGATCTTTTACGGAGAAAACAGCGAACCGATCATCACTGATGAAACAATTGATCATGTAAGTGCGTTGTTCCGTGAACACGGTTCAAACATCTGGTTTGAATGGGATACAAAAGACCTTCTGCCCGAAGGTTTTACGTCTGAGCACAGCCCGAACGGTGAATTTACGAAAGAAATGGACATCATGGATGTATGGTTTGATTCCGGATCGTCCCACCAGAGTGTACTCGTAGAGCGTCCTGAACTTCAGCGTCCGGCTGATGTTTATCTTGAAGGATCCGACCAGTACCGCGGATGGTTTAACTCATCCCTTTCTACTTCTGTTGCTATTACCGGTAAAGCGCCGTACAAAGCTGTTATCAGTCACGGATTTACCCTTGACGGTGAAGGACGCAAGATGAGTAAAAGTGTCGGTAACGTTGTGATCCCGAATAAAGTAATGAACCAGCTCGGTGCAGATATTCTAAGGCTTTGGGTTGCAAGCGTTGACTACCAGTCTGACGTAAGAGTATCCGACAACATTCTGAAACAGGTAGCTGAAGTGTACCGTAAGATCCGTAACACGTTCCGTTTCCTGCTTGGCAACCTGCACGACTTTGATCCGGCCCGCCATACTGTGGCTGAAGGTGATTTGAGCGAACTTGACCGTTATATGCTCGTAAAGCTTAATGACCTTGTCAAAGACGTAAGAGGAGCTTATGACAGCTACCAGTTCGCACAGGTGTACCACAAAGTTCATAACTTCTGTACCATCGACCTGAGCTCGTTTTATATGGATATTGCTAAAGATACCCTTTATATCAAGCATGCAGATGATCCGTCCCGCCGCGGCATTCAGACGGTTATGTATGAAGTGCTCGTAAGCCTGTTGAAGCTTCTGAGCCCGATCCTGAGCCATACAACAGATGAGGCGTGGGAAGAGCTTCCGCAAAAAGAAGCAGCCAACGTCCAGCTTACAGATATGCCTGAGGTTAAGGAGTATGCCAATGCAGGTGAACTTACGAAGAAGTGGGACCGCTTCATGGAACTCCGCGATGACGTTCTGAAGGCTCTTGAAGAAGCACGAAGCGAAAAAGTAATCGGAAAATCCCTTACAGCACATGTAAGAGTGTTTGCTGAAGGTGACGATTATGTTTTACTGAAAGAATTGCCTAACCTTGATAAGCTTCTGATCGCATCAGAAGTGAGCCTTGAAGAAGGCAGTGCGCCTGCCGAAGCAAAGTCATACGAAAACGTCAGTGTTGTTGTCTCTCCTGCTGAAGGGGAAACATGTGAACGATGCTGGGTTGTAAGTAAGACTATCGGGTCCAGTGAAAAGCACCCGGGCCTTTGCTCAAGCTGTGCTGAAACTGTAGAAAATCACTACGTATAAAGTATATGTTCGAATAAAACCTCTGAAAGGTCCTGGAAAGGTGCTTTTGGAGGTTTTTTTGTTTGGCTGTGTTAAAAGATCATTGTTGATATTTTAAAAGAAGTTGATTGCAGCGAATGCGCGACACTCCTGCTTGATCAGGTGGAATGGTGAGACCCCGGAGTGCGGAGCATGAGGAGGCTCACCGGCGCCCCGCAGAAAGTGCAATGAGCGGAAATAAACACTAGAGTTAAACAGAGCCAAAGGGTTCTCGTATGACTGGCTAACTGTAAAATAACTGCATGAAAGTGTAAAATCGGATGGATTAACAGTAAAATCAGTACGCTTAAGTGTAAAAAAACCAAATCTAAACGTAGAAACACGCAGCTGAATGATAAAAATCAATAAAAAAAGGCTGTTTTCGCTAAGATTGTGACTTTTCGTAAAAGGTTGAAGAAGCCGGAGTACCCGAAGACTCCTGCGGGAGTGGGGGCCAGGGTGAGACCCCGGAGCGAGAAGCGTGAGAAAGCACCCCCGCGGAAAGCGCAGGGTACGCAGGCTTCATCTGCAATAACTGTGTTAATGTCATCGTACCTAACAATAATCTATACGAAAAGAGCTAAGATAAAAGCAATAATCATTACATTTCCTTACCTAGCAAAACTTCCCCCGTCTAACTGCACTTTCACAGGAGAAAATAATCAGGAGTCCATAAAATCCTGTTCGAAAGGAGGACACACTATGGGACAGTTTGACCAACTGAAAGCAAAGCTCACTGAAGAAAAATTCGAAGTCCTTAAGCATCTTGAAAGTATGGATAAGTTTGGTCTCGACCAGTCAATGAGAGATCAGACCGGTGAGATTTCAAATTACGATAACCACCCTGCAGACAGCGGCACGGAACTTTTTGAGAGAAGCAAAGACCTTGCCCTTCATGAGCAGGTAAAAAATCATCTCCAAAATATTAATGAAGCACTTGCCCGTATCGAAGCAGGAACGTACGGTATCTGCGAAAAAACCGGTACACCGATTCCAGCTGAGCGACTTGAAGCAAATCCCCTTGCAAGAACAACCATTGAACACGCAGAGCGGAGAGGGTCGGACGAGGCGTATTATGACCGGCCGTCAGAAGAACAGGTACTCGGAGGGTTTGACCGTTACAACTACGATAACGATGATACGGAAACGGAGTTTGATGCGGAAGACAGCCTTCAGTCTGTAAGCCAGTTCAATGAAATTGATGGCGTTTATGATGAACTCGGCATGGAATCTTCGACCGAACTCGTTGGCTATGTTGAAGACCTTGAGGGTTTTCTGTCCACTGACATGGAAGGCTATCACGGCTCTGACAGCGTGAAGTTTGAGCGGAATGAGCATTACAACCATTACGTGAACAGCCTGACGGAGGATTCTTCTGAAACGGCCGGAAGTGAAGAAGAAGAATAGCCCCGGAAGCCTAAATTTTTTGAATGCATGATCAGAATCAGCCGCATGGAAATACGTAACAGTTTTTTATTGGACGGCAGTTTAAAATTATGCCGTCTGATTTACATAATGATATTACTGTAAACTAAATCCGGATCATACGTGTCCCATCCGTCTTCGTATTGTGACGTTGCCGAACCTGTGCTAAAATGCAGAAGGGTAAACGTTTGGAACGGAGGAAAAAAATTGAAGACTCTTTACTACTATTTCATTGCCGTAATTGTGATTATACTGGACCAGTTTACAAAATGGCTCGTGGTACAGAATATGGAACTCCGGCAGTCGATTCCGATTATTGAAAACGTCTTTCACCTTACGTCCCACAGGAACGCAGGGGCAGCTTTTGGCATGCTTCAGGGACAGATGTGGCTGTTTCTGATTGCCACGATTGCGGTCCTCATTATTGTCCCTTATTATATCCAGAAAGAAGCAAAGAATAATACGTTATTCGGTGTTAGTATGGGACTGGTACTTGGCGGGGCCATCGGAAACTTTATTGACCGTTTACTGTTCGGAGAAGTTGTGGACTTCCTCGATGTTTATATCGGCTCATACAACTTTCCAATTTTTAATGTAGCCGATTCGGCTCTCGTTGTTGGTGTAGGTTTACTTATTATTCACGTATTTAAAGAAGAAAAGAAGCAGGGGAAAAATAAATGAATGAATTTAATGTAACAATAACAGCAGAACAAAAAGGAAAGCGCATTGACAAAGTACTTGCAGATTCTTTTGACCAGTTCTCGCGCTCACAGATTCAGCATCTGATTGCTGAGTGTAATATTGAAGTGAATGGAGATCCTGTTAAAAGCAACTACAAAGTACAGGAAAATGATGCCATTACCATTGAAGAACCAGAGCCTGAAGAGTTGGAAATTACAGCTGAAGACTTGAACCTTGATATTGTATACGAAGATGCCGATGTCCTTGTGGTCAATAAACCACGCGGGATGGTTGTACACCCGGCACCAGGGCACACGAGTGGCACTCTTGTGAACGGATTAATGCACCACTGTAATGACCTTTCAGGTATTAACGGAGTGATCCGCCCGGGAATCGTTCACCGTATTGATAAAGATACGTCAGGCCTTTTAATGGTTGCAAAAAATGACAAGGCTCACGAATCACTTGTAGACCAGCTGAAAGCAAAAACAACAAAACGTGTGTACCATGCGATCGTTCACGGTGTGATAAGCCATGACACAGGCACCATCGATGCCCCGATCGGGCGTGACACAGATGACCGCCAGGCGATGACCGTGACGGAAAAAAACAGCAGAGATGCCGTTACTCATTTTCAGGTGATCGAACGGTTTAAAAATCATACCCACGTAAATTGTGAGCTTGAAACAGGCCGGACGCACCAAATCCGCGTGCACATGAAATATATCGGATACCCGATAATGGCAGACCCGAAATACGGTCCCCGTAAAAAGACGACGTATCCAATCTCCGGACAGGCTCTTCATGCAGCAGTACTCGGCTTCGTTCATCCCCGCACCGGGGAAGAGATGCGTTTTGAAGCGCCGCTTCCTGAGGACATGAAAGCATGCCTTGAACAATTAAAGCGCGAAAATGGTTGACTTTAAGTCAGAGCCCGTGCAATAATGATGACAGCATAAAAGAATAAACAGTCCTTTAAATACAGTCCCGTGAGGCTGAGAAGGAAAAGCGCAGAAGATTCTGCACACCCTGTTGTTCAAAAGAACAGTCAGGATAGGTGCATCATTGTGTCTTTTTAACCCCTCTCAGCAGTGCTGGGAGGGGTTTTTACATTGGATAGCGAGGTGGACAGACATGACTAAAGGAATTCTCGATGAAAAAGCAATCGGCCGAGCCCTCACCAGAATCGCCCACGAAATTATTGAACGGAACAAAGGAATTGAAAATTGCGTCCTCGTAGGAATTAAAACCCGGGGGATTTACATTGCCAAGCGACTGGCAGAACGCATCGAAAAGATTGAAGGCGAGTCGATTCCGGTCGGTGAAGTGGACATTACCCTGTACAGGGACGACCTGACTGTAAAGACGAAGAACGAAGAGCCGGAGATAAAAGGAACGGACATTTCAACTGACATTACAGACAAAAAGGTCATCCTCATCGACGATGTGCTCTACACCGGGCGTACCGTAAGAGCCGCCCTGGATGCCTTGATTGATTTAGGCAGACCGGCGCAGATCCAGCTTGCAGTTCTCATTGACAGAGGTCACCGCGAGCTGCCGATCCGACCGGACTTTATCGGTAAAAACGTGCCCACTTCCAAATCAGAAGTAGTGGAAGCAAGACTTACTGAAGTAGACGAACTCGATGAAGTTGTGATTTTACAAAAGTAACAGCAGTGACGTGAAAACAGCAAAAAACCTCCCTTTAACTCGGTCCCGTGAGGCTGGGAAGGGGTACTCTCCTTCTGTGCACAGGATATGTGTGCAAAACAGGCAGATGATACCTCTTTGGGCTCAAAGAGGTTTTTTGTTTGCAGAAAAAAGCATAGGAGGCATTCATCATGAACAATAAAACACAGACTGTAGGTATCAACGAAATCCCGCGATTTGATAAATGGATCGTTCTCAGCATCCAGCACTTATTCGCCATGTTCGGCGCAACGATTTTAGTACCAATGCTTGTAGGGTTAAGCCCGGCAGTAGCGCTTGTATCAAGCGGACTGGGGACCCTCGCTTATCTCATCGTGACGAGAGGGCAGATACCGGCCTACCTTGGATCGTCATTTGCCTTTATCATGCCGCTCATTGCAGCGATCTCCATCGGGGGACCTGAAGGAGCCATGATCGGAAGCTTTTTTGCAGGAATCATCTACGGTATTGTTGCTCTGATCATTAAACAGACCGGGGTAAGCTGGCTCATGAATCTTCTTCCGCCGATTGTCGTCGGACCGGTCATTATGGTAATCGGTCTAGGACTTGCCACTGTCGCCATCGACATGGCCATGAATGACCCGGTAACCGAGAGTTACAGCGGAACCCACTTTACCGTCGCGATGATTACACTTGGGATCACGATTATTGCCTCAGCGTTCTTTAAAGGATTTTTCGGCCTGATTCCGATTCTGATCGGAATTACCGGCGGGTATACATTCGCCTACACACAGGGACTTGTAAACTTCTCTGCAGTGAGAGAAGCAAGCTGGATTCAGGCACCGGACTTCCTGGTCCCATTCGTTACCTACACACCGGATCTGAACTGGGCTATCGTCTTCATCATGGTTCCGATCGCCCTGGTTACACTGTCCGAGCACATCGGTGATCAAATGGTTCTGAGTAAAGTAACAGGGAAGAACTTTATCCGAAAGCCCGGTCTGCACCGCTCGATTTTTGGAGACGGAGTAGCAACGGTCCTGTCTTCCTTCCTGGGGGCACCGCCAAACACCACATACGGTGAAAATATCGGTGTGGTTGCACTTACACGAGTGTTCAGTGTGTTTGTCATCGGGGGAGCCGCAGTAACGGCGATTATCTTCGGCTTCGTCGGAAAAGTATCCGCACTCATTACGACCATTCCAACAGCGGTCATGGGCGGGGTATCGATCCTCCTGTTTGGAATTATCGCCTCAAGCGGCCTGCGCATGATGATTGAAAATAAAGTCGACCTTGGAGAAAAGCGAAATCTGATTATAGCTTCAGTCATTCTCGTGATTGGGATTGGAGGAGCCTTCATCGAAGTAAACGACGCGGTTCAGGTGTCAGGCATGGCACTGGCAACGATTGTGGGGATTGTGTTGAATTTCATCCTTCCCGGAAGACAGAAGCAGACCATCAATGAAGATGAGATGTTTAAAACAGACAAAGAAAATAACGAAGCGGCATAAGCGTGGGCAGGGAGCTGTGACTCCCCCGGTCTTATGCCCCATGAATCCTTTAATCAGGTCCGGAGAGGCATGAAAGGGTACAATTTACAGCGATACCATATACGGGCAGAATGCCACACGTATACCCGGTTAAGCTGAATCTGTGCACCCTGAGAAGCCTCGGGGTGTATTTTTTATACCCCAGGCTGTCCAGTGAAAGGCGCTTAGCCATTAAAAAGCTGGTTTTTAACACACTTTTAAAGATGACGATGCAGTCGGAATGCAGGGCGCCGCCGCAGAAAGGGCCCGCAAAGATCGGAAATCAACACCCCTGTTTAAAAGACCTTATAAAGGAGTGGATTCCTATGTTCCAATTACGGACCCTGGATGATTTAACCGCAACGGAGCTTGATCACTTATTAACTGAAGCAAACAGCCTGCTTGTGAAAAAAGAATTCGAATGTCACTCACAAAAATCCGTTGCCAACCTCTTTTTTGAACCGAGCACACGGACAAAAACAAGCTTTGAAATGGCGGAACACCAACTAGGGCTCCACGTACTGCCCTTCGATGTCGAACATTCAAGTGTGAAAAAGGGAGAAACGCTTTACGACACGGTAAAAACACTTGAGGCCATCGGATGTGACGCGGTAGTGATCCGACATCCGGAGCAGGCCTATTACAAGGATCTTGAAGGGGTTTCGATTCCCGTCATCAACGCCGGGGACGGAGCAGGGGATCACCCAACACAGTCACTGCTCGATCTTCTGACAATTCAGCAGGAATTCCTGTTCTTTCAAAATCTGAACATCGTTATAGCAGGTGATGTCCGCCACAGCCGGGTGGCAAGAACGAACGCCCGTATTTTAAGAAAGCTTGGTGCCCGGGTTTATTTTACCGGACCGCCGCAATGGATGGATGAGGACATCACAGAAGGAAAGGTTGTCTCCATGGATGAAGCGCTTGAAATAGCGGACGTGATCATGCTCCTTAGAATTCAGGTGGAGCGGCACGAAGAAACAGGCGGTTGGACGAAAGAGAGCTACCATGAAACTTACGGATTAACCGAAGAGAGAGAAATACGGATGAAATCAGGATCCATCATTATGCATCCGGCACCCTTTAACAGGGGTGTTGAAATCGCAGATACCGTCGTTGAATGTGAGCGGTCACGGATTTTTAAACAAATGACCAATGGGGTCGCTGTAAGAAAAGCCGTACTTAAACGGGCATTATCACTCGAGGAGGAGATCGTATGAAAACCATCTACAAAAACGCAGCCATTTTAACAGAATCAGGGAAACAAGAGGTCATGAACATCCTGGTCAACGAAGAAATAGGTGTGATTGAACAAATGGGAACCGGTGACGGCTGGACATTTGACCGGGAAATTGACGTGAGCGGCAAGCTGATCGCACCAGGTTTTGTAGATGTCCATGTTCATTTGAGGGAACCGGGCGGAGAAAAGAAAGAAACTATTGCTACAGGAACTCATGCAGCAGCAAAAGGCGGGTTTACAACCGTTGCCGCCATGCCGAATACAAAACCGGTTCCTGATTGTCCGGAACATGTGGCCGGTATTCTTGAGAAAATACATAACGATGCACGGGTGCGGGTCCTTACGTACGGCTCGATCACCGTCCGTGAAGCAGGCAGGGAAATCGTCGACATGGAGGCGGTGGCAGAAGACATCTTCGCATTCACCGATGACGGTGTCGGGGTTCAGGAAGCAGGCATGATGTTTGAAGCCATGAAAAGAGCAGCTGACCTGGGGAAAGCTGTGGTGGCACACTGCGAAGACAATTCTCTCATCTACGGCGGGGCCGTACACGAAGGCAGATTCTCTGAAACAATGAATATACCAGGTATTCCAAGCGTATGTGAAGCTGTCCATATTGCAAGGGACGTCCTTTTGGCAGAGGCAGCGGGGGCTCACTATCACGTCTGTCATGTAAGTACAAAGGAAAGTGTCCGGGTGATCCGGGATGCGAAAAACGCAGGTATTAAGGTTACGGCAGAAGTGACACCCCACCACCTCCTGTTGTGTGAGGATGACATTCCGGGTAACGATGCCAACTACAAAATGAATCCGCCTCTCAGAGGGAAAGAAGACCGAAACGCACTTGTGGAAGGCCTTTTGGACGGAACGATCGATTTCATCGCAACCGATCATGCGCCTCATACAGAAGAAGAAAAAAGCCTGCCGATGGAAGAAGCACCGTTTGGCATTATCGGATTGGAGCTCGCATTTCCCCTTCTTTACACACAGTTTGTAAAAAAAGGACAGTTCACCCTTGATCAGCTCATTGGCTGGCTCAGTGAAAAACCGTCTCGAATATTTCAACTACCGTACGGGAAACTCCAAGAAGGCGAACCGGCGGAATTTACAGTCATCAATCTGGACGAGAAGAAAACAGTGAAAAAAGAAGACATCGTTTCAAAAGGGAAAAACACTCCTTTTTACGGGGAAGAGCTGCAAGGCTGGCCGGTAATGACCGTGTTTAACGGAAAACAAGTATGGACGGAGGACGAATAGATGAAAAAGCGAATGCTCGTAATGGAAAATGGTGTTACCTTTACAGGAAAAGCGTTTGGAAGCAGCACAGAAAATGCAGGGGAAGTGGTGTTTAACACATCCATGACCGGTTATCAGGAAATGATGAGTGATCCTTCCTACTGCGGACAGATTCTCACGCTCACATATCCTCTCATTGGAAACTACGGAATTAACCGTGATGATTTTGAGTCGATTACGCCATACATTAAAGGCCTGATTGTGAAATCTGCAAGCGTTCATCCGAGTCACTTCAGAAGCCGGTTTACGTTGCACGAATGGCTGAAAGCAAACAACATCCCCGGGCTTATGGGGATTGACACGAGGAAGCTTACGAGAATGATCCGGGAACACGGCACGATGAAAGGCATGTTCTGCGAAACGGATGCCGATATAGAAGCGGTTGTGGCAAAACTTCAGGAGACAGCTTTTCCAAACATACAGGTTGCCCATGTGTCGACTAAAACACGATACGTCACACCGGCATCTGGAAAGCGGATTGTCCTGATTGATTACGGAGCGAAAAAAGGCATTATTAAAGATTTGAACGCTCTTGGGTTTGAAGTCATTGTCGTTCCTTTTAACACGAAGGCTCAAGACGTCATGGCACTAAGCCCCGACGGCGTTATGCTCAGTAACGGACCCGGAGACCCGCAGGATATTCCGGAAGCGGTGGAGACGGTCAAAGACCTTCTTGGCCAGGTGCCGATCTTTGGCATCTGTCTCGGACACCAGCTCCTCGCCCTTGCTTCTGGTGCCAGTACAGAAAAAATGCGTTTCGGTCACCGGGGAGCTAACCATCCGGTAAAAGACCTTCGAACAGGTAAAGTGGCCATCACCTCCCAGAATCATGGCTACACAGTAAATCCGTTATCTGTAAGTGAAACAAATCTTGAAATTACACATGTAAACGTGAACGATCAGAGCGTGGAAGGCTTAAGCCACACGATTCACCCTGCCTTCAGTGTCCAGTATCACCCTGAAGCAAGTCCCGGGCCTGAAGATGCCAAAGATTTATTTTTAGCTTTCAAACACCTTGTTGACACGTATAAGCCAGTCACAAAGAAAGAGGGGATTGTTCATGCCTAGAATCGAAGGAGTAAATAAAATTCTTGTAATCGGATCGGGACCTATCGTTATCGGCCAGGCAGCGGAGTTTGACTACGCAGGAACACAGGCGTGCCAGGCGCTTCGGGAAGACGGTTTTGAAGTGGTTCTGATCAACTCAAACCCGGCAACAATTATGACCGATGAAGCTGTGGCAGACAGAGTGTACATCGAACCGATCACCCTTGAGTTTGTAAGCCGGATTATCCGTCAGGAACAGCCCGACGGACTCCTTGCGACGCTCGGGGGGCAGACTGGCCTCAACATGGCCATGGAGCTCGATAAAAGCGGGATCCTGGAAGAATACGGAGTAAAGCTTCTTGGAACAAATCTTGAAGCGATAGAAAAAGCAGAGGACCGTGATCTTTTCCGGACTCTCATGAGAGAACTTGGAGAGCCGGTACCGCCAAGTGAGATTGTTCATTCTGTAGATGAGGCAGTCGCTTTTGCTGATGAGATCGGCTATCCGGTCATCGTACGCCCCGCTTACACTCTTGGCGGCACAGGGGGCGGTATTGCCAAAAATGAAGAAAAGCTCCGGGAAATTACCAAGGCGGGCATTTCCTACAGTCCTGTAAACCAATGTCTGATCGAGATGAGTATTGCAGGATTTAAAGAAGTGGAATACGAAGTGATGAGAGATGCAAGCGACCAGGCCATTGTTGTCTGTAACATGGAAAACATTGACCCGGTCGGTATTCATACCGGGGACTCAATCGTCGTTGCCCCGAGTCAGACACTGACAGACCGGGAATATCAGATGCTCAGAAATGCCTCCCTTAGAATCATCCGGGCACTCGGTGTAGAAGGGGGCTGTAATGTACAGATGGCTCTCGATCCTGATAGTGAAGAGTATTACATTATCGAAGTGAACCCGCGGGTGAGCCGTTCATCTGCATTGGCTTCGAAAGCTACAGGATATCCGATTGCAAAACTCAGCGCCAAAATTGCTGCAGGGTTTACCCTTGACGAGTGTGAAAACCCAATCACGAAAACGACATTCGCCAGCTTCGAACCGGCCCTTGATTATGTGGTTACGAAAATTCCACGCTGGCCCTTTGATAAATTCGACTCCGCCAACCGCTCACTCGGCACTCAGATGAAAGCGACGGGGGAAGTGATGGCGATTGGCCGTACACTGGAAGAAAGTCTGTTGAAAGCCGTACGGTCAACGGAAAACGGGATCGATCACATTACTGTCCCTTACCGTGATGAACTGAGCCATGAATGGCTTCGCTCCCGTATTGAAAATGCAGACGACGAAAGACTTTTCCTTCTTGCTGAAGCGATTCGACTCGGCTATTCAACCGAAGAGCTTCACAAGATGACGAAGGTGGACTACTTTTACCTGGAAACCCTGAGAACAATTGTAGAAATGGAGAAACAGCTGAGTGACCGTCCGTTTGACCGGGAGATTCTTGAAGAATGCAAGCAGCTCGGTTTTTCAGATCTGACAATTGCAAAGCTCTGGAAAGTCACTGAACACGACGTGGAGCGATTTAGAAAGGAAAACAAGATCACACCGGTATTTAAAATGGTGGATACATGTGCGGCAGAGTTTGTGTCCCATACTCCTTACTATTACGGCACATATGAAGAGGAAAACGAGTCTAAAGTAACATCCAAACCTTCCATACTCGTTCTCGGATCCGGCCCGATCCGGATCGGTCAGGGAATTGAGTTCGACTACGCAACCGTCCATACCGTTCAGGCCATTCAGGAAGCGGGCTATGAAGCGATCATCATCAACAACAATCCGGAAACCGTCTCTACAGACTTCAGCATCTCGGACAAACTTTACTTTGAGCCTCTTACTGTTGAAGATGTCATGAATGTTGTCGACCTTGAACAGCCGGAAGGGGTCATTGTTCAATTCGGCGGACAGACCGCGATTAACCTGGCGGACGGTCTTGTTGAAAGAGGCGTAAAGATACTCGGAACTTCACTTGAAAACATGGACACGGCTGAAGACCGGGACCGTTTTGAACAGCTCATGATCGAACTGGACATACCGCAGCCGGAAGGGAAAACAGCCACGAGTGTAAACGAAGCGCTTACTATTGCAAAACGGATCGGGTTTCCGGTTCTTGTAAGGCCTTCCTACGTCCTTGGGGGACGGGCGATGGAAATCGTCTATCACGAACGTGACCTTCTCAAATACATGGAACGGGCGGTTAAAGTGAATGCAAAACATCCGGTCCTCATCGACCGTTACCTTCAGGGAAAAGAGCTTGAAGTGGACGCCATATCCGATGGTGAAACAGTTGTGATTCCCGGAATAATGGAGCATATCGAGCGTGCAGGGGTGCACTCAGGGGATTCCATCGCAGTTTATCCGCCCCAGCAGCTGTCCGAAAAGCTTAAAAGGAAGCTTACAGACTACACGATGCGCATCGCAAAAGGACTGAACATTATCGGTCTGTTAAACATTCAGTTTGTTCTCTGTGACGGGGAAATCTATGTACTCGAAGTAAATCCGCGCTCAAGCCGGACCGTCCCGTTTCTGAGTAAGATTACAGGTGTGAATATGGCGAATCTGGCTACAAAAGCGATCATCGGTGAAAAGCTCGCTTATCTTGGGTTTAAGAGCGGCTGCCTTCCTGAAGCCGAGCAGGTGTGTGTGAAAGTGCCGGTATTCAGCTTTGCCAAGCTCAGAAGTGTCGATATCACCCTGGGTCCCGAAATGAAGTCTACCGGCGAAGTAATGGGGAAAGATGACACCTTGGAAAAAGCTCTGTATAAAGGACTGGTGGCTTCAGGTATGAACATTCCGACTTACGGGTCGGTCCTGTTTACCGTAGCTGACAAGGATAAAACAGACATGATGAAGCTCGTGCGACGTTTTCACCGCATCGGCTACCGAATCCTTGGAACAGAAGGTACAGCCGAAAAGATCAAAGAAGAGAACATTCCGGTAACGGTCATTTCTAAAATCGGCGGAGAAAGCCCGACACTTCTGGATACGATCCGTGAAGGGAAAACGCAGTTTGTCATCAATACCCTTACGAAAGGAAAGCAGCCTGCACGGGACGGATTCAGAATCCGCCGTGAGTCTGTAGAAAACGGCATCGTCTGCCTGACAAGTATGGACACTGCCGAAGCCCTTCTTACCGTCCTTGAAACAATCAGCTTCTCTACTGAAGCAATGGGCTTTACCAGAAAAGGAGCTGCAATGCGATGAAAAAAGTAGAAAAGATGACGGTCGTCAGTCACAGATCGATTGCAAAAAACATTTACGAATGTTCGTTATCAGGGGAGCTTGTTGAATTAATGGCGAGGCCTGGACAGTTCGTCCATTTAAGGGTGTCAGACAATACGATACCGACCCTCCGGAGACCGATCAGCATATGCAGTGTCGACCACCAGAAGAACGCCTTTACGATGGTGTACCGTGTTGAAGGAATAGGGACACACGCATTAAGCCAAAAACGCACAGGTGACCAGGTGGATGTACTCGGGCCTCTTGGTCACGGATTTCCGATTTCAGGACTCAAAGAAAAATCCCACTGCCTCCTGACAGGAGGGGGCATCGGGGTGCCTCCCCTCTACGAACTTGCAAAGCAGCTGACGAAACAGGGACATTCTGTCGCGACGGTCCTTGGCTTTCGATCAAAAGAAGACGTCTTTTACGAAGCAGAGTTTTCCGAGCTCGGAGCGACTTACGTGGCAACAGAGGACGGCACTTTAGGAGAACGGGGGTTTGTAACAGACGTTATTGCAACAAACCGCCTGAGTGGGGACCGCTATTATGCCTGCGGCCCGAGGCCTATGCTCAGAGCCATTGAAAACAACATGACCATACCCGGGTTTCTTTCGTTGGAAGAGCGGATGGGGTGTGGAGTCGGCGCATGCCTTGCCTGTGTGTGTGACGTGAAGAATGAAGAAGGGTACCGGAAAGTGTGTTCAGATGGTCCGGTATTTAAAGCAGGGGAGGTGGTTATATGACGAAGATGAATGTATCACTGCCGGGGCTGGAGATGAAAAATCCGGTTATGCCCGCTTCCGGATGCTTTGGATTCGGAAAAGAATACAGTGAATTTTACGATCTTTCAACACTTGGTGCCATATGCGTAAAGGCGGTAAGCCCGATGATGAAAAGAGGGAATCCAACTCCGCGGGTGGCAGAAACACCCGGAGGCATGCTGAATGCGATCGGCCTTCAAAACCCGGGTCTTGAACACGTACTGGCAAATGAACTTCCCTGGCTCGAACGCTTTGATGTACCGGTGATCGTAAATATTGCCGGGAACACGATTGAAGAATACATGCATGTGGCCAGAGAAGTCTCCAAAGCTCCGAATGTGAAGGCAGTTGAGCTGAATATCTCCTGTCCGAACGTAAAGGAAGGAGGCATTGCTTTTGGTACCGACCCAAATATTGCAAAGGAACTAACCGAGCGGGTAAAAGACGTTTCCGGTGTGCCGGTTTACGTCAAGCTGAGCCCAAACGTGACTGACATCGTATCCGTTGCTAGGGCAGTGGAAGATGGGGGAGCTGACGGCCTGAGTATGATTAATACACTCTTGGGCATGCGGCTGGATTTACAAACCGGGAAGCCGGTTCTGGCAAATGAAACAGGAGGTCTTTCCGGATCAGCCATTAAGCCGGTCGCTGTGAGAATGATCTACACCGTCAGTCAAGAGGTTGGTATTCCGATTATCGGTATGGGCGGGGTTACCAATGCAGACGATGCACTGGAACTGATTCTTGCTGGTGCGAGCGCAGTTGCAATAGGTACGCAGAACTTTGTCGATCCTTTTGCCTGCCCGTCCATTATTAAAGATCTTGAACTAAAACTTGAACACTATCACGTTGAAACTATCAGTGAACTTTCCGGAAGGAGCTGGAGACCATCGTTACAACCACTCACAACCCGCTGATCGTTGCCCTGGATTTCCCCGGCCGAACGGAGGTACACCGCTTTTTGGATCACTTTGACGAACCTTTGTTTGTAAAAGTGGGGATGGAACTCTTTTACAGGGAAGGTCCCGTGTTTATAGAAGAGTTAAAGTCCCATGGGTACAGCATTTTTCTCGACCTGAAACTCCACGATATCCCTACAACCGTTGAGCGGGCGATGACGAACATTGCAAGACTGGAAGTGGATCTCGTCAATGTTCACGCCCTTGGGGGCAGGCAGATGATGCAGCAGGCGCTTGAAGGTCTTGAGAAAGGGACTCCTGCTGGTAAAAACAGACCTCAGTGCATCGGAGTCACCCATCTGACCAGTTCTACGGAAGAGATGATCTCAAGTGAACTGGGAATAAAGACGGATCTTAACGAACATGTTCTTCACCTGGCAAAACTCACAAACCAAAGTGGTCTTGATGGTGTTGTCTGCTCAGCTCATGAAGTGGAGGAGATTAAAAGAGCAATAGGGTCTGAGTTTCTGACTGTTACCCCCGGAATCAGATTAAAATCAGATTCGGCTGACGACCAGCACCGGATCGTCACTCCAAAAGAGGCGAGCCGTATTGGTTCAGGTGCCATCGTCGTAGGCCGCGGCATTACCCGTGCCCAAGATGTAAAAAAAGCATACCGCGCTTACAATAATGAATGGAGGAATTCCTGATGAACAACAATGCCGTTGCCCGTCACCTGCTTGAAATCGGGGCAGTAGCCCTCAAGCCTTCCGACCCCTTTACGTGGAGCTCCGGTCTGAAGTCTCCGATATACTGTGATAACCGTCTTACCATGTCCTATCCGGACGTACGTAAAGAGCTGATTAAAGGCTTTAAAGAGATCGTTAACATCCATTTTCCTGATGCAACAGTCGTTGCAGGAACGGCCACAGCCGGCATTCCCCATGCAGCGTGGGCGGCGGAAGCTCTCAACCTGCCAATGGTCTATGTCCGCTCGAAAGCGAAGGGACATGGCAAACAAAACCTGATTGAAGGCCGTATAAATAAAGGAGATCGCGTTGTCGTTATTGAAGATTTAATCTCGACCGGCGGATCCTCCATCAGTGCGGTGAAGGCCATACAAGAAGAAGGTGCCCATGTCCTGGGTGTTGCAGCCATTTTTACATACGGCCTGAAAAAAGCTGAAAAGCTTTTTCAGGAAGCCGAAGTGCCCTTTTACACGATTACAAGCTTCAACACCCTTATTGAGGAAGCTGAAGGGCTGAGCAGCAGCGAAAAAGAAATGCTTTCAGCTTGGCAGCAGGATCCCGAAAGCTGGTCAGATCAACAATAGGCGAGTGATACAGGTGAGAAAGTTTTCGAGCAGTGAGTTTGATGAGCGAGTCGATTTTTTTGACCGGATGGCCCGGACGAAGTGGCTCGGTTCGTTGCACGAAGAATTAATCAGAGCAACCGGAACTTGGAAAGGGAAACGTATTCTTGATGTGGGCTGCGGAACCGGACGTCTTCTTATGCGGGGAGCTGAGGATACAACAGAGGTAACGGGTGTGGATCTGAGTCCTTGCATGATTGAAAGAAGTAAGCAGCTGTTCGGGGAGACGAAGGGCCCAAAGTCATGGGCATTTCTTACGGCAGATGCAGAAGCCCTGCCGTTTCGCGGAAATTCCTTTTCTATCACTGTCAGTGCTTGTGTCTTGTTTCTCATGCCGGACCCGGAGAAAGTGCTCTCTGAAATGGCCCGGGTAACATACGGGACGGTAGCTTTACTAAACCCATCCCGGGTGAACGGAATCAAGGCATCAGCTCAGTACGTGGAAAAACATCGTTTAACTGGAGAGGAAAAAGACTTTTTAATTCAATGGGGGCGGGTGGCTGAACACCGCCACCGGTTTTCGGAGAACGAGCTTACGCAAATGATGGAACGGTGCGGCTGGAGAAATGTTGTCCACGCGAACAATCTCGACGGATTAGCACTACTAACAACAGCACAACGAGCATAATGATAAAAATGCCTTCCTGTATTACAGGAAGGCATTTTTAATTCGGAAGATACGGATTCTGCCTTCATGTCTTTCGCTTGCCGCAGGGGTATCCGTGAGCCTTCTCGTGCTCCGCGAATCCACTTAAAGAGTCAAAGTCCGATAATAACTTGACCACTTATGGCTCTGGTTGGAGCATAAAATGGGTTTTGAATTTATGATGTGTTAAAGAAAGATCATTGTTGTTTTAATAAAGAAGTGTTGATTGGAGCGAATGCGCGACACTCCTGCGGGAAAAGCGAGTTCCGGGGAGACCCGGTCAGGCACGAGCGTCACTTCATGAATAAGCTTAGAGTTGCTTCGACGCATATTCTTCAGAGCATAGCTGGCAGAGGAAGAAGCATACCGATGAGGCTCCTGAACCGCCCGTGGAAAGTGCAATGAGCGGAAATTAACATCCGAAGCTAACAAAACAATCAGAAAAAATCGTAAACCTGATAAAAACGAAGGAAATAAGAGTAAACAACAGTAAAGGTTAGGAAAACGCCTTTAATCACCTATTATCCCGTCTCGCTATTTATTTCGGAAGTCGATATATTGATAATGTTACGTTTTTTTAATAATTCAGAATTAACGTTCAGGAGGTGACGAACGGTGAACACATTTAAACGCTTAAAGGAGTTTTACTGGCCTCATAAAGGATACTTTTTCTGGTCAATTTTGTTTTTGTTACTGGTAACAGGGATAACCGTTGTCTATCCGGTGATTTTAAAGTTTACGATTGATAACGTCATTCTTGAGGGGAATTTTGAGCTCGTTCCGTATGTGGCGATCGGGTTTTTCGTGCTTATGGCTTTAAAAGGACTTTTTACGTATTTTCACCAGTACCTTGGAGACCTTTTCGGGATCAAAGCGGTGTATGAACTGCGGGATGCTTTATATCGAAAGCTGCAATTCTTGCCGTTTCGATATTACGATAACGCCAGAACGGGGGACCTCATGTCAAGGTTAACGGCAGATGTAGAGGGATTTCGTTTCTTTTTGTCTTTCGGGTTCGCGCAGCTCATCAACCTCGTGATGCTTGTAGGGCTGAGTATGGGGATTATGTTCTACTTCAGTCCATCCCTGGCCCTGTTGACGCTAGCATCCATGCCGTTTCTCGCTGTAACCGTTTATCAGTTTGATAAAAAAGTCCATCCGGCATTTACAGATATCAGAAAATCCTTTGCCGGAATGACCACAAAGGTTCAGGAGAACATCAGCGGGATGAACACCGTGAAATCTCTTTCAAAAGAAGACTTTGAAATGGGGCGCTTTGACAGCAAAAATAATGATTACAAAGACAAATATGTGTACACGGCAAACATATGGGCAAAATACTTTCCGTTAATGGAGCTGATCGGTCAAATCAGTGTCGTTGTTCTTCTGGGTTACGGGGGCTTTCTCGTCATAAACGGAGCGATTCAGCCTGGTGTACTTGTTGCCTTTTTCAGTTTGATCTGGTACATCATCGGACCACTCATGAACTTAGGGTTTATCGTCAACACGTTCAGTCAGTCAAAAGCTTCAGGGGAGCGCCTTCTGCAGGTGCTTGACGAAGACGAAGACATTTTAGATAAGCCCGGTGCCATCACAGTGGACCGGCTCAATGGAAATGTGAGCTTTGAAAACGTCAGCCACCGTTACGATGAAGAAGAGGAGCTCGCACTGAAAGACATTACGTTCTTTGCCGAGTCAGGTAAAACGATCGGCTTAATCGGGGCGACCGGATCGGGGAAAACATCAATCACCCAGCTTATCTCCCGCTTTTACGAGCCGGACCGGGGGAAGATTGAAATTGACGGGAAAACCATTGACAGCTTCACGATCAAGTCACTGAGAAAGAATATCGGAGTTGTTCTTCAGGAATCGTTCCTGTTTTCAAGTTCGATTAAAGACAATATTTCCTATGGTCTTCCGGATGCTGCAATGGAAGACATTGAAGACGCAGCGAAAAGAGCTCAGGCACACGATTTTATTATGGAACTGCCTGATGGCTACGATACGGTACTGGGCGAGCGCGGGATGGGCCTTTCCGGGGGACAAAAACAGCGGATTGCCATTGCACGTGCCATTTGTATTGACCCGTCAATCCTCATCCTGGATGATGCTACAAGTGCCGTTGATATGGAGACAGAATCGAAAATTCAGGCTGCCTTCCGTGAAGTAATGAAGGGAAGAACGACGTTTATTATTGCTCACCGTATTTCATCTCTCATGCACGCAGATGAAATTCTTGTACTGGACGATGGCACAGTGGCAGAACGAGGAACCCATGACGAGCTTCTCACAATTGAAAACGGACACTACCGCCGAATTTATGATATTCAATTTAAAGACCGCCACGCGGTGCTTCAGGAAGCCAAATGAGGCCACTGAAAAAGTTAAAAACCAAACTTTTTCAGTGCCTTCCCAAATAATCAGGAGGTGATCATATGGCAAACCAACAAGAGTCCGAAAGCCGGACGTTAAAACGATTTCATTATTCCACGGACCAGGCGATCGAAAAGCCCTTTAACTGGCTTCAGATGAGCAGGCTCCTCGGATATATGAAGCCTTATTCCACAACGCTGTTACCTGTCGCTATTATCGCCATGATCGTCTCTACGACGGTAAGGCTCGTTGCACCTTTACTTATCGGTTCGTACGCTTTGGATAACATCATCCAGGAGGGTGACCTCAACTACCTGTGGCTGATGGTGGCGATTATTGCCGGCCTTTACATTCTTTCGTGGGCAGGGAATTTCTTTCGAATCCGCTACATGAATAAACTTGGGCAGTATGTGATTTTTGATTTGAGAAAAAGTCTGTTTGACCATATCCAGCGATTGTCCCACCGCTTTTTTGATCAGCGGTCGGCTGGGTCCATCCTTGTAAGGATAACAAACGACGTCAACTCACTGCAGGAACTCTTTACAAACGGGGTTATCAACCTGCTGATGGATTTAATTATGCTGATCGGAATTATTGTGCTTCTGTTTATGATCAGTCCTGAGCTGACAATGGCGATCATGATCATCCTGCCGATTATGTTTTTGATCTCTACCAAGTTAAGACGGAACATTAGAAGGTCCTGGCAGCACGTAAGGATCAAGCAGTCTCATATTAATTCTCATTTGAATGAAAGTATCCAGGGAATCCGGGTCACACAGTCCTATACGCAGGAAACAGAAAACATCGGATTCTTTCACAATATGAACAATGATAACTATGAAGCTTGGCGAAATGCCTCTCAGAAAAACGCTCTGTTCCGTCCCTTCGTAGAAATAAGCGGAGCGATCGGTACCGCCGTTCTTTTATGGTACGGTGTAACGCTCATTCAGACCGGCGCACTTACGATCGGGGAATTTGTATCATTTGCGATTTACATCGGAATGTTCTGGGATCCGATTTCAAGACTCGGTCAGGTTTACAGCCAGCTGTTAATGGGAATGGCGTCGTCTGAACGGATCTTTGAGTTTCTGGACGAACAGCCTAGTGTTCCTGAAAAAGCCGGCGCTAAGAAACTCAATTACATTGGAGGAGACATTCAATTTCATGATGTGGAATTCTCCTATAACAGTGACCGTAAAGCACTGAACAAAATCAACTTGAATATTAACAGCGGGGAAACCGTGGCCCTTGTCGGTCACACGGGAAGCGGGAAAACAACAATTGTCAATTTGATCAGCCGCTTTTACGATCCGACCGGAGGGAAAGTGACGATTGATGGTCACGATCTGCGTGATGTAACATTAAACAGCCTTCGTAAAAAAGTGAGTATCGTTTTGCAGGATACGTTTATATTCTCCGGCACCATCATGGAAAACATCCGTTTTGGAAAACCCGATGCCACAGATGAGGAAGTAATCGAAGCGGCAAAAACGGTGGGGGCCGACCGGTTTATCCAGCAGCTGAAAAACGGCTATGAAACAGAAGTGGAAGAGCGGGGGAACGTCCTGTCTGTGGGCGAACGCCAGCTTATCTCCTTTGCCCGGGCACTCCTGGCAGATCCTCAGATCCTTATACTCGATGAAGCAACAGCGTCCATCGATACAGAAACAGAGCAACTGATCCAGCGGGCATTGAAGCGCCTTCTCCACGGGCGTACAGCGATTATGATCGCCCACAGGCTTTCAACGATCAGGGAAGCGGATAACATCATCGTTTTAGAGCAGGGAAATATCCTTGAACAAGGAAACCATGAAGAGTTAATGAATAAAAAAGGCGAGTATTACGATCTGGTAAAAGCACAGTTTAAAGTGTTAAATGATGCAGGTTAATTACTCCAAAGGGCGGTTCACCAGGTGACGTTATACATGGTGAACCGCCCGCTTCTTTTTCATTTTAATAATCAGAAATTAAACAATCGTTTAAAAAGGGATGGTGACGGATGAATAGAGTGGATGTCGTTTACTCACTTATTGTTAACGAAGAACGCACGAAGGTGCTGATGGTGAAAAATAAAAAATACGATAACTGGTCTCTTCCGGGAGGATCTGTTGAAAAAGGGGAAACGCTGAAAGATGCGGCAGTCCGTGAGGCATATGAAGAAACGGGGCTGAACGTTGAGATGGGAGACCTTCTTTCTGTAAACGAAGCATTTATGAAAAACGACGGGAATCATGCTCTGTTTTTTACTTTCGCTGCACATGCTGCAGAAGGTCAGATCGAGATCATTGATAAAGAGACGATTGAAGAAGCAGCCTGGGTGACGTTTCATGAAGCAGATGAACGGATGCCGTATCATCCGAACGGGGTTGAGGTCCTTCTGGAGAGGTCGGTTCCGTATCATTTTGAAGGTATAAAAGGGTAAATGAAAGGCACACCGCATTCAATTCTATCAAAAATAGAAATAATACTATCAGAAATAGAAATAATACTATCAAAAAAACAAATAATACTATCAAAAAGCCAATTAATTCTTCAGGAAGAACCAAACCCCTTCCTGAAGTCCGTTTACTTTTACATCAACTTCTAAATAAGATAAATTTATCCCCGCAGAAGACCGGATCCGGTCACTCTGCGGGGATTTTTGAAATATTAACGGACGGAGGTGAGTATGACCGATAAACTGCCTAAACAGACTGATAAATTGCTAAAACAGACCGATAAACTGCCGAAACAGACCGATCCTCCTAAAATAAGCCGAAAAATCCATTTTAAACTTTAAAATTTATACGAATTACTTCACTCTCAGCTCTCTTACCTGGTCCTCGTCGGGCGTGACAAACAGGGTGGTCTGATTATCGTAAATCACATAACCGGGCTTGGCGCCGCTCGGCTTTTTCACGTGCCGGATCAACGTATAGTCAACGGGCACCTGTCCGGATCTCCGGGCTTTACTGAAGTAAGCTGCAAGGTTGGCCGCTTCGTGAAGCGTTACTTCCGTGAAGTCCTGGCTGCGGATCACCACATGTGAACCCGGAATATCCTTTGTATGGAGCCACGTATCATCCTGACGTGCCAGACGGTTTGTAACGTATTCATTCTGCTTGTTATTTTTACCTACGAGAATGTCCACGCCTTCGCTGGATTTATATTTCTCCGGCTGAGGCTTATCGTTATTTTTCTTTTTCTTACCCACGCGACGCTTCTTAATATAGCCCTCATCGGCCAGTTCCTCCCGGATGTCTTCAAGGTCGGCAGGTGCAGCTGTCTCCACCTGCTGGATAACCTGGTCCAGATAAGCCATTTCCTCTTGTGCTTTTACAATCTGCTCTTTTACTACAGCAACACTGTTTTTCAGCTTATTGTATTTCTTGAAATACTGCTGGGCATTTCCGGACGGGCTTTTCTGGGGATCCAGTGAAATGGTCACTGTCGCCTGATCAGGATGATAGTAATCAATCACTTCAACCTCTTTGTCCCCCTGTGTGATCGCATGCATATGGGCGGTCAGAAGTTCTCCGTACCGCTGGAAGCGGGCAGCCTTCTCTGAATCTTTTAACGTGTTTTCAAGCTTTTTGATCTTTTTTTTGTTTTTGCTGTATTCGTTCCTGAGCATCCGTTCAAGATCGTGAGCCTGCTGCTTTACCCGGTCACGCTGGGCTTTTCCGTAAAAATACCGGTCTAGCATCTCGTGCACCGTATCGAATGTAAGCTTTTCACCTTGAATGTGATCAAGGTCAATTACAGAAAAAGCTTCCTCTTTCTTTCCGGTAACGATTTGAGGTGTATACTTCTTTTCTTTTACAGATGCAAGGAGGGAAGTAAATGCACCCGGCAGCGTATCCGGATTCACAAGGCCTGCCCGGTGAAACATCTCCCGGACAATGAGCGGGCTCAGACCGCTGAACTTTCCGACGAGTTGCTTGTCTATCTTCCCGGACTGGAATTGAATTTTTTTGAGAACCGTCGTTTCATCGGCTTCAAGAGGGTTCAGTTTATCAAGGTGGGGAGGCTCTTTATACTGCTGACCCGGGAGAACGGTCCGGTAAGTGGAAAGAGAAGGGGGAATATGCTTGATGCTGTCAAGGATCATTCCTTCTTCATCATCCACGAGAATAAGATTGCTGTGACGCCCCATAAGCTCAAGCACGAGTTTCTTTTTGGACACGTCACCAAGTTCGTTCCGTCCTTTAATATAAAACGTTACGATCCGCTCAAGTCCGTCCTGTTCAATGCGTTCCACGAGACCGCCTTCGAGATGCTTTCTTAAAAGCATACAGAACATTGGCGGTTCTTTCGGGTTTTCATATTTTTCTTTTGTTAAATGAAAACGGGCGAAACTTGAATTTACTGAAATGAAGAGAGCGTGATTGCGCCCTCTTGCCCGGACTGTAATGACCAGATCCGATTTATACGGCTGGTGGACCTTTGTAATCCGTCCTGAGACCAGCGTTTCATTAAGGCTGTCTGTAACTGCCTTTGTTACTATTCCGTCAAATGCCATTGTTATCACCGCCAAGTTTATTCCACAATCCTTTTAAGTATAGCAAACGATCCGCCTCGTTAGGAAGTCGTTTCAGGTGAAAGTCATGTTTGTGGACAACCGTGAATAAGATTTGTTGTAAAGGTTGTCTCAATGTGCCCGGTGGAAAGTGGGCTGCTTACTTTTATACGCGATGTGATATCAGATGGTACCAATTCAGCGGTTTTTCTTAACGGAACCGCCGCCACGGAGGAAACACATCGCTATCGTAAAAAAGAAGAGGTGGAGTCATGAAGTGGTATGAGATGGAGGTAGAAGAAGTTGAGCGGATGATCAACACAGACGCAGCGAGGGGTCTCGATGACGAGGAAGCCCAGATGAGGCTGAAAAAGCACGGACTGAACAAGCTTGATGACGGAAAGCGGACACCGCTCTTCTTTTTATTCATTTCGCAGTTCAAGGATTTTATGGTACTCGTCCTTCTTGCAGCAACACTTGTGTCTGGTTTGCTTGGAGAGTATATCGATGCCCTCACAATCATGATTATCGTTCTCCTTAACGGTTTTTTAGGTTTTTTCCAGGAGCGAAAAGCAGAGAAATCGCTGGCATCGTTAAAGGCTCTTTCGGCACCGCAGATGAATGTTTTGAGAAACGGGGAGTGGAAGCGGATACCGTCCCATGAAGCGGTCATCGGTGACATTGTTAAAATGACAGCCGGGGACAGAATCGGCGCTGATGTACGAATCCTTCGCAGTGAAAGTATGTACGTGGAGGAGAGCGCTCTGACAGGGGAATCCCTGCCCGTGAGAAAAAGCCGCGAAGCGATCCAATCTTTTGACACTCTTCCCCTGGGCGATCAGGAAAACATGGCGTTTATGGGTACGCTTGTGACTCAGGGCAACGGGGCAGGTGTTGTCATTGCTTCAGGAATGAAAACAGAAATGGGGAAAATCGCCCATTTGCTTAAAACAACGGAATCAATGGAAACCCCGCTCCAGAAACGCCTTGAACAACTGGGCAAGGTTTTAATTGCAGCAGCCCTGCTCCTTACTGGTCTCGTTGTTCTATTTGGAATCATTCAGGGCCACGACGTCTATACCATGTTCCTCGCAGGGGTGTCCCTCGCAGTTGCAGCCATACCAGAAGGGCTGCCGGCCATTGTGACTGTGGCACTTGCTCTTGGAGTTCAGAGGATGATAAAACGAAATGCCATTGTCAGAAAGCTTCCGGCTGTAGAAACACTCGGGTGTGCTACGGTAATCTGTTCGGATAAAACAGGCACACTCACCCAGAACGAAATGACGGTCACCACATTATACAGCGACGGTACTCTCTGGAATGTCACAGGCAGCGGTTTTCAGCCGTTAGGAGACTTCTACCTTGGAGAGAAGAGAATTGATCCGGTAAAAGAAAAGCCGTTATGGCAGCTTTTAACATTCGGGATGCTCTGCAATAACGCTCAACTAAAAGAGACAAAAGACGGTGTTTACGCAGTGGACGGGGACCCGACTGAAGGTGCACTCCTGGCAGCGGCCCGTAAAGCAGGCGTTTCAAAAAGCTCTCTTGAGAAGCTTTATACGGTTGAAAAGGAATTTCCGTTTGACTCGGGCCGGAAAATGATGAGTGTCATTGTAAAAAACAAAGAAACAAACAGCCGCTTCATCGTAACAAAAGGGGCTCCGGATGTTGTCTTGAACCGAACAGGTTTTATCCTGTCGAACGGGAGAAAAGGCAAACTCGACCAAAGCGAACGGGACAGACAGTATACTGTCGTTGAGGAACTTGCCTCTGACGCACTCAGGACAATTGCCATTGCCTACAGGGAATTAAAGCCTGGTGAGAGTGTAGAGACTGAAAGTGATGCGGAAAGAGAGCTCACGTTTATCGGGATCCAGGGCATGATTGACCCTCCAAGAGACGAAGTGTTTAGTGCCGTGGATGAATGTAAAAAAGCTGGAATTAAAACCGTAATGATCACAGGGGACCACGCCCTTACGGCGAAAGCCATCGCCACAAGGCTCGGAATGCTTCCGATCGGAGGTAAAGTCCTTACAGGCGGCGACCTTTCAAAAATGAACGTGGAAGAATTAAGTGCTGTCGTGGATGATGTCTACGTTTTTGCGAGGGTTACACCTGAAGATAAGCTTAAAATTGTAAAGGCGCTGCAGTCCAGAGGTCACATTGTTGCCATGACAGGTGACGGTGTAAACGATGCACCTGCCATTAAAGCCGCAAACATCGGCGTGGCCATGGGAACTACAGGAACAGACGTAGCGAAAGAAGCGTCCTCTCTGATTTTAAGTGACGATAATTTTAAAACGATAAAAGCCGCAATCAAAGAAGGAAGAAACATTTACGATAATATCAGGAAGTTTATCCGGTACATGCTCGCATCCAACGTTGGTGAAATCCTCGTTATGCTGTTTGCCATGATGCTCGGAATGCCGCTGCCTCTTGTGGCTATTCAGATCCTCTGGATTAACCTTGTAACAGACGGCCTGCCGGCGATGGCACTGGGGATGGACCAGCCGGAAGATGATGTGATGAAGCGGAAACCGCGTCCGCCCAATGAAAGCATTTTTGCACGTAAGCTTGGCTGGAAAGTCGTGAGCCGCGGGTTTATGATCGGGGCTGTGACCCTGTTCGCTTTCTGGCAGACGTACCAGTCAAGCGGGGAGAACCTGATGCTTGCCCAGACGGTGGCATTTGCCACACTCGTAATGGCCCAGCTCATTCACGTATTTGACTGCCGCAGTGAACATTCTGTCTTTCACCGAAATCCGTTCGAAAACAAATACCTGGTCGGTGCAGTCATATCATCCATTGTATTAATGCTTGTTGTGCTGTACTACCCGCCGCTCCAGCCTGTTTTCCATACGGTAAGCCTGGGCTTTGAGCACTGGCTCCTCATCCTTGCCTCAGCGTCTGTACCAACCGTTGCCCTTGCAGGATTCCAGCTGTTTAAGCGCAAGGAAACTCTTGGCAAAAGACGCCTGGGTATGGTTAAATAATACTAAAGTACGGTTAGCGCTTCGCGTATTTTCGCGAAGCGCCATTCATTTTCACAAAGACATAAATCGTTAATAAAACTGTATCCGTAAACTATGACGTTTTATGCATTGATACGTTCAGTGCGTTCATTTAAAGCTGCTCATCGTATTGGAGTTCCTTTTCTTACACACGTTAAATATGGTATTCTAGAATAGAAATAGAGTGGATGTGGTAGAAATGATCGTTAGTATGACAGGATATGGCCGGTCAGTGGAGCAGAGTGATTCTTTTCACGTCACAGTAGAGATGAAGAGTGTGAATCATCGGTTCTGTGAAGTGAATGTCCGGATGCCCCGTCAGTTTCTCATGATGGAAGACCGTGTTAAAAAAACCATCGGCAGATTTGTTAAACGGGGAAAAGTGGATGTGTTTATTACCGTAGGGGGAGAAAATTTCATAAAGCGGGATCTGAGTGTAGACTGGAACCTTCTGGAACAGTATGTACATACTTTCGAAAAGATGCAGAAGACTTACAACACTTCAAAGCAGGCATTTCCGTTCAGCCAGATGCTCACCCACGAAGACGTAGTGTCTGTTGATGAAGCCGATGACGTGACAGAGGAGGTTCAGACTCTTTTATACACAGCTGTTGAACGTGCTGCAAAACAGCTTCATGAAATGCGGCAGGCTGAAGGGAAAGAGCTTTACCGTGATTTAACAAACCGCTCGTCATTAATGGGAGAGTGGGCAGCCCAGCTGAAACAATATGCACCAGCAGTACATAAGCGTTATCAGGAGAGGCTGGAAAAGAGAGTAAGTGATTTCCTGGAAGGGAAATTCGAAGCTGATGAAGCAAGAATTCTAACCGAAGTTGCCGTGTTCAGTGATAAATCGGATATCCAGGAGGAGCTTACGAGAATCGACAGCCACCTAAAACAGTTCGATGCCATACTGGAATCGGGCGGGGTTGTGGGCAGGAAGCTTGACTTCCTTGTTCAGGAACTCAACCGTGAATTTAACACGATCGGTTCAAAGGCGAATGATATTCAGATCAGCCAGCGTGTTGTGGAACTGAAATCAGAACTTGAAAAAGTAAGAGAACAGGTCCAGAACATCGAATAGGTTTTTAACAGAACCTATTATATATTGATGGCTATAAACGTCTCATATGTATATTTCCGCAATCCAGGGGCTACGTTACAGATAAAGCGACCTGTACATACATACCCTTCTGGTAGCGGAACATACTTTAAATTTACAGACAGGCAGGGGAATGAAAGCATGGATATTAAATTAATTAATATTGGTTTTGGAAACATCGTCTCAGCAAACCGGATTATTTCCATCGTCAGTCCAGAAAGTGCACCGATTAAACGGATCATTACTGATGCCAGGGATCGAAATATGCTTGTTGATGCTACCTACGGAAGAAGAACAAGAGCTGTAATCATTGCCGACAGTGACCATGTCATTCTGTCTGCTGTACAGCCTGAAACAGTGGCCCAGCGTGTGATCAACAATAAAGATGAAGTCACAGACGAATAGAATAGTATCATAAACAAAATAAACGGAAGCGTCACGCGGCTGATGCCCGCAGTACATGCGTCTCTCTCATTAAGAAGGTGCTTGCGCTTTTGCTTTATTTTTTGTACATTAGTACAAAGGAATGTACGAAACTATGCTGATGCCATCGGTTTAATATCCGGTGGCTTCGTGTTTGTAAGTTTAGATTGGAACTTTGGAGGTTACTATGAAAAAAGACAGAGGATTGCTGATTGTTCTTTCCGGTCCCTCAGGTGTAGGGAAAGGAACGGTATGTGCCGCTCTTAGAAACCATGACACCGATATTCAATATTCCGTTTCCGCAACAACGAGAAACCCCCGCGAGGGCGAAGTTGACGGTGTTAACTACTTCTTTAAACCTAAAGAAGAATTTGAGGCGATGATTAAAAACAATCGGCTTCTTGAGTGGGCAAAGTATGTGGATAATTACTACGGAACCCCTCGTGATTATGTGGAGGAAACGCTGGCACAGGGTAAGGACGTCATCCTGGAGATTGAGGTTCAGGGTGCCCTGCAGGTGCGGGAGTCATTCTCAGAAGGCGTATTTATCTTCCTCATGCCACCAAGTCTGAAGGAACTGAGAAGCCGTCTCCAGGGACGCGGTACAGAAACGAAAGATCTCATCGACAGCCGGATGACGGTAGCTAAAGAAGAGATCGAAATGATGAACAAGTATGATTACGTTGTGGAAAACGACGAAGTGGAACTGGCAGTGGAAAGAATTAAGTCCATCGTTACAGCTGAACATTGCAAAAAAGAACGGCTGATTGAAAAATACAAAGAACTAGCGGAGGTTGAATAAATGCTAAATCCATCAATTGACAACCTGATGAAAAAAATTGACTCAAAATACACACTTGTGACAGTTTCAGCTAAGCGTGCGAGAGAACTTCGTGACAATACGGGCCAGAAATTAAAACTGGCCAAAACCCGTTCTGTAAACCTGGTTGGCAAGGCACTTGAAGAGATTGAAGCTGACAAAGTGCACTTTGAGCGTGAAGAGCTTAAACCGGGAGAAGAATAAACAGCACAAAAGGTGAGCAGGGTATCTCAATAGTCCGAAACAGAGTTGGCACCGTACCGCTGACAGGGCACGAGAAACCTGCCTATACCGGGCAAGAGAGGGCAGCGGCTGCACCATTATTTCAGAAGGTGTCCCAAAAGGTAAACAAACACCTTTTGGGACACCTTTTTTTTGGATTTCCCGCAAAGAAAGTCAAGAAGCCCAAAATGCACCAAGAGTCCAGCGGGAGTGGGAGCCACGGTGAGACCCCGCAGTGCTGAAAAATCAAACACCGTAATTCACACCACCACTTTGGGCCTTTGTTGTCGAAAAAAGTATCACAACCGCTATTAAAAAGCTTAAGGCTTTGTTTTATGAGGTGTAAAAGGCCATTGTGGTATAAAAGAATTGATTGGAGCGAATGCGCGACACTCCTGCGGGAAAAGAGAGTTCCGGGTGAGCCCCCGCAGGCGCAAAACCCTGAGGATCGAGCCGCACGCGAAAAGTGCAATGAGCGGAAATCAACTCCTGACTTTTCTGAGTCAATTTTAAAGAAAATGGACTTTTTCAGTGTCCTCGTGAAACACGCGGAGGCTCACCGGCACCACTGTTGAAGCAAAGAGCATGCAGACTTCAGCAATATTTAGTGTGATAAAGAGAAAATTTAACTATCAGCAGAACATGATATCATTCTTTTTAAAGATTATTTTCACAAACTTATAACAAAGAAGTCATGAAGCCGGAATGCCCCAGACTCCTGCGGGAGTGGAAGCCCTGGTGAGACCCCGCAGTGCGAAGCAAGAGGCTCACCTGCATCCCCGCGGAAAGCGAAGGGCATGCAGGCTTCATCAATATCATTCAACAAGAGTTTAAACCGGCATTATAAATGAAAAAGCATTAAGATAAAGTGAAACAAAGCAAAAAGGACGGGAGGAACTGCTGTGAATGAGAAAAAGAAAGTACTATTATGTGTGACCGGCGGTATTGCTGTATTTAAGGCTGCTGCTCTGACGAGTAAACTATCCCAGCACGGATTTGATGTAAAAGTACTCATGACAAAATCAGCTGCTGAATTTGTAACACCACTGACTTTCCAGGCCCTTTCAAGAAACCCGGTTTACATGGACACCTTCAACGAGAAAGACCCGTCAAAAATTGCCCACATCGACATCGCTGACTGGGCTGATGTAGTAGTCATTGCACCGGCTACAGCAAACGTCATCGGGAAAGTGGCGAACGGGATTGCCGATGATATGGTTACGACAACACTGCTCGCTGTAACAGCACCTGTTATGGTGGCACCTGCTATGAATGTACATATGTATGCCCATCCCGCCGTTACTAAAAACATGGACACCCTGCGCTCATTTGGCTATATATTCATTGAGCCTGGTGAAGGGTTCCTGGCATGCGGGTATGAAGGCAAAGGCCGGATGGAAGAGCCGGAAGTCATCGTAAAGGAAATTGACGCCTTTTTTACCCAGAAGGCGTACCCTGACTGGAAAGGAAAGAATGTTCTTGTTACAGCCGGACCCACTCAGGAAACGATCGATCCGGTCCGTTTTTTCTCCAACCGCTCATCAGGAAAAATGGGCTATGCCATAGCTGAAGAAGCAGCCAGAAGGGGTGCTGTGGTTACGCTTGTGAGCGGGCCATCGTCCCTTTTGTCTCCTGCAGGCGTGGAAACAGTAAGGGTAACGACAGCAGCGGAAATGTATGATGCTGTTCTGTCCCGCTACCCGGACGCTGACCTCGTTGTGAAATCAGCTGCAGTAGCTGATTACCGCCCGAAAGAAACGTTTGATCAAAAGGTGAAGAAATCAAACGATGCCATGTCAATAGAAATGGAACGTACGAAGGATATATTGAACGAATTGGGTGAACGAAAGGAACACCAGGTCCTTGTGGGTTTCGCGGCAGAAAGCGAGCAAGTGGTTCACTATGCAGAAAAAAAGCTTGAAAAGAAAAACCTGGACATGGTTTGTGCCAACTCGATCGTTGAACCGGGATCCGGTTTTCAAAGCGACACGAACAAAATTACCCTCATCCGCCTTAAAGAAGAGCCTGAAACACTTCCGCTACTTAAGAAAAATGAAGTGGCTGAGCGGATCCTGGATGCGGCCGGGAAGCTGATGAAAATGAGAGATCGTACATGATCGCAAGTGTCATTGTGGATGTGGCAAGCAAACAGACGAACAAGGCCTTCGACTATCTTGTCCCGGCCCCGTTTATTCCAACCGTAAAGCCGGGCATGCGTGTAATTGTTCCTTTTGGACCGAGAAAAGTACAGGGGTTTGTACTGGCTGTAAAAGGAGACACCGACGTTGACACGTCGAAGCTGAAAGCAGTGGAGGATCTGGTAGATGTAAAGCCAGCCCTTACGGGGGAGCTCCTTCAGCTTGCTGAATGGCTGACAAATAAAGCGTTATGTCTGCAGGTGATTGCACTGAAGTCTATGCTTCCTGCCGCAATGCGTGCTTCCTATAATAAAAGAATCAGCCTTGCAGAGGGAGTAAATGAACAGGATCTGTCTGAAGAGCTTAAGACCTTTTTCCATAAAAACGGGTCTGTCATGTGGGATGAAGTGAAAAAGAAGTCCGAAACTCTTCTTGGGGCTGTCCAAAAAGAAATCAAATCCGGCCGCCTCTTTGTCGAACCTGTGGTTAAATCCAATGAAACGAAAAAGAAAACCAATGTTGTTCAGCGGGTTCTTTCCACCGCCGAGGCAAATGAGCATGCAGAAGCCCTTGAGAAAAAGGCACCAAAGCAAAGTGAAGTGCTCAGGTTTATGGAAGAAGAACCGATTGCCGTAGCGCGGCTTCTTGAAAAAACCAATGTATCATCCGGAACGGTGAAATCCCTTGTATCAAAAGGATTCCTCACGCAATTCGAGGTAGAGGAGTACCGTGATCCATACGAAGGGCGGGACTTCGGTGTCTCAAAAGCCCTTCCTCTGATGGACCAGCAAAAGACAGCCCTTGAAGCCATCACATCGACCGTTAAAGAGGACAGACACGAAACATTTCTAGTTCACGGCATTACGGGAAGCGGAAAAACAGAAGTGTATCTCCAGGCTATTGATTATGCCTTGAAAAAAGGAAGAGAAGCCATCGTATTGGTTCCGGAGATCAGTCTGACCCCTCAGATGGTTCACCGGTTTAAAGAGCGTTTCGGTTCTGAAGTTGCTGTGTTACACAGTGCCTTATCCAAAGGGGAGAAGTACGATGAATGGCGGAAAATCCGTGACAAGGAAGTGACCGTTGCTGTCGGTGCCCGCTCAGCTATTTTTGCCCCCTTTGAAAACCTGGGAATGATCATCATCGATGAGGAACACGAATCCAGTTACAAACAGGAAGAAGCACCGCGATATCATGCGAGAGACGTAGCGATTGAACGTGGCAAAACATACGGCTGTCCTGTGATACTCGGAAGCGCGACACCGAGTATGGAAAGCTTCGCACGGGCAAAAAAAGGGGTCTATAACCTCATTACGATGGACCGCCGTGTAAACGATGTGAAGCTGCCTCATGTAGACATCGTGGACATGCGTGATGAACTCAAAAGCGGAAACCGGAGTATGTTCTCCGTTAAGCTTCTCGATGCCATGAAAGACCGCCTGGAGAAGCAGGAGCAGATCGTCTTGTTTTTAAACCGCCGAGGGTATTCAACTTTCGTGTTGTGTCGAGACTGTGGATACGTAGCTGAATGCCCCCACTGTGACATTTCCCTGACTTATCACCGGTCGAACCAGACGTGCCAGTGCCATTACTGCGGCTACCAGGTAACGAAACCAAACCGCTGTCCTGAATGTGAAAGTGATCATATCCGGTTTTTCGGTTCAGGAACACAGAAGGTGGAAGAGGAGCTTAAAAAAGTACTTCCGGAAGCAAAGGTTATCCGGATGGATGTAGATACAACAAGGCGAAAAGGCTCCCACGAAAAGCTTCTCACCGCATTTGAAAAAGGGGGAGGAGACATTCTTCTCGGTACACAGATGATTGCCAAAGGACTCGACTTTCCCAACATTACACTTGTGGGTGTCCTCACAGCAGATACGATGCTTCATATTCCTGATTTCAGGGCATCGGAAAAAACATTTCAGCTTTTAACTCAGGTAAGCGGCCGGGCAGGGCGTCATAAAAAGCCCGGGGAAGTGGTTGTCCAGAGTTATACACCGGAGCATTTCAGTATTCAGCTTGTAAAAGAGCACGATTACCTGTCCTTTTTCAATCGGGAAATGTATTTCCGGAAGCAAGGTGAATATCCGCCATACTTTTTTGTGACCCTGATTAATGTAAGTGCGACAGAGCTGACCAAAGTTGTTTCTGTAACTGGAAAAATAGCAGACTACCTTCGTTCAAGCCTGTCGGAAACAACGATTATTCACGGGCCGGCAACCTCCGCGATCCCGCGAATCAAAGATAGATATCGCTATCAATGCATGATAAAATACAAAAATGAACCGAGGATTATCCATGTTTTGCAGGAAATTCTCAAAACATACCAGGCTGAAATGAGCAGAACCGACCTCGCAATTAATATTGATACAAATCCATATATGCTTATGTAAGGCTGCCCCCAAAAGGCCGGTTTTTTAGTGAAATGAGCAAAGCCGCTTCCCTCTCAAAAGAGACCGGCTTGAGCGGGGTTTCACCATCCGGACGAGCAACGTACACAGCCATTAATACAATAACCCTTATTCGTAGCGGGGAATTATACGTTCCTTAACTAAGATAGGTTACCATGAAGATAGAATTAGGAAGGATGCTCTAATTCTTCATTGCAGTCAGCTGCGTTGAACGGAATACGCTCCCTTTCCGCGGACTCGCGCCGAGCCTCCTCAGGGCTTTGCCCTTGCGGGGTCTCGGCTGTCTCGCACTTCCGCAGGAGTCTCGCGTACTCCGTTCAACTGCGCACTATGCATTGTGAAAATCAGAGGAGAAATATAACTCAGACAAAAAAATGCAATACCTATTTTCATGAGCAATGGTGCGAATTTTATTATTATAGAAGTACACCTGCCCCCCTTGGAAAGTGAAGGTTATGCAGGCTTCATCTGCGTTAACTGTGTGCGGGAACAGTCTTAAAGAAAAGGAGCGACATACATAATGAAAATCGTATTTATGGGTACACCGGACTTCTCTGTTCCGGTTCTTAAAATGTTAATAGAAGAAGGGTATGACGTAGCAGCAGTTGTTACTCAGCCCGACCGTCCAAAAGGGAGAAAGCGGGAACTTACACCTCCTCCTGTTAAAACAGAAGCGATAAAGCACGGCCTTCCAGTCATTCAGCCTGAAAAAATAAGAGTTGAAGAAGAATGGAAGAAAATCAACGACCTGGCACCTGATCTGATTGTCACAGCTGCATTCGGCCAGATTCTGCCTCAGGGGCTTCTTGATGTTCCGCCTATGGGCTGTGTGAATGTTCATGCCTCCCTTCTTCCTAAATACAGAGGAGGCGCCCCGATTCATCAGGCCATCATCGACGGTGAAAAGGAAACCGGCATATCAATTATGTACATGGTAGAAGCCCTCGACGCCGGCGATGTTCTCTCCCGGCGGGCGATTCCAATTAAAAAAGATGACCATACAGGGTCAATGTTTGAGAAGCTGAGCACTCTTGGTGCAGCGCTTCTGAAAGAAACCCTTCCTGAAATCGAGAAAGGATCCATTCAGGCTCAGCCACAGGATGAGGCGTTTGTAACGTACGCTCCCAATATTACAAAGGAAATGGAGCGCATCGACTGGGAAGCACCTGCCGAGAACATTTATAACCTTGTTAGAGGGTTGCATCCGTGGCCGGTTGCCTATACGACGCTGGAAGGCAGCCGTTTGAAAGTATGGTGGACCGAGCTTTTGGATAAGGTGTTTGATGAGAAGCCCGGTACGATCGTTCATGTGGACGAGTCTGGTGTAACCGTTGTGGCAGGAGATCAAAAAGGTGTTAAACTGACTGATCTTCAGCCTTCCGGCAAAAAGCGTATGGACGCAAAAACGTTCTACCACGGTGCAGGAAACAAACTTGAGACAGGGATTGTTTTAGGAGGAAACCATGAGTAAAGGAAATGTAAGGGAAGCAGCTCTCGACGTGCTTTTAAAGGTGGAAAAGAACCAGGCATACAGCCACCTCCTGCTAAATGACACAATTAATAAAAACCAGCTCAGTCCTAAGGATACAGGGCTTTTTACGGAGCTCGTTTATGGAACGATACAGCATAAAAAGAAGCTTGATTTCTATATAAGTCCGTTTGTGAAAAAACCGCTCTCAAAGCTTGATGACTGGGTGAGAATCCTCCTTGAGCTTACCGTCTACCAGACTGTCTTTCTAGACCGTATTCCAGAGCGTGCGGCTTTTTTTGAAGCTGTACAGATTGCAAAAAAGCGCGGTCATAAAGGCATCTCCGGTATGGTAAACGGGGTGCTCAGATCGATGCAGCGGGAAGGGATTCCTGATCCTAAAGAAATCAAGGACCCGATTGTTCGCCTGTCTGTAGAGACGAGCCACCCAGAATGGCTTGTCGAGCGCTGGACAGATCAGTATGGATTTGAAAAGACGAAGGATATTTGTGAGGCAAACCTCATACATCCGAAACAGACGGCGAGAGTCAACGGTACGAAAGCAACGGTTGAAGAGGTATTTAAAATGCTGGAAGAAGACGGTGTTGAGGCGGAAAAAAGCACTGTCGTCCCGGAAGCATTTACAGCTGTTAAAGGGGTTTTATCAAAAACCCGTGCTTTCAAAGAAGGTTATATTGCGATACAGGATGAAAGTTCCATGCTTGTGGCTCATGCGCTGGGAGCTGTGGAAGGGGAAAGGGTTTTAGATGCCTGTGCTGCCCCCGGAGGCAAAAGTACTCACATTGCCGAAACGATGAACGGCAAAGGGGAAGTGGAAAGTCTCGACATTCACAAACATAAAGTATCTCTCATTGAAGAACAGGCAGGACGTCTGGATCTTAACAACATCAAAGCAAGAGTAATGGATGCCAGAGAGGCAAAAGACCATTTTGAACATGAGAGTTTTGACCGTATTCTGGTGGATGCACCGTGTTCCGGTCTAGGTGTCATTAAACGAAAACCGGATTTAAAGTGGACGAAAACACAGGAAGATGTGAAGAGACTTGCTTCAATTCAGGCTGATATTCTAAGAAATGTCTGGCCATTGTTAAAGCAGGGAGGCACGCTTGTTTACAGTACCTGTACCATCGATCGTGAAGAAAATGACAACGTCATAGAAGATTTCCTGAAAGGGGAGTCTTATGCCAATGGGGATCACAACCTCTATTCCCGACTGCCGGAGAATGTCCAAAAGCAAATGACTGAAAAGGATAAAGTTCAGATTTTCCCGGGGGATTTTGATACAGACGGCTTTTTTATCAGTGCCATTACGAAAGGTTAACATAATACAATTTCCTTTTTCCAAAAGGAGAAAACATGGTTTTTATCGAACTAATACACGTTGACAGTGAAGAATAAAAGTCAGGGTTGTAACGACCGGCATGGTAATAAATAGAGAACGTGCAGGCGAGTGGGTTTATGGGATTGTTAAAGAAGAAAAGAGGGGATCAATGATGGAAGCTGTCTTTAAGACAGATGTAGGCCGGGTAAGGGCCCACAATGAAGACGATGGGGCCTTTGCTGTAAATGAAAAGGGGCAGATGCTTGTATTGGTTGCTGATGGGATGGGCGGACACCAGGCAGGTGATGTAGCCAGTCAGATGACGAAAGAGCTGCTCTTAAAAAAGTGGCTCGATGCAGCGGCATTTGAAAAGCCGGTTGATGCAGAAGCGTGGCTCGGCGAGAGTATCAGAGGGATAAACAAAGAGCTCTACGACCATTCGCAGAATCATTCAGACTGCCAGGGAATGGGCACGACCATTGTTGCCGCGGTCTGCACGGAGGAATTTGTCACAGTCGGCCATGTGGGGGATTCGAGGATTTATCTTAAAAACGGGGATTTATTCCGTCAGCTTACAGACGATCATTCACTCGTCGGTGAGCTTGTAAAATCCGGTCAGATTTCAGAAGAAGAAGCGATGTTCCATCCGAGAAGGAATGTTGTTCTTCGCGCTCTGGGAACAGAGACTGAAGTAAAGATCGATCTTGAAACGGTGGAATGGGACAACGGCAGTTCACTGCTTTTGTGTACTGACGGCTTAACTGATAAAGTTCAGAGCAATGAAATTGAACATCATATGAATGCAGGTTTATCCCTGCACGAAACTGCAGACGAATTAATCCGACTAGCCAACGAACGGGGCGGAGAGGATAATGTGACAATTGCGATTGTTCAGCTTGTTCCCCCTGCAGAGGGCGGGGCCCCATCATGATTGGAAAGCGTCTGAATGATCGTTACAAAATCCTGAAACTCATCGGTGGCGGCGGGATGGCTGACGTATACCTGGCCCACGATATTATTCTGGACCGTGATGTGGCTGTTAAAGTCCTCAAAGACCAGTTTTCACAGGACCATGACTTTATCCGCCGTTTCAGAAGAGAGGCAGAATCCGCCTCAAGCCTTGCCCACCCGAATGTTGTTAATATATATGACGTGGGTGAAGAGGATAGGCTCTACTATATTGTAATGGAGTATGTAGAAGGACCGACACTTAAACAATATATACAGGAGCAGGATGGGTTGAAGGTTGATATAGCGGTTTCCATCATGGCAAGCTTGTCATCGGCTATTGCCCACGCCCATGAAAATAGAATCATACACAGGGATATCAAACCTCATAATATTCTTATCGGTCCAGACGGGACACCTAAAATTACGGATTTTGGCATTGCAAGAGCGATAAGTGAAGCCACGATTACGCACACGAACTCCATATTGGGTTCGGTGCACTACCTGTCACCTGAACAGGCACGCGGCGGACATGTAACGTATAAATCCGATATTTATTCTCTTGGGATCGTGCTGTATGAAATGCTGGCAGGGGAAGTGCCGTTTAATGGTGATACTGCAGTATCAATTGCAATTAAGCACCTGCAGGCTCCCCTTCCATCGATCAGGGAAAACAAGCCCCACATTCCACAGAGTGTGGAAAATGCGATTATTAAGGCTACAGCAAAAGATCCTTTTTACCGTTATGCTACAGCACTGGACATGTCAGAAGATCTGAGTACGGTTTTGAGCCCGTCTAGAGTGAATGAGAGTAAATATCTGGTCGACCAGCTGAGTGACGGACATACGCAAGCAGTACCTGTTGTCTCTGAGGAAAAAGAAGAACCAGAAGAAGAAACGATGATTGCGGGGACGCCTCTTGTGAATGCCAAAGCATCGAATGATGCTGCCCCGCCTAAAAAGGCTGGATGGAAAAAGTGGCTGACAGCCTCAATTATTGTTCTGGCTCTCCTGTTCGGCTCCATTTATTTTGCTTTTACTTGGCTGCCTCAGTGGCTTCATGTTGATGAAGTCCTCATTCCGGATAACCTGGTCGGAATGGAATATGAGGAAGCTTCCCAGGAACTGACTGACCTTGCTCTTCGCGTCGAAATAGAAGAATTCAACGATGAAGAAGCACCTGAAGGAACGGTGATCAGTCATACTCCCCGTGAAGGGACAACGGTTAAAGTAGATACACTGGTGACATTAAGGGTGAGCCTGGGTGCAGAACAGGTCCCTATGGAAGATGTTACCGGAATGAGTCTGCAAGAAGCAGAAAATGCTCTTGCGGAATTTGATAGTATAGAAGTACAAACCCGGGTGGATGACAGCGTGGATGACGAAACCGTGCTTGAACAATCGCCAGATCCCCTCGATCCTGTAATCCCGGGGGAAACGACAGTGCGTCTGATTGTCAGTGAGCAGCCGGCAATGACGATGCGGAATCTGAGAGGCCTGACAAGGCAGGACGTGCTGGGCTATATTGCTGAAGAAAGTCTTCTGAGAGGAGACTTTGAAGAAGAATACAGCGATAATGTCCAAGAAGGAACGGTTATTTCACAGGAGCCGGACTGGGGAACGGAAGTGGATGAGATTACAACTGTTAGAGTTGTGTTTTCATTAGGGCCTGAGCCGGAGCCTGAAACGGAACCGGAAGCCGCTTCCGAGACCGAACTTGATTCTGCTGAAGAGGAAGAAGATTCCCTGCCTGCCGTTGCAAATGTGCCGTTTACGGTGAACGTACCTGAGGATAACAATGGTCAGGTTCACCATATCCGTATTGCAGTTGCCGACTCAACGACAGATGATCCTGTCGTTGTGGTGGATAAAGAAATTTCTGATTCTGAAGTGTTTGAAATTGCCATGACCCTTGAGGACGAAGACGATATCGGTTACATTTACCTTTATCAGGACGATGAAGAAAACGCAGAAAGTCCTTTCGAATTTACGTATGACTATGTAAAAAGTAAAGAAGAAAATAACGGATAACCGTTCACCATGAAGGAGGATTGCATGGCAGAAGGACGAATTGTAAAAGCGCTCAGTGGCTTTTATTATGTAGAAAATGAAGATGGCATCTTTCAGTGCCGGGGGCGGGGTAATTTCCGTAAAAGAAAAATCACGCCCCTTGTAGGAGACCGTGTGGCTTTCGAAGCAGCAAATAAGACGGATGGCTATGTGCTTGATGTTTATGAGCGGGAGAACCAGCTTGTACGTCCCCCTATCGCAAATGTTGAACAGGCTGTGCTTGTTTTTTCAACCCAGGAACCGGATTTCAGCCCTCTTCTACTGGACAAATTTCTTGTACATGTTGAAGCGAATGAAATTGAGCCTGTTATCTGCTTATCAAAGATTGATCTTTTGAATGAGCAAAAAGAAGAAGCGATGAATGAGGCGGAAGCCCTTTATCAGAGTCTTGGATACACCGTAATCAGTACATCGATCTTTGTTGATGAAACGATTAAAATGCTGAGACCCTACTTAAGTGGTCGTGTATCTGTATTTGCAGGCCAGTCAGGTGTGGGGAAGAGTTCTTTATTAAACGCGCTGAAGCCGGAACTCAACCTTGCAACCAACCAGATCTCAAAAAGTCTCGGCAGGGGAAAGCATACGACACGCCACGTGGAGCTGATCCCGGTGGATGGCGGTTATGTTGCTGACACACCAGGCTTTAGTTCCCTTGATTTTGAAGGGATGGATGTAGAAGGGCTGACGTATTGTTTCCCGGAGATGCGTAAGCGTATGAACGACTGTAAATTCAGGGGATGCACGCACATTAATGAACCAAAATGTGCGGTGAAAGAGGCAGTTGAAGCAGGTACCGTTGCAAAAGGCAGGTATAATCATTACCTTCAATTCGCAGAAGAAATAAAAAATCAAAAACGGAGGTACTAATCACCATGACTAAAATTGCACCATCGATATTATCTGCAGATTTTTCGAAACTTGGTGAAGAGATTAAAGATGTAGAAAGAGGAGGCGCCGACTACATCCACGTAGATGTGATGGACGGTCATTTTGTTCCGAACATTACGATCGGTCCTCTTATTGTAGACGCGATCCGCCCGGTGACAGACCTTCCCCTGGATGTTCACCTTATGATCGAAAATCCGGATCAGTATATTCCCCAGTTTGCCAAGGCAGGGGCGGATATTATTTCTGTCCACGCAGAAGCGTGCCCGCACCTTCACAGAACGGTTCAGCTGATAAAGAATCAGGGGGTAAAAGCAGGTGTCGTCATCAATCCTGCCACACCTGTTGAGGCGGTTCAGCATGTGATCGATGATGTGGACCTTATCCTTCTCATGACGGTAAATCCTGGCTTTGGCGGTCAGTCATTTATTAAAAGCGTGATTCCGAAAATCCGTCAGGTAAAGGAAATGTGTGACCGTGCAGGCCGGACGGATATGGATATTGAAATTGACGGAGGAGTCAACCCTGAAACGGCCCGACTTTGTGTAGATGCAGGAGCAAATGTGCTCGTGGCAGGTTCGGCGGTCTACAACCAGGAAGACCGCGCACAGGCCATTGAACAAATCCGTGGTTAAAGATATACTGGAAACAGAAAGATTACATGTTTAGCCCACGAGGGGAGTCTTCAGAAAGGCTGAGAGGAAGCTGGTCGCTTCGACCCTTTGAACCTGTAAGTTCACACTTGCGCAGGGATGTGGTCTGCTTTCCTTGCGATTCGAAGCAGCTGCATACCGTGCAGTTGCTTTTTTAAGTGTGTGGGTATAAATAAAAAGGAGAGAGAGATGAATAATCGTTCAAAAGTAACTGTAATGGCGGAAGTAGCATTGATGGGGGCAATCGGATTTCTGCTGGATTTCCTGAGCTTTGGTTTTGCCTGGCTTCAAGGAGGATCCATTTCACTGATGATGCTGCCTATATTTATTATGGCTTTTCGAAGAGGATTAAAAGCAGGACTTGCTACAGGACTTATCGTAGGTTTGCTTAACTTGTCATTCAACCCCTTCATCGTCCACCCCGCCCAGGCGATTCTTGATTATCCAGTAGCTTTTCTTGTGGCCGGCTTTGCAGGTCTGTTTGCGTTCTCTGAGGAGGCTGGTGCAGGAAAAAAAATGATGTTCATTGTGCTTGGGGTATTTTTTGGTTCGCTTCTCCGGTTTACTGCCCATTTTCTATCCGGAGTGATCTGGATCGATGTGTTTGCCCCTGATACAGCGAATGCGTATATATATTCATTTGTGTATAACATTACGTACCTCGCACCGTCATTTGTCATTTGTCTTCTGGTCATGCTGTTTCTGGTTAAGGCAAACAAAAAAATTGTTCATGCAAATGCATAACAAAAGGAGGTTCATATGGCAGCGATTGTGATTATGGCAGGAGGGCCCGCAGAACGAGTCCCTCCAGTTGACCTTCTCAGAAGAAAGCACCAGAATGCCGTGTGGATCGGCGTGGACAGGGGCGTATATACTCTGCTACAAAACGGTGTGACGCCCAAGGCAGCATTTGGGGATTTTGACTCGGTAACTGAAGAAGAAAGGCAATGGATAAAAGATAAGGCCTTCCCACTTGAAGTCTACCCGGAAGAAAAAGATGAAACCGATCTGGAGATTGCTCTGAACCGGGCGCTTCTTGAACAGCCGGATCACATTTATATTTACGGTGCTACGGGAGGACGCCTGGATCATCTGTTTGCCAACGTACAGCTCCTGTTTAAGGGTCTGAAAGAAAATGTGCCGGTTACCCTGATTGACCGTCAGAACCGTCTTGAGCTGAAAGGGCCGGGTACGTACGAATTGCAAAGGCGTGAGGAAACATATTTTTCGTTTATTCCCATATCCTCAAAAGTGGAAGCTCTCTCCATGACGGGGTTTAAGTATGAGCTTGACAGGCATACTCTGATACAGGGGACGACGCTCTGTGTAAGTAATGAAATTATAAAAGATACAGGAATGGTAACGTTTGAGGAAGGGTTTCTTTTGTTTATGGAGACGTGGGACGATTAAAAAGTGGTACTATTTTTTGTCTCGTGAATATACTTGTTAATAACGAAGCACGTTATTTTACTTCCATTTTACATTAGGAATAGGCGGGAGCTCACTCAAGGAGGGGGAAACATGAAGTTTTATACGATCAAATTGCCCAAGTTTTTAGGCGGTGTCATCCGGGCGATGCTGGGGACGTTCAAGAAGGGGTAAAACCCATCAGTTCAGAAAGGACGGAGGACAAGGGAGACCCCCCGTTTCCTCCTTTTTGAACCCGCACTTTCTCTAAACATATGACAAAAAACGGCGTCCCGAGGGCGCCGTTTTTTCGTGTTCATAAGCGTTTATCTGTTATGTTGAGTAGTGACCGCTGTCACTATTATACGCGCTGAACTTTACCTGATTTTAACGCTCGTGCTGATACATATACGCGCTTTGGCTTACCATTAACGAGGATACGTACTTTTTGAACGTTAGCACCCCAGCGGCGCTTTGTTGCGTTCAATGCGTGAGAACGTTTGTTACCGGAGCTAGGTCCGCGACCAGTTACTACACATTTTCGTGCCATGACTATTTCCCTCCTTCATTAAAAACGAACATTGCAAAAACAATCATCATAGGTTGCAATAAAATACTAAGTAATCTTAGCATAGCCCTTTTCATATTTCAAGAGGATATGATGTGTTTATCAAGGAAAAATTCTTGACACCTTTTTAAAGGCCGGATAATCGTTGCAGTAATCATAATCAAACAGCAGAAATTCTATGTTGCTGCAATAGTGGGGAGAGCCGGAGCGGCGCGGGGGAAGATTAAACAGGTTTCGGGAGTGTTTAAACAGGTTCAGCGTCTCATTAAACAGGTTTAAGTCCACAATAAACAGGTTTACCGCCTCTTTAATCAGGTTAGGTACTCGCATTTCTTTATTAAGTCATCCTCCGCAGCAATCCATGGACGAAAAACCTCTTTTTTCGATAATTTCCCTATTATAAAGCCAAATATCAAAGGTTTTCTTTTAAATTAAAGGAGATTATAGTAAAATGACGTTAGCCAAAGAAGGCAAAACCAAAAGGAGGCTTTTGGCATGACGATTGAAATGAAAACGAACTATGGAAAAATTGATGTATCGAAAGAAGTTGTTGCCGTGATCGCCGGAGGAGCAGCCATTGACTGTTATGGTATTGTAGGAATGGCTTCACAAAAACAGCTGAAAGACGGCATTACCGACCTTTTGGGTAAAGAGAACTTAAGCCGCGGTGTTGTCATTCGTGAAGAAAACGACGAAATTCAGATTGACATGTATATCATAGTCAGCTACGGTACTAAGATTTCTGAAGTCGCACACAACGTACAATCAAAAGTGAAGTATCAGCTTGAGCAGATGCTCGGACTGGTCGTTGACTCGGTTAACATTTTTGTACAAGGTGTACGAGTGACTAATCCATAGGGATATTGAGTAAGGAGGAACATCAGTGACTATCAAGAACATTGAAGGAAAAAAGTTTGCTCAAATGCTCCTCGAAGGAGCAGACAACCTTTCGAGCAACTCTAAGGCAATTGACGCATTAAACGTGTTTCCTGTTCCAGACGGGGATACAGGTACGAACATGAACCTGACGATTACGTCCGGTGTGAAAGAAGTAAGACAAATGAACGACGCTCACGCCGGTAAAGTAGCAGGAGCGTTTGCTAAAGGGCTGCTGATGGGAGCACGGGGCAACTCAGGGGTTATTTTATCCCAGCTGTTCAGAGGCTTCTCCAAGTCAGCAGAAGGGAAAGAAACCCTCACTGCCAAAGATTTGAGCAGTGCTTTTGATTACGGTGTGGAAATGGCTTACAAAGCAGTCATGAAACCTGTGGAAGGAACAATCCTTACTGTAGCCAAGGATGCGGCAAGAAGAGGTGTGGAGTTCGCCAAGGATTCCGATGACGTGATTGCGGTTATGGAAGAAGTACTTAAAGAGGCGAAAGAGTCACTTAAACGGACACCGGACCTTCTGCCTGTTTTAAAAGAAGTAGGCGTAGTCGATTCAGGAGGACAGGGTCTCGTAACCATTTATGAGGGCTTCCTGGCTGTTTTAAAGGGCGAAAAAGTCTCTACTACGGTACCGCAGACACCGTCCATGGACGAGCTGGTTAAGGTTGAACATCATCAGTCTGCCCAGAGTCATATGTCTACAGAAGACATTGAATTCGGCTATTGTACAGAAGTGATGGTTAAGTTTGAAACAGAAAAAACGAATGAAAACGCTTACGACGAAGATGCATTCCGAAACAAACTGAGTGAATACGGAGATTCCCTTCTTGTCGTTTCCGACGAAGACCTCTTGAAAATTCACATCCATGCAGAGTTTCCGGGCAACGTCATTTCAGAAGCACAGAAGTTCGGTGCTCTCACACACGTGAAAATCGAGAATATGCGTGAGCAGCATACAACGATTCTCGAAAATGAAATGAAGCAGGAGCTTGGAACGTCCGTACATAAAGAAGAGGCTGAGAAAGAAAAGCAGGAATATGCCATTATTACAGTTGCCATGGGTGAAGGTATTGCTTCTTTGTTTAAAGGACTCGGCGCTACCGGAGTCATACAGGGCGGCCAGACAATGAACCCGTCTACAGAGGACTTTGTAAAGGCGATTGAAGAGGCAAATGCCAAAAAGATCATCCTTCTGCCAAATAACTCAAACATCATTATGGCTGCTGAACAGGCGAACAGTGTGGTGGATGAAGAAGTTGTTGTGGTACCTTCAAAATCAGTACCGCAGGGCCTTGCATCCCTTCTTGCTTTTAACCCGACAACAGACCTTGAGGATAATAAAGAAACAATGACAGACGCCATGACTGATGTGAAAACCGGAGAAGTAACCTATGCTGTCCGTGATACAAGCCTGAACGGTGTTGAAATTAAAAAAGGCGACTTTATGGGAATTGAAGGGAAGAAGATCATTACGACCGGCCCCGAGGTCCAGGAAGTAGCCAAGGAACTTCTTGACACAATGGTTGACGAAGACAGTGAAATCATAACCATTATTCATGGTGAGGACCGCTCTGAAGAAGAAGCAGAAGCACTCGTGTCCTACCTTGAAGAGCGTTATGAAGATGTGGAAGTGGAAGTTCATAACGGAAACCAGCCGCTGTATTCCTACATCATCAGTGTTGAGTAAGTAATTTTACGAGGGGGGTTGCACAAGTGAGTATCGTTAAAGTTGTCACAGATTCAACTGCAGATATACCTAAGGAACTTGTTGAAGAGCTGGATATAACTGTCGTGCCGCTTAAAGTTCATTTTGGTGAGGATATGTATGAGGACGGAGTAGATCTGACCCCGGAACAGTTTTATGATAAGCTTCACCAGAATAACCTGATGCCGAGTACGTCACAACCAACCCCGCACCAGTTTGAAGAAGTATACAAAAAACTGGCCCAGGAAACAAATGGAGCTCATATTCTTTCCATACACCTCAGCTCCAGGCTGAGCGGGACATATCAGTCGGCCCATATCGCTTCGCAGGAACTTGAAGGCGACATCGATATTACCGTTGTAGATTCAAAAAAAGCGTCCTATGCCATCGGAATTATGGTTACGGAAATCGCACGCCTTGCTAAGGAAGGTGCTGACAAGCGAACGTGTGAGCAGCGTCTTACGGAGCTTCTGAGTGATACTTCTGTCTTTTTTATGGTCGATACCCTTGAGTATCTTGAAAAGAACGGACGTATCGGTAAAGCATCTGCGGTACTCGGTTCTCTCCTTAAAATAAAGCCGATCCTTTCTTTAAACGACGAAGGGGAAGTGTATCCTTTCGAAAAAGCAAGAGGAAACAAAAAGGCCCTTGCCAGGATTTATAAGGAAATTGAAACCAGATACGGATCAAGCTCTGTTCATGTTGGTATCTCTCATGCACAGGCAGAGGACGAAGCGAACATCATTATCGAGGAGATTGAAAAGCGCATGACTACAGCCTCATCGGTAATCACATCAATCGGACCTGTTATCGGGGCTCACGTCGGTCCCGGCACCCTCTCCATCAGCGTAACCAAAGCAGAATAACCCTTATGGATAACATTGCTTAAAAGGGTCAGACCTGTACTAAAAAACCTTCTCTTCACGAGGAGGTTTTTTATATGGGAAATTACCAGAAACCAATGATAGCCCTTTCACCTTTGATTTGTTACGATAGGAGAGGAGTTATCTATCTCAGCGCGCTTGTTAACAGAGGAGGTTAGACACATGAAATTTCGCAGTGTCTTTGATATTATCGGTCCGGTTATGGTCGGGCCATCGAGTTCACATACTGCCGGAGCTGCAAGGATCGGACTGGTGGCAAGGCATCTTTTTCAGACAGAACCGGAGTGGGCGGATATCCACCTTTACGGTTCTTTTGCCAAAACGTATCAGGGTCACGGTACCGATGTGGCGCTTGTGGGAGGACTGCTCGGATTCGATACGTACGATTCCAGAATTCCCGACTCATTAAAATTGGCCGAAAAGAAAAACATAAAAGTAAGGTTTATTGAAGAACCTGATGAACACGATCACCCAAACACAGTTAAGATCCGTCTTGGTAAAGGACAGGATACGATGGAGCTTGTAGGGATCTCAATTGGCGGCGGAAAAGTTGAAGTCAAGGAATTAAACGGCTTTAAGCTTCGCCTCAGCGGTAATCATCCGGCGATTCTCGTTGTTCATAACGACCGGTACGGGGCGATTGCATCCGTTTCAGCCGTGCTTGCCAAAAACGAAATCAACATCGGTCATATGGAAGTATCCCGAAAGGATAAAGGAAAAGAAGCACTGATGGTGATTGAAGTAGACCAAAATGTAAGTGACGAGCTTCTTACTGAAGTCGGAGCACTTGCTTCTGTTGATAAAGTAACGAAAATCCATGACTAGAGAGGAGTGACTACGATGTTTCAAAACGTCGAACAGCTGATCAAGCTGACAGAAGAACGTAATATCTCCATTTCCGAAGCCATGATTTTGCAGGAAATGGAGATTCACAGCCGGTCACGAGAAGAAATTATCGAACAGATGGACCGGAACCTGACTGTCATGGAACAGGCAGTTAAAAGAGGGATTGAAGAAGAAGTCAAAAGCGTATCCGGCCTCACTGGCGGTGCCGGTAAAAAGCTTTATGAATATATGCAGAATAACGACACCCTTGCAGGAAACCTTCTCCTTGATGCCGTGGCTAAAGCGATGGCCACAAATGAGGTCAATGCTGCTATGGGAACCATTTGTGCTACGCCGACCGCAGGTTCTGCCGGTGTTGTACCAGGGGCGTTGTTTTCTGTAAAGAACAAGCTGAATCCGAGCCGCGAAGAAATGATCCGCTTTTTATTTACGAGCGGTGCGTTCGGATTCGTAGTTGCCAATAATGCATCTATCTCCGGAGCTGCCGGAGGGTGCCAGGCCGAAGTAGGTTCTGCTACCGGTATGGCTGCAGCTGCAGTTGTGGAAATGGCTGGAGGAACACCGAAGCAGTCCGCAGAGGCAATGGCAATCGCTCTTAAGAATATGCTCGGTCTTGTTTGTGACCCGGTTGCAGGGCTTGTTGAAGTCCCTTGTGTAAAGCGTAATGCCTTCGGGGCATCCAATGCGATTGTAGCTGCAGACATGGCACTGGCAGGGATTGAGAGCAGAATACCGGCTGATGAAGTGATTGATGCCATGTACAAAATCGGTCAGACAATGCCTTCTGCTTTACGAGAAACTGCAGAAGGGGGGCTTGCGGCGACGCCGACCGGAAGACGACTGCAGCAGGAAATCTTCGGTTCGTCTCCGCGCTGATCCCATGAGTCTGTACCTTCCCGTAACAGAAATTAAAGGTGTAGGAGAGCACTCCCAAGAGCAGCTCTCCTCTCTTGGTATACATACAGTCAAAGACCTGCTGGAATATTATCCTTTCCGGCATGAGGATTATGCCGTACGCCCTCTTGCAGAAGTCCAGCACGAGGAGCGGGTGACCATCCGCGGACAGGTACAAAGTGAACCTGCTGTCCGCTTTTACGGTAAGAAAAAATCCAGATTAACCGTTCGCGTCCTCGTGGACGGTCTTCTTATTCAAGCAATCTTCTTTAACCAGCATTATTTAAAAAATAAATTTGTGATAGGACACGAAGTTGTCATAACAGGTAAGTGGGACCAGCACCGGGCCAGTCTTTCCCCGGCAGTGATGACGACGAAAAAACAAACGAATGAAGAAGGTCTCGAGCCGGTTTATTCCCTGAAGGGGGATATGAAAATGGCTTCTCTCCGTAAATTTATTCATGAAGCCATGACGAGTTATGGTGATCTCATTGAAGAGAAACTTCCGGAGCAGCTCGTAAATACCTACCGCCTCATGGATCGCGAGGAAGCGATCCGTCACCTTCATTTTCCCAAGTCGCAGGATTCGTTGAGCCAGGCGAAGCGGAGGATGACATATGAAGAACTGCTTCTTTTTCAGCTGAAAATGCAGACGTACAGAAAGCAGGAGCGGGAGCAGCAAAAAGGTGACAAAAAGCATCTGCCCGTTAAAAATGTTGAGGCGTTTGTTCAAAGGCTGCCATTCCCGCTGACAGGGGCACAGAACCGGGTGAAACAGGAAATCCTCAATGATCTTAAGTCGGAATTCAGGATGAACAGACTTCTGCAGGGGGATGTTGGATCGGGTAAAACCGTTATTGCCGCTATTGCTTTATATGCTGTCGTAAGAGCAGGCTATCAGGGAGCCCTTATGGTTCCAACTGAAATTCTTGCCGAGCAGCATATGGCATCACTGTCAGAGCTTTTAAAACCGGAAGGCATTACCGTCCGGCTTTTATCAGGGAGTGCGAAAGCAAAAGAGCGGAGAGAAGTGATTGAAGGCTTAAAAACAGGAGAAGTAAATATTCTTGTAGGAACCCATGCCCTTATACAGGAAGGGGTGGACTTTAAAGACCTCGGCCTTGTTATTACAGACGAACAGCACCGTTTTGGAGTTAACCAGCGAAGAGTATTAAGAGAAAAAGGGCTTCACCCCGATGTCCTGTTTATGACTGCCACACCAATACCAAGGACTCTTGCCATATCGGCGTTTGGAGATATGGATGTATCGGTCATTGATGAAATGCCAAAAGGCAGGAAGCCCATTGAAACATACTGGGCAAAGCCGTCTATGTTTGACCGTGTTCTTTCATTTATGGAAAAGGAAATTCATAAAGGAAGGCAGGCGTATGTGATCTGCCCTCTAATCGAGGAGTCTGAAAAGCTGGATGTCCAAAACGCCATCGATGTGCATGCCATGCTCGGTTCCGGGCTGTCGGACTGGAAGGTTGGGCTGATGCACGGCAGGTTGTCTCAGGAGGAAAAAGAAGATGCCATGAATGCTTTTTCCAGAAACGAAACGCAGGTTCTGGTGTCCACAACGGTCGTGGAGGTTGGTGTAAATGTTCCGAATGCCACTGTTATGGTTATTTATGATGCGGAACGTTTCGGTCTTTCCCAGCTTCACCAGCTCAGAGGCCGTGTCGGGCGAGGCAGTGAACAATCTTATTGTATCCTTCTTGCCGACCCTAAATCAGATAACGGGAAAGAAAGAATGAAAATCATGACAGAAACAAATGACGGATTTGAGCTTTCCGAAAAAGATCTGGAGCTGAGAGGTCCAGGAGACTTCTTTGGTCATAAACAAAGCGGTCTTCCGGAATTTAAAGTAGCAGACCTGGTACATGATTACCGTGTTCTTGAAGTGGCAAGGCAGGACGCCGCAAAACTGGTGAATTCTGAAGCCTTCTGGCATTCAAAAGACTATGTTCAGCTCAGAACCTGGCTCCTTGAAGAAGGGGTTCTTGATCTTGACCGTCTGGACTGATCACGACTTTTCCTTGAAAAGTAAGATGTGCAATTATATACTACTATTAGTACCTAGTCATAGAAGTGTGGAAGTGATGGAATGAAACTCTCAAAAAAGCAGCGCCAGCCGAAGCTGAAGCAGCAGATCGAAGAAAATCCGTTTACAACTGATGAAGCACTCGCAGAGGCTTTTGGGGTGAGTGTTCAGACGGTCCGGCTGGACCGTCTTGAAATGAATATCCCGGAAGTACGTGAGAGAATTAAAGATGTGGCCAAACAACAGTACGATACTGTCAAAGCCCTCCAGCTCGAAGAAGTAATCGGGGAAGTTGTCGACCTGGAGCTTGATAAACATGCCATTTCCATATTGGATATTAGAGAAGAACATGTTTTTTCCCGCACACGGATTGCCCGCGGGCATCATCTTTTTGCCCAGGCCAATTCACTGGCAACAGCTATTATCGATGATGAACTTGCCCTTACTGTCACTGCCGATGTCTCCTTTAAACGTCAGGTGAAAAGCGGAGAACGGGTCGTTGCCAAAGCCTCAGTAACATTAATTAATCTAGACAGAACGACCGTTATGGTAAACAGTTTTGTAGACCGGGAAGTGGTCTTCACAGGGGAGTTCACAATGTTCAGACAAGAACATGCAGAGGAGAAAGAAGGGTGAAAAAATGAAACTTGCAATTGATGCCATGGGAGGCGATCATGCCCCGAAGGCTGTCATACAAGGCGTTGAAAAAGCCTTGCTCGAATATAAAGACTTGGAAGTCATTCTCTACGGAGATGAAAAAGAAATTAATAAAACCCTGAAAGAAAACAATAGAGTTACCGTACATCACACAGATGAAGTGATCTCAAGCGACGACTCACCGGTGCGTGCTGTAAGAAGAAAAAAGAATTCTTCCATGGTCCGTGCGGTACAGGCTGTTAAGGACAAAGAGGCAGATGCCTGTATTTCTGCAGGTAATACCGGGGCATACATGACGGCAGGACTTCTTGTTGTCGGCCGTATTAAAGGAATTGAAAGACCCGCGTTATCCCCGATGCTCCCAACCCTTGGAGGAGAAGGATTCCTCCTCCTTGATGTTGGGGCGAATATGGACGCAAAACCAGCCCACCTTGCTCAGTACGCAACGATGGGAAGTATTTACATGCAGAAGGTAAGAGGGATTGAGGAACCGCGTATCGGCCTTTTAAACGTAGGCAGCGAAGCAGGAAAAGGCAATGACCTTACAAAGCAGGTATATGCCCAGCTGCAGGCACTTCCGGTTAATTTTATCGGAAACGTAGAAGCCCGGGATCTGCTGAGCGGAGCTGCAGATGTTGTAATCTGTGACGGATTCTCAGGCAACCTCGTATTAAAATCGATCGAGGGTACTGCCATGTCTATGTTTGCCCTGTTAAAAGCAGAGCTTACTTCCTCGCTTAAAAATAAGCTTGCTGCAGGTGTGTTAAAGCCGTCGTTTAAGCAGATCAAACAGAAGCTGGATTACTCTGAATATGGTGGAGCCGGATTATTCGGATTGAGAGCACCGGTTATTAAAGCCCACGGTTCTTCTGATGCCCAGGGCATTTTCAGTGCCATCCGCCAGGCACGTACGATGCATGATGAAAATGTAGTCGCATTAATTACAAAAGAAATTAAATCAAATGAAGAATAGGAGAGTTGCAGATGATAAAAACAGCACTCCTTTTTCCGGGCCAGGGATCACAGACCATCGGCATGGGAAAAGAACTTGCAGCAAAGTATGAAGTCGCAGACCGTATATTTAATGAAGCAGACGACGCCCTCGGCTTTTCTTTAAAGGAACTCGTATTTAATGGCACAGAAGAAGAATTAAAGCGTACGGAAAATACCCAGCCCGCCCTCCTGACAACCAGTACAGCAATCTGGGAAGTGCTAAAGGAGAAGGGTGTCACAGCTGACTTTGCAGCAGGACACAGTCTTGGGGAATACTCGGCACTTGTTGCCGCAGAAGCCCTCCCTTTTTCAGAAGCGGTGAAAGCCGTACGCCGTCGGGGACAACTTATGGAAGAAGCCGTCCCAAGCGGACAGGGGTCCATGGCTGCCGTACTCGGCATGGAGCGTGAGGAAGTTGACCGTATCACAGCAGAAGTATCTGAAACCGCAGGTGCTGTTCAGCCGGCTAACTACAACTGTCCGGGTCAGATCGTAATCTCAGGCTCCACGGAAGGGGTTGCAAAAGCGTCTGAAGCCCTTAAAGAGGCAGGAGCAAAGAGGGTTCTCCCACTTAATGTAAGCGGCCCCTTTCATTCAAGCCTGATGCAGCCGGCAGCAGAGAAGATGAAGGAAACCCTTGAGAATCTCCGCATTGGCGATCCTGTGATGAACGTGATTGCCAACGTCACGGCAGAATCAGTAAAAAGCAAAAATGAGGTCTCGCGGCTTCTTTACGAACAGATCTATTCTCCTGTTCTCTGGGAAGACACAGTTCGCAAGCTCGTTGACGAAGGTGTAGATACCTTTATTGAAGCAGGTCCCGGCAAAGTACTCAGCGGACTTGTGAAAAAGGTAAACCGCCGGGCGAAAGTGCTTCCCGTTTATGACGAAGAAACACTGGAAAAAGCAGTCGCAGCTCTGAAGGAGGGAAAGTAAATGTTATTTGAAGGACAATCAGCCCTTGTAACGGGGGCATCCCGTGGGATCGGCCGTGAAATTGCGATTCACCTAGCGAAAAACGGAGCCAACGTGGCCATTAACTACGCAGGCAGCGAAGAGCGTGCTCTTAATACAGCCCGTGAGTGCGAATCCTATGGAGTAAAGGCCATTACCGTTCAGGCAAATGTTGCGGACGGAAAAGATGTACAGGATATGATTAAAGTCGTTCTGGCAGAATTCGGATCTCTTGAAATTCTTGTGAACAACGCCGGTATTACAAAAGACGGTCTTGTGATGCGCATGAAAGAAGAGGATTTTGATGCTGTTATTGATATTAACCTGAAAGGTGTGTTTAACTGCTCAAAAGCGGTAACGCGCCATATGATGAAGCAGCGCTACGGCCGTATCATTAACATCAGTTCGGTCGTCGGTGTATTAGGAAATGCCGGACAGGCAAACTACGTAGCAAGTAAAGCAGGTGTAATCGGCCTTACCAAGTCCCTTGCCCGTGAGCTTGCAAACCGGAATATTCATGTAAATGCTGTGGCTCCCGGCTTTATTGAAACAGATATGACAGATGCTTTAAGCGAAGATGTGAAAGAAGCGATGCTTGGCCAGATTCCGCTCGGAAAACTCGGTTCCGCATCAGATGTAGCCCAGGTCGTTACATTCCTTGCAAGTGATGCAGCCCGCTACATGACAGGCCAGACGCTTCATGTTGACGGCGGCATGGTGATGTAAATCCATACTAGTCTTTTTAACAAAGTTATCCTATAATGACTTGAGGGGAGGTGAAAGACATGGCAGCTACAATTGACCGAATCGCCAAAATCGTTTCTGAGCGTCTTGGAGTAGACGAATCAGAAGTGAAGCCTGAGGCTACGTTTAAAGAAGACTTAGGTGCAGACTCCTTGGATGTAGTGGAACTCGTTATGGAACTTGAAGACGAATTCGACTTGGAAATTTCCGATGAAGACGCTGAAAAAATCGCTACTGTTGGTGATGTGATCACTTACATAGACAATCAGCAATAGTAAATAAAAGCCTGAGTCTGCCCCGTGCTCTTTATTGAGCCGGCGGACTCGGGCTTTCGTAAATGAATAGGGAAAAGATAGATGGGGGTACTCATGCAACAGTCGCGAAAAGTCCGCAGAAAAGGGTTAAGACGACAACAAAAGAAAATACAGATAACCAAAGAACAAAAAGAAGACTACAAGCAATTCCTGCACTCACTAGGGTTTGAGTTTGAAAATGAGGATTTGTTTATACAGGCTTTTACGCACTCATCTTATGTAAATGAACATCGTATTCGTCCCCACGACGACAATGAACGTCTCGAATTTTTAGGCGATGCGGTTTTGGAATTGGCCATCTCTCAGTTTTTATTTAAAACTTTTGACTCCATGAGCGAAGGTGAGATGACCAAACTCAGAGCTGCCATCGTATGTGAGCCTTCATTAGCCAAGTTTGCAGGCGAACTCGACTTCGGAGAGCATGTTTTGCTTGGTAAAGGAGAAGAGATGACTGGCGGGCGTACACGTCCTGCCCTTCTGGCAGATGTGTTTGAATCGTTTATCGGGGCCCTATACCTCGACCAGGGTCTTGATGCTGTGTACCGCTTTCTGGAAGAGAATGTCTATCCAAAAGTTAAACAAGGTGCATTCTCCCATATGATGGACTTTAAGAGTCAGCTTCAGGAATACATTCAGCGGGAAGGTCACGGACAGGTTCAGTACAGGATCGTTCAGGAGAAGGGACCGGCCCACTGCCGGGAATTTGTAAGCGAAGTGTGGCTCGAGGAAGAAAACCTCGGCAACGGCACAGGACGTTCGAAAAAAGAGGCAGAGCAACACGCAGCACAAAAGGCGCTGGAAAAGCTGGCAAAGGAAGAAAAATAAAAAATCCCGGCAGTAAGTTAAATGCATCACTTACTGCCGGGATTTTTTGTTTTAGTTAAAACGCATTTCCGAGATAAACAATGCTCCAGGAGGACGCTTTCCGCGGGACCGCCTCAGCCTCCCCGGGGAGTTGCCTTCTGCTTCTTCCTCTACTAGCTAGCGTAGTCTTCGATGTATATGCGTCGAAGCAACTCGCAGCTAATTCATGCTGTTATGCTCGTAGCTGTTGCTGTTCCCGCCAGAGTCGCCGCCTTACGCTTTTTTAAAAATAAGTATTTTCCCTTAAACTGTATTAAAGAGTTGGATTACTGCCATTCGTTAGAAAGGAATGGCTAAGCGCCTTTTTCACCGATGTGTTAAAGTTCATTGTTTTTAAAAAGGCGTTGATTGGAGCGCAATGAGGGGAAATCAACACCTGATTTGAAAAGAGTTTATAAAAATATAAAATTTTGTGGATTATCCATTTCCGCGAGGAGGCTCACCGCCACTCCCGCGGAAATGGAAAGGTACGCAGGCTTCATCATTAAATTTCCAATGTAGAAGAGTTAATGTAAAAAATTCTGATCAGTAATAATCTTTTTGAACAACAGTTTAATCCAAAATGGTTACTTCCTCATCTGCCCCAATTCACTTACAATCCCATCCATCTCATTCACACTGAAATTGTCCTTACTCATCACATAAGCATGGATGTCTTTCAGGTCGTCATATTTATTCAAGTCAAAAGCCTCCGCTTTAATGGCCCCTGCGTTTACAATTTGAAGCTTCTGTTTAATTTCATCGAGCATAATGTTAATATTTTCCTCTGTTTTCTGGTCTAAATTCATCCGTGTCACCCTTTCAAAATTCACATTAACTTCTCTCCCATTTTAACATGGTTCCCATATTTGAAAAGCCTTTCTCCCAAGCCCGTTCCAAAATCAAATTTAATTATGGTAAAATAGACGAGTTAAGACGAAAAACCCCTCGTCGATGCAATAAGTTAAATGAGGTGGATGGCATTGTTCCTAAAACGTCTCGATCTGGTCGGCTTTAAATCGTTTGCCGACCGACTGTCGATCGACTTTGTTTCCGGGGTGACCGCTGTAGTCGGTCCGAACGGAAGTGGTAAAAGTAATATATCAGACGGTATTCGCTGGGTACTCGGCGAACAGTCAGCAAAAAATCTCCGGGGCGGAAAAATGGAAGACATTATCTTCTCCGGTACGGATTTAAGAAAGCCCCTTAACATGGCAGAAATCACGCTTACGTTAAATAACGAAGAGCAGCATTTGGCTATTGATTACAGTGAAGTAAGTGTAACGCGCCGGGTGTACCGGTCAGGTGAAAGTGAATATTTGATCAACAAACAGCCGTGCAGGCTCCGTGATATCGTAGACCTGTTTATGGATTCAGGACTCGGCAGAGAATCCTTCTCTATTATCGGCCAGGGGAAAATTGAAGAAATCCTGAGCAGTAAACCTGAAGAACGCCGTAAAATCTTTGAAGAAGCTGCAGGGGTACTCAAATATAAAACGCGAAAGCTGAAATCAGAAAAGAAACTTGCAGATACGCAGGACAACTTAAACCGTGTAGAGGATATTCTCTACGAACTTCACGGTCAGGTTGAACCACTTCGTGAGCAGGCATCAGTTGCGAAAGAATATTTAGAGAAAAAAGCAGAGCTTGAAAAGTTTGAAATAGGCCTTTTTGTAAAGGAAATTGAACATCTCCACGAAAAATGGACTGCGGAAAAAGAAAAACTCGTTTCTTTTCGTGAAAAAGAAGAGAACCTTACCCGTGCTGTGAAAGAAAAAGAGGATGCGGTAGAAGCATTCAGAAGCGACATCCAGGACATTGAGGACTCCATTCAGAAGCTTCAGGACGTTCTTTTGAACACGAGTGAAGAACTCGAAAAGCAGGAAGGACAGAAGCAGGTCTGGAAAGAGCGGAAAAAAAACTTCGCAAAAAACCGGGAACAGTTTCAAGAAGAGCTGGAAAAGCTTAAGGAACAAAAAGAGAAGCTCGCCCGTGAATGTGACGTTCAGTCCGAAAAGGCAGAAGCAGCCAAGAAGCAGCTGAAGAGAACAGAAAAGGAACGAAAAAAACAAGAGGCACTGTACGAAAAGCTTTCGGAGGATACAGAAGAAAAAATTGAGAGCCTTAAAGGTGAGTACATAGAGTATCTAAATGAAGCAGCTTCTCTGAAGAACGAAAAGCGGTATCTCACCGAACAGCTCGAAAAACAGTCCTTTAAAGAAGAACGCCTTGAACAGGAAAACAAGGACCTTCTTGTAAAACGGGAGCATTACACGCGTGATAAAGAGAAGCAGGATGAATACTATGCCCGGATAAAAGAAGAGATCGATCAGTCTGTCACCTTGTTCCGTAACCTTCAGGCAAAGCTTGAACATGAGGAGCAGGAATACCGGAAGAAAGAAACTCTTCTCTATGAGGCTTACCGTCATGCAGAGCAGCTCCGCTCGAAAAAAGAGTTTATGGAAGACATGCAGAGTGACTACTCGGGCTTCTTCCAGGGTGTAAAAGAAATCCTGAAAGAGCGGGACCGGAAGTCTTCGGGTATTGAGGGAGCAGTCGCAGAGCTTATCGATGTAAAAAAAGAGCATGAAACCGCTCTTGATATTGCCCTGGGTGCAGCCCAGCAGCACGTAGTTGTACAAAATGAAGCCACAGGCCGCAAAGCAATTGGTTTCTTAAAGCAACGCGGCCTGGGAAGGGCAACTTTTCTTCCTATGGATGTTATGAAGCCCCGGACACTTCCATCCGGAGACCTGACGGCGGTTTCCAATCACCCTGCTTTTGCAGGAGTGGCTAAAGATCTTGTTTCCTTTGACGAACGCTATGAAAATGTCATCGGGCAGCTTCTTGGCAATGTGATTGTCGCACAGGACCTGAAAGGGGCCAATGAAATCGCAAGGCTCGTCCGTTACCGTTTCAGAATTGTCACTCTTGAAGGGGATGTGATTAATCCCGGTGGCGGAATGACCGGCGGAAGCATGGTTAAAAAGAAAAGCCAGCTCCTTGGAAGGCAGCAGGAACTGGAAAGGATGACGGCTAAGCTTACCCGACTCGAGCAGGATGTTCAAAAAGCCGAGGCGGATGTAAAGAATCGTAAAGCAAGGCTGTCAGCCCTCCAGCAGGAAGCAGACCTTGCAAGAAAAAGAGGCGAAGCAACAAGAGATCAGGAGCAGGATGAAAAAGGGAAGTCCAAAGAGCTGGAACTGGCGATCAACAGTTTAAATGACCGCCTTCAAATATATGATCAGGAAAAAGAAGAGTTTGAGCGGGAACGAAAAGAAAAGGAATCCCGCCTGAAAGAACTCGATGAGGCAATTACGGCCGCAGTAGAAAAGACCGAAGAATTAAATAAAGAGATTCAAAGAGTATCCAAGAAACAGGCGGAACAGGCTGTATCAAAAGAAAGCCTTTCAAAAGAACTCACAAACCTGAGGATCATGGAAACGAAAGAGCAGGAACAGCTTCACTATCTTGAGCAGTCATTAACTTCACTTACCGAGTCCTTCAACGATGTAAAAAAAGATCTTTCCTACCGGACAGAGGAGTATGACCAGCTCAGGCGGGAAATTGATTCGCAGGCGGATGACGGGGAAACACTTGAAGAAATCATCGCCAAACGAAAGCAGGAAAAAGAGCAGACGATCAGGCTGATATCCAAACGGAAATCCGACCGGTTAGGCCTGCAGCAGGATCACGATGATACAGAAGTGGTTCTAAGGGAATATAAGCGTCAGCTGAAACAAATGTCAGATGCTGTTCATGAAACAGAAGTGCTCGTAAACCGCACAGACGTGGAACTGGACAATCGTCTGGCTAAGCTGGAAGGTGAATATGAACTCACGTTTGAAGCAGCAAAGGCAAAAGACAACTCCACACTGTCGATTGAAGAAACCCGGACAAAAGTTAAGCTCATTAAACTTGCCATCGAAGAGCTCGGAAGTGTAAATGTCGGAGCGATCGAGGAGTATGACAGAGTTAAAGAACGGCACGATTTTCTGAAGGAACAAAAAGAGGATCTGGAGCATGGTAAAGCCACTCTTCTTCAGGTAATAGAAGAAATGGACAGTGAAATGATCCGCAGGTTTAAAGAAACGTTTTACCAGATTCAGGAGCATTTCAGAGATGTTTTTGTCCAGCTGTTCGGCGGAGGAAGGGCAGATCTTGTCCTGACAAACCCCGACGATCTTCTTGCCACCGGAGTTGATATTGTTGCCCAGCCCCCTGGGAAGAAGCTTCAAAACCTCGGCCTTCTGTCAGGAGGGGAAAGGGCACTTACCGCGATCGCTCTGTTGTTTGGTATTTTAAAAACAAGACCGGTTCCGTTCTGTGTTCTTGATGAGGTGGAAGCCGCTCTCGATGACGCCAATGTGGCCCGTTTTGCCCAATACCTTAAGGAATTCAGCAGGGACACCCAGTTTATTGTCGTTACCCACCGTAAAGGAACGATGGAAGAAGCAGATGTGCTGTACGGGGTTACGATGCAGGAGTCGGGAGTTTCAAATCTGGTAAGTGTCAGACTGGAAGAAACGGAAGCCTTAGTCGGCTCCGACTAGGATGGAGGATAAGAAATGAGCTTTTTTAAAAAATTAAAAGAAAAAATTACAACACAGACAGACAGTGTAACGAATAAGTTTAAGGACGGCCTTACGAAAACGAGAGATTCCTTTGTCGGTCAGATGAATGAACTCGTGAAAAACTACCGGACTGTGGATGAAGAGTTCTTTGAAGAACTCGAAGACATCCTCATTTCAGCTGATGTGGGGGTCCATACCGTAATGGACCTAATCGATGAGCTCAAAGACGAAGCTAGACGCCGGAACATTAAAGATGCAAAAGACATTCAGCCGGTCATTTCCGAAAAGCTTGCAGAAATGCTTCAGAAGTCCGAGAATGAAACAAAGCTGAATATGCAGGATACAATGACAGTTATCCTTTTCGTCGGAGTAAACGGTGTCGGGAAAACGACTACAATCGGAAAGCTTGCACACCGTTTTAAACAGGAAGGGAAAAATGTCGTTATGGCAGCCGGGGATACCTTCCGTGCAGGGGCTATTGAACAGCTCGAAGTCTGGGGAGAGCGGGTCGGCGTTGATGTGATTAAACAGCAGGCCGGCAGTGACCCGGCGGCGGTTATGTTTGACGCGATCCAGGCAGCAAAGTCACGTAAGGCGGACGTCCTTCTCTGTGATACAGCCGGCCGCCTTCAAAACAAAGTGAACCTGATGAACGAACTAGAGAAGGTAAAGCGGGTCATCTCAAGAGAGATTTCTGATGCCCCTCATGAAGTTCTCCTCGTCCTCGATGCCACGACGGGGCAAAACGCCATGAGCCAGGCTAAAACGTTTTCAAAGTCAACTGACGTATCGGGGATTGTACTTACGAAACTCGACGGAACTGCAAAGGGAGGGATCGTTCTCGCCATCCGCAATGAGCTTGATATCCCAGTTAAATTTGTCGGTCTGGGAGAAGGAATGGAAGATCTTCAGGAGTTTGAAGCCGATCAGTATGTTCACGGTCTTTTTGCCGATGTGCTGGAGCAGGCTGAAGAGCTTGCAGAAGAGGATTAAAGAGGCGTCAAGATTTTTTCTTGACATGCCTTCTTCCGCCTTGTAAGATATAGTATGTAAAGGATATTCACTTAACAAGGCGGTGCGTCCTGTGATTGAAAAAACAATCCGAATTAATTACCTGTACGATTTTTATCAGTCCCTGTTAACTGACAAACAGAACAATTACATGAGAATGTATTATCTGGATGACTGGTCCCTCGGGGAAATATCGGAACACTTTGAAGTGAGCCGGCAGGCAGTGTATGATAATATACGACGCACAGAGGCTTTGTTGGAAGAATACGAAGAGAAACTCTCGCTATTTACGCGGTACCAAAAGCGTAATGAAGCATTAAAAGAGCTTCGCACGCTTATTGAAGCAAAGAGAGATAAAGAAGAGATCCTTCGTGTCCTCCACACCCTGGACAAACTTGAATAGGGGGAAACCGAATGGCTTTTGAAGGTTTAGCGGAGCGGCTCCAAGGAACTTTAAATAAAATCCGCGGTAAAGGGAAAGTATCTGAACAAGACGTTAAAGAAATGATGCGTGAGGTCAGGCTTGCCCTTTTGGAAGCGGATGTTAACTTTAAAGTTGTAAAGGATTTTATCGCTCGTGTAAAAGAACGGGCAGTCGGGGCAGATGTATTTGAAAGCCTCACACCCGGACAGCAGGTTATTAAAATTGTTAATGAAGAGCTGACTGCACTTATGGGCGGCGAACAGAGCAAGATCGCCGTTGCCCCGAAGTCACCTACCGTTGTTATGATGGTCGGACTTCAAGGTGCAGGTAAGACAACGACAACAGGAAAGCTCGCAAACCATCTGCGGAAAAAGCACAACCGCAATCCGTTAATGGTTGCAGCAGATATTTACCGTCCGGCAGCTATTAAGCAGCTGGAAACGTTGGGGAAACAGCTTAATATGCCTGTCTTCTCCATGGGAGATCAGGTAAGCCCTGTTGAAATTGCCAGGGAAGCTCTTGCGAAAGCAAAAGAAGAGCACAATGATTATGTTCTCATTGATACAGCCGGCCGTCTTCACGTTGATGAAGATCTGATGGGTGAGCTTGATGAGATAAAAGAACTGGCCAAGCCCGACGAGATTCTCCTCGTTGTGGATGCTATGACTGGTCAGGATGCAGTAAACGTAGCTGAAAGCTTTAATGAACGGCTCGGTATTACCGGGGTGGTTCTTACAAAGCTTGATGGTGATACACGAGGCGGGGCGGCACTCAGCGTTAAAGCTGTTACGGATACGCCGATTAAGTTTGCCGGTATGGGAGAGAAGGTCGACCAGCTCGAACCGTTTCACCCGGACCGTATGGCATCCCGTATTCTCGGTATGGGAGACGTTCTTACCCTGATTGAGAAGGCTCAGACGAACGTAGATGAAGCCCGGGCCAAAGAGCTCGAGCGTAAAATGCGCACCAATGAGCTTACATTCGATGACTTCCTTGAGCAATTGGGACAGGTCCGTAACATGGGACCTCTCGATGAACTGCTTAACATGATGCCCGGCGCTGGCAAGATGAAGGGCTTAAAAAATGTGCAGGTCGATGATAAACAGATCGGTCAGATAGAAGCGATTGTCCGTTCCATGACCAAAGCAGAAAAAGAAGACCCGTCGATTCTGAATGCAAGTCGCAGACGCCGGATTGCAAAAGGGAGCGGTACATCCATTCAGGATGTCAACCGGCTTATCAAGCAGTTCGGTGAGATGAAGAAGATGATGAAGCAGATGTCAGGAATGCAGCAGAAGGGCAAGAAGAAAAAAGGCGGCTTAGGCAACATGAAATTCCCCTTTATGTAAGCTGAAACTCCTTTTTTATAAGGGTTCACAGATTTTTTTACCTGTGTTAAGGTTTTTTCCTTTACGGGGGTTGTGAACTCGCACAAACTATGATAATATCTTTAATTGTGTTAATTCGATTTGGAGGTGAAACACATGGCAGTTAAAATTCGTCTTAAGCGTATGGGAGCTAAAAAATCTCCTTTTTATCGTGTCGTAGTAGCGGACTCTCGTTCTCCACGTGACGGTCGCTTTATCGAGGAGATTGGAACATATAACCCGTTAACAAACCCAGTTAAATTTGACGTAAACGAAGAAAAAGCGTTGAAATGGATGACAGAGGGAGCTAAACCTTCTGACACTGTTCGCAACCTTTTCTCAAACGTTGGTTTGATGGAAAAGTTTCATAACGCGAAAAACGCAAAATAAGTTTTTCGTCTAACAGGCAGCCAGGTTCAAAGACAGCGTGACCCGCATCTTTGAACCTCTGCTATAAATGAGGTGAGTGACTATGAAAGAATTAGTAGAATCTATTGCTAAAGCCCTTGTAGATCATCCTGAAGATGTCCATGTCACTGAAAACGATGAAGGCCGTTCACTCACACTAAAGCTTTCCGTTCACGCAGACGACATGGGAAAAGTGATCGGAAAACAAGGCCGTATTGCAAAAGCAATTCGTTCTGTTGTCTATGCAGCAGGAGTAAGCCAGAACAAGCGTATTAACTTGGAAATTGGTTAAAGGGTGGGGAATTTCCTCTCCCTTTTTATGTATGCAAAGCGTTCATTATGGATAGTTGGAGGTGACAACGTGCAGATTTTAAAAAAGGTGGTTGTCAAACAGATCTTGACAGAAACGAGTAAGACCCGTCTGAAAGAGCAGTTTCTTTCAAAACAGTACCAGCTGAACAAAGAGCTTCAGCAGCTTGAATTTGTTCTTCATAAAAAACTGAAGGATAATAAAGCGAACGCCAATTATCAAAACTCCCTCAAGCAGAGTTTCCAGAGGGAAATGCAGCGTCGTAAAGAGCGCATCCGCCAGCTTGAAATGAAACTCAGTCAGCTTGATGAACTGGAGCTCGGATCAGAAGTCCGTGAAGGCTCTATTCAAATGATTGAAGAGGTTGAAGAAGGCGATAACTGGGAAGAAATTATGAAAGGTACCGAGATTGTCGTAAAAAACGGCATGGTACATGAAATTCGTAAAGGCGGCATGCAAGATGACGACTGATTGGTTAAACGTGGGTAAGATTGTGAATACTCACGGCATTCGCGGTGAAGTCCGGGTGATTTCCCGCACGGACTTTCCTGAGGAACGATATAAACCGGGAACAGAGCTTTTCGTTAAAAACGCAACAAACAAGCGGGAACCCGTTGTGATAAAAAGTCACAGAAAACATAAGCAGTTTGAACTGCTCACGTTTGAAGGCCTTGACAATGTGAATGATGTAGAATCATTTAAAGGCTCCCTGCTGCAGGTGTCAAAAGATGAAACCCCGGAACTTGAAGAAGGAGAGTTTCTTTACTCCGACATTATCGGCTGTTCCGTTCAAACCACAGACGGGGAACAGATCGGGGATATTAAAGAGATTCTCTCTCCCGGCGCCAATGACGTCTGGGTTGTCTCCCGGCGCGGTGCGAAAGACGTCCTCATTCCTTATATTGAAAGCGTTGTGAAGCGCGTGGATATTACGGAAAAAACGGTTACAATCGAACTGATGGAAGGCTTGATCGACGAATGAAGATGACTGTGCTCACCCTGTTTCCTGAAATGTTTGCAGGGGTATTTGATACTTCCATTCTCGGGCAGGCTCAGAAAAAAGGAGTCGTTTCCTTTGACGTTGTAAACTTCAGGGACTTCACCACAGACCGCCATAACCGGGTGGATGATTATCCATACGGCGGCGGCGGGGGAATGGTCCTGACACCGCAGCCTCTTTTTGATGCGGTTGAACTCCATAGTAAAGAAGGGGAAAAGCCGAGAGTGATTCTCATGTGTCCCCAGGGGGCGCGTTATGATCAGAAAAAAGCAGAAGAACTTGCGAAAGAAGAACATCTGATCTTTTTATGCGGTCATTACGAAGGCTATGATGAGCGTATCCGGAAACATCTTGTCACAGATGAGATCTCTATCGGTGATTTCGTACTTACTGGCGGAGAACTGGGAGCGATGGTTGTGGCTGACAGTGTTACACGTCTTTTGCCAGGTGCTCTGGGCAATAAAATGAGCGCCGTAACCGACTCCCACAGCACAGGGCTTCTTGAGCATCCACATTACACGAGGCCGAAAACGTTTCGCGGAATGGACGTTCCCGATGTCCTGTTAAGCGGTCACCACGAGCGTATTGAACAGTGGCGCAGGGAAGAGTCTCTCAGAAGGACGTTTACAAGAAGACCTGACCTTTTAGATAAAATGGAACTTACTAAAGAAGACCTCGCATTTATTGCCAGACTTCGTGCAGAAGAAGAGTAAAAAAAAGTTGTAGTCACAGCTCTGCTGTGCTATTATATACCTTGTGGCTAAAAAGCTGCAGTTATCAAGATGCTCCGCTGTCGCACTATGACAAGAACATCTGGAGGGAAGGAGGCGAACAGCAAATGGAACAGATTATTCGCGATATTACAAAAGAACAATTAAAAGGTGACCTCCCAGAATTCCGTGCCGGAGATACTCTTCGTGTACACGTGAAAGTTGTGGAGGGAACTCGCGAGCGTATCCAGGTTTACCAAGGTGTCGTTATCAAACGCCGCGGAACTGGAATCAGCGAAACGTTCACTGTTCGTAAAGTATCCAACGGTGTTGGAGTAGAACGTACATTCCCAGTACATTCACCTCGTCTGGACAAGATCGAAGTGACTCGTAAAGGTAAAGTACGTCGTGCGAAGCTATACTATCTGCGTGCACTTCGCGGAAAAGCAGCTCGAATCAAAGAACGCTAAGCTTAAACGAACAAAGAAGAGGAGCCTGGGCTTTTGTCCGAGGCTCCTTTTTACATAGGAGGCCACTGAAAAAGTACAAAATAACTTTTTCAGTGCCTTCACATAGTGTGAATGACCCACTTCCTTTCAAGACGTGGATTTTATATGGAAAACAGCAGGTTTATCGATTACAATAATAAAGAATGAAAGTATACATCTGTCTGGAGGCAAGTACATATGGCGAAGTCAGAATCATGGGAATGGCTGAAAGCTGTTGCTGTTGCATTATTATTAGCCGTTGTCATCCGTTATTTCTTTTTCGCGCCCATTGTGGTGGATGGTGAATCGATGATGCCTACATTAGAGCATAATGACCGTATGATCGTAAACAAAATCGGGTACAGCATTTCAGAGCCTGACCGGTTTGATATTGTTGTTTTTCATGCTACACAAAGTAAAGACTATATTAAAAGGGTTATCGGCCTTCCAGGAGATCATGTAGCCTATGAAAACGATGTGCTTTACATTAATGGCGAACCTGTGGAAGAAGCCTACCTTGATGATTATAAGGAAAACGCTCATAACAAACCCTTTACTGGGGACTTTACACTCGAAGGGCTTACAGGGGAATCAACGGTCCCTGAAGGCCATGTATTTGTGCTCGGAGATAATCGCCAGCACAGTAAAGACAGCCGCCATATAGGAACGATTCCATATGACGAAGTGGTCGGCAAAGCAAATTTTGTGTTCTGGCCGTTTAACGAGTTCAGAATTGTAAACTAGGAGTTGTCACATATGTCCATACAGTGGTTCCCCGGCCATATGGCCAAGGCAAAGAGGGAAGCTAAGGAAAAAATGAAGCTGATTGACGTGGTCATTGAGCTTGTAGATGCACGCATTCCCCTCTCATCAAGAAATCCGGTTATCGATGAGATTACCCAGGGTAAGCCGAGAATGATTATCCTGAATAAATCCGATCTGGCAGATCCGAACATGAACAAGGTGTGGCGCAAACACTTTGAAGACAAAGGTCATGTCGTTATTGAAGTGGACGCCCAAAAGGGGAAAGGCATTAAAGGCATTCCCCCGGCTGTAAAAGAACAGGCCTCCGCTATGATCGAAAAAATGATCCGTAAAGGGATGAAGCCAAGAGCGGTTCGTGCATTGATTCTCGGTATTCCAAACGTTGGTAAATCCACACTTATCAACCGTCTTGCAAACAAGAAGATTGCAAAGATCGGTGACCGTCCCGGCGTGACGAAAAGTCAGCAGTGGATTAAAGTCGGCAAGGAAATGGAGCTTCTCGATACTCCCGGGATTCTATGGCCGAAGTTCGATGACGAGGCTGTTGGATTCCGCCTTGCTCTGACAGGTGCAATTAAAGAGGAGATCTTTGACTTTCAGGAAACTGCAGTGTTCTTTCTGAAGTATGTAAAAGAAGCGTATCCTGAAATTCTGAAAGACCGTTATAATCTTACTGAAGTGCCTGATGACATTGTCGAGCTTTTTGATGAAATCGGAAAGAAACGAGGATGCCTTGTAAGCGGCGGGCTTGTGGATTACGACCGTACAGCGGAGCTTGTATTCCGTGACTTTCGTTCCGGAAAGCTCGGCCGCCTGACTTTAGAACAGCCTTAAACTGTGAAAAGGCACGCCTATGGCGTGCCTTTGTTTTGGGGCTGGGACGTAAGTGTTTTAGTCAACGAGAATCCGAACAAACCAAAGCGGCGCTAATAAATCGCTCCTGAAATATACTTCGCTTTCCGCTGGAAGCGGGTTAGCCTCCTCCAGCACACCTGCTTCTTCCTCTGCCAGCTAACCTTTGCAACTGTCTGCGTCGAAGCAGCTCGTCGCATTTTCATGAAGGAAACGCTCGTCACTGCGGGGTCTCACCTTTGCTTTTCAGAAGGCACTGTAAAAGTTCGATCCTTAACTTTTCCAGTGCCTTCTAAGCAATGAGCGTAACGGTTGCATTTTTTAAAAGACTGGTATGAGTGGGTTTCTCGTAACAGTCGCGCAACCGCTGAAGCCATTGCCACTCAAATAAAAGGCACTGAAAAAGTTGTTTTGTACTTTTTCAGTGGCTTTCTTTTAATCCCGAGGGAGTCTGCGTATATTTCATCCGCTATGTTCGCGCATTGTTCGAATTCTCAGCTAAACACTTTCTTTATGTCCCAGCCTCTTTGTTTTTGTCTGCAGGCCATTGGTGATGTGTCAGATACTAATCGGAGCAATTGGGGTGTAAATCACCACCAATGTCCAATACAGTATTATGTTTTAACCCATACAGAGCTTAACATAAAAAGAGAATGTACCGATATTTAAAGGAGAGGATACCATGATCGAAATAAAAAAAATGAGTGTCAGTAAAATTAAAGAAAAATTACACGATACAGCAGATCCGGAATTTATAAGAGCTCTTGAGGACGACACACGCAAAGGCGTGCAGGTTGCCCTGCGGTCCTATTATAAGCGCATTGCAGAAGAAAAAGTTTTAGCCAAACAATTTGCAACCATGAATACATATGAAGATAACCTGAAACATAACGGATTTAAAGCCATTGCCGGTATTGATGAAGTGGGCAGAGGACCTTTGGCCGGGCCGGTTATTGCAGCAAGCGTCATTCTCCCTTATGATTTTTACCTTCCTGGTCTTACGGATTCAAAAAAGTTATCCAAAGATAAGCGGGAGCAGTTTGCAAGCATCATTAAGAAAACAGCAGAAGCCGTGGGCATCGGTGTGGCAACGGCAAAGGAGATTGACCATTACAATATTTACGAAGCCACTAAAATTGCCATGCAGAGAGCCATAATCGATATGAAAAAAGAAGCGGATTACCTTCTTCTCGATGCGATGACACTGCCCGTTACGACAGAACAGATGTCTTTGATCAAAGGAGATTCAAAAAGTGTAAGCATTGCAGCCGCTTCTGTCGTGGCAAAGGTCGAGCGGGATCAGTATATGACCAGACTGGCCGGCACGCTTCCTGAGTATGGCTTTGATAAGCATATGGGTTACGGAACGAAAGACCATCTTACGGCATTAAGAACGGCAGGAATTACAAAAGAACACAGAAAGTCATTTGCACCTGTAAAAGATCTCATGTGAAAATGTTAAAGGTGGGTTCAAGATGAACGTTGCTTGGGTACAACAGACGTTTGAAAGTATGGTGAGAGTAGAAAAAAGCGGTCTCCGTCTTGGGAAAGGCCAAATTCTCCAGGGAACAGTCAAACAGCTTTATCCGAACAACCTTGCCACCATTCAGTATGGCAGCATTCCTGTAAATGCCAGACTTGAAGTGGGACTGGTAAGAGATCGTACTTATTGGTTTGAGGTTGCTTCCACCGGAGGCATTCCGAAACTCAAGGTCCTGAATAGCAGCCAGTCAGCCACTTCGCAGGCCCTTCCCGGTTCCTCTGAGGCTCTAGTAAACGAGTGGAGACTCCAAAAAAGCGGTGTGGAGGATAAATTGCTCCGAATGTTTACTGCTTCCGGAGTTCCCTTCTCAAGGAGCCATATCATTGAGGGGGCATCTTTGTTTCATAACAGCCCGTATCCTGAGAAAACGACTGTTCATACCTTGTCCCATATGGCCCAGAATCAGCTTCCATTTACAAAGGAGACGTTTATGAGCCTGGCAGTCCTTGATGGGGGAGGAAGTACCGGACATTCGTTGGAGCAGCTCCTTACAGCTCTTAAAGGCCAGCCTGAACATGCTTCCCTGGTTCAAAGCCTTGAAAAAGCTTTTACAGGAATGTCCGAGTCAAATGGCCGTCCTATCTTCCCGCCACCATTACATACGTTTCTGAGCAGCCTGGGCTTATTATATGAACGTAATCTTCAACAAAAAGGAGCGGGCGGGGAAACTGCTGAAAATCTGAAAGCACGCCTGCTGCAGTTTCTCGGAGAAAAAGGAATCACTGAAGAACAAAGAGGCCTTGCCCGTTCACTCGTGCACCGCCTGACGGGTATGCAGCTTTTGAATATAGACAATAACCACTCCCTTCACCACCATCTCTTCTATATTCCTGTAAAGTTTGGCGACCTCACACAGAACGTTACTATCCAGTGGGAGGGACGGAAAAATGAGGAGGGGGGCTGGGACAGTAACCACTGCCGAATCCTTTTTTATCTTGAGCTGGAGGGCTTAAAGGAAACAATTGCTGATGTTCATATCCAGCAGCGTATTGTAACACTGACACTTTTTAATCAATTTCCGGAACCGGTAACTGCTCTGGAAAAATTCAAACCGCTGCTTGAAGCTGCTCTCCTAAAAGGGGATTACAGACTGTCCTCGGTACATTGGAAGCAGCCTGATGATCATAATAGAGAAACCAAGAGAACGATCCCACAAAAGAAGGGTTTTCACAAAGGGATTGATATCAGAGTATGAATGAGAATGAATACATAAAAAGAAAGCGCGCCATTGCCCTGAGGTATGACCGGGAGAGTGCTCCTGTTGTAAAGGCAAAAGGCCGGGGGTATGTGGCTCACAACATTATCAGACAGGCAATAGAAGCCGATCTCCCTGTTTTGGAGGACCAATCACTGGTGCAACTGCTCAGTAAGCTTGAAATCAATGAGGAGGTTCCTGAGGATTTGTACCATGCCGTAGCGGAAGTGTTTGCATTCGTATACAATCTCGATAAAGAATACAGGAAAAAGAAGCAGGAAACATTTTCATGTGTAGATCCGTTAAAAAAGGACATGTTAGAAAAGAATAAATGCCCTGAAGGAGGAACACATAATGGAAAAGAATCAAAATTTTCGTAACGGCCTGCTTGTCGACGGTGTTGAGGAATACATGAACAGCTACCGTGCTGAAATTGCAGAGGAGTTTGGCGTTTACCGCTCTGTAGGTGAATCCGATCAGATTACACAAAATGCAACCCGAAGTGTAATCGAGAAACTGAAAAAAGATAAAAAATGAAATCCCGGAATAAAAAAACCGAATCGGAAAAAAAGAAGGTAAACAAAGAGAGCAGCAGTTATTCTTTAAACGTAAAATCAGGCAGCCCCATAAATCCTGAAAGTCCGTTCCCCGGTACAAAAAGACAGACTGACGCCCGCGTTATGCAGGAGCGCAGCTATAAAGAGTGATCGTCCAGGTATGGGTGATCTCTTTTTTGTTACAAAAGACTTTCAGTAATCGGGTTATTTTCTACGTTTATAAAAAAGGTTGATTTGCAGCCTTCATGCCCTTCGCTTTCTGCGGAGGTGCCGGTAAGTTTCCTCATGCTCCGCCGAGGCACTGAAAAAGTCCACTTTCTTTAATAAAGGAAGGTGTTGATTTCCTCTCATTGCACTTTCCGGGGGCGGTTCGGGAGCCTCCTTGACATACTGCTTCTTCCTCTGCCAGCTATATTTTGAAGTGGTCTGCGTTGAAGCAACTCGCAGTTTACCCATGAAGCAGCGCTCGTGTCTGCTTGGTCTCCCCGGAACTCGCTTGTCTCCCTCAGGAGTGTCGCACATTCGCTCCAATCAACACTTTTTAAAAAACGAAAATGACCTTTTTCACAATAAAAAATCAAATCCAATTTTTATGTTGCAATTAGAGACCTAAAGTGGTGATGTTATTATCGAACTTTGACTTTTTCAGTGGACTCCTCCGCATTGCGGGGTCTCACCCTAGCCCCCACAACCGCCAGAGTCTCAGGCATCCCGGCTGCATTATGTCTTTTTAAACAAGAGTTGATAAATGACAATATAAGTGTTGATTGATCAGGAACGAAAATCATTTTTCTTGTTCTATAAAGCTGACAAAAAAGTAAATAACGCCCTTTTTTACCCCTTGTTACAACCTGGTTCCAAAATTTCCTGAAAAAAATTGAGCAATCGATTCACAAAATTGACAAAAGTATAGTAAAATAAAACTTGTGCAACGAAGCATATACAAATTTCTTCGTTTCCCGCACGAAATATTTTGTAATTTTTTATTTTCCCCAAAGGGTTTGTGAACGATTAGCGAACTCTCTGAAGGAGAGGGAAAAGAAGATGCAGGGACAATTAAGTTAGGAGGATGGCAATGAATATCCATGAGTATCAAGGCAAAGAAGTTTTAAGAAATTATGGTGTCGCAGTTCCTAACGGAAAAGTGGCTTACACAGTAGAAGAAGCTGTCGAAGCAGCAAAATCGCTAGGCACTGATGTAACCGTTGTCAAAGCACAAATCCACGCAGGTGGCCGCGGAAAAGCCGGCGGTGTTAAAGTGGCGAAAAATCTTGACGACGTTCGTACATATGCCGAAGAGATTCTCGGTAAAACATTAGTCACGCATCAGACTGGTCCTGAGGGTAAAGAAGTTAAGCGCTTACTCATCGAAGAGGGCTGTGATATTAAAAGCGAGTATTACGTAGGACTCGTTGTAGACCGCGATACGTCCCGTATTGTAATGATGGCTTCAGAAGAAGGCGGCACAGAGATTGAAGAAGTTGCCGAAAAAACACCTGAAAAAATCTTTAAAGAGGTTGTTGATCCTGTTGTAGGTCTTATGCCGTACCAGGCACGCCGTCTTGCATTTAATATTAACATTCCAAAAGAGCTTGTCCGCGACGCGGTAAAGTTCATGATGGGACTTTATAAAGCATTTGAAGAAAAAGACTGCTCTATTGCAGAAATCAACCCGCTTGTTACAACAGGGGACGGAAAAGTCATGGCACTGGATGCGAAGCTTAATTTCGATTCCAACGCTCTTTACCGTCAAAAAGACATTGTTGAACTTCGCGATCTTGAAGAAGAAGATGAAAAGGAAATTGAAGCATCCAAACATGATCTCAGCTACATTGCTCTTGACGGGAACATCGGATGCATGGTTAACGGTGCAGGACTTGCCATGGCCACAATGGACATCATTAAGCATTACAGCGGTGACCCGGCAAACTTCCTTGACGTAGGTGGCGGAGCAACAAAAGAGAAGGTTACTGAAGCGTTCAAAATCATTCTTTCCGATAAAAGCGTAAAAGGAATCTACGTAAACATTTTCGGCGGAATCATGAAGTGTGACATCATTGCCGAAGGTGTCGTTGCAGCAACGAAAGAGATGGGACTTGAGCTTCCTCTTGTGGTGCGTCTTGAAGGAACAAACGTAGATCTTGGAAAGAAAATTCTTGAAGAATCAGGACTGAACATTACAGCAGCTGACTCAATGGCTGATGGTGCAGAAAAAATCGTTTCTCTTGTTAAAGAGTAAGAAAGGACGGGTAGCAGATGAGTATCCTTATTAATAAAGACACAAAACTAATTGTACAAGGTATTACCGGGGCTACCGGGCTGTTCCACACAAAACAGGCCGTTGAATACGGAACGAATGTTGTAGGTGGCGTTACACCGGGTAAAGGCGGCACAGAAGTAGAAGGTATTCCAGTATTTGATACAGTAAGTGATGCTGTTGAAAAAACAGGAGCAAATGCTTCAGTCGTTTACGTTCCCCCTGCATTTGCAGCAGACGCAATCATGGAAGCGGCAGACGCCGGCATTGATCTTGTTATTACAATTACAGAAGGTATTCCTGTAACTGATATGATTAAAGTAAAACGTTACCTAGAAGGCAAAGAAACACGCCTGATCGGACCGAACTGTCCAGGAGTTATTACTCCTGACGAGTGTAAAATCGGTATTATGCCCGGATACATTCACAAAAAAGGGCACGTTGGTGTCGTTTCCCGCTCTGGTACATTAACGTACGAAGCGGTTCACCAGCTTTCCACTGAAGGTATCGGCCAGTCTACAGCTGTCGGAATCGGCGGAGACCCTGTTAACGGTACGGACTTCATCGATGTATTGAAGCAATTCAATGAAGACGATGACACCTATGCAGTCATCATGATCGGTGAAATCGGCGGTACAGCTGAAGAAGAAGCGGCCGAGTGGATCAAAGCGAACATGACTAAGCCGGTAGTAGGATTTATCGGCGGTCAGACTGCACCTCCAGGGAAACGTATGGGCCATGCCGGTGCAATTATTTCCGGTGGTAAAGGAACTGCGGCTGAGAAGATCAAAACACTTGAAGCATGCGGTGTGAAAGTAGCACAAACTCCTGCAGTTATGGGAGAAACGCTTATCAGCTCCCTGAAAGACAACGGTATTTACGAAAAGTGTGTTACTCATAAATAACACGTATTAACTGAGTCCTCCCCCGGCTTCCGGGGGAGCCTCTTTTTCATTCCTCCTGAGCGCCCCATTATGTTATTCCAATTCTATTACGAAGGCAGGTAAACAAATGAATTATTTGAATGAGCGCATGTTGATCCTCCATTATGCGACACATGCTGATGCCCTTATAACAGAACGTATGTACGCACTCGACCCTGAATTGAAAGCCCCTTTTCAAATGTCTGCCGCCTCTCTTATGGCAGCCTTAAATCTGCGCCTGGACCGGGCAGAACGAATATACAAAAACATTCAGCAACTTAGGCACCGCAACCTCCATTTGGAGCTGGAAAAGCAGGGCATAGGCTTCCTGACCCGGAATGACCCCCATTACCCTGTCCGTCTCCAGATGATATACGATCCTCCTGCTGTATTGTTTTATCAAGGAAATTTGAGCATACTTAAAAAAACGTCTCCCCTCGCTGTAATTGGTTCAAGGAGACCCTCTCCTGAAGCTGTGCCGATTATAGAAGAGCTGCTGAACCCGATCCCCGCTGATGAGCTTCTGATCGTCTCAGGTCTTGCAGAAGGGGTTGATGGATTTGCACATAAATGGGCTTTGAAAAACAACGTAGCGACAATGGCAATCCTCGGCTCAGGCTTTACCCACATTTATCCTCCATCTCATACACCATTAGCCAGATCAATCAAGAATGAAAACCTCATCCTCAGTGAATACCCGCCTGAAACAAAACCTCAACGATGGCATTTTCCAAAACGAAACAGACTCATCTCCGGCATCAGCAAAGCTGTTCTCATTGTCGAAGCCAATGAAAAAAGCGGCTCGATGATTACAGCCAATTGTGCACTTGAACAGGGCAGGGAGGTTCTTGCCGTTCCCGGTTCACCTTTAAAAAAGCAGGCCGCAGGCTGCCTGAGACTCATCCAGGAAGGAGCAAAAACGGTTATGTCTGCAGAAGATATAATAGAAGAAATTTAAAAAAGAAGGTATGGAATCCGGAAAAAAGTGAATAAATATCAAACAAGTACACGTGTAGCCTGAAAATTCAAAAAGAAGATACAACAAGGCTTTAAGTGGTTTTGAAAGGAGTAATAACCGTTTTTTTCCGTTTTCATGTTTGACAAATCATAAATGTGTAGTTAATAATAGTGGAGATTTGATTTTACTATATTTGAACGATTTTACCTCTGAAGGGGAGGAACAACATTATGTCCGATTACTTAGTGATCGTCGAATCCCCGGCTAAAGCGAAAACAATCGGTAAATATTTAGGAAAGAAATATGCAGTAAAAGCATCGATGGGACATGTTATTGACTTGCCGAAAAGTCAGATGGGTGTAGATGTGGAAGACAACTTCAACCCTAAATACATCACCATCCGTGGAAAGGGCCCTGTTCTTAAGGAACTTAAGACAGCAGCGAAAAAAGCAAAAAAGATTTATCTTGCAGCTGACCCCGACAGAGAAGGGGAAGCCATTGCATGGCACCTTGCCCACAGCCTGAATATTGACGATAAATCAAAATGCCGAGTTGTTTTTAATGAGATTACCAAACAAGCTATTAAAGATTCGTTTAAAACACCAAGAACCATTAATATGGATTTAGTGGATGCCCAGCAGGCACGGCGAGTTCTTGATCGTCTTGTCGGTTACAATATCAGCCCGTTATTATGGAAGAAAGTTAAGAAGGGTCTGAGTGCAGGTCGTGTGCAGAGTGTAGCTGTCAAAATGATTATTGACCGGGAAAAGGAAATCGAAGCTTTCGAGCCCGAAGAGTACTGGTCAATACAGGCGGAACTGAATAAAAATGACGAATCATTTGAAGCGAAGTTTTATGGAGTCGACGGGAAAAAGACGGAATTAAAAACGAAAGAAGATGTAGACCTTGTTCTCAACAAGCTGTCAGGTGATTCGTTCACCGTGGATAAAGTTACGAAAAGGGAACGCAAACGCAACCCGGTCGTACCATTTACCACTTCATCACTCCAGCAGGAAGCTGCCCGTAAACTGAATTTCAGAGCAAAGAAAACGATGATGCTCGCTCAGCAGCTTTACGAAGGTATTGATGTAGGAAAAGAAGGTACCGTCGGTTTAATCACGTATATGCGTACCGACTCAACACGGGTTTCAGAAACGGCACAAAATGAAACAAAAGACTACATCGAAGCCAATTACGGTAAGGAATACATTAATACCGAACAAAAAAAATCGAAACAAAGTGCCAATTCACAGGATGCTCACGAAGCGATCCGGCCGACTTCTGTGATGAAAGATCCGAAAAACGTCAAGTCATATCTTTCCAGAGACCAGTACCGTCTGTATAAACTGATTTGGGATCGCCTTGTAGCAAGCCTTATGGCTCCTGCGGTGATGGACACCCTGAGTGTGGATCTCTCAAACAACGGTGTGATTTTCAGAGCGAACGGATCGAAGCTGAAGTTCCCCGGTTTTATGAAAGTGTATATTGAAGGCACAGATGATGGTAAGAAAGAAGAAGACCGCTGGCTGCCTGAACTTGAACAGGGGGAAGAGGTCGTTGTGGAAACGATTGATCCGAACCAGCACTTTACCCAGCCGCCGCCGCGTTATACTGAGGCGCGTCTCGTAAAGACGATGGAGGAGCTCGGTATCGGGCGACCGTCAACTTATGCACCGACGCTGGATACGATTCAGCGTAGAGGGTATGTTGCACTTGAAGATAAACGTTTTGTACCTACAGAGCTTGGTACCATCGTTCTCGATCTGATCATTGAATTCTTCCCGGAAATCCTGAATGTGGAGTTTACGGCAAAGATGGAAACGGACCTTGACTCAATTGAGGACGGTAAGGAAAACTGGGTTCAGGTCATTGATCATTTTTACAAAGATTTCGAAAAACGCCTGAAAACAGCAGAAGAAGAGATGAGAGAAGTAGAGATCAAAGACGAACCGGCAGGCGAGGATTGTGAAAATTGCGGGCATGAAATGGTCTTTAAGATGGGACGTTATGGTAAATTTATGGCCTGTTCCAACTTTCCTGAATGCCGCAACACAAAACCGATCGTAAAAGATATCGGTGTGAAGTGCCCGACTTGTAACGAAGGAAATATTGTGGAACGTAAAAGTAAAAAGAAACGCATTTTTTATGGATGTGACCGTTATCCGGAATGTGAGTTCATTTCCTGGGATAAACCGATTAACCGTACGTGCCCGAAATGTTCAAAAATGCTTGTCGAGAAAAAGACCAAAAAAGGCATCCACGTACAATGTTCCGAATGTGATTACAAAGAGGAACAAAACTAACATATTAGGTAAAGGGCCCATAAAGGGCTCTTTTCTTTTTGGTTTTTTGAATCGGACGAGGAGTCACCGGCACCACCTCCACGTGAAAAGAGAAGGGCTGGCTTAATCTTAAATTCTGTACGCTAAAGGAAGAGGGAATAAAACAGACAACCATGCTGATTTATTCACAATATTGTACATGAAAATAGGTATACGGTCTTATTCAGCTGAGTTATCCTGTTCCCCTGATTATTACAACGCATCTGAATGTCAATAAAGGGTTATAACCCCCTTCCATAATTTCTTTTACAGGGGCTCGTTTAATAAACAATCCTTAAAACCGCTCCAGGGGGCAGCCCTTCTTTCCTGTGTATACATGTATGCCCTGTTGTTCTTGCATTTCTTTATTTGATAAGGTATATTAGCAGGCGTAGTAAGAACTGATTCGTGAACAAATAACAGTCGAGTGAACCCTGTTGTCCGGATGACTGTACTGTTATTGAGGAGGATTAATATGACACAACACGTAAATGTAATAGGAGCAGGTCTTGCGGGAAGTGAAGCTGCATGGCAGCTTGCAAAGCGCGGCGTAAAGGTTCACTTGTACGAAATGCGTCCAAAAAAGCAGACACCTGCCCACCATACAGATAAATTCGCAGAGCTGGTATGCAGCAACTCCCTGAGAGCCAACGGACTGGCAAATGCCGTCGGTATATTGAAAGAAGAAATGCGGCACCTGGATTCTGTCATTATCAGGTCTGCTGATGATTGTTCCGTTCCTGCAGGGGGAGCACTTGCAGTAGACCGTCATGAGTTTGCCCAGCTTGTTACAGACCGTGTAAAAGGCCATGAAAATGTAACGGTTTTTTCTGAAGAAATTACGAAGATTCCGGATGGCCCGACGATTATTGCTACTGGCCCCCTTACCTCTGAGAGCCTTTCGAATGAACTTAAGGCCCTTACAGGAGAAGAGCATCTTTATTTCTATGACGCGGCAGCACCGATCCTTGAAACGGACTCGGTTGATATGGATAAAGTCTACCTCAAGTCCCGTTATGATAAAGGGGAAGCAGCTTATCTGAACTGCCCGATGACTGAAGAGGAATTTGACCGCTTCTATGACGCACTGATCAATGCAGAAACAGTGCCGGTTAAAGACTTTGAAAAAGAGATGTTCTTTGAAGGGTGTATGCCGATTGAAGTGATGGCGCGCCGGGGAAAGAAAACACTCTTGTTCGGACCGATGAAGCCTGTGGGTCTGGAAGATCCGAAGACAGGTAAACGTCCTTATGCTGTTGTTCAGCTCAGACAGGACAACAGTTCAGGAACCCTTTACAATATTGTCGGTTTTCAGACACATATGAAATGGGGTCCGCAAAAGGAAGTCTTTTCATTAATCCCGGGACTGGAGAATGCAGAAATTGTCCGTTACGGCGTGATGCATAGAAACACATTTGTTAACTCACCGAACCTTCTTCGCCCCACCTATCAGTATAAAGACAGGGACGACTTGTTTTTTGCCGGTCAGATGACAGGTGTAGAGGGGTACGTGGAAAGCGCCGCAGCAGGACTTGTCTCCGGTATTAACGCTGCGAAGCTTGTTGCAGGAGAAGAACTGGCAGTCTTTCCTGCGGAGACAATGACAGGCGCGATGGTCAACTACATTACGACGGCAAACCCGGATAACTTCCAGCCGATCAATGCAAACATGGGTCTTCTTCCGCCATTTGAAAAGCGCATTAAAAACAAAAAAGAGCGCTATGAAGCCCACGGTGAGCGTGCATTGGCAACAATTCAGAATTTTGTGAAAAAAGTGTAAAGTTTATTGAAAGAGCTGCTAAATTGTGATACGATTTAGTAGCTCTTTGTGATTAAACCACCAAAACACCTGTTACAGAGGCTTTTCTGCCAGCATTATGACAGGTGGTTGGTGATTGAAAAAAATGTTGACCGAAGCGGAAATCAGCATTGAAAATTAACAGAGTGTTTCTACAAAACGAAAGTCCGGGTGAATGTATAAATGACTGAGGATTGGACGACAACGTTTATACGATACTTGCAAATAGAGAAGAATGCTTCGGTTCATACGATCGAAAACTACCGAAAAGATATAACAGATTTCCTTGAATTCATGAAGAACCATGGAATCAGTGAATTGACGGGAGTTTCGTATCCTGAAGTACGGGAATATCTTTCTGTCCTCCATAAACGGGAGTATGCCCGGAAAACAGTCTCCAGAAAAATTTCGGCACTTCGCTCGTTTTACAGATTCTTATTAAGGGAAGAAGCAGTAAAGGACAACCCGTTTATACTGGCATCGATACCTAAAAGCGGGGAGCGGCTGCCTACTTTTCTGTATGAGGAAGAAATGAACACTCTGTTCAACTACATAGACGCCACCGGAAGCCTCGGCCAGCGAAACAAGGCCATCATTGAACTTCTTTACGCTACAGGCATCCGGGTGAGTGAATGTGCAGGTGTGAACGTATCAGACCTGGACCGTGACATGGCGACCCTTCTTGTGAGAGGCAAGGGGAAGAAAGAGCGGTATGTACCGGTCGGCAGCTTTGCTATGGATGCCATTGAAACTTATTTGAATGACGGACGTAAACAGATTATTGACGGTAAAGAAAATCCTGAAGCGCTCTTTCTGAACTACAGAAGCGGCAGGCTGACTCCGAAAAGCATCCGGACAATGCTGAAAAAGATTGTTGATGATGCTTCTATGAATGCAAGGATCAGTCCCCACGTGTTCAGACACACGTTTGCAACGCACATGCTCAATGCAGGAGCTGATCTTCGGACCGTCCAGGAACTTCTCGGCCACAGTCAGTTAAGCTCTACCCAGGTTTACACGCATGTTACGAAAGACCGGCTGAAAGAGATGTATCAACGGTCACACCCGAGAGCATAGATACGATGATTTCTGTAAAGGAGCGTTCACATGGAACAAATCAGAGGTACAACGATATTTGCTGTTAAGCACAACGGATCCCTGGCCATGGCCGGAGATGGCCAGGTAACGTTTGGGAATGCGGTTGTGATGAAGCATACGGCTAAAAAGGTCCGCCGCCTTTACCGTGGTAAAGTTGTTGCCGGTTTTGCAGGCAGCGTTGCGGATGCCTTTACCCTTTATGAAAAGTTTGAGAACAAACTGGAAGAATACAGCGGAAATCTTCAAAGAGCAGCCGTGGAACTTGCAAAAGAGTGGCGGAGTGACCGGGTTTTAAGGAAACTCGAGGCGATGCTCATTGTGATGGACAGCGCCAACCTTTATCTTATTGCGGGTACAGGTGAAGTTATTGAACCCGATGACGGAATCATTGCCATCGGCTCCGGCGGTAATTATGCACTGGCTGCAGGCCGCGCTTTGAAAAAGCACGGGGAAGGACTGAGCGCCAGGGAGCTGGCTGAATCAGCTCTTGAGGTAGCCGCCGACATCTGTGTGTATACCAACCGGGAAATTATTGTAGAAGAACTGAAAGAGTCCTGATTATATAAAAGGGGGAAAAACCCGATGAGTGAAGCATTTACACCAAGACAGATTGTTGAAAAGCTTGACCAGTATATTGTAGGGCAGTCCCAGGCGAAGCGTTCCGTAGCAGTCGCCCTTCGAAACCGGTACCGGCGTTCGAAGCTTAATGAAGGACTGCGGGATGAAATTACACCTAAAAATATTCTCATGATCGGTCCTACCGGAGTAGGTAAAACAGAAATCGCACGCCGGCTCGCTAAAATTGTTGGAGCACCTTTTGTCAAAGTGGAAGCGACTAAATTTACTGAAGTCGGTTATGTAGGCCGTGACGTGGAATCCATGGTTCGTGATCTTGTGGAAACGTCGATCAGAATTGAAAAAGAGCAGAAAATGGCTGAAGTAAAAGGCGAAGCGGAACAAAGCGCCAATATGAGGCTGGTGGAACTTCTCGTTCCATCCAAAAAGAAAGAGAACAATTATAAAAACCCTTTTGAAATGATTTTCGGAGGCAATCAGGAAAACCAGCAGCAACCGAACCAGGATCAAAAGGAAGAGGAAACGATCCGGGATAAAAGGAAGCGTACCGCCCGCCAGCTTGCCATGGGAGAACTTGAAGATCATGTTGTAACCGTTGAGGTTGAAGAGCAGCAAGGGAACTTTATGGATATGTTCCAGGGGGCAGGCATGGAGCAGATGGGTATGAATATGCAGGAAATGCTCGGAAACATGATGCCGAAGAAAAAGAAGAAGCGTAAGCTTACGGTGAAGGACGCACGGAAAGTTCTCACAGAAGATGAGGCCCAAAAACTCATCGATATGGATGAAGTCACCCAGGAGGCAGTCACACGGGCTGAACAGCTGGGAATCATTTTCATAGACGAAATTGATAAAGTGGCGGGGAAAAACTCAGGACAGACTGCAGATGTATCCCGGGAAGGTGTCCAGCGCGATATTCTTCCAATCGTGGAAGGATCGACAGTGGTTACGAAATATGGTCCTGTTAAAACGGATCATATGCTGTTTGTAGCAGCCGGAGCGTTTCATTTTTCAAAGCCGTCTGACCTTATTCCCGAACTTCAGGGGCGTTTTCCGATCCGCGTCGAGTTGTCAAGCTTGACTGTTGACGATTTTGTCCGTATCCTTGTAGAGCCGGATAATGCTCTATTAAAACAGTATCAGGCCTTAATGGAAACAGAAGGTATACACTTGAAATTTTCTGACGAAACTGTTTATAAGATTGCAACAATTGCCACACGTGTAAATGAAGAGACTGAAAACATCGGTGCCCGTCGTTTGCATACGATTTTGGAAAGACTTCTTGAGGACCTCTCATTCGAAGCATCAGACATCAATCTGGAAGAAGTGGTCATCACACCAAAATATGTGGAAGAAAAATTGCAGAATGTCGTAGAAAACCGCGACTTGAGCCAATATATTTTATAATTCACGGGAGGATTCGTAATGGATTTACTATCAAAAACAAGAAAGATTAATGAATTACTGCAAAAAACAGGAGGACAGCAAGTAAATTTTAAAGATGTTGCTGTTACACTGCGAGACGTCATTGAAGCAAACACGTTTATTGTAAGCCGCCGGGGTAAGCTTCTGGGCTACGCTATTAAACAGGAAATTGAAAATGAGCGTATGAAGCAAATGCTTGAGGACCGCCAGTTCCCTGAAGAATATACGAGCGGGCTGTTTAAGGTGGAAGAAACGTCTTCCAACCTTGACATCAACAGTGAATTCACTGCTTTCCCGGTAGAGAACAAGGACCTTTTCGAGAACGGTCTTACAACTGTTGTTCCTATCCAGGGTGGAGGACAGCGTCTGGGCACATTGATTCTTGCCCGTCTTTCAGATTCATTTGACAATGATGACCTGCTCCTTGCTGAGTATGGTGCTACGGTAGTAGGTATGGAGATTCTTCACGAAAAAACAGAGGAAATTGAGCAGGAAGCCCGTTCCAAAGCGGTTGTTCAAATGGCGATCAGCTCCTTATCCTACAGTGAGCTTGAGGCAGTTGAGCACATCTTTGAAGAGCTTGAGGGTCACGAAGGTCTTCTTGTCGCAAGTAAAATTGCAGACCGCGTAGGGATCACCCGCTCAGTTATCGTAAACGCCTTAAGAAAACTTGAGAGTGCCGGTGTTATTGAATCCCGCTCACTCGGAATGAAAGGGACGTATATTAAAGTCCTTAACGATAAGTTCCTCATCGAGCTTGATAAACTTAAGAACAGCTAAATTGAACCACTATAAAAAACGCATGGAAATCCATGCGTTTTTTGTTTTGCGATATTTAATATCCGGCGGTATAAGAGGTATCCCTGAGAGGGTGACGGGCGGTCCCGTAACTCCTGTGTGGGAATGCGTGCTCCGCTGAAGGAGGAACCGGAGCACGCTCCTATGCCATTTATACCATTCAGGTTCTGAGTATATATGTCAGCTAATACAGTGCGACCGGTGGAGGACCTTCGGCATGCAAAGACACAAAGGAGAGACATTATGGAAGGCGTATATGGCTCACAAAAAACAGTAAGCAAGTTGATGTGATTCTGAAAACTGTCCCGAATGGTGTTGGGACAAAAGTCACATGAATAAAGATTAGGAGGCGAATGTGACTTTTAATAGAAAGGGACGCGTGACAAGGCTCACAGGAAGATTGGACGACAAGTACCTCAAAACAGTGAATTAGGTCTTTTTGATTGACATAGTACCAATTTTCTTCAAAGTTAGACAATCCCACCATAATTATATAAAATACGACTAGATAGAGGAATTTTTTCACTGTATTTTGAGATTTTAACACTTTTAGGGAGAGTAAAATGATGAATCTATTCAATAATTCGACAAATCAGTTACTCCATTCAGCATTAAATGCTTCGATGACACGCCAGAACACGATATCCAACAATATTGCAAATGTGGATACACCGAGCTATAAAGCTAAGAAAACGGTGTTTTCCCATGAACTGAAAAGTGCCATGAATAAACCGGATTTTGACGCTCACAGAACCGACAGCCGCCATCTTTCATTCAGAGAGGCGGGAAGCTCGGGTGTTGAGATTCAGAAAAGAACAAATACGGCATATAACCACAATGGCAACAATGTAGATATCGATCTTGAAATGACGGAAATGGCTAAAAACCAGATTTACTATAATACATTAATTGATAGAATGAACGGCAGGTTTAATTCAATTCAGACTGTGATCGGGCAAGGGAGGTAGAATAGATGTTTAATGGGATTAATACGTCAGCATCAGCCCTCACATCCCAGAGGCTGCGGATGGATGTGGTATCTTCAAATATGGCAAATGCCGATTCAACGAGAGGAAGATTGGTGGATGGGGAGTGGCAGCCATACCGAAGAAAGATGGTCGTCATGGAGCCGAATAATACGTTTAAGAATCATCTGGACCGCGCGCGGAATGAGAAGGCGGGAAGTGGTGTGAAAGTGAGCAGAATAGTGGAAGACCAGACACCGTTTAAACAGGTATTCCAGCCGGAGCATCCTGATGCTGATGATGCGGGATTCGTTCAGCTCCCGAATGTGGACCCACTGAAAGAAGTCGTAGATATGATGAGTGCAACAAGATCCTATGAGGCAAATGTAACTGCCCTGGACGCTCATAAAAATATGCTTTTAAAGGCCCTTGAAATTGGACGTTAAATGATAATACAGGAGTGAATATTATGGACCCAGTACAATCCATACAAAACAGCATGATGAAACCGGCAGCAGGAAAGATGAGTGCAAGACCCGGTTTTGAAGCCCGGCAGGCATTTGCAGGCTGGCTGAATCAAGCTGTACAGGATGTGAATGATAAACAAATTGCTTCAACAGCGGCCACTGAAAAAATGGCCAGAGGAGAAAACATTGATCTTCATGATGTGATGATTGCTTCACAAAAAGCAAGTGTAGCACTGCAGACGACTGTAGAAGTGCGTAACAAGGCGATTGAAGCCTATCAGGAGATCATGAGAATGCAAGTTTAATATAGCTTTCGTCTATAACAATCTGCTTATGGGTGTCTATGATCTATATATCGTCAAAAATATCCGGTACTTAATACTTTTTCTTAAAAAATCAACATTTACCAATAAACGAAGCTGCGTAGAGATCAACACGAAGCGTTATAGGAGGAGCCATGAACGAAACATTAACCACCTACAAACAAAAGACAGTCGAGCTATGGCAATCAAGGACATCCAGGCAGAAGGGGTTACTTGTAGGTTCCGTTATTTTTGTCATACTCATGATTCTCCTATTGGTCTGGTTTGGATCGAGAACGTATTATGTTCCTCTTTATACAAACCTCACAGCTCAGGAAACTGGAGAAATAAAAGCAACACTTGATGCCAGGGGAATTGACTCTGAAGTCGGACAGGACGGCTCAACGATCCGGGTTCCGGAAAGTGTTGTCGATGACCTCAAGGTTGAACTGGCAGCTGAAGGACTGCCGAGAAGCGGGAGTATTGACTACAGCTCCTTCCAGGAAAACATGGGATTTGGAACAACGGATAAGGAATTTAACGTTCTTGAGCGGGGTTTAATGCAGACAGAACTTGAAAAATTAATCCGGAGCGTAGACGGGGTTCAGGGGGCCCAGGTGATGATTACACTCCCCGAGGAATCAATCTGGCTTGCAGATGAACAGGGGACGGCTTCCGCATCCATTGTGATGAGTCTGGCACCAGGGTCTTCCATGGACCAGAATAAAGTGAAATCACTCTATCATCTGGTATCCAAAAGTATACCGAACCTCCCTGTGGAAAATATTGTGATTATGGATCAGATGTTTAACCATTTTGAATATCAGGATCAGTCCACCATTGATACGACACTTTCAGTTTATGAGCAACACCGTTCCATTCAACGGGATATCGAGCGGGATATTCAGCGCCAGCTTCAGCAGATGCTTGGAACAATGATGGGGGCGGATAAAGTACTTGTAACGGTTTCGACTGACATAGATTTCACTAAAGAGAACAGAGAAGAGCACCTCGTAACGCCGGTGGATGAAGAAAATATGGAAGGTATTGCCGTAAGCGTGGAACGAATTACGGAAACCTATACAGGAGATAACGCTGAAGAAGGCGGGATTGCCGGTACCGGGGAAGAAGATATACCAGGGTTCCCTGCTGTAGCGGGCTCCGGCAGCGGAGACTACGAACTCATTGAGGAACGGATTAACAATGATGTTAACCGCATCACTCGGGAAATCGTTGAGAGTCCTTATCAGGTAATGGATATCGGTATCCAGGTTATGGTTGAACCGCCCGATCCGGAAGACATGGCCTCACTGCCACAGGAACGAATGGATGACATTCAGCAGGTCCTTACACAAGTCGTGCGTACTTCCATATCTAATGACGTACTTGCCGGGTGGGATGATACGGATATCAATGAACGGGTCTTTGTATCAGCTCAGCCTTTTAACGGCAAACAAACCTTTGCAGACGAGGCGGCACAATCCTCAAACTTAGGTTATGTACTGGCAGGAGGACTTGGATTTGTAGTTCTTGTACTTCTATTCCTTTTACTTCGCAAACCTAAACGTGAAACTGAAGAAGAAGAAGAACGGGAAATTCAGCAGGAAACAGCCGTTTTTGATATTCCGGATGTAAATACAGAACGCGATTCAGAAGAAAAAGCCCGTCGCCGCCAGCTTGAAAAGATGGCTAGAGAAAAGCCTGAAGAATTTTCAAAGCTTGTAAGAACGTGGCTCTCAGAGGATTAGGAGGGTAAAGCGTGGTCAAGCGAAAGACATTATCAGGGAAAGAGAAAGCCGCAGTACTGCTGATCTCTCTTGGTCCTGATGTATCTGCACAGGTATATAAGCACCTTACAGAAGAAGAGATTGAAAAACTTACACTTGAAATTGCCGGTGTAAGAAGAGTAAATACCGAAACAAAAGAGGAAGTACTCAGTCAGTTTCACCAGCTTGCGATGGCTCAGGATTACATATCACAAGGCGGTATCAGCTACGCGAAGGATGTCCTTGAAAAGGCTCTTGGCGAGGAAGAAGCCATGTCCATCATTAACAGGCTCACCTCCAATCTTCAGGTCAGACCATTTGACTTTGCGAGAAAAGCCGATGCATCCCAAATTCTGAATTTTATCCAGGGAGAGCATCCCCAAACAATTGCACTCATTCTTTCCTACCTTGACAGTGAACAGTCGGGTCAGATTCTTTCTTCTCTCCCGCAGGATGTCCAGGCTGATGTGGCAAGACGGATTGCTACGATGGAAGGGACGACACCTGAGATTATCAGCGAGGTGGAGACGATTCTTGAAAAGAAACTTTCTGCTACTGTCACTCAGGATTATACACAGGCGGGCGGTATAGAATCGGTTGTTGAAGTGTTAAACAGTGTAGACCGGGCAACTGAACGAACGATACTGGACAGTCTGGAAACACGTGATCCGGAGCTGGCGGAGGAAATTAAGAAGCGGATGTTTGTGTTTGAAGATATCGTCACTCTTGATAACCGGTCAATACAGCGTGTCATACGGGATGTTGAAAATGAAGACCTTCAGCTGGCTTTGAAAGTAGCTTCAGAAGAAGTGAAAAATATGCTGTTCGGTAACATGTCCCAGCGCATGGCAGAAACATTTAAAGAAGAAATGGAGTTTATGGGTCCTGTCCGTCTGAAGGATGTTGAAGAAGCCCAGTCACGAATTGTATCCGTCATCCGCCGCCTTGAAGAAACAGGTGAAATCGTGATCGCCCGTGGTGGAGGAGATGATGTGATTGTCTAAATTCATTAAGTCATCCATGGCAAAAAAAACGAACGTAACATCGATTATCCAGATCAAATCCCTTAATTCCGAACCGGAACCAAAAATGTCTGATGATCTATCATTCGAACAGGAGGAAGCCGAAGACGTAACAGTTCAACTCGAAAGGGCAAAGGAAGAAGCACTCAAATTAATAGAGGAAGCCAATGCCTATAAGGAACAGGTGAAAAGTGAACTCGCCTCCCAAAGGGAGCGGGCAAAAGAAGAAGCCGTGTCTCTGTATGAAATGAGAAAAAAAGAGGGCTGGGAAAAAGGGTACAGTGACGGATATGAAGCAGGCCTCAAGACCTGCGAAGAAGAGCTGGCAGGAGCAAGAGAAACGGTCAAACGTTCGAGACAGGATTATCTCGATACCCTGGAAAAAGCGAGTCCTGATATTCTCAGTATCGCCCTTGCTGCTGCAGAAAAAATCCTGGGCACAACGCTCACTGAAGAAGCCATGTGGGCAGAATTCGTGTCCCGGGCTGTTGAAGAAGTCAAGGATCAGCAGGAGATTGCTGTCTACATACATCCCGACCGCTACGAAGAGACGCTCAGACATAAGCCGGAGCTTGAGCAGATCGTTCTTTCTGCCAAACATATCTATATTTACCCTGACAGAAACCTTCCATTAACCGGATGTACAATTGAAACGCCATTCGGAAAGATGGAAGCGGGCCTTGGCAGTCAGCTTCATGAATTAAAGCACCAGCTAAAAGAGATTCAGAGACAGGATGAGACCGATGAAGGCAAGTCGCATCATTAATGAAATTGAACAACTCAGTTCTTTTAAATGGTACGGAAAAGTAACGCAGGTTGCAGGACTGATGATCGAAGCCAGAGGGCCTCAGGCTTCCATTGGAGAGCTGTGTTATATAACCGCCGGAAAACATCCGTCAAGAAAAATCATGGCTGAAGTCGTCGGTTTTAAAGACGAAAAAGTCCTTCTTATGCCATTTGACGCCATACAGGACATCGCGCCGGGCAGTCTCGTTGAATCAACCCGCAATCCACTCAGAATCAATATCGGCACAGCCCTCATCGGGAAGGTAATAGATGGAATTGGAAGACCCCTTCAGGGAGGGCAAGACATTCAAGGCTGCAAACCTTACCCAACGGATAATCCGCCGCCAAACCCCATGGAAAGACCTCGGATTTCCGCTCCCCTGAGCCTCGGCATAAGAGCAGTGGACAGCCTGTTTACAGTGGGAAAAGGACAGAGGATGGGAATTTTCGCCGGAAGCGGCGTTGGTAAAAGTACGATGATGGCCATGATTGCGAAAAACTCTGATGCAGATGTGAACGTAATTGCCCTTATCGGCGAGCGGGGACGGGAAGTGAAGGAGTTCATTGAACGGGATCTTGGTGCCGAGGGACTGAAGAAGACAATCGTAGTCGTTGCCACCTCCGATCAGCCGGCTCTTATGAGGATAAAAGGAGCGATGACAGCTACTGCAATTGCAGAATACTTCCGGGACCTTGGGATGAATGTAACGCTCATGATGGACAGTGTCACCCGTGTGGCAATGGCTCAGAGGGAAGTTGGTCTTGCAGTAGGAGAACCCCCCACCACAAAAGGGTATACCCCAAGCGTTTTTGCCGTTCTGCCCCGCCTTCTCGAGCGAAGCGGAACAAATGAACACGGAACAATTACCGCATTTTACACGGTTCTTGTTGACGGTGACGACTTATCAGAGCCCATTGCCGATGCGGTACGGGGGATTTTGGACGGACACCTCGTCCTCGACCGGAAGCTTGCCAACAAGGGACAGTTTCCCGCGGTGAACGTACTTAAAAGTGTCAGCCGGGTGATGAAGGACATTGTGAAGGAAAATCATTCACATGCAGCCGATAAAATGAGAAACCTGATCAGTGTGTATGAAGAATCAGAAGATCTGATCACCATCGGAGCGTACAAAAAAGGATCCAGCAATAGTGTGGATGAGGCAATTACCCTGCACCCGGTCATTATTGACTTTCTAAAGCAGGGCAATAAGGACCTGGTTACGTTTGAAGAATCAGTCGGGCAGCTTTTAAAGACAGTTGGAAAGGTGTGAGCGAATGACTTTTGCATTTTCTCTTCAGAAGGTTCTTGAACTAAAAGAATACGATAAGAAAATAGCGGATGAAGCCTGTACACAGGCAACCAGGGAATTCGAGGAAGTGGCAACGAGCCTTTATCACTTAATGAAGAAAAAAGAAACGCTTCAGGAAGAGTATCACCAGGCACTCGAAACAGGCACTTCCATATCCCGGCTGCGGCTTTACGAAACAAATCTTCAGAGTATGGACAAGCTCATCTACCTTGGCCAGAAGGATACACACAAAGCCAGGCTTAAAATGCAGACAAGCGAGCAAAGACTTACAAGCAGAGCACTGGATGTAAAAAAATACGAAAAAGTAAAAGAAAAAAGAAAGCACGATTATGACGAAAAAAGAAAAGCTGATGACCAAAAAGCAATGGATGAGATTGCCGTGCAGCAGTTTTCATGGAAGTAAAGCAGGGTGAATGAGATGGAAACAAAAGAACGAACGAACAAGTTGCAGGCAGTATTCATGCTTATCCTGATCCCCGTCATCTTTATTGTGATTCTCGGGTTTGTCATTCTTTCAATCCTTCATGATGATATGAAAGGGGCTGTTCTTGAATCGGCAGGTTCCTGGCCCTTCGTAGGGTCCTTAATAGAAACAGAAGAAGAGATCGCAAGGGATGCACTTGAAGACCGGATTGCAGAGCTTGAAAGAGAAAATGCCTCATATTCAAATGCGGTTGGATCTCTGGAAAATGAAATAGCGGACCTGGAGAGGATCATCTCAGAAATGGAAGAACAAGGACCGGGTAATGATCCGGTTGAGGCTGATGAAGAAGAAATCACCGGTTCTGATCTGGAGGAGATAGTCCGTACCCTTGAAAATATGACAGCCTCCAAAGCGGCTGCTATTTTAGCCAATACAGATGAAAGTGATGCGGTTCTTTATCTGAACCTGATGCGTACGTCAAACAGGTCCCAGATTCTTCAGCGGATGGATCCTGAAAAGGCAGCCGTACTCATGAGCTTAATGAAAAACTAAACTTTGGGTTCTTAAAGGAGGTGAACATATGAACATGAACGTTTTATCTGTTACTGCCCCTGGAGCCGTCATGGAGCAGAAAACAGGCTCACCATCTGGAAAAAACACGTTCGGCTACCTTTTGGAAGCCATGATTGCTGATGGTGATGTCTCGGTTCCTTCAGAAGAAACAGGTATGCCGGAGGAAGAAGTGGATTTAATTATTGAATTACTTCACTCAGCGGGCAAATTACTGAATCCTGAAGAAACCATTTCAGAGGACATTCTTGATAATGATGAACTGTTATCCCTGTTATCCCACCTTTATGAATCTGAACACATCATTCATGCCATACAGGAAGGGATCTCAGTCTCCCAGGTTTTGGAGGAAGGTTGGCCAGAAGAAATCAAGCTTGCGCTGCTCAGTGCCCACGGAGCTCTCATCAACGAGCCTGAGGATGAAAGCGTCATAGCTGCAGCGCATGAGGGTAACCATGAGAATGCTGCAAAAAAACTTATCCAGTTTATCTCACAATCCCCGGTCATATTAACCATTACGTCACAGGCGGTTCAAGGAAACGGGGATGAACATGTAAGGAACTCAGGTTTCTGGAGAGTGCTCCTTACTAAAGTAAAGGAATTTGTTGAGAATGTACCGGCCAAACCTGCAAACGTACAGAGTTTCAACCAAAGAGAAATAGCAGAAGGTGCTTTTACAAGACAGTTCAATCCGCTGCCTCAGACCCCGCAGCAGATCGTTACGATGGACCAGCTTAATCAGCCCTTCAATGCGGTGCAACAGCATGTCATTCATACGGGCGAGCAGCGTCAAGGGTCACAGCAGCTTCATGATTTTATAAAACAATTTGAAAACATTCTGGCAAGCCGGGCGTTTAAGCAGACAGGACAGGGAGTACAGCAGCTTTCGATTAAGCTGTATCCTGAACACCTGGGGCGTCTTGATGTCACACTTACAAGATCAAAGTCCGTGATGACGGCAACCATTATGGCTTCCACTACAGCAGCCAGGGACCTGATTGAGTCTCAGCTTCAGCATCTGAGGCAGGCGTTTAATTCCCAGCAGCTCCCTGTGGAACGAATTGAGGTTACTCAGCAGCAAGGTTTTAAGGAAAAGCAGGAACAAGAAGACAATGGCCGGGATACTGGACCTCGCGAAGAACGTGATGAAGAGAAACAGGAAGCCGATTTTAAAGAATTACTCAACGATTCGATTAACGAGAAAGTGTAAGGTGATCTTATGGTGACATCCGTTACTGATAGTCTCTATCTCGAAGATTATAAAAAGCAGCAGTCAAGCCGGGGAACAACAGACTTGGACAAAGATGCCTTCCTGAAGATTCTTATTACCCAGCTTCAGAATCAGGATCCGATGAACCCAATGGAAGATAAAGAATTTATCGCCCAGATGGCACAGTTCTCTTCCCTTGAGCAAATGACGAATATCCATTCCACTCTGGAAAAGATCGCCAATACTTCCCAAAGCCAGCCATTTGCAAGTTACGGAGATATGATCGGTAAGAAGATTGAATGGGAGAAAGAAGGTAAAAATGAAGATGGAACAACAAAGCTGGAACGTACGTCCGGTCTGGTGACAACAGTCTCTTTTAAAGATGGAAACACGTCCTTCATTGTTGACGGTGAACATCATCTGTCACCAAAAGATGTTCTGAGTATCTCCTTACCTTAACTCACACTCAAAAGGAGGGAGAAAAAGTGGAAATCACAACGCATCATCTGTTGAATCCGCTGAGAATACCATCAGTAAAGCAAAACAAACCATTGTCAGGTAAAGCGTTTCAATCGTACTTACATGAAACTCTGTCCGGGTCGATTAAAGTAAGCAAACATGCTGAGAAAAGAATGAATGACCGGAACATTCTCCTGAGTGAGACAACCTGGTCAAAAATTGAAAGCAAACTGGAAGAGGCAAAACAAAAAGGGGTCAATGAAAGTCTCGTGCTTACAACTGAAGCGGCCCTTGTGATCAGCGCAAAAAACGAAACCGTGATTACAGCAATGAAGCGCAAAGAAGCATCGTCACAACTTTTTACCGGTATAAACGGAGTGATCATTATAGATTAACCGGCTGGACCTTAAGAGGAAGCCGGCTGTCGCGGACTGACTGATGCGGCAGAATAAAAAGGAGAGATAAGAGAATGATCAGATCAATGTACGCCGGAATCGGCGGTATGAAGAACTTCCAGACGAAGCTGGACGTAATCGGAAATAACATATCCAATGTAAACACGCATGGCTTTAAAAGCGGGCGGGCAACATTCCAGGACCTTGTAAGTCAGCAGTTATCCGGTGCAAGTACGGCAGGGGATAACCGGGGGGGCAGAAACCCCCAGCAGGTAGGTCTCGGCACAACGCTCTCTTCCATTGATTCCGTACAGACCCAGGGATCCATCCAGTCAACAGGGCGAGATCTGGACCTTGGCATATCCGGGGACGGCTTTTTTATTGCTGCCGATGGTAACCAAAACTATTACACAAGAGCGGGTAACTTTTATCTTGATCAGCAGGGAAATCTCGTGAACTCAGAAGGGATGAGAATCCAAGGCTATCCGGCTGATGGGGACGGGGTCATTGACGATACACAATTAGGAAACCTTCTTATCCAGTCAGGTGCAGGAACAGCACCGCAGGCAACGGAGAACGCAACACTCCGGGGGAACCTGAACGCAGAAGGCGACATCGGCGCTGCACGTCCCATGCAGTTTCTGGTCTATGATGAACTCGGCCGGACCCATTCGGTTCCGGTGGAATTCGTAAAAACAGGGGATAACAGCTGGAGTGTGACAGTTAACCAAACAACTACGCAGCTGAACTTTGCAAGCGGTCAGCTCGGTGATGATGCAACTATGGAGGTTCAGCTTCCTTTAGGTGACGCTGCAGATATAGAATTTCAGCTGGATTTCTCCCAGCTTACCCAGTATGCTTCCCCGTCCAACGTGGAAATTGATGAAGTGGACGGCAATCAGGAAGGTGTTCTTGAAAGCTACAGCATTTCCAGTTCCGGTGAAATCAACGGTGTCTTCTCCAACGGCGATGTGAGGCTTTTAGGACAGATTGCTACAGCTAACTTTAATAACCCGGCGGGACTTACAAAAGCGGGTTCCAATATGTTTCAGATTTCAAACAACTCAGGTAATCCTCAGGTTGGCGTTCCCGGTAACGGGGGCAGAGGTGAACTGATGGTGGCAGGTCTTGAGATGTCCAATGTGGATCTTTCACAGGAATTTGCAGAAATGATTGTGAGTCAGCGCGGGTTTCAGGCAAACACGAGAATGATAACAACGTCTGATGAACTTTTACAGGAACTGGTTAACCTGAAACGATAATGGCTTGTGCCGCTCAGGGCTTTTAAGGCACAGGGCGGCAGTAAACAGGAGGGGGTTGGCCTTATATTATGGTAGAGCTTACACGCCTCAACAATCAGGTGTTCACATTAAATGCCCTGTATGTTGAACAGGTCCAGTCATTTCCCGATACGACGATTACACTCGTAAACGGGAAAACAATCGTTGTAAAAGAAACAGAAGCAACTGTGAAAGAGAAAATAACAGATTTTTACAGACAGGTGGGTCTGGCTCTTGCAACAGTAAAAGAAAGTAACGGCCGGAGAGGAAGTGAATAGAGCAGGTGTTTAAAAACCGTCTAGTCAGCATTATGGTCATTATTCTAACAACGCTCACACTAATCGGGGCGATTACACTGGTTATCGTCACCCAGTTTGTTAATCCAACAAGCGCTGACTCGGAACCGACAATCGATGAAATGATTCAGTGGAGTGTGGAAACTGATGAGATTACAACGAACTTATTATCCAATAATGTTATCCGTACGAAGTTTGTGATTCAGCTTGACAGTAAAAAGACGAAAGAAGAATTTGAAAAGCGGGATTTCCAGGTTGAGAATATTATCATCCGTGTACTATCCGACAGAAGTGCCAGTGACTTTAAAGGATCCGAATCAATAGTAGAACTGGAAGAAGAACTGGCAGGGCTTTTCAATGATCTGCTTGTATCCGGTTCCGTGGAGAGTGTGTATCTGCGGGAGCGGATTATCCAATAAAAGGAGCCCCGCAGGCAAAGGCAGGTGAATATTTTTGGCAGATGTATTATCACAAGGAGAGATCGATGCTCTTCTCTCGGCTATTTCAACAGGTGAGATGGATGCCGATGAACTGAAAAGAGAAGAAGCGGAAAGAAAAGTCCGCACTTATGATTTTAAGCGGGCCCTGCGTTTTTCAAAAGACCAGGTCAGAGGGCTGACCAGGCTGCACGAAAACTTCTCACGGCTGTTAACCACCCAGATGAGCGCGCAGCTGAGAACATACGTTCAGATCCATGTAGCCTCCGTCGACCAGCTTCCTTATGAGGAGTTTATCCGTTCCGTGCCCAAAAGGACGATTTTGACGGTTTTTGAGCCTGCTCCAATGGACGGGCGTCTCCTTATGGAAGTTAACCCGAACGTTGCTTATGCCATGCTCGACCGTCTGCTCGGCGGCAAGGGGGAGGCGCTCAGTAAGAGTGAGGGTCTGACGGAGATTGAGACAAAGATTATCACCCAGCTGTTCCAAAAAACATTGTATACGTATCAGGAAGCGTGGAGTTCAGTGGGTGATTTTGACCCGGTAATGGAGGAGTTAGAGGAAAATCCTCAATTCCTTCAGCTGGTGTCTCCAAACGAGACTGTCGTGGTCATTTCGTTGGAAACATCCATTGGTGAAGCTTCAGGCATGATCAATTTCTGTCTGCCCCACGTCGTAATTGAACACCTGCTTCCAAAACTCAGTGTTCACTTATGGATGCAGGAAAAACAAAAAGAACGCCTTCCTTTTGAAGAGGCATCACTTAAAAAGAATGTAAAAAAAGCAGTGCTGCCAATCAGTGTAGAGCTGGGACGCTCGTCGATCACGATCCAGGAATTTCTGCAGCTCGACAAGATGGATGTCATTGAGCTTGATCAGAAAACAGATACACCACTCCTTGTGAAAGTTGGCAGTGAACCAAAGTATCTGGCCCAGCCAGGGAAGCTGAAGAAGAACCTGGCAGTTCAAATTACCGATGAGATAAAGGAGGGAGAAGACATTGACTGATGAAATGTTAAGCCAGGAAGAAATTAATGCTTTGTTAAACGGAATGAATGAGCCTGATGATGAGAGCAAAAGCAAAGCGCTTTACACGGAAGACTACCTGTCAGGCATTGAGCAGGATGCTCTCGGTGAGATCGGCAACATTTCCTTTGGCAGTGCAGCAACGGCCTTATCAACACTCCTGAATGAAAAAGTAGATATTACAACGCCGAAGGTATCGATTGTCAGAAAAGAAGAATTGGATCAGGAGTTTCCTCATCCTCATGTAGCCATTCATGTTAAATATACGACCGGCTTTGAAGGGGTAAACCTGATGGTGATTAAGACAACCGATGCGGCGATCATCGCAGACCTTATGCTCGGAGGAGACGGCAGGAATCCAGATGAGAACCTTTCCGAAATGCATATCAGTGCGGTTCAGGAAGCGATGAATCAAATGATGGGTTCAGCTTCCACATCCATGTCTACGATTTTTAACAAGAAGGTGGACATCTCACCACCTGGCATTGATCTTCTGGATGTAAGTGAAAACAAAGGGATACATAAACTCCCTGACGGTGATGCCCTTGCAAAAATATCATTTGACCTGAAAGTCGGAGATCTGATCGATTCAAGGCTTATGCAGCTGGTGAGCATCACGTTTGCAAAGGAAATGGTCGAAGAACTTATGAACCCCGGAAAGAGCGGGGGAGAAGTGGCTGCTGCCCGTGAAGATGATACAAAGTTGAATGAACAGAAGGGCAGTGGTGATAAACACCGCGAGCCTGTTAAAGAAACGTCGGAACCGGTGACACAGAATGTGTATGATTCATACAATCAAATAGAAGAACTTCCTCACTTCAGTTCAGGCAATGTCAATGAAAGGTCGGCAAATGTAGCACCTGCTGCTTTTTCCGATTTTGAAACGGAAGAAAGAAGAGGGCCAGTAACAGAAGTGAAAAACCTCGATATGCTTCTGGATATTCCTTTGGAAGTCACCGTTGAACTTGGAAGGACAAGGAGATCGATTAAAGACATCCTTGAATTGTCCCAGGGCTCTATCATTGAACTGGATAAGCTCGCCGGAGAACCAGTGGATGTTCTCGTCAACCAGAAGCTTATTGCCAAAGGGGAAGTCGTTGTCATTGATGAAAATTTCGGTGTAAGAGTAACCGATATCGTAAGTCAGCATGACCGGATCAATAAACTCAGATAAATTCACATTGGGGGAAACAAAAATGGGAGCAAGAGTATTAATCGTAGACGATGCCGCATTTATGCGGATGATGATCAAGGACATCCTGTCAAAAAACAATTATGAAGTTGTTGCAGAGGCTCAGGACGGCCAGCAGGCAGTGGAACTTTATAAGGAGCACAAACCGGACCTTGTAACAATGGATATTACAATGCCGGAGATGGACGGCATTACGGCTCTAAAAGAGATTAAAGGTTTTGACGGAGATGCAAAGGTCATTATGTGCTCTGCGATGGGCCAGCAGGCCATGGTCATTGATGCGATTCAGGCAGGTGCAAAAGATTTTATCGTTAAACCCTTTCAGGCTGAACGAGTGCTTGAAGCCATTGGTAAAACTCTGGGGTAATGATGGTTGCATGGAATTTTACTGCTGTTAAACTCGCGTTAATTTGTATTATTTTAATGAGTTTTCTTTTCTTTCCTGTACAACCGGTTTCAGCTGAAAGTACTGACTACGGAGAAAGCGGCCGTTCCGTTTCAGACGGTTTGTCAGGTAACGGGACGGATGAAGCTGACGAAAGCCCTGCTGTGCTGAATTCCGGAGACCCGGCAGAAGAACTGCCGGTTTCCCAGGGGGAGCAGAGTTATATCGGTCTTCTTTTTCAGATGTGTCTCGCTCTTGCTTTCATCATTGCCCTGATTTACGGCCTGCTGAAACTGTTCAATAAAAGGAATCAGACGTTTCAAAGCCACTCCGTCATTTCAAGCGTCGGCGGCGTAAACCTGGGTCCGAACCGTTCGGTGCAGCTTATAAAAGTAGGGGACAAGCTTCTCGTTGTAGGTGTGGGTGAAAATATACAGCTGCTAAAGGAAGTGACAGACCCAGAGGAAGTTGAAAAAATGCTCGAAGAACACCGTCCGCAGGATGCCTATGATATTCCATTGAACAAAGCGGGCAGGTGGCTGAAAGAAACGGTCTCTTCCGGGAGAAAGAAACCTACATCCTTTTCTTCCCTGCTTGAAGATAGCTTAAAAGAGGTTAGGTCATCACAGACAAACCTCCACGCCAAATTGAAGGAGAAAGAGTAATGCCGGAAATACCAGCATTGGATATATTCAGCGACGATCCTCAAAATTTAACATCAACCATACAGCTGTTATTACTATTGACGGTGCTGGCACTTGCTCCGAGTATCCTGATTTTGATGACGTGCTTTACACGTGTTGTCATCGTTTTAAGCTTTGTCCGGACAGGTCTTGCAACACAGCAGATGCCGCCTAACCAGGTGTTAATCGGACTGGCCCTGTTTATTACTTTCTTTGTGATGGCGCCTGTATTTCAGGAGATTAATGAAGAAGCCCTTCAGCCGTTGTTTGATGGGGAGTACACTCAGGAAGAAGCCTTTGAAGCTGCAGCCGGACCCATTAAGGAATTCATGGCCCAGCATACAAGGGAAAAGGACCTGGCATTGTTTATGGGGTATCAGGGGCTGGAAAGACCCGAGACACTGGAGGATATTCCTCTGACTGCACTTGTCCCGGCTTTTGCCATCAGCGAATTAAAAACAGCTTTTCAGATCGGGTTTATGATTTTTGTCCCGTTTTTAATTATTGATATGGTCGTGGCAAGTGTTCTCATGTCAATGGGGATGATGATGCTTCCTCCTGTCATGATTGCCCTGCCGTTTAAAATACTGCTGTTTGTCATGGTTGACGGGTGGCACCTTGTTATCAGGTCATTATTATTAAGTTTTTAAGGGGAGTAAATGATGAGTTCAGAGATGGTCATTTCATTAGCGGAACGAGGCGTTTTTACCGTAATTTTAGTAGCTGGGCCACTGTTGATTCTGGCACTGGGAATAGGACTCCTGGTAAGTGTGTTTCAGGCAACCACACAAATCCAGGAACAGACCCTTGCATTTATTCCGAAGATTGTCGGGGTGCTGATCGGACTCGTTGTTTTCGGGCCGTGGATGCTCGATGTGGTTTTGTCTTTCACAGAAGAGATTTTCTCCAACCTGCACCTGTACATAGGGTAGCGTAAATGATTGATTTGCTTGAGTGGTTCCCGGCATTCCTCCTCGTTCTTGTCAGAATGTCAGCCTTTGTAATCACATTGCCCTTATTTTCCTATCAGAATGTCCCGGCACTTTATAAAGTAGGTTTTTCCTTCTTTATGGCCTGGATTATCTTTTTTGCATACGAATGGCCCGTACTTGAAATAGATCATACGTATTTTCTGCTTATCTTAAAAGAAGCGATGGTAGGTCTTACAGTCGGATTTGCTGCCTCTTTAATTCTGTATGCTATCCAGGTAGCCGGCGGTTTTATCGATATCAAGATGGGCTTTATGATCGCGAACGTTATCGATCCTCAGACCGGAGCCCAAAGCCCGATGACGGGGGGATATCTGTATACATTTGCATTGTTGTTTTTACTTGCGACCAATGCTCATCACCTCCTCATCGATGGCGTATTTTACAGCTATCAGTTTGTACCTCTGGACCAGCTTTTCCTCCCATTTGGTGAAGAAGCCGTCGTTATGCATGTGATTACAAGCATGAACACGATGTTTATGATTGCTTTTCAAATGGCCATGCCAATAGTCGGATCCTTATTTTTAGTTGATGTGGCTCTGGGAATGGTGTCCAGAACTGTCCCGCAGGTCAATGTATTCGTTGTAGGGCTGCCCCTTAAGATCATTGCAGGGTTTATCATGCTGTTTCTTGTCATGGGACCGTTTTTCGTGGTTGTCGGATATCTGGTTGAATCGATGACGGTGACGATGAGAACGCTTCTGGAGCTCTATGGAGGTCTGGGATAAATGTACAAAAAAATTGATTTAACATTTTTTTCTCAGGAAAAAACGGAAAAAGCCACACCGAAAAAGAAACAGGATTCACGGAAAAAGGGACAGGTTGCCAAAAGCTCCGATGTGAATACCGCTATTATTCTATTATTTGTTTTTTTATTTCTATGGTTAATCGGCAGCTTTGCATCTGAAAGACTCTTTACCATGAGTGCCTACACTTTCGAGAACCTCCTTACTCTGGAGCTTACGAGCGGAAACGTTCAGGCGTTGTTTCTGGATCTGACCGCCCAGGTAATCTGGATAGCTGGTCCCATCATGCTGATTGCCATGCTCGGGGCGGTGGTGAGCAACTATATGCAGGTTGGCTTTCTGTTTGCACCGGAAGCAATAAAAATGAAGCTTAGCAAGGTTGATCCGATTCAGGGTTTTAAACGGATTTATTCTGTCCGGGCGCTCGTTGAATTTTTAAAGAGCATGCTTAAAATCAGCCTCGTAGGTATTGTTACCTTCACGATTATCTGGGTTTATATGGACGATATTCTTACAATGTCGTTGTACTCCGTCGGCGACAGTGCTGCGATGATTGGAACGCTCACGGTTATGATGGGGCTGGCAGTTGCCTTGCTTCTTATCTTTCTGGGGATTCTTGATTATCTTTATCAGAAATACGATCACGAAAAAAACATCCGTATGTCAAAGCAGGATGTAAAAGATGAGCATAAAAAAAGTGAGGGTGACCCCCTCATTAAATCACGTATTAAAGAAAAACAGCGTCAGATGGCAACAAGCAGGATGATGCAGGAAGTTCCGAAAGCTGACGTTGTCATCACCAACCCGACTCACTATGCTGTAGCCCTTAAGTATGATGAGGGAGATATGGCAGCACCGAAAGTAACAGCCAAAGGGGTTGATTATGTAGCCCTTAAGCTCATTGGTATCGCAAAGCACAACCAGGTAGTCACTGTGGAAAACCGACCGCTCGCGAGAGCACTTTACGCACAGGCAGAGATTGGTGACGAAGTACCGGAGGAGCTTTTTAAAGCGGTGGCAGAAGTGCTCGCCTATGTTTACCGTCTGAATCAAAAAGCAAAGCAGTAAGTACGGAGTAAAGGAGAAGTGCAATGGCACCGAGAGATTTAACCGTTTTACTTGGGGTAGTAACCATCGTAATTATGCTTATTATTCCCCTGCCTACTGGCATTATTGATTTTTTAATCATTATTAATATATCCCTTGCGCTTCTGATCATCTTAGTAGCGATGAATACAAAGGAAGCATTGCAGTTTTCCATATTTCCGACACTGCTCTTACTGGTAACCCTGTTTCGTCTCGGCCTGAATGTATCCACAACAAGGGCCATTCTTGGTAATCACGGGGATGCAGGAAATGTCATCGAAACGTTCGGATCCTTTGTTGTGGGAGGTAATGCCCTGGTAGGGTTTGTTATCTTCATTATTCTGGTCGTGATCCAGTTTATCGTCATTACAAAAGGGGCGGAGCGTGTATCAGAAGTAGGGGCCCGCTTTACTCTCGATGCCATGCCCGGCAAGCAGATGAGTATCGATGCAGACCTCAATGCGGGGATGATTTCCGATATTGAGGCAAAGGAAAGAAGAAAGAAAATCGAACAGGAAGCTGATTTTTACGGGTCTATGGACGGAGCCAGCAAATTCGTTAAAGGGGATGCAATTGCCGGTATTGTTATCGTCATTATCAATATCATTTTCGGTCTTGTAATCGGCATGATTCAGGAAGGAATGCCTTTGGCTGCGGCGGCGGACAAATATACTCTCCTTACTGTCGGGGACGGTCTTGTGAGTCAGATCCCTGCCCTCCTCGTTTCTACAGCTACAGGTATTATTGTCACCCGTGCTGCATCAGAAGGGAACCTCGGTCATGATGTGACAAAGCAGTTGTTTGCCTATCCAAAAATGATGTATGTTGCAGGAATTACGATCTTTCTGCTGGGGGTTGCAACGCCAATTGCCTGGCCGATTCCTACACTGGTAGCTCTGATGCTTGGTGCAGGAGGCTTCTTTATGAGTAAGGAAGAGGCAGCACAAAAGATAGAAGAGGAAGGAGACGATGACCCGGGCGATCAGGAAGAGGATATGACTTCACCTGAGAGTGTCGTAAGTCTTCTACAGGTGGATCCTATCGAATTTGAGTTCGGATACGGTCTCATTCCTCTGGCTGATACAAATCAGGGGGGAGATCTTCTGGACCGTGTCGTTATGATCCGGAGGCAGCTGGCCATTGAAATGGGAATGATCGTTCCGGTTATTCGGATCCGGGATAATATCCAGCTCCAGCCGAATGAATATTCGATCAAAATTAAAGGAAACGAAGTAGCCAGAGGAGAACTTCTCCTCGATCATTATATGGCCATGAGTCCCGGTGTCGATGATGAAGCAGTTACAGGAATTGACACGGTTGAACCGGCATTCGGACTGCCGGCGATATGGATCTCGGAGGATACTAAAGAGCAGGCTGAGCTGTCAGGCTATACAGTCGTTGATCCGCCGTCAGTTGTATCGACTCATCTTACTGAGGTCATAAAAAACCACTCTGATGAGCTTCTCGGCCGCGGTGAAACGAAACAGCTCGTTGATCATCTGAGTGAATCCTACAGCACTCTTGTAGAAGACGTGACCCCTTCTCCCCTTTCCATTGGAGAAATACAAAAGGTTCTGAGCCGTTTACTGAAAGAAAAGGTTTCGATCCGGAATCTGCCTATTATTTTTGAAACCCTTGCGGACTACGGTCAGATGACGAAAGATACGGATATGCTCACAGAGTATGTCCGTCAGAGTCTCAGCCGCCAAATTTCAAAGCAGTTCGTCCAGGACAAAGAAGCCCTGCACGTAGTAACGGTCAGCGGAGCTGTAGAGAAAATGATCTCTGATGCCGTTCAGCAGACTGAGCATGGAAGCTATCTTGCTCTGGATCCTCAGTCTTCCCAGCAATTGATCGAACAGATGATGGCTGAAATTGAAAGAATGCAGGAGATGGGCTACATGCCGGTCATTCTATGCTCACCTGCTGTAAGGATGTATGTGCGTCACCTGATAGAGCGCTATATGCCGCAAGTACCGGTTCTCAGCTACAACGAGCTCGAACCTAGTGTAGAAGTACAGAGTGTAGGGGTGGTGAAAGGGATTTGAAAGTAAAAAAATATCAGGCTGATGATATGCCTGAAGCCATGATTAAAATAAAGCAGGAACTTGGAAAAGACGCTGTGATTCTTCACTCCAAAACAATTGAAATAGGCGGGTTCCTCGGTTTTTTCACAAAGAAAAAGCTCGAGGTCATTGCAGCTGCAGACCCTGAGCCGGTTAAACCCGTGAAAAAACCGCTTAACACTGCCCCGCCGGCAGTGAAAGAAGAGACGGGGGATCTGAAAATGGAAGTGGCTGCTCTTAGAAACTCGGTTACTGGAATGCATTTAAAAACACAGTACCCTCAGCCGCTTCAGCCGCTGTATGAGGTCATGTGCGGAGCGGGACTCTCATGGGAACTTACAGATACGTGCATGAACAGTGCAGTAAAACGGTGGTACAAAGAAGACTCACCGAGGCAGCCCGATCTTCGCCTGTGGATGCAACAAATCCTTGAAGCCGAAATTCCCGATGAGCCTTTTCTATCTGTGGCAGACCGGAAGAAATATATCAATCTGGTCGGGCCCACGGGTGTCGGAAAAACGACCACCCTTGCAAAGATGGCTTCCCATGCTCTGCTTCATGAAAAAAAGACGATTGGCTTTATTACAACGGACACGTACCGGATTGCAGCGGTAGAACAGCTGAAAACCTACGCCAGAATTCTTAACGTTACTGTCGAGGTGGCCTACTCACTGGAGGATTTTAAAAAAGCGTGCGAAAAACTGGCAGATAAAGACGTTGTTTTTATTGATACGGCAGGACGGAATTATCAGGACAGTGAATATATCAAACAATTAAAGAGCACTCTTGATTTTTCTTCACAGATTGAAACTCATCTTGTCCTTTCGTTAACGAGTAAATATGAAGATATGAAAGAAATTATCGATCAGTTTAAGGCAATCGGTCCTGAATACGCCCTTTTCACAAAATGGGACGAAACAAAATCCCATGGGGCCGTCCTCAATGTTCTCAGCAGTCACAACATGAAAGTATCCTATATAACAACAGGTCAGGATGTACCGGATGACATTAAAAAAGCAGATAAAACGGGCATCATCGAAGAGATGGTGAATAAATGCCATGTACAGTGACCAGGCAGCACAACTGAGAAAATCAATGAAAAAACAAGCCTCAACGTTTCCCATAAGAGAAAAAATGAAGAAGAATACCGCCCGGGTTCTTGCTGTTGTAAGCGGAAAAGGCGGGGTGGGGAAGTCCAACTTTACAGTCAATTTCAGTCTGAGCCTGATTGAACAGCATAAAAAAGTCCTGATTATTGATCTTGACCTTGGTATGGCTAATATTGATATCCTCCTTGGGAAAGCTTCCCGGTATTCGATGATTGATATGATTGAGCAGCGCATGCGTGCCGGGGATATTATTGAGACAACAGAAGAAGGGCTTTCCTACATTGCAGGGGGGACGGCTTTGTCGGAGATTTATGAGCTCAATGAAAATGACCTGGATTTTTTTCTCCGTCAGTTAGAAGGACTGGAAAATGAATATGATGTAATCATTCTTGATCTTGGTGCCGGGATAAACAGAGGCGGAACCCAGATGGTAATGGCTGCTCACGATGTGATCGTTGTGACGACTCCCGAGCCGACTGCGATGACAGATGGATACGGCATGATTAAGTACATTCATAAACAAAATCCGTCTTTACCTGTTCACCTCCTGGTTAACCAGTGTAAAAACAAAGAACATGCTGCACATTTAGCCGCGAACCTCACTCAGGTGTGTGATTCTTTTTTGGGAAAGAAGATTGAATTTTTCGGCTTCCTGCCAAAAGATGAAGCTGTCTGGAATGCGGTCTGTGCCCAAAAGCCTTTTATGAGTGCCGCTCCACAGTGCAAAGTCAGTAAAGCAATGAAAGAGATAGCCGGCCGTTTCTGCGGTGAGCCTTCTGGAACGAATGAGAATTCATTTGTTAAGAAACTTAAAGGGTGGTTAAAAAAACGATGAGTGCGGATAACAAAATCAGCGTGCTGATCATTGATGACTCTGCATTCATGAGAAAAATGATCGCAGACCTCCTGGAGAGAGACAAGAGAATCCGGGTTGTGGAAAAAGCACGCAATGGGAGAGACGGGATCGAAAAGATAAAGAAATATAAGCCTGATGTGGTGACGCTCGATGTTGAAATGCCAGTCATGAATGGGCTGGACGCGTTAAAAAAGATTATGAAGGAAACCCCTCTGCCAGTCATTATGGTATCGAGTACAACAAAAAAAGGTGCCGATAATACCCTGGAAGCGATGAGCCTAGGGGCGTTTGATTTTATTACGAAACCTAGCGGGGCTATCTCACTGGATATACATAAAGTTCAGAACGAACTGATCGAAAAGGTCACAGCAGCTTCCAATGCCCGGCCGGTACAGGTAAGGTCCCATGAAAATCAAAGACACCCGGTTATCCGGAAAAGACAGCCTCCTGTGACTTTGGTAAGAACCAAGATTGTCGCAATCGGTACATCCACCGGGGGCCCGAGAGCCCTTCAGACGGTCCTCGGCAATATTCCTAGAGACTTCCCTTATCCGATACTCGTTGTCCAGCATATGCCTCCGGGATTTACAAAATCCCTTAGTGAACGGCTGGACGGACAAGCTCAGATTAAGGTGAAAGAAGCAGAACATGGAGAAATCATAAAAAGAGGGATTGCGTATATTGCCCCGGGAGGCTACCATTTAAAGGTGAAGAAATTAGGGTCTTCGGTCGTAGTTCATTTGGATGATGAGAGTGATACGGTTAACGGACACCGTCCGTCAGTGGATGTGATGCTTACCTCACTTGCCACCCTTCCTAAAACAAGGGTGATCTCGGTCATCCTGACAGGCATGGGGAGTGATGGAACTGAGGGAATAAAATCGCTAAAAAGAAACAGTGACGTCTATGTCATCACAGAGTCCGAAGAAACAGCAGTCGTTTACGGAATGCCAAGAGCAGTCGTTGAATCAGGACTGTCTGACGCTGTCACAAATCTTGATCACATTACAAATGAACTCGGTCAGCATTAACGAAAAGAGGGAAAGTCATTATGGAAAAAAATCAGTATCTGGACATGTTTATTGAAGAAAGCCGCGAGCATCTTCAAGCCATCAACGATCATCTGCTCCATCTTGAAACCAATCCCGGTCAAAAGGAAATTATCGGTGAAATTTTCCGGTCAGCCCATACATTAAAAGGGATGGCAGCAACGATGGGATATGAAGAGATCACCAACCTTACCCATCAGATGGAAAACATCCTCGATGGTATTCGTAATGGTACATACGAAGCCGGAACCACATTAATTGATATTGTATTTGAGGCTGTCGATCACATTGAGAGAATGGTAGAAGATATTGCATCAGGCGGAACAGGGAAGGCAGATGTAAAGGATGTACTGAGTAAACTCTTTGATCTTGAAAACAACGGTGTACAAAGTGAAGTTGCCGCTGTTATGGAAAAGCCGAGATCAGAAGAGTCCACATTTGATGACTTTGAACTTACGGTCCTCTCTCAATCTATGGAACAAGGCTACGTTCCTTATACAGTAAAGGTTATCTTACGGGAGGACTGCATTTTAAAAGCTGCCCGTGTTGTGATGATCTTCGATGTACTAGAACAAATCGGAGAAGTCATTAAAAGCACCCCACCGGTTGAAGAGCTGGAAGAAGAAGCGTTTGACAGTCAGTTTACGCTCACCTTTCTATCGAAGGAATCCGCTGATGAAGTAAAAGCCCACATCTTTAAAGTGAGTGAAGTAGAGGCTGTGTCTGTGGATGAGGTTGTGATTGATAAACCTGAACCTGTTTTAGACGATGGAAATGAAGAGGTAAAGGAAACGGCAAAAGAATTACCTCAGGAACAAGACACGAAGAAGCAAGCCTCAGCTAATAAAACGATCCGCGTGAACATTGACCGCCTTGATGCTCTTATGAATTTGTTTGAAGAGCTTGTGATTGATAAAGGGCGTCTTGAGCAGATCTCGGCTGACCTGAACAATCATGAACTCACAGATACTGTCGAGCATATGAGCAGAATTTCAGGTGATTTGCAAAACATCATACTCACCATGCGTATGGTACCGGTTGAGCAGGTATTTAACCGTTTTCCCAGAATGGTACGGGGGCTTGCAAAAGAGTTAAATAAACACGTACACCTGGAAGTCTCAGGTGCGGAAACAGAACTTGACCGGACGGTTATTGATGAGATCGGAGATCCTCTTGTTCATTTACTGAGAAACTCGATCGACCATGGTGTTGAAACACCTTCAGAGCGTATTAAGAAAGGCAAACCGGAACAAGGCACCATACATTTAAAGGCTTATCACAGCGGAAATCATGTGTTTATTGAAGTCGCTGATGACGGAGCCGGAATCGACCGGGATAAAGTCCTTGCCAAGGCGGTCAGCAAAGGGGCAGTCCCGGAAAAAGGTAAAGAGAACCTTTCCGACAGCGAAGTATATAACCTCCTGTTTTCAAGCGGGCTCAGTACAAGAGATGAAATATCAGACATTTCGGGCAGAGGTGTAGGTCTTGATGTTGTTAAAAGCAAAATCGAGTCCCTCGGAGGCAATGTAACAATCTCCTCGAAAAAAGATGAAGGAACTACATTCTCGGTTCAGCTTCCTCTGACTCTTTCAATCATTTCAGTAATGCTGGTGGAAGTGGAAAAGGAAAAGTATGCGATTCCGCTCTCCTCTATTATTGAAACCGCTATTATTAAGAAGTCTGATATTTTAAGAGCCCATAACCAGGAAGTCATCGATTTCAGAGGACGCGTTGTTCCTCTGATTGACTTGAAGAAGATTTTTAACGTTCCCAAAGAACCAGGACAGGCCGATGAGCACTATTCCATTGTTGTTGTGAGAAAAGGGGACAAAATGGCGGCGTTAATCGTTGATACATTTATCGGACAGCAGGAAATCGTCTTGAAGGCCCTCGGGCATTATCTCAACCAGGTGTTTGCGGTTTCCGGCGCAACGATCCTCGGAGACGGCCAGGTAGCCCTGATCATTGACTGCAATACAATTATTAGATAAGCACAAGAAACCAGGAGGGATTTAAATGACCAGCGTACTTCAAAGTCAAAAAGTTATTGTTTTTCAAATAGGAGAAGAAGAATACGGTGTCAGTGTTGATCAGGTAAAGTCAATTGAAAGAATTCAGCCAATCACACGTGTGCCGAATACGCCTGGATTTGTAAAAGGCGTAATTAACCTTAGAGGGGTCGTTACACCAATCATTGACCTTCGTATGAGGTTTAATATTGAAGAAAAAGAGCACGACAACCATACACGGGTGATCATCGTATCTGTTGAAGATATGGAAGTCGGCCTGATCGTTGATGCAGCAAACGATGTGATGGATATTGAGATGGACAATATTGAGCCGCCGCCGGAAGTTGTCGGGGGAATCGAAGCCGACTACCTCCACGGTGTAGCGAAGCTTGAGAAGCGACTCTTGATCCTGCTTAACCTGAATAAAGTTCTGAGCAGAAAAGAGCTTGAGGAGCTTAAAACGATCGAGGAAGGCTCCTGATGAAAGAGAGCGGATTCAGTGAAAAGCACCTCGACGTCCTGAAAGAAATCGCGAATATTGGTGCCGGCCATGCAGCCACGGCGTTGTCGCAGTTATTGAACAAGCCGATGGATATGAATGTGCCTTCAGTTGAATTTGTTCCGTTTGAAGAAATGAACGATCGCCTGGGAGAGGAGGAGGCGGTTGTAGCGGCTGCGTTCCTCCACGTTAATGGTGATGCACCCGGGAGCTTATTCTTCATACTCCCTGCAGAAGATGCAACGACGCTTGTCCAGGAGCTCACCTTAAACGAAGAAGACACGCTACATACACCTCCCTATTCTGACATGGCAGTATCCGCCTTTAATGAAGTCGGAAACATCCTGGCAGGGTCTTATCTGTCAGCTCTCACAGCGTTTACAGACTTAAAACTGTATCCTTCTCCACCCCAGACAGCGGTAGACCTTGCAATGGCCATTGTGAGCCATGGATTAATCGCACATTCTGAACACAGTGATTATGCGCTTGTGATCGATACAAAAATAAGTGAAAAAAGTCATGTTCCGATAAAAGGAATCAATGGTCATTTCTTCTTTCTTCCAAATCCCGAATCGTTCAAGCCTTTACTTCACTCATTAGGAGTTCAGTTGGATGGATAACATTGTAAAAGTGACCATGGCCGATCTTAAGATGGCCGAGCCTCCAAATAAAATCAGGACAATGGGGCTTGGTTCCTGCGTTGGAATTATCCTCTATGATGAAAAGTCCCACTTATGCGGAATGGCCCACATCATGCTTCCTTCTTCAAAGCTGAGTAAGCAGGGTACTTTAAACCGGGCGAAATATGCTGATACAGCTATCGAGGACCTCCTGCTTAACCTGAAGAAAAAGCAGGCACCGCTTTTCCGCCTGAAAGCCAAAATGGCCGGAGGGGCCCAGATGTTTACCTTTGCTTCCTCCAGCGAAGCCATGAGAATCGGGCCGCGGAATATCGAGGCTGTAAGAACGGAATTGAAAACAAGAAATATTCCGTTAATCAGTGAAGATGTGGGCGGGGGCAACGGGCGGACGATTGAATTTGATCCAAAAACGTGTCTCCTGGAAGTCAGGACCGTTAACAAAGAGGTGAAAACGATTTGAGAGTGACGTCTGTTGTCATGATTACGTCCATACTCCTATCGATGATCATCGTATTCGTTTCGTCCTTAATGAAGAATGACTGGCCGGTTTCATTATACAGAGCCGTTGCTGGCGGAGTCATTGGAGGCGCAGCGGGTACCTTGCTTATCCTGCTTTTCCCAATGGCTTTAAAAGCGGAGCCCGAACGGGAGGAAAGCAGGGAAACGATTCAAAAAAGCAATGATTCAGAAATGAGCAGCGGCAGTGGGGAGGCTGAATAATGTCAAAACAAGCAGAAGCACACAAGGCGGATCTTTACTGGGACCGTTGGACAGCGTTTGAGGATAAGGAAGCCTGTGATCACCTGATTCAAAGGTATATGCACCTCGTGGATTTTCATGTACAGCGAATAGCAGCCGGACTGCCAAAAAATGTCCGTCATGACGATTTGAAGAGTCACGGGCTCATGGGCCTGTATGATGCACTTGCCAAATTTGATCATAAACGTGAACTCAAGTTTGATACATATGCCTCGTTTAGAATCAGAGGGGCAATCATTGACGGCCTGAGGCAGGAAGACTGGATGCCAAGGTCCCTTAGAGAAAAGGCCAAGCGGATCGAGGCAGCGCAGAACGCCCTTGAGCAGCAGCTTGGGAGGATACCTGAGGCTGGTGAAGTGGCCGATGAGTGCTCTCTCTCGGAAAAAGAAGTACTGAATGTCATGCATGAAAGTCTCACTTCCCACCTGCTTTCGATTGATGAGAAGACGGGTGACGGCCAGTCTGATGAAACGTTTGTTACATCCATTGTAGATGAACAGATGAAATCACCTGAAGAACACATACTGACGCAGGATAAATATGAAGAGCTTGCTATAAAGATGAAAGACCTGACAAAGAATGAACAGTTGGTCCTCAGTCTGTTTTATTTTGATGAACTGACCCTTACTGAAATTGGATCCATTTTGTCCCTGTCGACATCACGCATTTCACAAATTCATTCTAAAGCATTGTTTAAGTTGCAGCGTGCCTTTAAATCTGAAGTTTGATGCTGTAATTCATAAATCAGGCCACCGGCACAGGAGGGCAGACGATGCCGATTGAAGATTATTTTGAGGTCCTTATAGATGATAAAGAACTGACAGCAAAACTCATTGCACATAAAATTCCAGAAGAAGACTTTACTGAAGAGGAAATTATCGATTATTTAAAGGAAGAGGGTATTATCTTCGGAATTAATAAGAAGAGTATAGCTATACTTCTGGCTGATAACGGCCGTATTTCCGCCCCCTTGGTAATTGCGTCGGGAAAAGCGGTTGAGCACGGAACGCCTGCAAAGCTATCCCCTGCGGTTTTCACAACCGGTAAGGAAGAAGGGCAATCCGGCGGCCGGATAGAACTCAGGGATGTACTCAATTTGGAGAACGTCACATCCGGAATGGTTGTAGGAAGAAAAATAAGTCCAGGCCGGGGAATTAACGGCATGAATGTATTTGGGGAAGTGATCCAGGCAAAGCCCGGAAAAGATTTTACATTAAGGCCCGGGAAAAATACGCGCATCGATAAAGATGGTGAGAAAATCATAGCCACCTGCAACGGTCTCATGAGTGCGGACGAAAAAATGATTCATGTTCAACCTGTTTACGAGGTGCCGGGGGATGTGACGATGAAGACCGGGAACATCGATTTTACCGGGACCGTTAAAATCCGGGGCAGCGTACCTTCCGGGTTTAAGATAAAGGCCGGAGGTGATATTACGGTCTTTGGTTCAGTAGAAGGAGCTGAGCTTGAAAGCGGAGGGTCTGTCTATGTCTGTGAAGGCATTGTCTCCCAGGGTAAAGGGTATATAAAGGCAAACCGGGATGTACACACCTCTTTTGCGAATCAGGCCACTATTTACGCAGGAAACCATGTGTTTGTATCCCAGTCCATCCTCCACAGCAAAATTGAAGCGCTCGGGAAAGTGGTCTGTAAGGAGCAGAGGGGAAATGTTGTCGGAGGCAGTATTTCTTCGGGCCAGGGAATTGACGTGAATGAAGCAGGCAACCAGATGAATACTCCGACGCTTTTTTATTTAGGTGTAAACGAAAATGTAATGATAAAAGAAAAAGAAGCCAGAACACTGTATGAACAATCAAAAGAGTCCATGCTCAAGCTGTCCAAACTGTACCGCGTTCTGGAGCAAAAGAAGATGACATCGACTCTCGGTACAAAAGACAGGCTGATGATGCTAAAAGTTCAGAATAACCTTCTTACTGTCAATGAGGCGTATCAGAAAGCGAAAGATGATTATGAAAAAGCAAAATCAATCATGGAACACCCTGAGGAAGCGGTATTTTTAATCAACAGGCATCTGCACCCTAATGTAAGTGCTTACTTTGGCAAGTACAGAAGAAAAATAGTAGCCAGGCACGAGCGTGTTACGTTAACCTTGAATAATAGTGAAATTACTCTCACTTCATTATAAATAAGCCACCTTGAAAAGAAATCAGGTAGGGTGTTATAACCCTCCATTGAAATTCAGCTGCGTTGAACAAAATACACTCCCTTTCCGCGGACTCGCGCCGAGCCTCCTCCGGGCTTTGCCCATGCGGTGTCTCGTCTGTCTCGTACTTCCGCAGTAATTCAGCACCAGAGTTTAACAGAGCCGATAAATAAGAACAGACAGGAACCGTTCATGGCAGAAATCACTGTCACGTGACCGGTATTTTATAAGAAAGAGGGCGGAAAAGATGAGCGGACTTAAATCAATTGAGCTCCAGGTTGCACTGCCGAGAACCCAGACAGCCGGAAAGATTCAGGATCAGCTCCAGCAGCGGGGAAACAATGCCCAGGCTTATCTTGCGAAGGACCGTCTCCGGACAGATGAAGTAAAACGCAAAAATATAGCAAAAACAGAAAAAACAAGCCACAAACGTATCCATAAGGACGACTCCGGTTCCGGCAGCAAAGAGAAACAGAAGGAATCAGGCGAACATCCTTATAAAGGAAATCAAATCGATTTATTTAAGTGAGGGAACGAATGGAATACATATTGATGATCAGCGTTATGCTGCACCTCCTGAGTTTTTACCTTATTATCCTTCTGTTTCAGCGGCAGAAGCTCAAAGGAGAGACCAGCGGGCAGACTGCAGCCAGGGATATTGAGGATCTCCTCTTAGCCTATACAACTGAAATGAAAGAAAATAACGAAGCCCTTGTGAAGGAATTGCAAGACAAGAGCAGAAACGTTTCAACAGAATCTCTCCGGCCGGCTCGAAAAGAAATCAGCAACCCAAAGCCCGCTGATACGATTTCTGAAAAACAAGTATCCGGTGAATCTGACTACAAGCCTCCTGCCGTTGCTCGCGAGCCTCAGGAAAAGATCGAAACCTCCCAGACCGCACAAGTTCTTTCCTTATCCAATCAGGGGTTCAGTATTGAGGACATCGCAAGGAAATTGAACATGGGTAAAGGGGAAGTGGAACTCTTTTTGAAGTTTTATAAATAAGCTGCTTTATTGTATTTTTCCACGTTGTGGGCAGGGCGCCTGCTGACTGTCGTGATTGGAAAGCTGAGCTATATAAGTATTGAAGAAGCAAAGCGCCGAGAAACTAAAATGCAGAAAAGGCCGCACAGGTTCTTTTCCTTGAGATTGCTCCTTTTTCATTAAAGCCTGTTGTTGCAAAAAATGAGTAACAGTACTCACAACCTCTACTAAAAAGATCTTATAGATGAGCTTTTTTATGACGTGTTAATGATCATTGTTGTTTTAAAGAGTGGTGATTGGAGCGATTGCGCGACACTCCTGTGGGGAAAGCGAGTTCCGGGGAGACCCCATAGCCGTCAAGTTAAGCAGAACTTGGCGGTTTCTTTCGTTTTCTTTCCTAAACTTACTTTCCTCTGGTAATTTAGACATGACAAAGAAGTTTCCTTTCGGAAGATTTTTTTGAACTTAAATAAATTCCGCTACAGGCGGACGCTTTCCGCGGGCATCGCTTCAGCCTCCTCAGGAAAGAGCGCCCTGCGGGGTCGTCGGTTGGGTTTTTCCTGCTTCTTCCTCTACTAGCGTATGCTTCGAAGTATCTGCGTCGAAGCAACTCGATGATTATTCGTGATGTAAACGCTCGTCGCTGGAGTCACCGCCATTCGCTCCACTTCCTTTTTTGATAAAACTGATCCTTACAAAACCTTTCTTAAACCCTTAATAGTTCTGTTCCCTCTCCCTTCCTTCCTGCACTTCAATTAACAATATTTCTCCTGAAAGAATGTCATACTCCAACTGTATCTTTACACCAGATTTCGTTGATCCACGATAAGAAGAATAAGAACGAGGTAATGAAAAAGAAGTGGAGTCAAGGATGCGAATGCGCGAAAAGAAGCAGGTGTGAATAGCTTGAGTTTCAAAATTTACACTGTTTAATAAGTGTAAAAAGATCTGACGAAGGAAGCTTTCTGCATGCTTGTTGAATCGTTCATTAAGACCATGAGGTGATATACGGACACCTTCTTTCGATAACTTTTTGCATAGATCATTAAGTGTATCGTTACCGACAGAAACTTGGTTGCTTACACAGAGCAGTAAAAAAGGTAATACCTCCAGGTTCCTCTTTCTTACAATGAACTTGTTCTCTTTGGCAATTCGGTTAAAAGAATGATTAGGAAAGGTGCAACGGAGTGCTTTTGTGGTTTCGTGGAGTTTAGTATTCCCAATTAAAATTCCTCCTTTTACTTTGTAAAAGGATAATACCCGCATATAGAAACCTGTAAGCTGCTTCATGTTTAAAAGTACTCAAATAAGAATGTAAAAGAGGATGTAGCCGGAATGTTCGAGACTCCTGCCGGAGCAGGTGGCAGGATGAGACCCCGGAGTGCGGAGCACCCGGAGGCTCACCGGCGCCCCCGCGGAAAGCGAAGGGCATTCCGGCTACATCCTGACTTCTTCTGCTTCAAACTCTTAAATCGCTTAACTTGATGGCTATGGGGGAGACCCCGGAGACGCAAAGCGTTGAGGAGGCTCCCGAACCGCCCGCGGAAAGGGAGCGCAAATGAGCGAAAATCAACACCTGCCTTTAACAAAGAGTATTTTAAAGAGGTTTGTACTTTTCAGTGACCTTGCGAAGCATGAGAAGGCTCACCGGCACCTCCGCGGAAAGCGAAGGGCCCTTCTGCTTCATCTCACATTAACCACAGAAAAAATATCCTAAATACAACAAGACAGGTATCAGCAAAAAGCAAAATAAAAAAGGACAATTCCTTGCTATAACACTCACTCATGTGGTATAGTAATTCTCGGTGTTAATCACACACGCATGTGGATTTATGCAATGGTGCTGCACAGCGCAGTTTTGCATAAAGACGATACATGCGGAGGATAAAAAAAACCAAAGGAGGTGTTTGATGTGGCAGTTATCTCCATGAAACAACTATTAGAAGCAGGGGTACACTTCGGTCACCAGACTCGTCGCTGGAACCCTAAAATGGATCGCTACATCTTCACAGAAAGAAACGGAATTTACATTATCGACCTTCAAAAGACGGTCAAGAAAGTAGATGAAGCGTACAACTACGTACGTAACATCGCGGCTGACGGAGGGAAAGTTCTTTTCGTCGGTACGAAAAAGCAAGCACAGGACTCTGTTAAAGAAGAAGCAGAGCGTGCTGGCCAGTACTTCATCAACCAGCGCTGGCTTGGTGGTACACTAACAAACTTTGAAACAATCCAAAAGCGTATTCAGCGTCTTAAAAACATCGAGCGTATGCAGGAAGACGGCACGTTCGAAGTACTTCCTAAGAAAGAGGTTGTCCTTCTTAAAAAAGAAATGGACCGACTTGAAAAGTTCCTAGGCGGAATCAAAGACATGAACACACTTCCGGATGCACTATTCGTAATCGATCCTCGTAAAGAGCGGATTGCGATTGCGGAAGCCCGCAAACTTCACATCCCGGTTATCGCAATTGTTGATACAAACTGTGATCCGGACGAAATTGATGTTGTTATCCCAGGTAACGACGACGCGATCCGTGCGGTACGTCTTCTTACTTCTAAAATGGCTGATGCTATCATTGAAGCTAACCAAGGTCAGGAAGAAGAAGTTCAACAAGAAGAAGAAACAACTGCTTAATATATGCACGTCCTACAAGGGTGATAGAGGGCCGGACCCTTTATCACCCTTTTTTAAAGGAAACGCTCGTTTAACAAGCGCTCCTATAAGAAAAGATGATAAAAGAATACTTAACCGAATTCTCAAGGAGGAATAATAACCATGGCAATTTCAGCTAAATTGGTAAAAGAATTGCGCGAAAAGACTGGCGCAGGAATGATGGACTGCAAGAAAGCACTCACAGAAACAGACGGTGACATGGACAAAGCCGTTGATTTTCTTCGTGAAAAAGGAATCGCAAAAGCTGCGAAAAAAGCTGACCGCGTAGCAGCTGAAGGTCTTACTGCAGTTAAAACTGACGGAAACACTGCTGTTATCGTTGAGGTAAACTCCGAGACAGACTTTGTTGCTAAAAACGAAAACTTCCAAAACCTTGTTGCAGCTGTTGCAGAACACATTCTTACTAACAAACCTGCAGATGTAGAAGAAGCTCTGGGGCAGATTTTTGAAGGCGAAGACACGCTTCAAAGCTACATGAACAACCAGATCGTAAAAATCGGAGAAAAACTCTCCCTTCGCCGTTTTGCTATTGTCGAAAAAACAGACAGCCAGAACTACGGTGCTTACCTTCACATGGGCGGACGTATCGGAGTACTTACTGTCCTTGAAGGTACTGACGAAGAAACTGCGAAAGACATCGCTATGCACGTTGCAGCGATCAACCCTAAATATGTAGGACGCGATGCAGTATCTGCAGAAGAAGTAGAGCGTGAGCGCGAAGTTCTTAAGCAGCAGGCTCTTAACGAAGGAAAGCCTGAAAAGATCGTTGAAAAAATGGTTGAAGGGCGTCTTGTTAAATTCTTCGAAGATATCTGCTTAAATGAGCAGTCTTTCGTAAAAGACTCTGACCAAAGAGTTGGAAAATACGTTGAGTCCAAAGGTGGAAAAGTAGTATCTTTCGTACGCTTTGAAGTGGGCGAAGGTATGGAAAAACGTGAAGACAACTTTGCAGAAGAAGTTATGTCACAAGTAAAGAAGTAAGGCAAGTCAAGAGGGGCACATTGTGTCCCTTTTTTCCCAAGTAAACGAACTTTTTTAACCAATCCCATAGCTTTATCACACCTTTGTTTGAGACTAATTCTGGAGGGTAACATGGAGAATCCTAAATATAAACGTATTGTATTGAAGTTGAGTGGAGAAGCGCTTGCCGGAAACCAGGGATATGGAATTGATCCTTCTGTCATTCAGTCCATCGGGGAGCAGATCAGAGAAATCGTAGAGCTTGATGTAGAAGTTGCGATTATTGTCGGTGGCGGGAACATTTGGCGCGGTATGGCTGGAAGCGCAAAAGGAATGGACAGAGCTACGGCAGACTACATGGGGATGCTTGCAACAGTTATGAATTCCCTTGCTCTTCAGGACAGCCTCGAGAACATCGGCGTCCAGACTCGTGTACAGACGTCTATTGAAATGAGACAGGTTGCAGAACCTTACATACGCAGACGTGCTATCAGACACCTTGAGAAAAAGCGCGTAGTCATTTTTGCAGCAGGTACAGGGAATCCATACTTCTCAACCGACACGACAGCAGCGCTTCGTGCGGCTGAAATTGAAGCCGACGTGATTCTTATGGCCAAAAACAACGTTGATGGTGTTTACTCGGCAGATCCTTCCAAGGATGCAACTGCAAAGAAATACGAGTCCCTCACTTACCTTGACCTGTTAAAAGACGGTCTTGCAGTGATGGATTCAACAGCTTCCTCACTATGTATGGATAACGACATTCCATTGATTGTCTTCTCTCTCATGGAGGAAGGTAACATTAAACGCGCCGTAATTGGTGAAGAAATCGGAACAGTAATAAGGGGGACGAATTAATCATGAGTCAGGAAACCATTAATCAGGCAAAAGAAAGAATGGATAAATCAATCGAATCTTTACGCAAGGAACTGGCAACACTCCGTGCTGGCCGTGCGAACCCTTCCATCCTTGACAAAGTACAGGTGGAATACTACGGAATGATGACACCGCTGAACCAGCTTGCTACCATTTCAGTTCCTGAAGCACGCATGCTGACAATCCAGCCGTTTGATAAATCTTCACTTGCAGATATCGAACGTGCGATTCAAAAAGCGGATCTCGGTCTGTCTCCATCAAATGACGGAAACATCATCCGCATTACCATTCCGGCATTGACAGAAGAGCGCCGTGCAGAACTTGTTAAGCTTGTCCGCCGTTATTCAGAGGATGCGAAAGTCGCTATCCGCAACATCCGCCGTGACAGTAATGATGAACTTAAGAAGCTCCAAAAAGACGGTGAGCTGACAGAAGATGAGCTCCGCCGCAGCCAGGATGATGTCCAGAAGGTAACAGACAGCTATGTTACGACCATTGACGGCATCGCCGACAACAAAGAAAAAGAAATCATGGAAGTGTAACCGAAAACCGTGTAAAATAAACAGAGTAAAAGACCCTCTATATTAAGGGGGTTTTTTTACACTTAAATAATGATGATTCATAAAGTGAAAGATTCAGTAACATTCTGACTGGTCAGTCACTTTTGTTTTTTATATGTTGGGGGATTTACGATGTTAAAAAAATGGACGAACCGAAAAGAGGAAGAGAACAATACTTCAGAAGAAGCCAGTCTCGATCCTCAGAATATTCCTGAGCATGTGGCTATTATTATGGATGGAAACGGCCGCTGGGCAAAAAAAAGGGGCCTACCCCGGGTTGCGGGTCACCGCGAGGGAATGAATGTAATTAAAAAGATTGTAAAAACGTCCAATAAACTAGGCGTAAAAACATTGACGCTTTATGCTTTCTCAACGGAAAACTGGAAGCGTCCCAAGCCTGAAGTAGACTTTCTGATGAGGCTGCCGGAACGGTTCTTAAAAGCAGAACTCCCTCAGTTAATCGAAGAGAATGTACAGGTGCGCATCACAGGTTCCAAAGAGGCCCTGCCCGGCCATACCAGGGATGCCGTCAACAAAGCGATTGAAGATACTTCCGGTAATGACGGACTGATCCTGAATTTTGCCCTGAATTATGGAAGCAGACACGAAATGGTTGAAGCCATGAAGGATGTTTATAAAGAAATCGAACGTGGCAGACTGGCTATTGAAGACGTCACTGAAGATATCATAGGAAGCCATCTCATGACCGGGGGACTTAAAGACCCGGATCTTCTGATCAGAACGAGCGGTGAGATCAGGCTCAGTAACTTTATGCTCTGGCAGCTCGCGTATTCGGAATTCTGGTTTACAGAAGTTCTGTGGCCTGATTTTACTGAAAAACACTTTAAAGAGGCGATTGTCGTTTATCAAAAGAGAACACGTCGTTTCGGCGGCGTATAGGAGGTGGATGGACAATGAAACAACGAATTATTACCGGTGTCGTTGCCGGCGCCGGATTTTTAGCTGTAATACTCGTTGGAGGGCTGCCATTCACCTTCCTTATCTTTTTGCTAGCGACCATTGCAATGGCTGAGATACTTAAAATGAAAGGGATGTCTCCTTTCTCCTATCGCGGGGCGATCGGATTTATTTTTATGTGGCTCCTTCTTTTACCTGAGAACATATTAAACTTTGATCTCATACACCTTGAGAGAACAGAGACGTTCCTGCTGATGATCATTGTTCTTCTGGCTTTGACGGTCATCTCCAAAAATGCGTTTACATTTGATGAAGCAGGTTTTATTATTCTGTCTTCAGTATACATAGGTTTTGGTTTTCATTATTTTTTAGCTGCCCGTTTTCTTGAAGACGGACTTATCTTTTTGTTCTTTGTCCTGATTCTTGTGTGGGTAACGGATTCCGGCGCATATTTCTGCGGCAGGTTTCTCGGTAAACATAAACTATGGCCCCATATCAGCCCGAAAAAAACGATTGAAGGCTCTCTTGGGGGAATCGCCTTTGCGATCCTGTTCGGATTTATTTATTCGTTTTTCTTCCCGGTATACGACTCTATGCTCATAACGCTTTTGTTTATCCTTGTGGTGAGTGTTTCGGGCCAGCTTGGGGACCTTGTGGAATCAGCCTTGAAAAGGCATTATTCTGTGAAAGATTCAGGACAGGTTCTCCCGGGACACGGAGGTATTCTTGACAGGTTTGACAGTTTAATCTTTGTCATGCCGATTTTATATTTACTATCATTCATTCAGTAGTTTCGCTTTGTATGCGGCTACAGACATAAAAGGGGCGTCAAAGCGATGAAGACGATTATTTTACTAGGTTCGACCGGCTCCATTGGTGTCCAGACTCTGGACGTCATCAGAGCCCATCCGGAACAGTTCAGACTCCACGCTTTAACGTGCGGAAGAAACATTGAACTTGCAGCTCAACAAATCCGGGAATTCAAACCGGAATTTGTATGTGTTCAACGAAAAGAAGACGAAGAAAAATTGAAAACGATGATCCCTGGTTCAGTCAAAACCGGCTATGGCAGAGAAGGCCTTCTTGAAGCCGTGGAACAGGCGGAGGGGGACACGATTGTCAATGCTCTTATGGGCAGTGTCGGACTGGAGCCTACACTCAGAGGGATGAAGGCCAAGAAAGATGTAGCTCTTGCCAACAAGGAGACGCTCGTGACAGCGGGTCACATCGTAACCCGTGCTGCAAAAGAGAATAACGTAAAGCTGATTCCGATAGACAGCGAGCACTCTGCCATTTACCAGTGCCTTGAAGGGAATTCCGAAAAGGAAGTGGAGAGATTAATTCTTACGGCATCGGGAGGCAGTTTCCGTGATAAAACGAGAGCAGAGCTCGAAGGTGTGACAGTGGAGGATGCCCTGAACCACCCGAACTGGAGTATGGGAGCAAAAATTACTATCGATTCGGCAACGATGATGAACAAAGGGCTTGAAGTGATAGAGGCCCGCTGGCTGTTTGATATGCCTTACGAGATGATTGATGTGATCCTTCATAAAGAAAGCATGATCCACTCCATGGTAGAATATATTGATGGTAGCGTACTGGCCCACCTCGGTATGCCGGATATGAAAGTGCCGATTCAATATGCTTTGTCACTCCCGGACCGTCTTGCAATGCCTGATAAGAAAAGGTTAAACTTGTGGGAAATCGGAACGCTTCATTTTTCAAAGCCGGATTTTGAACGTTTTCGCTGTTTGAAGATTGCATACGAAGCGGGGCGGATCGGAGGAACAGCTCCAACTGTTCTTAATGCAGCAAATGAAGAGGCAGTGGATGCTTTCCTCAATGGGAAAATCCAGTTCCTTCAGATCGAAACGATCATCGAACAGGCGCTTGAGTCCCATTCAGTGATTCAAAACCCGGATCTTGATACAATCTTTGAAGTAGACCGTATGACCCGCCGTTTTGTTCAAACCGATATGAAGTAAAAGGTTGTGATAACGTGAATACGTTTATAGCTATTGTGATAATTTTTGGTCTTTTGGTTTTCATTCACGAATGGGGACATTTGATTTTTGCAAAGCGGGCAGGAATTTTATGCCGTGAATTTGCCATCGGTTTCGGTCCGAAGATCTTTTCTTTCAAAAAGAATGAGACAACCTACACGATCCGTCTCCTTCCTTTAGGCGGGTTTGTAAGGATGGCCGGAGAAGACCCGGAAATGATACAGATCAAGCCGGGCTATGAGATCGGCCTTAAATTCGATGAACAGGACCGGGTGACCGATATTGTTGTAAACAATAAATCAAAACATCCGGACTGCAAAGTGATTCAGGTAGAAAAAATTGATCTTGAACATAAGCTTTTTGTACAAGGTTATGTAGCAGATGAAGAAGGTCTGGTTACGTATCCTGTACACGAAAAGGCGAACTTTATCCACGATGAGGAAGCAACACAGATTGCTCCTTATGACCGCCAGTTCCCATCAAAAACGATTCCGCAGCGGGCGATGGCCATTTTTGCAGGCCCGATGATGAACTTTGCCCTGGCGGCAGTTATTCTTACTGCCTATGCACTGATTGCCGGACTTCCCGTTGACGAAGCCCTTGTAGGTGATGTAACAGACGACGGAGTAGCAATTGAAGCGGGTCTTGAACAGGGTGACCGGATCCTTTCAATTGACGGCGAAAATGTCTCCACTTGGGAAGAGATGACTACCATTATTCAGGGAAGTGCCAACGAATCTCTTTTATTCCAAGTAGAGAGAGGATCTGAGACGTTCCAGGTCGAAATGGTACCTGATGAAAGAATCGGTCCTGAAGAACAGGTTCAGGGTGTTGTCGGTATTTACCCGCCCACAGAGTTTAATGTTTTTGGTTCCATTCTCTTTGGGTTTACCACGACCTACGAGTATACTGTCCTGATTGTTGAAGCTCTCGGAATGCTTGTAACAGGGCAGTTCAGCCTTGATCATCTTGCGGGTCCTGTAGGGATATACAGCTATACCGGCGAAGTCGCAGCAATGGGTATCCTGGTACTCATGCAGTGGGCAGCCATTTTGAGTGTAAACCTGGGGATTATCAACCTTCTCCCGCTCCCTGCCCTGGATGGTGGACGACTGATGTTTATCGGACTTGAGGCTGTTAGAGGCAAGCCGATTGATCCGCAAAAAGAAGGTATGGTACACTTCATCGGGTTTGCCCTGCTCATGCTCCTGATGCTCGTGGTAACATGGAACGACATCAATAAGTTTTTCCTGTAAAAAACAATAAATGAGCGCAGGCAGGCAGTATCAGAAACAAAAAACAAACCAATAAAGTTTAAAGCATGAGGCTGGCACAGAAGTGTTTTAGTCAACGGGAATCCGAACAAATCGTAGCGGCGCTGATAAACCGCTCCTGAAATATACTTCGCTTTCCGTGGGAAGCTGGTGAGCCTCCTCGCGCTTTCGCGCTCCGGGGTCTCACCTTTGCTTTTCATCCCGCAGGAGTCTTCGTATATTTCATCCGCTAAGTCAGTACTTTGTCAGGTTCTCACCTAAACACTTTCATTATGTCCCGGCCTCATCGCTTATTCAAATTGAATACGAGGTGGTATACATATGAAACAAAGCACATTTTTATCGCCAACATTAAGAGAAGCCCCAAGTGATGCGGAGGTTAAGAGCCATCAGCTTATGCTTAGGGCAGGATTGATCCGCCAGAGCTCTGCAGGTGTTTATTCGTTTCTGCCATTAGGGTTAAAAGCACTGAAAAAAGTGGAAACAATTATCCGTGAGGAAATGGACAAGTCGGGAGCCCAGGAAATGCTCATGCCGGCAATTCAAAATGCGGAACTGTGGCAGGAGAGCGGACGCTGGGAGATGTACGGTCCGGAACTTATGCGTGTAAAAGACCGTCACCAGAGAGAATTTGCTTTAGGTCCTACCCATGAGGAAGTTATCACAGCTCTTGTCCGTGATGATGTGAATTCCTATAAGCGTCTTCCTATGACACTCTATCAGATTCAGACAAAATTCCGTGATGAAAGACGCCCCCGTTTTGGAATCTTAAGATCACGTGAATTCCTTATGAAAGACGCATACTCCTTTGACAAAGACTTCGAAGGTCTCGATGAAAGCTACCGTAAAATGTATGACGCCTATACGAATGTCTTTACCCGCTGCGGACTCGATTTCCGTGCCGTCGTTGCCGATTCCGGTGCGATGGGAGGAAAGGACACACACGAATTTATGGTTCTCAGTGATATCGGTGAGGATACAATCGCTTATTCAAATGAATCGTCCTTTGCAGCGAACATTGAAATCGCTCCGGTTAATGTTTCGTATGAAAAGCGGGACGAGCCTCTAAAAGAGCTTGAAAAAATAGATACGCCAGGTAAGAAGTCCATTACCGATGTCGCTGATTTCCTGGAGAAAAACCCTGCAGACCTGATCAAGAGCATGCTGTTTATCGTAGATGGCGAGCCTGTTCTTGTTCTTGTAAGGGGAGACCATGAAGTAAATGACATCAAAATCAAGCATGTCCTTGATGCACAGATGGTGGAACTTGCAAGCGATGAACAGACGAAACAGCACTTAGGCAGCATTACAGGGTTTATCGGTCCGGTAGGTGCAGCAAAAGACTTAAAGATCATTGCAGACCATGCCGTAAAATCAGTTGTTAACGGCGTTTGCGGAGCAAATGAAACAGACACCCACTATGTGAATGTAAATCCGGAAAGGGACCTCTCTGATCTTGAATACAGTGATCTTCGTTTAATTCAGGAAGGAGATCCTTCACCGGATGGCAAAGGAACGATTCAGTTTAAGGAAGGAATTGAGGTTGGACACGTATTCAAACTCGGAACCCGCTACAGTGAATCGATGAAGGGAACATTCCTTGACGAGAATGGTAAATCCCAGCCGATGGTAATGGGAAGCTACGGGATTGGCGTTTCCAGAACGGTAGCCGCTATTATTGAGCAGCACCATGATGAAAACGGAATTGTATGGCCTCACAGCGTTGCACCATTCCACGTTCACCTTATTCCTGTAAATATGAAGCAGGAGGCCCAGAGGGAACTTGCGGAAGAGCTATACGAAAGCCTCAGTTCCCGCTATGATGTTCTGTTTGACGACCGGGCAGAGCGTCCGGGGGTTAAGTTTAAAGATGCCGACCTGTTTGGGATGCCTGTCCGTGTAACGGTAGGGAAAAAAGCAGATGAAGGTATTCTCGAAGTGAAGCTTCGTAATGAAGAAGAAAAAATGGAAGTCCATAAAGATAAACTGATGGATACCATTTCACGCCATTTGAAACTGTAATCAATCTGATTTAAGATATTACTTGAGGGTGTCCCGAAAAAAAGGCGGTTTCCAGCCTGACGGGGCACCCTTAAAACGTGAAGCCCCCTTTTGGAGGCGTAAATAGGAACATGTTTGACCAGAGGATAGAAAGAGGGGGAACGTTTCATGAAAGATGAGCTTCAAATCCGCCGTGAACGGTTTGAGCTTCTGTTAGAACAAGTAGCGATGCCAGGTGCAATTACCGATAACCATGTTAAAGGCGGATACATAGAAAAGCTGGAAGTCTATAAAAATGAAAAACGCTGGCACTTTGCTTTTTGTCTGCCGGCTGTTCTTCCATTTCCGGCATTTGAGGTATTCCGGACTACGATTATAGAAGGCTTAAAGCATATCGCAAAGGTTGAACTCTCTCTCCGTTACGAGGAACCTGTCGATCCAAAGAGTCATATTGAGAGCTACTGGCCTTATTTTACAGAGTGTCTGAAAAAAACGACAAACGGCCTCATCCGCCGTCTGAAAGAGCAGGTCCCTTCAGTTGAACAGAACAAACTGTTTCTTGCTGCTATAAATGATGCTGAAGCGGAAATGATGAAGCGAAAAGTATCAGAACCGCTGAAAGCCCTTCTTGTTCAGACAGGATTTCCTTCCATGCAGATCGATGCAACTGTGAAAGAATCGAAGGAAGCTTACGAGAAGTTTGTAGAGAAAAAACAAGAAGAAGATCACTCCAAAGTTGTCGAAGCGATGATGGAGAAACAGAAAATAGAAAAGAAAGCAAAAGAACTTGGCAGTCAGTCGGCAGTTGCCATCGGTAAACCGATTAAAGACGAGCCTAAGCGAATGGAAGAAGTACAGGAAGAAGAAAACAATATTGTATTTCAAGGTTACGTATTTGATGCAGAAACAAGGGAACTCAGAAGCGGCCGAACCCTTCTGACCTTTAAAATGACCGACTATACCGATTCGTTCCTGATTAAGATGTTTTCAAAAGATAAAGAGGATGTTCCTGCGCTTGAAGCAATCAAAAAGGGTATGTGGCTGAAAGTAAAAGGTATGATCCAGCACGATACGTTTGTCCGGGACCTGACGATGATGGCGCGTGACATCCAGGAAGTACGGCCTGTTGAAAAACAGGATCTTGCTCCTGAGGATGAGAAACGTGTTGAGCTTCACCTTCATACACCAATGAGTCAGATGGATGCCGTAACAAGTGTCTCTAAATACATCCAGCAGGCAAAAAAGTGGGGACATAAAGCCATTGCCGTAACTGATCATGGTGTTGTCCAGGCCTATCCCGAAGCCTATGGAGCAGGCAAGAAAGAAGGGGTTAAAATCCTTTACGGTCTCGAAGCCAACCTGGTGGATGATGGTGTGCCGATTGCCTATAATGAAGCCGACCGAAATCTCTCTGATGATACGTATGTCGTCTTTGACGTCGAGACGACAGGACTGTCTGCTGTTTACAATACGATCATCGAGCTTGCTGCTGTAAAAGTGAAAGAAGGAGAGATCATCGACCGCTTTGAATCGTTTGCCAATCCCCATGAAAAGCTCAGTCCTACCATTATCGATCTTACGGGAATTACGGACGACATGGTTGAAGGGGCACCTGAAGTCGGAGATGTCCTGAAAGATTTCCACAATTGGATGGGGGATGCTGTCCTTGTAGCCCATAATGCAAGCTTTGATATGGGCTTTCTCGATGCCGGGTTTAAAAGGATCGGTTATGATAAAACACCAAATCCGGTCATTGATACACTGGAGCTTGCACGGCTTCTTTACCCGAACTACCGTAACTACCGGTTAAATACGCTCTGTAAGAAATTTAACATTGAACTGGTCTCCCATCACCGTGCCATCTATGATGCGGAAGCTACCGGCCATCTTCTCTGGAAAATGGTCAAGGACGCCGGAGAGCAAGGAATTACAAACCATAACCAGTTGAATTACCAGTCCACCGGTGATGAATATAAAAAACAAAGGCCTAATCACTGTATTCTTCTGGCAAAGAACCAGGACGGTCTTCGTAATATCTACCGTCTCGTTTCAAAAGCCCATATTGATTATTTCCACAGAGTCCCGAGAATTCCAAGGTCGGTGCTTGCTAAAAACCGGGAAGGGATTATCGTCGGCTCCGGATGTGACAACGGTGAAGTGTTCGATGCGATGATGCAGAAAGCACCGGAGGAAGTAGAGGAAATCGCAAAATTTTATGATTACCTGGAAGTCCAGCCTCCTGCCAATTATTATAAACTTATTGAAAAAGAAATCGTCCGGGATGAACTGGCTTTAAAAGAGATATTAAAAAACATTGTTGAACTCGGTGAGAAGCTTGATAAACCGGTAGTGGCAACCGGAAACGTCCACTACCTGCACCAGGAAGATAAAATCTACCGAAAGATTCTAATAGCAAGTCAGGGCGGCGCCAACCCCCTGAACCGTCATTCTCTGCCCGATGTCCACTTCAGGACTACAGATGAGATGCTCGAGTGTTTCTCCTTCCTTTCTGAGGATAAGAGAAAAGAGGTTGTGGTTACGAACCCTAATATGATCGCAGATGATATCGATGAGATTAAGCCCATACCTGATGACCTCTACACCCCCAACCTTGAAGGGGCAGATGATGAAATGCGTGATATGACTTATTCCATGGCAAAAAGCATTTACGGGGATGATCTTCCTGAAATTGTGGAAGCGCGTATTGAAAAAGAACTCAAGTCCATTATCAGCAACGGGTTCTCCGTTATTTATCTTATCTCTCAAAAACTCGTAAAAAAATCTCTTGATGACGGATATCTTGTTGGTTCACGGGGGTCAGTAGGGTCGAGCTTTGTAGCTACCATGACGGAAATTACAGAGGTGAATCCTCTGCCGCCGCACTATGTGTGTCCTGATTGCAAGCACAGTATATTCTTTGATGACGGCTCAGTCGGATCCGGGTTTGACCTTCCCGATAAAAACTGTGAAAAGTGCGGAGCAGAATATACAAAAGACGGGCAGGACATCCCCTTTGAAACCTTCCTTGGATTTAAAGGAGACAAAGTACCTGATATCGACTTAAACTTCTCAGGTGACTATCAGCCTGTTGCCCATAACTATACAAAAGAATTGTTCGGTGTTGATTATGTCTACCGTGCCGGAACGATCGGTACAGTAGCGGAAAAAACGGCATACGGATTCGTAAAGGGTTATGAAGATGACAACCAGCTCCGTCTGAGGGGAGCTGAGATTGACCGTCTTGTCTCCGGCTGTACCGGAGTCAAGAGGACCACCGGACAGCACCCCGGGGGGATCATTGTCGTACCGGATCACCTGGACATCTATGACTTTTCACCCATTCAGTTTCCTGCAGATGACCGGGAATCAGAATGGAAGACAACGCACTTTGACTTCCATTCGATCCACGATAATCTTTTGAAGCTTGATATCCTCGGACACGATGATCCGACGGTAATCAGGATGCTCCAGGACTTATCAGGGATGGACCCGCAGGATATCCCTGTTGACGACCCGGAAGTGTTTAAACTGTTCAGCGGTACAGAGTCACTCGGGGTAACGGAAGACCAGATCATGTGTAAGACCGGAACTTATGGAATTCCCGAATTTGGCACCCGTTTTGTAAGACAGATGCTTGAAGATACAAAGCCGAGCACGTTCAGCGAACTCGTTCAGATTTCCGGTCTTTCCCACGGAACGGATGTATGGCTGAATAATGCTGCCGACCTAATTGCCGATGGGACGTGTGTATTAAAAGACGTTATCGGATGCCGTGACGACATTATGGTGTATCTTCAGTACAAAGGGCTCGAAGACAGCCTTGCCTTTAAAATCATGGAATTTGTACGTAAAGGAAAAGGGCTCCAGGAAGAATGGATTGAAGAGATGAAAAAACACGGTGTGCCGGACTGGTATATCGGTTCGTGCCTTAAAATCAAGTACATGTTTCCGAAAGCCCACGCTTCGGCCTATGTTTTAATGGCAGTACGTATTGCGTACTTTAAGGTCCACCATCCGATCCTGTTCTATGCTGCGTATTTCACTGTCCGTGCCGATGACTTTGATCTGGATACAATGCACAGAGGTTCTGCAAGCATACGAAAGCGTATGGAAGAAATTTATCAGAAAGGCCTGGATGCAGCGCCAAAGGAAAAGAGTCTGGTAACCGTCCTGGAACTGGCTCTGGAAATGTGTGAGCGTGGTTTCTCTTTTCAGAAGGTCGATCTCTACCGTTCCAAGGCAACTGAGTTTGTTGTTGACGGGGACAGCCTGATCCCGCCGTTTAATGCTCTTACAGGTGTTGGTACAAATGCGGCAATCAACATTGAAAAGGCAAAAGAAGGCGGCGAGTTCCTCTCTAAAGAAGACCTGCAGAAGCGGAGTAAGATTACAAAAACCGTTCTTCAGAACCTTGACGATCACGGATGCCTCGAAGGACTTCCTGATTCAAACCAGCTGTCGCTGTTCTGATAAGCCATACGTTGGTTTGCACGGCAAAAAGGTTTATGTTATAGTTAGATGGCAATACTTAGAATAACGGCAGCCGAAAGAGTGGGAGCATCCCACTCTTTCTTTTGGATATAAGTCCGGTTTTCCGGGCTTATCCCTCATTTTGCTGAACCGGATTTACAGCGTTCAAAATAAGGAGACCAGCGTAAAAGGTTCTTACAGACCAACGATCTTCTTAACGTTTGCCTTGATTTTGAACAAACATCCAAAACAAAAGTCCAGCCCGTTCAAAGCAAGGAGGCGAAACATATGGCAGGTAATATTAAAACAACAATTGAAACAATGGCACAACCAATTGTGGAACAAATGGGACTTGAACTGGTAGAAGCAGAGTTCGTCAAAGAAGGCAAAAACTACTTTCTCCGCGTCTACATTGATTCTGATAAAGGCGTTGACCTTGATGACTGTTCAGCAGTGAGCGAAAAACTGAGTGAAGCCCTCGATAAGGAAGACCCGATTGAGGAAGCATACTATCTGGAGGTTTCTTCACCAGGGGCTGAGCGTCCGCTCAAAAAAGCAGAAGATGTAAAAAAAGCAATAGGCAAAAATGTAAATGTAACGACCTACGCACCTATAGACGGTGAAAAGGTATTCGAGGGGAAGCTTCTCGACTTTGATGGTGAGAGGCTTACCATTCAGATGATTGTAAAAACGCGAACCCGTTCTGTTGAGGTTCCGTACGAAAAAGTAGCCAAGGCAAGACTTGCAGTCATCATGTAGGGAAATTAAAAGTCCGTCCTGTCCCGGTCGTTCTGCGGCGGGTGATTAGACGTGTCTGGAATTGTTTTTAAAGGGGGAACCACCACTCATGAATAGTGATTTTATGGATGCTTTAACGAGCATTGAGAAGAACAAGGGCATCGACAAGGAAATCATTCTGGAAGCCATTGAACAAGCTTTAATTACAGGTTATAAACGTAATTTTAACCAGGCGCAGAACGTACGCGTCAACATTGACCGGGAGCACGGTGAAATCCGTGTATTCGCTCAGAAAGTGGTTGTGGAGGAAGTGTTTGATGCAAGGCTGGAAATTTCCGAAGATGCAGCCAAGTCCATCAGCCCGCAGTATCAGGTTGATGACATTGTTGAAATTGAAGTAACGCCGAAAGACTTCGGAAGAATCGCTGCCCAGACAGCGAAACAGGTAGTTACCCAGCGTGTACGTGAAGCGGAAAGAGGGATTATTTATTCTGACTTCATCGACCGTGAAGAAGATATAATGACTGGGATTGTTCAACGACAGGACCACCGTTTTATTTATGTGGATCTTGGTAAAGTTGAGGCGATCATGCCTTTAAACGAACAGATGCCTAACGAGTCGTATAAGCATAATGACCGCATAAAAGCCTTCATTACAAAAGTGGAGAAGACGACCAAAGGTCCTCAGATCATGATTTCACGCACTCATCCAGGCCTTCTAAAGCGTCTTTTTGAGCTTGAAGTACCTGAAATTTATGACGGAACAGTGGAAATCAAGTCTGTTTCCCGTGAGGCCGGAGACCGCTCAAAAATTGCGGTTCACGCAGAAGATGCGGAAGTGGATCCTGTAGGTTCCTGTGTCGGTCAGCGCGGTCAGCGAGTCCAGATGATCGTAAACGAACTTAAAGGCGAGAAGATCGATATCGTTCGCTGGTCAGAAGACCCTAAGGAATACGTGGCCAACGCCCTGAGCCCTTCCAAAGTCCTTCAGGTAACAGTAAATGAAGAAGAGAAGATGACTCAGGTTGTCGTTCCGGACTACCAGCTTTCACTGGCAATCGGGAAACGTGGCCAAAACGCCCGTCTGGCTGCAAAGCTTACAGGCTGGAAGATTGATATTAAGAGTGAATCCGATGCTGAAGAGCTGGGCCTATATGATCCGAATGCACCATTAAAGGAAGACACTGACCTTCATGACCAAGAAGGATTTGGCGATCAGGAAGAGAATTATACAGAAGCAGCCTCATATGAAGAAGAGGACTTTGAGAAATAAGGAGTGCTGACTATGAAAGCAAGGAAAACTCCTTTACGCAAGTGTGTTGTCACTAACGAGATGAAGCCGAAAAAGGAACTGGTGCGGATCGTCCGTACACCTGAAGGCGATGTTATCTATGATCCTACAAGCAAGAAATCAGGCAGAGGGGCGTATTTAACAGCATCGAAGGATGTATTTGAACAAGCCAGACAAAAAGATATTCTCTCACGTCACTTAAAGACGAAAGTGAACGATGATTTCTATGATTATCTCGTAACGGAAGTGGCAGAAGGGAAGTCAAAATGAAAGATAAAGCCCTTAACCTGATTGGTCTTGCATACCGGGCCAGAGCTGTCGTTACTGGTGAAGAAATTGTATTACAGTCGATGCGCAAGAAAAAACTGCATCTTGTCATCCTCTCAGAAGACGCATCTGACAATACGAAAAAGAAGATCGCAGACAAAAGTACCTACTATAACGTTCCTCTTGTGATTACAGGAGACCGTGAGACCCTTGGACATGCGATTGGAAAAAATGAAAGAGTAGTATTGGGAGTAGAAGAAAGCGGCTTTGCAAAAAAGCTTCAGTCGTTACTGGAATAAAGATTCATGGCTCAAACCTCTTGTAAAACACAGGGCAGGAGTGCCATGATCTCAGGAGGTAAACAGATGAAAAAGATGCGAATCTACGAATATGCCAAAGAAAAGAATACGACAAGTAAAGCAGTGATTGAACGTCTCAAAACACTTAATGTGGAAGTTTCAAACCATATGAGTGTATTAACTGATGAGGCAAAAAAGAAGCTCGAATCAGGTAGTGAGACAAAGGGGAAGAATGAACCGAAAAAAAATGACGCGAAAAAGCGTCAAAGTAATGAAGGACGTGATCAGTCACCTATGAATGATAAAAAACAAACAAACCGTTCAAATAAGCCGAACAATCAGCAGGGCAAAAAGAACAATAACAGAAATAATAACAAAAACCGGAACCAGCGAAACAACAATCAGAGAAATGACCGTCAGCCAAGCCGTCCGGCTCCTAAGCCAATGCCGACGGAAATTACGTACACCCTTCCGATAACAGTCGGGGAATTTGCCGACAAGCTGAACAAAGAACCATCTGAAATCATAAAAAAACTAATGGGTCTTGGTGTAATGGCTACCATTAACCAGGAACTTGACAATGATACAATTGAACTTCTTGGTGAAGATTTCGGAGTGAAAGTGGAAGAGGAAATCGTCATTAATGAAGCTGAATTTGAAACGATTGAAGAAGAGGATGCACCGGAAGATTTGAAAGAGCGTCCGGCAGTTGTGACAATCATGGGTCACGTTGACCACGGTAAAACAACGCTTCTTGACAGCATCCGACACACAAAAGTAACGGCCGGTGAAGCAGGGGGAATTACCCAGCATATTGGTGCCTACCAGGTAGAAGAAAAAGGCAGAAAAATTACCTTCCTTGATACTCCGGGTCACGCAGCCTTTACAACAATGCGTGCGCGGGGAGCAAAGGTAACGGATATTACAATTCTCGTTGTTGCAGCGGATGACGGCGTTATGCCGCAGACGGTAGAAGCGATTAACCACGCGAAAGCAGCGGAAGTACCAATCATCGTAGCCGTGAATAAAATGGATAAAGAAGGAGCAAACCCGGATCGTGTCATGCAGGAACTTACTGAGCACGGTCTTGTATCAGAAGCATGGGGCGGAGATACGATTTTCGTCAACGTGAGTGCGATCAAGGGCGAAGGAATTGATGAAATCCTTGAAATGATCCTTCTTGTTTCTGAAGTTGAAGAATTCAAAGCAAATCCGGATAAACGTGCACGGGGAACAGTCGTCGAAGCGGAACTTGACCGCGGGCGCGGAGCTGTTGCTACACTGCTCGTTCAATCAGGTACACTTCGTGTCGGTGATCCGATTGTAGTCGGAAACACATTCGGCCGTGTACGTGCTATGGTTAACGATCTTGGCCGCCGTGTAAAAGAAGCGGGCCCTTCCACACCTGTTGAAATTACGGGTCTTAACAACGTGCCTCAGGCAGGAGATCAGTTTATGGTCTTTGAAGACGAGAAAAAAGCCCGTCAGATCGGTGAAGCCCGTGCCATGAAACAAAAAGTTGAACAGCGCCGTGAATCTTCCCGAGTAAGTCTGGATGATTTGTTTAACCAGATCCAGCAAGGGGATATTAAAGATATCAACATTATTATCAAAGCCGATGTACAGGGTTCTGTAGAGGCTATGAAAGGCTCTCTTGAGAAGATCGAGGTTGAAGGTGTTAAAGTCAACATCATTCATACCGGTGCAGGTGCGATTGCAGAGTCTGATGTTATCCTGGCAAGTGCTTCAAACGCCATTATTATCGGATTTAACGTACGTCCGGATGTTAACGCCAAGCGTACAGCAGATCAGGAAGGCGTAGATATCCGTCTTCACCGCGTTATTTATAACGCTATTGAAGAAGTGGAGCAGGCAATGAAAGGAATGCTTGATCCTGAGTATGAAGAAAAAGTAATCGGTCAGGCTGAAGTCCGTCAGACATTTAAAGTTTCAAAAATCGGCATGATCGCAGGATCCTATGTTACAGAAGGTAAAATTACAAGAGATTCTAGTGTCCGCCTTATCCGTGACGGAGTTGTTCTTCACGAAGGCACCATCCGTGACTTGAAGCGTTTTAAGGATGATGCTAAAGAAGTCGCGAAAAACTATGAGTGCGGTATTACACTTGAAAACTACAACGATGTTAAGGAAGGCGACGTCATTGAAGCTTATGTAATGGAAGAAATCAAGCGCTAATGATCGGCGTCCTTACGATTGAAGCGATTATCTATGACGCTCAGTCTTTAAAAGAGAAGCGCGGGGTACTAAAGAGCGTCATTACCCGCCTTCGTGACCGCCTTAATATTTCAGTATCAGAGACTGGTCATCAGAATGTCTGGCAGCGAACAGAGATCACCATAGCCTCTGTCAGTTCCGACCGTACACGGGTGGAACAGGAATTAAACAGGGCACTCCATTTCATTGACAGCGTTCCTGAGATTGAAACGGCTTCGGTACAGTGGGAATGGTTCTAATGTTTCGCAGATCCTGCAGCGGCTGCGGGAGAGCAGCAGTGTAAGTGCGGCTCTCCCTGTACCGTGTGGAAAGCGAAGCACATAGAGTCACGATTAACATCGTAAAAAAAGGGAGCGAATCTCTTTTTTGCAGAACCGCTCCAGCAACTAATTTGGAGGTGCGCACTATGAGTAATGTTCGTGCAAATCGCATCGGAGAACAGATCAAAAAAGAACTGACTGATATTATTCAGCGTGAAATTAAAGATCCAAGAGTGGGCTTTGTAACAGTCACTGCTGTTGATGTAACAGGGGACCTCCAGCAAGCCACAGCATACATCACGGTTTATGGTGAAGATGAGCAGAAAGAACAAACGTTAAATGGACTTTCAAAAGCCACCGGATTCATCCGTTCCGAAATTGGCAAACGAATTCAAATCCGCAAAACACCTGAACTGTATTTCAAATTTGATGAAAGTATCGAGCGTGGTAACCGTATTGAGGAGCTTTTACGAAAACTCAACGACCGCTAATACTGTTAAGGGTGGCTCAGAAGGTCGGCATACGTCCTCCGGGCCATCCTTTTTCTTATGTATAAGGCTCTCTAGTACAGAAAGCATTCTGCTCTTTTTGAAAAGCTGTCCTTAAAAAGAGAGCTAGGAAGGGTTTTAATACCCTTCATTGACATTCAGCTTCGTTGAACGGAATACGCTCCCTATCCGCAGACTCGCATATTCCCATTCAACTACGCACAGTTTGTTGAGTAAATTTACATGAAAATAGACCGCATGCCTATTTCCATACGCAATGGTGTGGATAGATGAGAAAAGGTGTCTGTTGTCGCAAAAGAAATCGATGACACTCTTCCTTTAAAAACAGTTGATTGGAGCGAATGCGCGACACTTCTGCGGGAAAAGCGTTCTTCATGAATAATCTTCGAGTTGCTTCGACGCATTGGCTTCGAAGCCTGGCTGTAAGAGAAAGAAGCAGTGTGTCGAGAAGGCTCCCGAACCGCCCGCGGAAAGGGAGCGCAAATCAACTTCTAACCTTAACAGAAAATGGAGTCTTCAGAGGCTTGCCTGCACCGCCGCGGAAGGTGAAAACCAAGCAGGCTTCATCTCTATCTACCCTGTCGGGAAGTAATAAATAATATCGACAATCTAAACAAATGAATTACATAAACGAACGCGCATAAATGAGGTGCAGAAAATGAATCCAGAGGGAATCGTACCATTATGGAAAAAAAGGGGAAAAACATCCTTTGACTGTGTCAGGGATATGCAAAGACTTTACGGCACCAAAAAAGTCGGACATACAGGCACCCTGGACCCCGACGTGGAAGGTGTTCTTCCTATCTGTATCGGACGGGCGACAAAGCTCGTGGAGTACATGACAGCGGAATCCAAGGAATATGAAGGAGAAGCAACAATAGGCTTCTCTACAACAACTGAAGACAGTTCAGGTGAAAAAGTGGAACAAAAAGACGTATCCGAAACTTTAATTGAAACCGATGTGGATGAAGTCCTGGAAAGGCTGAATGGGAGAATCGAACAGACACCTCCAATGTACTCTGCAGTAAAGGTAAAAGGAAAAAGGCTCTATGAGTACGCCAGACAGGGGATTGAAGTAGAGCGTCCGTTCCGTGAAGTAACAATCTACAAACTGGAACGAACATCACCCGTGGTCCAAAGAGACGGCCTTGTAACCTTTCGTTTCCGTGTAAAATGCAGCAAGGGTACCTATGTAAGAACCCTGGCTGTGACCATGGGAGAACTTCTCGGATACCCTGCCCACATGTCAGATCTCGTGAGGACAGCTTCAGGAGCTTTTACTTCCGACCAGTGCCTGACAGAAGAACAGCTTGCTGAATTGAAGGAACAGAACCGGCTGGAGGAGTCACTTTATCCTTTTGAACATGCCCTCAAAGACTGGCCGAAACTCACTGTAGATAAAGAAATAGAAGCAAAAGTAATGAACGGAGCTGTCATTCCATTACCAAAAACAATGGACGAATCCCGTTTCACTTTGTATAATCAACAGGGGGAATGCTTAGCCATTTATAAAAAGCACCCAAACAAAGAAGGTATGATGAAACCGGAGAAAATGCTTAAGATTCTGTAGAAACTTTCTCTTTTCAGGACATGCCGGTATTCGAGGTGGAACTGTGCAGACAATTCATATAAATCATCCTCATTCTTTTGTTAAATCTGATTTTCCTCCTCTCGTTCTTGCACTCGGTTTTTTTGACGGTGTCCACCGCGGGCATAAAAAAGTCATTCAGACAGCTATGGAAGAAGCAGACAGGCGTGGGGAAAAGAGTGGAGTCATGACTTTTGATCCTCATCCCAAGGAAGTGCTGCGAAAAGGAGCAGCCATTGACTATCTTACTCCTTTGTCAAAAAAAGAGTCGGAAATCGGTAAAATTGGACCGGACTTCCTTTTTGTGGTCCATTTTACACCTGAGTTTGCAGAGCTTACACCACAGAACTTTTGTGATGACTATTTAATTGGATTAAACGTAAAGCATGTTGTAGCTGGATTTGATTACTCCTACGGCCGGCTTGGTAAAGGTACGATGGAAACGATCGAATTCCACTCCCGTGGCGCTTTCAGCCATACGGTTGTAGGGAAAGTGGACGAGGCCGATGAAAAGATCAGTTCCACACGCATTCGTGAAACGATCCGGTCAGGAGAACTCTATGAAACAAAAAAACTCCTCGGAAGGAATTATGAGACTTCAGGAACCGTGGTACACGGTGAAAAACGGGGACGGACAATCGGTTTTCCAACTGCCAATGTAGATAAAGACCAAGCTTATCTCATTCCGAAACCGGGGGTATACGCCGTTGAACTGGGCTCAGACGGCCAATGGCTCAAAGGAATGTGCAACATCGGTTTTAAACCGACATTTAACGAAAAAGCACCGGATAAACCGGCAGTTGAAATTCATTTGTTTGACTTTACCGGCGATCTGTACGGAAAGAAAGTACTGATCCGCTGGCATGAGCGGATTCGTTCAGAAAAAGCCTTTTCCGGCGTGGACGAGCTCATCGCCCAGCTAAAGGCAGATGAGGGCTGTGTTCGTGATTTTTTTGCGAAAATAAAAGAAATATAGCGTCTGCCCTTGTGTTTTCCGGGCAAAACTAGTATCATGATCAATGTTAACCATCACTTGGCGGAACGAGTCACCGACGTCCGCTAGGCGACTGGGGATATATATTAAGGAGGTGGATTGGATGGCTTTATCACAAGAGCACAAAAATGAAATCATTAACGAATTCAAAACTCACGAGAACGATACTGGTTCTCCTGAAGTGCAGGTTGCTATCCTAACGAAGCAAATCACGACTTTAAACGATCACTTGCGCACGCACAAGAAGGATCACCACTCTCGTCGTGGACTTCTAAAGATGGTTGGTCAGCGCCGTAACTTGCTGACTTACCTTCGTAACAAAGATGTTGCTCGTTATCGTCAACTTGTTGACAAACTTGGTCTTCGTCGATAAGAACACTTTTGGAAAAGCGGGATTCATCCCGCTTTTTTGTTATAGTTAAAGGGAAATTTTTACATTTGTGGCAGCTGCCAAATGAACGTTGCCCGGCGACTGGCCATCTGATATGATAAAAAAGGCTAAAGATTTTTGTCAGACATGTTTACTACATAAATTTAAGTCAAAAATAATGAGTAGTATGATTCACAGGAAATGTGAATGAGAGGAGTACTTGTACTTATGGAACAAGAAAAACAATTATTTTCATTGGATTTTGCCGGTCGTACAATGACATTTGAAACCGGAAAGTTTGCCAATCAGGCAAACGGTGCGGTTATGGTACGATATGGCGATACTGCAGTACTTTGTACAGCAACTGCTTCAAAAGAGCCGAAGGATTTACCTTTTTTCCCTCTGACATGTAATTACGAAGAACGACTATACGCAGCAGGGAAGATCCCTGGTGGGTTTATTAAACGAGAAGGACGTCCGAGTGAAAATGCGGTATTAACCAGCCGTCTGATTGACCGCCCGATCCGTCCGCTGTTCCCGGATGGTTTCCGAAACGACCTCCAGGTAATCAGTATCGTTATGAGCAACGACCAGAACTGTTCACCTGAAATGGCAGCGATGGTCGGGTCTTCTCTTGCCCTGTCTATCTCAGATATTCCTTTCGACGGACCTATTGCAGGTGTGATCGTCGGACGTGTTAACAATGAATTTGTCATCAACCCGACAACAGAACAGTTGGAGAAAAGTGACATCCACCTTGTAGTAGCAGGTACGAAAGATGCGATCAACATGGTTGAAGCTGGGGCAGAAGAAGTTCCAGAAGACGTGATGCTCGAAGCGATTATGTTCGGTCATGAAGAGATTAAGCGGATCGTTACGTTCCAGGAGGACATCGTCTCTAAAATCGGCAAAGAAAAGATGGAAGTGAAGCTTGCGACAGGTGATCCTGAACTCGAAGCTGAGCTTCGTGAAAAATCAGAAGCTGACCTTAAAGAAGCAGCGACTGTTTTTGAAAAGCATGCCCGCGAAACGGCAATCAAAGAAGTGATTGACCGCATTTCAGCCGAATATGCAACAGAGGAAGAAGACCGAAGCGGAGAAGCGAAGTCCATCCTTGACAAAATTCTTAAAGGGATCGTCCGCCGTCTGATTACAAAAGACAAAGTACGTCCCGATGGCCGTCAGATTGATGAAATCCGCCCTCTTGACTCCCAGGTTGATATTCTGGCCCGTGTACACGGATCCGGGCTGTTCACACGCGGACAGACTCAGGCTTTGAGCATCTGTACACTGGGAGCATTAGGTGATGTTCAAATTCTTGACGGACTTGGAATCGAGGAAACAAAACGTTTCATGCACCACTACAACTTCCCAAGCTTCAGTGTCGGGGAGACAGGCCCGATCCGTGGCCCGGGACGACGCGAAATCGGACACGGTGCTCTTGGTGAACGTGCACTTGAACAAGTGATTCCTTCAGAAGCAGACTTCCCATACACCATTCGTCTCGTATCTGAAGTACTCGAGTCAAACGGATCGACATCCCAGGCGAGTATCTGTGCATCTACACTTGCCATGATGGCAGCCGGTGTTCCCCTTAAAGCACCTGTAGCCGGAATTGCAATGGGTCTGGTTAAAGATGAAGATGACGTCTCTGTTCTTACTGACATTCAGGGAATGGAAGACTTCCTCGGAGACATGGACTTTAAAGTAGCAGGAACGAAAAAAGGCATCACTGCTCTTCAAATGGACATTAAAATTGATGGGATTAACCGTGAAATCCTTGAACAGGCTCTTTCCCAGGCACAGACAGGCCGCATGAAGATTCTTGATAACATGCTGAGCGCCATTGCAGAGCCAAGAACAGAGCTTTCCGACTATGCACCTAAGATCCTTACAATGAACATTAACCCTGATAAGATCCGCGACGTTATCGGCCCGAGCGGAAAAGTGATTAACCAGATCATTGAAGATACAGGTGTTAAGATAGACATTGAGCAGGACGGTAAAGTATATATTTCTTCAACCGAATCCGAGATGAACAACAAAGCAAAAGGCATCATCGAAGACATCGTCCGTGAAGTTGAGGTTGGCGAGACATACCTCGGCAAAGTTAAACGGATTGAAAAATTCGGGGCATTTGTAGAGTTGTTCAAAGGAAAAGACGGGCTTGTACACATTTCCCAGCTTGCAAAAGAGCGTGTAGGGAAAGTGGAAGACGTAGTTTCCCTCGGCGACGAAATCATGGTTAAAGTAACCGAGATTGACAACCAGGGACGCGTAAACCTTTCCCGTAAAATTCTTCTAACGGAAGAAACAAAGAAATAAGCTCATAAAAAAGGCCGGGAGACCGGCTTTTTTTTTTTGTGGGTTTTGCTACATCTCTCAGGCGCTGTTTTCAAGTGAGGCTCCCTTGGGAAAAGGGAGTTCCGGGGAGATCCCGCAGACACGAGCGCTGCTTCATGAGTAAGCTGCGAGTTGCTTAGACGCCGACCCACTTCAAAGCATAGCTGGCAGAGGAAGAAGCAGCGAGTGTATGAGGCTAACGAACCGCCTGGGGAAAGTGCTATGAGTGTAAATTAACACCCGAGGATAACACAGCCTTTTATTAAAAGCTCTGCAATGATGAAACCCCGTTCTACCTTGTCCTTCCTGTGCATAGTGTGATAATAAGGAGGGACAGCCTATGGTTAAGCGATTTCTGCTGCAGTGGTCGACATTTTTATTCATACTTCTTCTGACGTTAATCAGTACCCAGAATCCAATAACTTCGAGTTATATATATGAATTGAAGAGTGAGGCTTCCGTAGAAGCGCTTTCAAGCAAAAACCCTTTATACCAGGAGATTTCAGACAGGAAAACTGAGTTTGAAGTAGCAGCTGCAGATGCGGTAGTTGATAAAGTATGGAAGGCCATTCCTGGACTTAACGGACTCGAAGTTGATGAAACAGCTTCGTATGAGAAAATGAAGCCGGGCGGGGTTTTTGATCCGAAAAAACTTGTATACGTTCAGACCAGGCCAAAAGTGAGGCTTGATGATCTTCCTCCAAGCCCGATATTCAAGGGAAATCCGGAAAAGCCAATGGTATCCCTCATGATCAATGTGGCATGGGGAAATGAATTTCTACCCGGGATGTTGAAGACATTAAAGGAACATGATGTGAAGTCAACGTTTTTTTTAGACGGTTCATGGGTGAAAAAAAACCCAAAACTTGCTAAAATGATTGTAGAAGAAGGTCATGAGATAGGAAACCACGCCTATTCTCACCCTGATATGAAACAACTCTCCAATGATCGGATACGTGAAGAGCTTGTAAAAACGAATGATATTATAGATGCGACCCTCGGAGTTAAACCACACTGGTTTGCACCGCCGAGCGGAAGCTTCCGACAGGATGCAGTAGACATTGCCAGTGAGTTAGCCATGCATACTGTCATGTGGACCGTCGATACGATTGACTGGCGAAACCCGCCGGCGGACCAGATGGCTTTAAAAATCATCGAAAAATCAGAAGCAGGTTCACTCGTTCTGATGCATCCGACCGCCTCGGCAGAAGAGGGGCTGGAGCAGATGATAGTCGGACTGAAGGAAAAAGGGTTGCATCTCGGCACCGTGTCGGAGACATTGAGTGAAGAGCGCATCACTGGAAAACAACAACAGACGTGGTACTAGGGGGATGTAATTTGATTAAAAGAGTAACGTGTGATAATGGGTTGAGAATTGTATTTGAACCGAACAATACAGTAAGGTCAGTTTCCATCGGAGTATGGATTGGGACAGGGTCCAGGTTTGAAACAAAAATGCAGAACGGGGTGTCCCATTTTCTTGAACACATGTTTTTTAAAGGGACAAAATCACGGAATGCCCAGCAGATCGCCGAGTCCTTTGATTCCATCGGGGGACAGGTTAATGCTTTTACCTCCAAGGAATATACGTGCTATTATGCAAAAGTGCTCGATGAACATGCAAGACATGCGTTGGAAGTACTGGCAGACATGTATTTTAACTCTACTTTCGATCAGAAGGAAATGGTCAAGGAGAAAGGAGTTGTCCTTGAGGAAATAAAAATGTACGAAGACACTCCTGACGATATTGTCCATGACCTGTTAAGCCAGGCTGGCTTTGGAGACCATCCCCTCGGCTATCCGATACTCGGGACAGAGGAGACACTGCAGACGTTCTCAACGGATTCCCTCGTATCCTATATGGATCAGTTTTACAATGCAGATAATGTTGTCATTTCCGTATGCGGAAATGTGGATGAATCTTTCGTTGAATTTATTCAGGATACATTTAACGGAATGCGGCAGTTTGAATCGGATAAATCCCTTCAGAGTCCGACATTTAAACATAATAAAATGGCACGGAAGAAAGAAACCGAACAGGCCCACCTCTGCCTTGGGTATGAAGGACTTCCGATCGGCCATAAAGATATATACAGCCTGATTCTTTTAAATAACGTTCTGGGCGGGTCTATGAGCAGCAGACTGTTTCAGGAAATCCGTGAAAACCGGGGTCTGGCATACTCTGTTTTTTCCTATCATTCCTCTTTTCACGATACAGGGATGGTCACACTGTATGCAGGTACAGCCGTTAAACACCTGGACAACATGTATGAATGCCTGTCTTCAGTTGTGAGCGGAGTTAAAGAAAATGGAATAACAGAGCGTGAGTTGAAGAATGCAAAAGAACAGCTTAAAGGCAGTCTCATGCTGGGCCTTGAAAGCACAAACAGCAGAATGAGCAGAAACGGGAAGAACGAGCTGCTTCTCGGAAGACATCGGACGCTCGATGAAATTGTTGCAGAAATAGAAAAAGTATCGTTATCAGACGTCAAAACAATAAGTCACGATGTATTTTCAAAGGATTTTGCCATGACACTTGTAAGTCCCGACGGCAAACTCCCAAGTTCCCTAGCTTAACATGTCATGACTGCCTCCTTTTATTCATAAACTCGGATATAGAGGGTTATAAAGGAGGGGTTCCATGCGCCTGAGTGAAATAAGCAATAAAGAAATCATTGACTTTCACAAAGGGGAACGACTTGGTGTTCTCGGTCAGACAGACCTGGTTATCGATGAACGAACGGGACAGATCCAGGCATTTGTTATTCCAACATTAAAATGGTTCGGTCTCGGAAAACGGGATAAAGAAGTGACTGTCTACTGGCACCAGATTAAGAAAATAGGAACAGACATGATCATAATCGAAGTTCAGCCTTAAAGAGGCTGTCTCAAAAGTCCTCTTGTAGGTTGGCAATGGCTCTTATTATTGCTCTGGAGGGCGACTCACAAGGTATAATTGCTACCTTATGAGTCGCCCTCTTTTTGCTGTATTCAGATCAAGCCGAACACAGAGACCTTTTAAAATGACGGTCCTATTTATCACTCCAAGGAGCCGGGGTGTTTTGGCAATAAGAAATGCTGAGGAGGTTCTTCAACTGCCGGGATAAAATGCAATAAGCGAAATCAGCATATACCTTTTTGTCTTGATAAAGAGCTTGAGTTTAACAGAGCGAACTTTTTAAAATGATGACTTTTTCAATGCAGTTGGTAAAGCAGTGGAATGCTCGGCAACAGGCCTGTAATAGGGAGCTCCTTCCGTACATAGATGCTTCGTTGAGGGGGGGGTATCCAATAATTTTATTTAATAAGTATCTCCTTAGCTTAGAAAATCAAGAAATTAAAGAAAAGCGGAGAATTTCTCCGCTTTTAATTTAATTGCTTCTTATTCAACTAACGCTCTCCGTTAGTTGAGTTAAGAATATAAAAATAGTTAATTCACTTACCGAATTCACCACCCGAATTCTTACTGGACTTCTTATCTTTCACAATCAAATATATAGCATAAATTAAAAACGCTAATGAAAAAGTCATGTGAAATAAATATAGATAACTTCCTTCACTGTAACCAATATCAAAATAAAGACCTATTATCACCGATACAAGCATTATGATTGAGCCAAATAAAACAACAAACTTTGCCATTATGTTCCCCCTTCCCTCATTTAAGTTTTAAGTAAGTCTACTTATTCAAGTAAACTCCCCGTTAGTTTAAGTACATTCCGAGCAACATATTTCCTAATTTTAACATATTATACAGGTCTTCATTATGGCTTTTCCGATTATTTCAAAAACTCCTCTAAAAATTACATTCATTTGCTTACTAATTCTCGGTGTGTGATGGTCTTAACCGCCATACAATGATGAAGAAGACGGCTGAATAATTCATCTTCATGGTGTCTTCTATTAAACTTGTAACAGAATTCATCCAGGTATGATTGAAGGTGTCTCGAAGCCAGTCCATGAAAAGTCCCGCCTACGAGTGCCTTGGCGTTTGATAACACGGTATGGAGCCAGTGAAGGTGGTCGGGACTCTTCTTCGGATTATAAACTTGGAAATCATGGTTATACCCCTTCTCTTCCAGTTTTCTATAGGAGCGATAAGCATCGCTGCTAATCGTTGACCCGTTGTGGATTTGACGCTCTGCAAAGTCAATTAGGGTCTTACTTTTGACATCTGGAATAACCTCCATCTTTACGAACAGGGGATGCCCTTTTTTATTTAACGAAAGTCCGACCAGCACCTTTGTTTTATCGGTACCGCGACCTCTTTTGCCGCCTTCTTTGGGAGCACCAAAGAAAGCATCGTCCAACTCGACGATACCAGCTAATTTATAGCGTGCATCCCGCTGCTTCATGGCTTGCCTGATTTTATGAAGCATCAGCCATGCTGTTTTGCATGTCACAGCCACTTCTTTCGCTAATTTCATCGCTGATACCCCTCTTTTATCAGAGGCAATCAGGTAGATGGCTGGGAACCATTTGGTCCGTTCGCGTTTTCTCCATGACAGTTCCAACCGTCACCGTCGATTGATAATGACAATCGTTACATTCGTATAATCTGTGCTTGCGAGTCTTTGTAACGAAGCACTCTTTATGACCGCATTTCTCGCATACGTAGCCGTCTGACCACTTTAACTGAAACAACTGGTCATGACACGCATCCTCTGTTGCGAATACCTTTTGGAAAGTGATTAAATTCATTTCCGAGAAATTGGTCATTAAGATACACCCCTAAAGAACGAACGTATGTTTGTTTAATATTATACCAAACATACGTTCCTGAGTGTGGCTATTCTGAGCTAAAGGGATACTCATTTTTTATTTTTGCGGAAGCCTGCATTTTTTCTAAGAACACTGCGCTTACTCCCGCACGTTCATTTACAGGAATACATAGTATGTGGATGAAGAACATCGCAAATGAGGGTCCCCTTTAAAAAGACATATGGGAGAAAGGGGAGAAAAAACGAGTGTTAACAGATATGCATATTGCAATCATCGGCGGAGATGCAAGGCAGCTGGAAATTATTCGTAAACTATCACAGATGGATGCTAAATTGTCGTTAGTCGGATTTGATCAGTTGGATGACGGTTTCGCCGGTGCAAACAAACAATTTATAAGTACACTCGACCCGGCAGGGGTGGATGCGATCATCCTGCCGGTAAGCGGAATGAATGCAAAAGGTGAAGTGGAGACGATCTTCTCCGGAGAGCCGATTATGATAGATGCAAAATGGTTAAGTGGTACGAAGAAGACGACGACGATCTACTCAGGGATTTCAACGGAATCAATAAAAGCTCTGCTTAACATCTGCAAGCGTCCGTTTGTCGAAGTATTTAACCGTGATGATGTGGCGATTTATAACTCCGTTCCGACTGCTGAAGGCACTGTGATGATGGTCATTCAGCATACAGACACGACCATTCATTCATCAGAAATGGTCGTACTCGGTTTCGGCCGTGTCGGTATGACTGTTGCAAGAACATTCAGGCAGCTGGGGGCAAAGGTAAAAGTGGCAGCACAGGAAACAGAGCTTCTTGCAAGAGCGTTTGAACAGGGTCTTGAACCCATTGCACTTTCAGATCTGCGGGCTCATGTGGAGAGTGCGGATGTCATTATTAATACCATTCCTGCAGAAGTGTTAAAAGCAGATGTAATTTCTAAAATGCCGGCACACGCTTTAATTGTGGACCTGGCAAGCAAGCCGGGGGGCACCGACTTTCGCTATGCGGAAAAGAGGGGCATAAAGGCGTTACTGGCTCCGGGGCTGCCCGGTATTGTAGCACCGAAGACTGCAGGAAGAATTTTAGCCAATGTTTTGTCGCTGCTACTGGCGGAACAGTGGGAAAAAATGAGGGGAGGCACTTCTTAATGTCCTTAAAAGGGAAACATATCGGCTTTGGATTAACCGGGTCGCATTGTACGTATGAAGAAGTCATGCCGGAAATGGAAAAGCTGGTTAGTCTGGGGGCAAAGGTAACACCGTTTTTGACACATACGGTACAAAGCACTGATACTAAGTTCGGTAAAAGTGAGGACTGGATTGAGCGGATTAAAAGCATTACAGATGAACCGATTGTAAACACCATTCCTCTTGCGGAACCATTCGGGCCAGCAACACCTCTTGATTGTATGGTTATTGCACCGATTACGGGGAATTCGACGAGTAAATTTGCCAACGCCCTGACCGATTCGCCGGTACTGATGGGGGCAAAGGCCACGCTTCGAAACGGAAAGCCGGTGGTTTTAGGTATTTCAACAAATGATGCGCTCGGGCTGAACGGGGTTAACATCATGCGTCTTATGGCAACAAAAAACATTTACTTCATCCCGTTTGGGCAGGATCACCCTTACAAAAAGCCAAACTCTCTTGTAGCGGATATGACAAGACTGGCAGATACTGTCGAAGCAGCCATTTCCGGGGAGCAGATTCAGCCGGTTTTAATACAAAGATATAATCAATGATGAAAAATTCCTCAACAATTGCTAAAATAGAATAAGTGCAGGGTCATGCTCCTGCTAAGTACAATATAAACGTAGTTAGGGCCTGCCCTTAACTACGTTATGTTATTTTTATCTGTAATTACTCTGTGTTGAAAACGAAGGTGAGGGTATGTAATAATACATAGCCATAAACTTTGAGTAAACAGGCAAGTCAATTTGATTGATATAGAGAGAGGAGAAATGAAAATGGTAAACAAAAATAATTTTAATGTAGCAGTAGTCGGTGCAACAGGAGCTGTAGGAAAAGAAATGTTAAAGACGCTTGAGCGTCTTAATTTTCCGGTGAAATCAATCCTTCCCCTGTCCTCTAAACGCTCTGCCGGAACGAAAGTGGTCTTTCGAGGTGAGGAAATTGAAGTGAAGGAAGCGACCCCCGAATCCTTTGAGGGCATTGATCTGGCTCTTTTCAGCGCAGGCGGTTCGGTTTCCAGGAGCCTCGCGCCGGAAGCAGTGAAGCGGGGAGCTATCGTAGTAGATAACACAAGTGCGTTCCGTATGGATCCTGAGGTCCCTCTCGTCGTACCTGAAGTAAACCCTCACCACCTTGATGATCATAACGGCATTATCAGCAACCCGAACTGTTCGACCATCCAAATGGTAGCGGCCCTGGAGCCGATCAGAGAAGCATTCGGGCTTGAAAAGATCATCGTAAGCACCTACCAGGCTGTAAGCGGTGCAGGTGCAGATGCGATTGATGAAATGTATTCCCAGTCAAAAGATGTGATTGAAGGTAAACAGACAGAAGCCAGCCTTCTGCCGGTTTCAGGTGATAAAAAGCATTATCAGATCGCTTATAATGCCATTCCGCAAATTGACTTATTCCAGGACAACGGATATACGTTTGAAGAAATGAAGATGATCAATGAAACGAAGAAAATCACAGGAGATAACAGCCTTCATGTGGCTGCCACATGTGTACGTCTTCCAATCGAAACAGGACACAGCGAAAGTGTGTTCTTTGAAATAAGTAAAGAAGGTATTTCAACAGAAGATATCTTTTCTGTTCTGGATAAAGCTGAAGGTGTCACACTTATGGACGACCCGAAAGAGCAGCTGTATCCGATGGCAGTCGATGCTGCAGGAAAAGATGATGTGTTTGTCGGCCGGATCCGTAAAGACCTTGATAACGATAAAGGTTTCCATTGCTGGATTGTTTCTGACAACCTTCTCAAAGGGGCTGCGCTGAACAGTGTTCAAATAGCCCAGGCGCTTGTAAAAAAAGGATTACTCAAGTAAAGATCGAGGTGGGCTATGAACATTATTGTACAGAAATTCGGCGGTTCTTCTCTTAAGACAGCTGAAATGAGAGAAATGGCTGCAAATCATGTTATAAAAGCACTCAAGCCTGGAGGCAAGATTGTAGTCGTTGTTTCCGCTATGGGACGCTCAGGCGATCCCTATGCGACAGATACACTGTTAAATCTCGTCGGGGGAAGTGTAAATGCCAATGTTTCTAAAAGAGAGCTCGATCTTCTGGCCTCCTGCGGCGAGGTAATATCATCCGTTGTCTTCTCTCAGTTGCTTAATGAAAAAGGGGTTAAGGCACTGGCCCTTACAGGTGCCCAGGCAGGCTTTCGCGTAACAGAAGACTATACGAACGGCAAAATCACAGAGATGAAAACGGAAGAGCTGACAGCTGCACTCGATGAGGCTGACGTCGTTGTGGTTACCGGTTTCCAAGGGCTCACGCCGAAAGGGACAACAGCCACCCTCGGCCGTGGAGGTTCAGATACGTCTGCTACGGCTCTTGGTGCAGCCCTGAAAGCAGAAGTGGTTGATATCTTTACAGATGTAGAAGGGGTCATGACAGCGGATCCGCGGGTAGTGGATAAAGCGAAGCCTCTCGGTGTTGTAACGTATAACGAAATCTGCAATATGGCCTATCAGGGCGCGAAGGTGATTCACCCCCGTGCAGTGGAAATTGCCATGCAGGCGAAAGTACCGATTCGTATCCGGTCTACCTTTTCGGACGGAGAAGGAACACTGATTACCACATCTACTGCAAAAGCTCTCGGCCAGGACGTGGAAGAGCGGACGATTACAGGCATCGCCCATGTAAACAACGTAACACAGATAAAAGTAGCGGCCCGCGAAGGGGAATACGACCTTCAGGCGAAAGTATTTAAAGCAATGGCAAATGAAAATATCAGCGTGGACTTTATCAGCATTCAGCCGATGGGTGTCGCTTATACAGTAAAGGATGAAGTGGCCGACCGCGCCATTCACGTCCTGACAGAACTCGGCTTCAAACCGGAAGCACAAAGAAACTGTGCGAAAGTAAGTGCTGTCGGAGCCGGTATGACAGGAGTGCCTGGTGTAACATCCAAAATTGTAGAAGCGTTATCCATGAAGAACATTCAGATTTTGCAATCAGCTGACTCTCATACTACAATATGGGTGCTGGTAAAAGAAGAAGACATGACAGCTGCAGTCAACGCACTGCACGAAATATTTTTAGGACACGTTTAAGATCATCAATAGGAGTTGAGCCAACATGAATTTCGGACACATTGTGACAGCAATGGTCACCCCGTTTGACTCAAAGGGGAACATTGATTTTAATAAAACAACCAAGGTTATTGAGCACCTGATTGCCAACGGGTCTGATGGACTTGTTGTCGCAGGCACTACAGGAGAATCTCCTACGTTGTCCCAGGAAGAGAAGCTTGCCTTGTTTGAGCACGCCGTTAAAGTAGCCGGCGGCCGTGTGAAAATCATTGCCGGAACCGGATCGAACAATACTTTTCAGACAGTTGAATTTACCAAAAGAGCGGAACAGACTGGTGTGGACGCAGTGATGCTCGTCACTCCTTACTACAATAAGCCTTCACAACAGGGAATGTTTGAGCACTTTAAAACAATTGCCGAGAAAACCAAACTTCCGGTTATGCTGTACAACGTACCTGGACGAACCGGGACGAGTATGCATACAGATACGGTCGTTGAGCTCTCAAAAATAGACAACATCGTCAGTGTAAAAGAAGCAAGCGGAGATCTGGATCAGATTACGGACATCATTTACAAAACACCGGAAGATTTTACTGTATACTCCGGTGATGACGGACTGACTCTCCCAATCATGAGCATTGGAGGCGACGGGGTAGTAAGTGTTGCTTCTCATGTACTCGGAAATGAAATGCAGGAGATGATTAACGCTCACCTGAACGGTAAGCACAAAGAGGCAAGCAAGCTTCATCAAAAGCTTCTGCCGGTAATGAACGGATTGTTTGCAGCACCAAATCCCGTACCGGTAAAAACAGCTCTTCAGCTAAAAGGACTGGATACAGGAGGCGTACGACTGCCCCTGATTCCATTAACATCCGAAGAGCGTCACAAATTAAGCGACGTGCTTAATACGATTTAATGAAATAAGGCTGATGATCGAAGAAAGCTGAAAAACAGTACAAAACCCCCGGGACTCCGTGAACATCGGCCCGGGGGTTTTCGTTTGACATGTATAATTTCCCTCTTTTTCCCTGCCCTTCTTGTCATGGAAAAACGAAGTGCGTTATACTACAGACAGTAACCAGGACGTGCCAAATAAATATAGGAGGATACCGACATTGTCGAAACAAACAGAAAAGATTCGTATAGCTGCCCTCGGTGGCATTGGAGAAATCGGAAAAAATATGTATGTAGTGGAACTCGATGAGGAAATAATCGTTATTGACGGAGGACTGATGTTTCCTGAAGATGATATGCTCGGAGTCGATCTTGTGATTCCTGATTTTTCATTTCTGACTGAAAACAAAGACCGTGTGAAAGGAATTGTTCTATCCCATGGCCATGAAGATCACATCGGGGCCATTCCTTATCTCGTAAAAGAATTGAATGTTCCCGTATATGGAACGAGACTGACTCTCGCATTTGTAAAACAGCTCTGCAAAGATTTAAAAGGCTGTCCCGAACCAGACACCAAAGAAATTCATGCTGAATCGAAAATCAGAGTGGGCAATACACCGCTCACTTTTTTCCACGTCACACACAGTATCCCGGGTGCCCTGGGCATCTGTATTCATACGTCACAGGGGCCGATTGTTTACACTGGTGATTTCAAACTCGATCCGACACCGGTCGATGGACGTGAAACAGAGATTGGCAAACTGGCAGCCCTCGGGGAAAAAGGGGTTCTCTGTCTGATGTCAGACAGTATGAATGCTGAAAAACCTGGTGTGAGCTTGAGTGAAACAAAAGTGAGCCAGCGATTAAACGACGCCTTTTACGAAGCACCGGGAAGAATGATTATTGCTGCATTTTCCACAAACATAGACCGAATTCAGCAGGCACTTGATGCAGCAGACCGTACCGGCCGGAAAGTCGTGCCGGTGGGAAGCACAATGAAACAGGTTATTGATGTTGCTTCAAAAGAGGACTACCTGACTTTTCCGCCGGATTTGATTATTGATCCTGATGATGCTGGAAACTATGCGGACGATAAACTTGTTATCCTTACAACAGGAAGTAAAAGCGAGCCGTTAAGTGCTTTGTCCCAGATGGCACAAAAAACGCACAAGCAGATAAAAATAAAGGATTCAGACCGTGTCATTATTTCCGCAGCACCTTCTCCCGGAAATGAAAAATCCATCTCCAGGACAATTGATCTTCTACACCGTTCAGGGGCTGATGTGGTGTATGGAAAAGATTCTGTTCATGCAAGCGGACATGGGTATCAAGAAGAACTCAAGCTTATGCTTAACCTGATAAAACCCCGTCATTTTATCCCGGTTCACGGTGAGTTCAGGATGCAGTATGCCCACGGGATGCTCGCGAAAAGCTGTAAGGTTGAACAGGAAAACATCTTTCTTCTGGAAAAAGGGGAGTGTGTCGAATTTGAAAAACGCCAGGGAAAGAAGTCCGGAAAAATCCCTGCCGGTAATGTACTGATTGACGGACTAGGAGTCGGTGATGTTGGAAACATCGTTCTGAGAGACCGACGCCTCCTCTCCAAAGATGGTATTCTCGTAGTCGTGATAACGTTGAATAAATCCAACGAGTGTATTGCAGGACCTAATATTATCTCCCGGGGATTTGTCTACGTACGGGAGTCTGAAGACTTGATCAAGGAAGCCGAGTCCCTTGTGACGAAAACCATTGCCCATTGCAGCGAGCAGCGGATTATGGAATGGTCTCAGATTAAGAGCAGTATACGTGATGCTTTAGGGAAGTTCCTTTTTGATAAAACGAAGAGACGTCCGATGGTGATGCCGATCATCATGGATTCAAAGTAAAAGAAGTTGTCTCAAAAGTTTATAAGTGGTTTGGCAATGGATCCCGCCGCTGGCCCTGCACGAGAAACCCACTCGTGCAGGCCAGCGGCTTTCCTCGTCGTTGCTTAAGAAAGTGATTGGAACATTTAGCTGAGCATCCGAACAATGCCATAACAAAGCGGATGAAATATACGCAGACTCCTGCGGGATGAAAAGCAAAGATAAGACCCCACAGTGGGTAGGAGGCTAAGTTTATTATGATGTGTTAAAAGTCATTGTTGATTTAAAAAGTCGTTGATTGCAGCGATTTGGCGACACTCCTGCAAGAGCAACCAGCATTTACACCACGAATAAGCTGCGAGTTGCTTCGACGCATATATCTGCGTAGCGTTACCGGTAGAGGAAGAAGCAAGGCATAAACCTCCTGGAGGCTCACCCGCGCCGCTGCGGAAAGGGAGGCAAAGGAGCGAAAATCAACGTCTACCTTTAACAGAGCCTGTTTTAAAAGAAAATGGACTTTTTCAGTGGTTTTGCGTAGCACGAGTTCACCAGTATTCCGTGGAAAACGAAGTATATTTCAGGAGCAATTTATTTGCACCGCATTTTATTCGTACGGATCTCGTTGACCAAAACACGTCTGTCACAGTCTTTTTTTCTTTTTATATCCCCCGGAATGAAACAGGAAGGATCTCTCCATACTACGTGTAGAGTCTTATTGAGGAGGAAACTGCCGATGAACCACTATTATCAGAACGATCAGCCAAACCCTGCCCCAAACCAGCCTCAGGAGGGCGGTAAAGGGAAGGACGGGATTCTGGATAAAATACAGCAGCTTGGAACGACGAACGTCCCTAAAATGGAAGAATCCAATATTCACGTCCTCACCATTGTGGGTCAGATCGAAGGGCATATGCAGCTGCCGCCCCAGAATAAAACAACGAAGTATGAACACGTCATTCCACAACTTGTGGCCGCAGAACAAAATAAAAAGATTGAAGGACTGCTCGTTATCCTGAATACGGTCGGGGGAGATGTAGAAGCGGGGCTTGCCCTTGCTGAAATGATCTCTTCTCTTTCCAAGCCAACCGTTACCCTTGTACTCGGGGGAGGGCATTCCATCGGCGTCCCGATTGCAGTAGCAGCTGACTACAGCTTTATTGCAGAAACCGCCACCATGACCATTCACCCCGTTAGGCTCACAGGGCTGGTGATCGGTGTGCCTCAAACGTTTGAATACCTTGATAAAATGCAGGACAGAGTCATCAGCTTTGTAACCCGGAACTCGGAGATTTCTGAAGAAAAATTCAAAGACCTTATGCTTTCAAAAGGCAACCTCACCCGTGATATCGGAACAAACGTTATCGGTGAAGATGCCGTCCGATATGGAATGATTAATGAAGTGGGCGGGATCGGGATGGCGATCAAAAAACTTAATGAGCTCATTGATGATGCAAAACCCCAGACAGAAGGGGATGTCGTACAATGATTCTGTATACGTACCAGGCACAGAACCTCATCTTCCCGGCAAGTGAAGAAGAGTTCACCAAGCAACAGACGATTCCTGTAGCAGGCGGCTCTCTAGTCGTAGAAGCGGTAAATGCTTCCGAGGGTCCCGGGAAGTACCGGGTAGTACGTTTATTAAGTACCGATCCGAACATGTACCTCCACAGTCATTACCAGCCGGGAAGTCTCCTCGATCCGATAAACCTTAACGGAGGGTTGGAATAAGAGGAAAATGAGGCCAATGCTCCCTTCCTTCACCAGTAAGGGTATGATAAAATGAAAACAAGCGTTCGACAGGCAGCCAATCGTATGGCTGCTTGTTTTCTTTGTGGGAGTTGTAAGTGAGAATAACAGCACTTCTCCTGCAAAGGTTGCGGAGAAAGGCTGACAAAATAAGACAAAGGCTTTTCATACAAGGTTCTCGAATAGTACATGAAGAGAGCCTTTACATAAGTTGAGGTGTTGTAAATGACAAAAAGAAAACGAAAAAAACAAAAATGGAAATCCCAGCTCACATACGAACTTGCAGGTGTTTTTCTCCTTGTCATATCCACCGTGGCATTTGCGCGGCTCGGATTTGCCGGAGAAGGCATCGTCCAGCTGTTCAGGTTTGTTCTTGGAGACTGGCATACGATTCTGACGATCGGGCTTCTTCTTCTATCCTTTTATTTTATGATCAAACGAAAATGGCCCACGTTCTGGACGAGACGAATGACCGGTATGTACGTATTGGTTTTTGCCATCGCTTTACTTACCCACGTACGGTTGTTTGAAGCCCTCGCCGAAGCCGAAGCGTTTACAGACCGTTCTGTTATTATGAATACGTACTATCTCTTTATGATGCAGCTCAGCGGTGATGCAGCCATTGAAAGCCTTGGCGGGGGGATGGTCGGAGCTCTGGGTTTCAGTATGACCCACTTTTTGTTTGCATCCGGCGGAACCATCGCTTTTTCAATCGGTCTGATTATTGCAGCCATCATACTGATTACAGGGCGGTCGGTTACAGATGTACTTAAAAAGGGTACAGACAGGGTAATCGATTCTCTGAAAAAAATGTTCACTTCTCTCGGAGCCTGGCTCATTGAGAGCTTTCATTCCATGAAAGAGGCGGTAAACGAGAGACGAAAATCGTTAAAACAAGAAGCAGAGGAAAAGAAAAAAGCCGGTAAAAAGCCCGAAGCCCCTCAAACGTCCATTGCTCCCGAACCTGTATCTTCAGGCAGCGATCAACCGGAGGAAGAGCCGATTATTTACGACTTTTCAACAAAAGCGTACGAAGACGGATCAGGGCTGCAGGACTCTTCCGAAGGTACAGCACCTCTTTCTTCAAAGACTCCTTCAAGTGAAGACCCGCAGGCTAAAAAGCCCATACCTGATGAAGAGGAAGAAGAAGCGATTCCTGTTCCTACTGCTTCTCTTGCGGTCATCTCAAGAGAGAACGAAAACTATGAGCTCCCGGACGGCGGGCTTTTAAACAATCCGAAAAAGACAAATCAGACGAAAGAGCATCACCTTCTTTCGAAAAATGCCCGGAAGCTGGAGCAGACTCTTGAAAGCTTCGGAGTAAAAGCAAGAGTCACAGAAGTTCATCTCGGTCCGTCGGTGACGAAATACGAAGTGTACCCGTCTGCCGGTGTAAAAGTAAGCAAGATCGTAAACCTTAGTGATGACCTTGCTCTGGCACTGGCTGCCAAGGATATCCGTATTGAAGCGCCGATTCCGGGAAAATCAGCAATCGGGATTGAAGTTCCAAATCAGGAAGTGTCTTTGGTGACCCTGAAAGAAGTGCTTGAAGCGAAACAGATGCTTGATTCCGATAACCCTCTCGCTATCGGTCTTGGCCGTAACATATCAGGGGAAGCCGTTATTGCAGAGCTCAATAAAATGCCCCACCTTCTTGTTGCAGGGGCAACAGGAAGCGGAAAAAGTGTATGTATAAACGGAATCGTCGTAAGTATTCTGATGCGAAGCAAGCCTCACGAAGTAAAGCTGATGATGATCGACCCGAAAATGGTTGAGCTGAATGTATACAACGGCATACCACATCTTCTTTCACCGGTAGTGACGGACCCGAAAAAAGCATCACAGGCCCTTAAAAAAGTTGTATCTGAAATGGAAAGACGCTATGAACTTTTTGCAGATTCAGGTACAAGGAACATTGAAGGGTACAATGCCTACATGAAAAGAGAAAATGCGAAGAGGCCTGAAGAGGATCACCATCCGTACCTGCCGTTTATCGTCGTTATCGTCGATGAGCTTGCAGACCTTATGATGGTCGCCTCTTCAGACGTGGAAGACTCCATTACACGTCTTGCCCAGATGGCCCGGGCTGCAGGTATTCACTTGATTATTGCCACACAGCGACCGTCTGTGGATGTTATTACAGGTGTAATCAAAGCAAACATACCATCCAGAATTGCTTTTGGGGTATCCAGTCAGACTGACTCCAGAACAATCCTGGATATGAACGGTGCAGAAAAGCTTCTCGGACGGGGAGACATGCTGTTCATTCCTGTGGGAGCATCCAAACCTACAAGAATACAAGGTGCTTTCCTAAGTGATGATGAAGTTGAGCGGATTGTAAACTTCTGTATTGAACAGCAGAAGGCACAGTACGCAGAAGAAATGATTCCTCAGGAAGGGGAGCAGGAATCCCATGGGGCCGTTGAGGATGATCTGTATGATGAAGCAGTCCAGCTCATCACAGAAATGCAGACCGCTTCGGTATCCATGCTTCAAAGGCGCTTTCGTATCGGTTACACGAGAGCCGCCCGACTTATTGATGAAATGGAGGTCCGCGGTGTAGTGGGACCCTACGAAGGAAGCAAGCCGAGGGAAGTACTCGTCGCTAAAGGACAGGACGACCAGGTGTCAAACGGTTAGGAGAAAGGCTGTTTTATTCAGAGGGAGTCCCCCTTTATAAAGCAGCTTTTTTTATCCCGTTTCGCGAGTGCACGACACTCTGCGGGAGCAACGAGCAGTTACACCACGAATAAGCTGCGAGGTGCTCGACATATCTGCGTAGCGTGGAAGAAACAGGCATAAACCTCTTGGTAGCTCGCCGTCACCACCGCGGAAAGCGCTTTTAAAAATGCTAGTGTAATTCCAGTTTTCGTGATAAAGTTAATTTAGTGATTTCTGTTCTGCGAAAAAAAGAGATATATGGGTGTAAGGGGAGTGGATTTATGATTAAGTCCGACCATCGGCCGCTTTATTTACAGGTCATTGACCGGATAAAAGACGACATTGACAAAGGCCATTACGAACCAGGGGAGAGACTGCCATCAGAGTTCGGCCTGTCCAAACAGCTTGGTGTAAGCCGGGCTACATTAAGAGAAGCATTAAGAATGCTTGAAGATGAAAGCGTAATTATAAGAAGACACGGAGTGGGAACTTTCGTAAATTCGAAACCGCTGTTCACCTCGGGTATTGAAGAGCTCAACAGTGTAACCGATATGATTAAAACAAGCAACATGGAGCCCGGCACCATCTTTTTATCTTCAACTGTGCAGCCGGCATCAGAAGATGACTGCGTCAGATTTAACGATCTTAATCTTAAGGAGATCATCGTAATCGAGCGTGTTCGTACTGCTGACGGGAAACCGGTTGTCTACTGCCTGGACAAGCTTCCGAAAAGACTGCTGCCTGATTATGTTTCCCATAAGGAAGAGTCGATTTTTAACCAGCTTGAATCCTCGGGTACGTCAATCAGTTATGCTCATACACAAATCGAGCCGGTCGGGTTTCACGAGAAAGTATCTGAGATCCTTGAATGTGAACCGGAAACGTCACTTTTAACACTGAAGCAGATGCATTTCAATCTGCAGGAGACGCCTGTTCTCTATTCCATTAACTATTTCAGAGCTGATAAGTTTAAATTTCATGTTATTAGAAAACGTGTATAAGCTGATGAAAGAACGCCGGAATATCCGATTATTCTGCGTTCTTTTTTTTCATGCTTTAATTGAGTGGAATATTTTGCATAAGCGATGTCTTTTTCGCTACAATCAGTGTATAAAGGAAAAAGAAAGGTATCCTAATAAAGAAGCATAAAGGACTTATATGCAACGGAAATTAAAGGAGGGTTTCAAATGGAAGCAGTAAATGTCAATCAGTTTACAGAAGGCCCTGTATGTGTCCATGTAATTCAGTCAAAAACGTATAAAACAAATACGCTTGTGTTACATATCCGGGCTCCTCTCACGAAGGAAGATCACACGAAACGAGCCTTACTTCCCCTTGTTATGCAAAGCGGATCAAAAGACTATCCTACAAGGCAGAAAATCCGCCAATCCCTTGATGAATTGTACGGGGCGTCCCTTACAGGAGATGTGAATAAAAAAGGTGAAAACCATCTTATTTCCTTCAGACTTGAAGTCGCTAATGAGCGCTATTTAAAAGATAATACGCCTCTTTTGGAAGAAGCGTTTAAAATGATGACCTCGGTTGTTGCAAATCCCCTCGTTGAAGATGGCGGGTTTAAAGACAGCATACTGACAAGCGAGAAAAGAAACTTAAAGCAGCGTATTGAAAGCGTATACGATGATAAAATCCGATACGCCAACATGAGGCTGAACGAGGAAATGTGCAAAGATGAACCTTACGGGCTGTTTGTCTACGGCAATGCCTCTGAACTTGATGAAATTACGCCTGCTGCCCTTTATGATTATTATAAAAAAATTATGCAAGAAGACGTTCTGGACCTCTATGTAGTGGGAGATGTGGAAGTGGATGAGATAAAAAAGCTCGTCCAGGCGCATCTTGCTTTTCCCGAGCGTAAAGACCAGACACCATCCTCTGCTGAAAAAGAAAAAACCCGCACCATAGAGGAAAATGAAATCATCGAACAGCAGGATCTCAAACAAGGGAAGCTTCACCTTGGTTACCGTACAAATATTACGTATCAGGATGACGAATATTTTGCACTTCAATTGTTTAACGGGCTGTTCGGCGGATTTTCCCATTCCAAACTTTTCATTAACGTCCGTGAAAAGGCAAGCCTTGCGTATTATGCAGCATCCAGGGTAGAAAGCCACAAAGGTCTTTTAATGGTCATGAGCGGGATTGAAACGTCCAACTATGACAAAGCCGTAAGAATCATCCGCGAGCAGATGGAAGCGATGAAGAACGGAGACTTCGATGATGCACAGCTCGAACAGACAAAAGCAGTCCTTAAAAACCAGCTTCTTGAAACAATGGATGCACCCAGAGGACTCGTTGAGCTGATGTATCATAACGAGCTTGGAGAGAAAAAGCGGGAACTTGATGAATGGATCCCGGGCATTGAAAAAGTAACAAAGGAAGATGTCGTTTCGGTGGCAGAGAAAGTTGAACTCGATACTATTTACTTCCTAAAAGGAACGGAGGATGATTCCGGTGAATAAACAGACTTTTGACCAGCTCAATGAAACGCTTTATTACGAACAGCTTGATAATGGACTGGACGTTTATATTCTTCCGAAGGCAGGGTTTAATAAGTCCTTCGCCACGTTTACAACAAAGTACGGCTCCATTGACAACCATTTCATCCCTCTGGGTAAAAAAGATGCACTAAAAGTTCCTGACGGCATTGCCCACTTCCTTGAGCACAAGCTTTTTGAAGATGAAGACGGAGATGTATTTCAGCTCTTCAGTAAACAAGGGGCATCCGCCAATGCATTTACGAGCTTTACCAGGACAGCCTATTTGTTCTCAAGCACCTCGAGTGTGGAGCAAAACCTGAAAACCCTGTTGGACTTTGTGCAGAAGCCATACTTTACCGAAGAGAGTGTGGAAAAGGAAAAAGGAATTATCGGGCAGGAAATCAAAATGTACGATGATAATCCTGACTGGCGCGGCTATTTCGGTCTGATCAGTAATCTGTATGAATACCACCCGGTGAAAATTGATATTGCCGGAACCATTGAATCAATCAATGAGGTCACAAAAGACCTCCTCTACACGTGCTATGAGACGTTTTACCATCCGAACAACATGCTTCTTTTTATCGTAGGCAATGTAGATCCTGAAGAAATGATGAAGCTTGTAAAAGAAAATCAGGCTGCTAAAGAGTTTTCCAAGCCTGAAAAAATTGACCGGTTCTTTGAAGCTGAGCCTCCTGAGGTTGATCAAGCGTCACAGGAAATTGCCATGAATGTGAAAACGGGTAAATGCCTCGTTGGCTTTAAGGACCGTTCTCCTGACCGTCAGGGAGAGGCTTTATTAAAGCATGAGCTTTCCATAAACATTCTTCTTGAAATGATGTTCGGTCCAAGCTCGGAGAATTATGAAACACTGTACGAAGAAGGCCTGATTGATGACACCTTCTCCTTTGATTATTCGGGAGAGCTTGGCTTTGGATTCTCTGTTATCGGCGGGGATACATCAAAACCCGATGAACTCTCAGATCGGATCAAATCCATGGTGGAGGAATTCGTGAAACGTGAGCTGCATGAAGAGACGATGGAAAGCATCAGAAAGAAAAAAATCGGCTACTTCCTGAAGTCCCTTAATTCTCCTGAATATATTGCCAACCAGTTTACCCGTTATCAATTTAATGATATGAACCTGTTTGATGTGATCCCTACACTGGAGTCTATTACAATTGAGGATTTAAATGCAGCCATGGCCGAACATTTTAAAACGGACACCCAGTACAGCAAGTGTCTTGTCAAGCCAAAAGGGGACAGCTGATGTGCCTTTAGCATTTGTAACCGGGGCAAGCGGAGCAATTGGCCAGGCGATTGCGGTGACACTTGCCCAAAAAGGGTATTCCCTTGTACTTCACTATAACAGGAATAAAGAAGGAGCTTTGAAAACAGCTGAGCGGGCTGTGCTGGCCGGGGGGAGCGAGCCTGTACTTATCCAGGGAGACCTGACCGATCCTGAATCTTTGAGGGACATTTCGGAAAAAGTACGGGGGACGCCTGACGTCATTGTCCACAACAGCGGGAAAAGCTATACCGGCCTTGTTCAGGACTTTGGCCAAAAGGACTTGGAACAGGCACTACAGCTTGGTCTTATTGCCCCCTATCAGATCACAAATGCATTTTTGCCGGGCATGCTGAGCCGAAAGTCTGGAAAAATCATTGTCATTTCCTCCGTCTGGGGACTGACAGGTGCTTCCTGTGAGGTGCTGTACTCCATGATTAAAGGCGGACTCAATTCATACGTTAAAGCACTGGCAAAAGAACTGGGGCCTTCCGGCATACAGGTTAACGGCGTGGCTCCCGGTCTGATCAGCACAGCGATGAACGATGGCCTCACACAAGAAGAGTCTGCAGCACTTGTGGAGGATATTCCGGCCGGGCGCCCGGGAACGCCTGAAGAAGTAGCTGAAGCCGTATCCTACCTGGCGTCCCCCGGTGCTGCTTACGTAAGCGGCCATATCCTGAGTGTGAACGGCGCATGGCACTGTTAAAGATTCTCTCTTTATGTATAGTTCTTCTTCACCTAAGAAAAACTATAGGAGAAATAAATAAAGGGAGGGTACACCATGAGTGTCTTAGACAACTGGGATCAATGGAAACACTTTTTAGGTGATCGTTTGGAGCAGGGTAAACACGAAGGGATGAACAATCAGGTCGTTTCTGAAGTGGCTTATCAAGTCGGAGAGTACCTGGCTGAACAAGTCGAGCCTAAAAACGAGCAGGAAGCTGTTCTTGCAGATATGTGGCGCGTTGCCTCTGAAGAAGAGCAGCATGCGATTGCCAACATGATGGTAAAACTTGTACAGGAAAAATAATCGTACAAATGGTGTCGCCTCCAGGCGGCACTTTTGTCGTTTTACCTGTTTTTTTAAAATCTTTCTGTAAAAGGGGTACTCTGTGAAAAAAATGTAGGTCTAAAGGTGAAACTTTCCAATGTACCTCTTTTAAAGATGAAAAAAATACTTTATGATAATAGAATGAAAGCTCAGATTTTTGAGGAGCGCAGATGAGAGGAGCACATGCATGGAAAAAAAAGAGTGGTACCTCGAATATCAAATACATGAAAACCGCCCCGGTCTGTTAGGGGAGATTGCTTCTCTTCTCGGGATGCTCCGTATCAATATTGTGACGATTAACGGCGTTGAGCACAGAAGACGGGGCATGCTGATCCGCAGTGAAAGTGACGAAGCCATCCAGCGGCTGAAATTCATTCTTGAAACAATGGATATTATTACCCTCAGAAAGATCCGTGAACCTAAACTCAGAGACCGCCTGGCCGTGCGCCACGGCCGGTATATTGAACGTGATGAAGATGAAAAGAAAACGTTTCGCTTCGTCCGGGATGAGCTTGGTGTCCTTGTGGATTTTATGGCGGAATTGTTTAAAAAAGACGGACACCGGCTGGTCGGTATCAGAGGGATGCCGCGAGTGGGAAAAACCGAGTCGGTGGTTGCTGCGAGTGTTTGTGCCAGCAAACGATGGTCCTTTCTTTCATCCACCCTTTTAAGGCAGACCATCCGTAGCCAGTTGGCTGACGATGAGTTTTCTGAAAATCATATCTATATTATTGACGGTATTGTCTCCACCATGAGGGCCTCTGAAAAGCACCGTATGCTTGTTTCTGAAATTATGCGGCTGCCTGCCACAAAAGTAGTTGAACACCCGGATATCTTTGTCAGGGAAACAGAGTATTCACTCGAGGATTTTGATTATATTATTGAACTAAGAAGCGATGAATCTGAAGAAATTACATATGACGCTGTAGATTCCGGTTTTTCATCCTTTGATATCAGTTAGTATGGAAGGTGTTAGCATTGTCAGAATTAGGATTACGTCTTAAATCAGCCCGGGAAGAGCGCGGGCTTTCTCTTGAAGAAATGCAAGTTAGAACCAAAATTCAAAAACGCTATCTGATTGCCATTGAAGAAGGAGCATTTGACCGCCTGCCGGGGGAATTTTATGCAAGAGCCTTCGTGAAAAGCTACGCAGAATCAGTAGGGCTTGATCCGGAGCTTCTTTTTGACGAACACAAAGATGAACTGCCCCGGTCCAGAAAAGAACCAACCGAGCTGCCGCCCCGGGTGAGCCGGAAAAAAAGCACAGAAACAAAACCGGCACCGGTGAAAAAAAATTCAAGATTTTCATCGCTTATTTCGACCCTGGTCGTGGCATTTATTATCATCGTTTTTATTGTCGTACTCTGGCTTTTTAACCTGGACTTTGAAGATTCAGGTGCTGTTCCGCGGGACAGTGAGACACCTGGAGATTTTGATGAAAGCGGAGCTCCTGTTGATGAGGAGGATGAGCCGGAAACCGGTGTGGAATCTCAGGAAGATGGAACTGAAGAAGACGAAGAGGAAGCCGAGTCTGAGCCGGATCCTCAGGAAGAGGAGCTTGAGATCACTGAAGGAAGCATTAATGGTAATCAGTCTGAATTATTTGTGTCCGGTTCAGGGGAATATGAGGTACTTCTGGAATTCACGGCAAACAGCTGGACTGTTGTACAAATAGACGGAGAAGAAGTGGATCAGAGTACCTACAGCAGCGGTGATGACCTTTCTTATGAACTGAGCGCCGGACAGGAACTCTTCATTTATACAGGTAATGCCTACGGTATTGATCTCACGATTAATGATGAACCGGTAGAGTTTCCCCAGGAACGTGATGTACAGCGCCTGACAATCTCATTCGAGGATGAATAAAACAATTTTGCTGCTCCTTTGTGAGCAGCGTTTTGTTTTTCCGAAGTATTATTCGCATTCCTTGGTTTAGTTTGGTAAAATTGAAAAAGATTCTAGAGGTGGAAACCAGGAAGTGGATTGCCAGTTTTACAAAGGAGGCTCAACATGAACGTACCAAATCAAATAACAATCTCCAGAATTTTTCTGATTCCTTTATTTATGATCTTCCTGCTCATTCCCTTTGACTGGGGTGTATGGTATATCCTCGGAGCAGAAATTCCAGTAAGTCACTTTGTGGCCGCCCTCATCTTTATCATCGCAGCATCAACAGACTGGCTGGATGGCTACTATGCACGGAAATTTAACCTTGTAACCAATATGGGGAAATTTTTAGATCCATTGGCAGACAAGCTGTTAATCACTGCAGCATTTGTTTCACTTGTTGAATTGGGGATGTTTCCTGCTTGGGCAGCGATCCTGATTTTAAGCCGTGAATTTGCTGTTACAGGTCTCAGACTCGTTGCAGCAGCGGACGGGGATGTTATTGCTGCAAGTAACTGGGGAAAGTGGAAGACAGTGAGCCAGATCGTCGCTGCATCAGCAATTATGCTACATAATATGATTTTTGAAGCGCTCAACATCCCATTTGATACAATTATGATCTATATTGCCGTCATTTTAACCGTCTTTTCCGGTTGGGATTATTTTGTAAAAAACAAACATGTGTTATCAAAATCCACATAATAAAGCAGGAGGAACTGAATGAATGCAGAAGTGATTGCTGTTGGTTCAGAACTATTGCTCGGTCAAATTACCAATTCAAACGCCCGTTTTCTGTCTGAAAAAATGACAGGCCTTGGCATCAACGTGTATTACCATACCACTGTAGGCGATAACCGGGAACGTCTTACTGAAGCGATCCGGGTCGCCAGCGGGCGGGCGGATCTGGTAATCATGACAGGAGGTCTCGGCCCGACGAAAGACGACCTGACCAAAGAAACTTTAGCAGAGTACCTTGATAAAGAGCTCGTTATACATGGACAGACTTTAGATGTGATTACCCGTTTTTTTGAAAAGCGCAGGCAGCCTATGACAGCGAACAATAAAAAACAGGCTCAGGTGATCAAAGGATCCCATGTCTTTAAAAATAATCACGGACTTGCCTGTGGCATGGTGACCGATACAACTCCTTCATTTCTCCTTCTTCCGGGCCCGCCAAAAGAAATGTATCCGATGGTGGAAGAAGAAGTGATTCCCTATTTAGCAGGAAAGGGAGGCTCCGGGGTTGAGATTACCTCGAGGGTATTACGGTTCTTCGGTATCGGCGAGTCTGCACTTGCGGATATGTTTGACGATCTTATCGAGAATCAGGAAAATCCTACCATTGCCCCCCTTGCTTCAGGCGGGGAAGTGACCCTGAGGCTGACGGCTAAAGGAGCCAGTCTGTCAAATAAAAAAGCTCTTGATGAACTGGAATCAACGATCCTTTCTTCTGTGAACGACTTTTTTTACGGTTATGGAAACGATCCCCTTTCAAAGGTAGCTGCAGAGAAGCTTAAATCAAGCAACATGACCATTGCATCTGCCGAAAGTCTGACCGGGGGATTGTTTGGTGAATGGATGACAGAGCATTCCGGGGCTTCTTCCTTTTATAATGGCGGCGTAATTTGTTATGATGCTAAAGTGAAACAAAACGTCCTCAATGTAAAAGAGGAGACTGTCCGTAACTATGGTACTGTGAGTGCTGAATGTGCAGAAGAGCTTGCTGTAAATGTAAAAGCAGTTCTCGGTTCAGACATCGGGATCAGTTTCACAGGTGTAGCCGGCCCCTATTCCCTGGAAAACAAGGAACCGGGAATCGTGTTTTTAGGTATCTCTACTCCGTCAGGCACGAAAAGTTATCCTCTGAACCTTGCGGGGAGCCGTGCCCAGATCCGTGAACGGGCAGCCATGTACGGATGTTTTTACTTACTTAGAGAATTGAACTAATGAAAGAGTTAAAGGTGGATGAGAAGTATATGAAATTCGAAGATTTTCAAATATCTGAGCCGATTAGAAAAGCGATTAAAGATATGGGCTTTGAAGCTCCGTCCCCGATACAGGAAAAAGTCATTCCTGTTATCCTTGATGGCAACGATGTCATAGGTCAGGCTCAGACGGGAACGGGTAAAACTGCGGCTTTCGGTATTCCATTAATTGAAAAAGTTACACCTGCGAATCACGTACAGGCTATTATTCTCACGCCTACAAGAGAGCTTGCCATTCAGGTTGCAGGAGAACTGCAGAAGCTTTCAAAACATAAACAGGTCAGGACTCTTCCAATTTACGGAGGGCAGTCAATCGGACACCAGATTAAAGCTCTTAAACGAGGCGTTCATGTCGTTGTCGGAACCCCGGGACGGGTTCTTGACCACCTCAACCGTAAAACGCTGAAGCTCTCCGACATTCATACATTTATTCTGGATGAAGCAGATGAAATGCTTGACATGGGCTTTATTGAAGACATTGAAAAAGTGCTTAAAATGGTAAACAGAGACCGGCAGATGATGCTTTTCTCTGCTACGATGCCACCTCCGATCCGTAAGCTTTCAAACAAGTATATGAACCAGCCAAAGCAGGTGACGATCAGCAAGGGGGAAGTGACGGCTCCTTCCATTTCACAGGTTTACTATAAGGTTCTTGAAAAAAACAAGCTCGAATCTCTCTGCCGTGTTATCGACAGTGAACACATCGAACTCGGGATTATCTTCTGCCGCACCAAAAAAGGTGTAGCCGAGCTCACTGAGGCTCTCCAGGCGAGAGGGTATATGGCAGACGGCCTTCACGGTGATCTGACACAGTCCCAGCGAGACGGGGTTATGCGTAAATTCAGAGACTCAAACATTGAGTTTCTTGTGGCAACAGACGTTGCAGCGCGGGGTCTTGATGTTGAAAACGTCTCACATGTTATTAACTATGATATCCCGCAGGATCCTGAAAGCTATGTTCACCGTATCGGACGTACCGGTCGTGCCGGCAGGGAAGGACTTGCTTTAACTCTCGTAACACCGAGAGAGATGAAGCACCTTCGTTCAATCGAACTGGAGATTAAAATGACGATTCCATCCCAGAACCTTCCTTCAATTGAAGAAGTAGTGGAAAAACAGCAGGAATCTTGGAAGAAACAGATTATTGATCTGATGGAACAGCATGATGAAACGGATCTTTACGAATCAATCGTAACCGACCTTCTTCAGGAATATCCTGCTGAAAAAGTTGTCACCTCCCTGTTAAAACTCGCTTTTTACGGCCATGATAACCTGTCCGATGAAACCTATAACTTCGGTGATACAGGTGCACAAAAAGGAATGACGCGTTTCTTTATAAATGTAGGGCGCAACGTTGATCTTACTCCGAAGAAGCTTGTTGAAGAAGTAGCTGACCTGGCAGGAATTCCCGGACGTACAATCGGGAAGATCGATATTTTTGAAAACTTCACGTTCATTGAAGTTCCTGAAGAAGCGGCCCCGTTTGTATATGAAGCAATTAAGTATTCCCGTCTGAACGGAGCACGAGTAAATCTAGAACCAGCCAAACCGCGTCCAAAACGACGCTGATGACATGAGAAGCTGTTCCAAAACCCTTTGGAACAGCTTCCTGTTTTTTTGTTACGGAGCGACCCCGCAGGGTGCAAATGCTGCTTTATGAATAAACAGCAGGCTGAGTATACTTCTGAACCGCCCGCGGAAAGTGAAATGAGTGCAAATCAACACCTAAATTTAAAGAAGCCTGTTAGCAAAAAAGGGACTTTTATCAGTGGCCTCCTCACGGGCGAGGAGGTTTGCCGGCACCACCGAGGAAAGCATAGGGCACGCAGGCTTTATCTGCTAGTACCGGGTTAATAAGAAAATATCAACAACACAAACTTGTTTAGTTACTTTTCTGATAAAAATAGTCGGAAATAGTTCCAAATCGATTCCGTCTCCCTTATACTGATTACAAGAACATTTCGTAAAGGGGAGTCGGGTATGAAGATCTGGATTATAACAGGCACCTCCCTCATGATTATTTTCGCATCTGCATCTGTATACTGGCATCTTACTGGTGCTCCTTGGACCCATTCCGCAGCCAAAAACCATGCGTCCTCTTTTATAGCAACTGAATACAGTCTTGAGGAAGACAGTCTCACACCGGTATCTTCTTTATATTCAAGGAGCCAGGGTCGATATGCGGTAAAATTAAAAGATCAAAATGACAATGTGTATGAAGCAGCAGTGAGAATGGAGAGTCCGACAAAAGCCGGGCTGACATTTGATGTAACGGGACAGTATGACTCCTTTGGAACGGCCTACTGTCACTAAATGAAAAATGCCGGAATTATTCTGTTCCCCGTTATCCGGGCTTCTTTTGAAGTCAGAGGGTAATGGGGAAAATTATACAAGAGCAGCTTGTGCGCGAACAGCGAGGGTAACCGCATGTTTTATATATAAATCTCCTGATCTAAAAAAATGCGAACGAATGTTTGCAAAAAGCTTGGCAAATATCTCAAAAGAAGTTAAAATAGGATTATGAACTGAAACGGCTCGACAGATTGTAGAGAGCCAAAAGGAGAGGTTAGAATGTCAGACCGCAAACAAGCGTTGGATATGGCGCTGCGCCAGATTGAAAAACAGTTTGGTAAAGGCTCGATCATGAAATTAGGGGAACAGGCAGAACAGCGGGTTTCCACTGTATCCAGTGGTACACTTGCATTAGATATAGCTCTTGGGGTAGGCGGCTACCCGAAAGGAAGAGTAGTAGAAATTTACGGACCGGAATCATCAGGTAAAACAACGGTTGCTCTTCATGCGATTGCAGAGATTCAGCGTCAGGGAGGACAGGCTGCCTTTATTGATGCGGAGCATGCACTCGATCCGATTTACGCTCAAAATCTTGGCGTTAATATCGATGAGCTTCTTCTTTCACAACCGGATACAGGTGAGCAGGCTCTTGAAATCGCTGAGGCACTTGTCCGGAGCGGCGCGGTTGATATGATCGTTGTCGACTCAGTTGCGGCACTTGTTCCGAAAGCAGAGATTGAAGGTGAGATGGGAGACAGCCACGTTGGTCTTCAGGCACGTCTTATGTCCCAGGCTCTCCGAAAGCTTTCCGGAGCGGTTAACAAATCCAAAACCATCGCCGTGTTTATTAACCAGATCCGTGAAAAAGTCGGTGTTATGTTCGGTAACCCTGAAACGACGCCAGGCGGACGTGCCCTGAAATTTTACTCGTCCGTAAGACTGGAAGTCCGTCGTGCAGAGGCGTTAAAGCAAGGGAACGACATGGTCGGGAATAAAACGAAAATCAAGATTGTTAAGAATAAAGTAGCGCCTCCGTTCAGAACTGCGGAAGTAGACATTATGTACGGCGAAGGAATTTCCAGGGAAGGTTCGATTCTTGACATCGGGTCTGATCTTGACATCGTTCAAAAGAGTGGTGCCTGGTATTCCTATAACGAGGACCGACTGGGCCAGGGACGTGAAAATGCAAAACAGTTCCTGAAGGAAAACTCTGATATTACGGAAAACATTGAAAACCGTATCCGCGAATATCATGGTTTACTTGAACCTCAGGAAGTACCACCCGGGGAAGCTGATTTCGAAGGAGAAAAAGAAGATCTTCCGCTCGATTTGAAGTAATTTCAATGAACCGGTACTGCCGGATTTCTTAAAGAGGCTGACTGAGAAGGGAAAAACACCTTCTTCAGACAGCCTTTTTACATACCCGGCTTTACATTCCCGCTATGTTAAAGGTCAATGGAAATTTATTAAATGGAGAGAATCCGCCACGACCCTGTGGGGACAGCGTGTTCCCGAAAGACTCAGAGACTGTCCGCTGAAAGTATGCTAACCAGAACCAAAGTCAAAGTTTAGCTGAGTCAGAAATTTAAACGATCGTTTAAATTTTACGAGGGGAAAGTTAACATATTTTCCATCAAAAGCCAGGTATCTATGGGAAAGGAGCGGATATTTTCAACAGCCTTCGGTGAATAAATTCTTTGATAACCAATCCTACCAATGCTTGACAATGGCCGTTTTGGAACATACAATTAAAAAGAATACTGCCTTACCACATACTCAATTTGTTAAGTATTACCTGTGCTGGATGTGCGCTAATACCGAACCATTAAAAATGACACGTATCAACATCAAAAAACGAAACACAACAAGAATAGCATGAGGAGGTGAATCAGTCATGATTGACAACATTTTTGTTCTCATCCTCATTTTGCTAGTCACTGCAGCAATTAGTGTCGTCATCGGATACTTCGTACGTAAATCCATTGCAGAAGCCAAGATTTCCAGTGCGGAACAACTGGCAAAACAGACCATCGAAGAAGCAAAGCGAGAAGCGGAATCAAGCAAAAAAGAAGCGATTCTTGAAGCGAAAGATGAAGCTCATAAACTCCGTATCGAATCCGAGCGTGAAGCACGGGAACGCCGAAATGATATTTCGAAGACGGAAAACCGCTTAGTACAAAAAGAAGAAGTATTAGACCGTAAAAGTGAAACCTTGGACAAAAAAGAAGATTCTTTGGAAAAACGCGAAGAAGAGCTGGTCAGACGCCAGCAGAATATCGACGAGATGAATAGCAAAGTTGAGGAGTTGCTTCAAAAGCAACAGGATGAACTCGCAAGGATTTCAGGCTTCACAAAAGATGAAGCCAGAGATATTATCATGAAGTCCGTTGAAGATGAATTAAGCCATGAAAAAGCGATTATGATCAAAGAGGCAGTCACCAATGCCAAAAATGAAGCTGATAAAAAAGCAAAAGAAATTCTTTCGGTGGCGATTCAGCGTTGTGCAGCAGACCATGTAGCAGAAACAACTGTAAGTGTGGTTTCCCTGCCAAACGATGAAATGAAAGGGCGAATTATCGGCCGTGAAGGACGGAACATCCGTGCTCTCGAAACACTGACCGGTATTGACCTGATCATTGATGATACACCGGAAGCCGTTATTTTGTCAGGCTTTGATCCAATCCGTCGGGAAATCGCAAAAACGACTCTTGAAAAACTCGTTCAGGACGGACGTATTCACCCTGCCCGTATTGAGGAAATGGTGGAGAAATCCCGCCGCGAAGTAGATGAGCTGATTCGGGAGTACGGTGAACAAACCACCTTTGAAGTTGGTATCCACGGACTCCATCCGGACCTCATTAAAATCCTTGGACGTCTTAAATTCCGTACAAGTTACGGACAGAACGTTCTCAAGCATTCAATGGAGGTTTCCTACCTTACAGGCTTAATGGCCAGTGAGCTTGGAGAAGACGTGACACTGGCGAAACGGGCTGGATTGTTGCACGATATAGGAAAAGCGATTGACCATGAAGTTGAGGGAAGCCACGTTGAAATCGGGGTGGAACTCGGCACGAAATACAAAGAACATCCAGTTGTCATTAACAGTATTGCATCGCATCACGGAGATACGGAACCGACGTCTGTTATTGCTTCCCTTGTGGCGGCAGCTGATGCTTTATCAGCAGCCAGACCAGGAGCAAGACGCGAGACGCTTGAGACGTATATTAAACGCCTTGAAAAACTTGAAGAGATCTCCGAATCCTTTGAGGGTGTTGAAAAAACCTTTGCCATACAGGCAGGACGGGAAGTTCGTATCATGGTCAGACCTGATTCCATCAACGATGATGAATCTTACAGGCTGGCCAGAGAAATTACTAAAAAAATCGAAGACGAGCTCGATTATCCCGGCCACATTAAGGTGACCGTAATTCGTGAGACGAGGGCAGTTGAGTATGCAAAATAAAGTGGCTTTTGCCACTTTATTTTTATTATACGGACATTTTGACGCCAAGACAGGCTATGATAGTAAAAAACGCAACAAGAATACAAAGGAGTTTTCGTGTTATGAAAGTATTGTTTATTGGAGACGTCGTCGGATCACCGGGAAGACATATGCTGAAGGAATATTTGAAAAAACTTAAGACAAAGTACCGTCCGGATGTCACGGTAGTCAATGGGGAAAATGCAGCAGCAGGAAAAGGGATTACTGAAAAGGTCTACCATGAAATCAAGGAAGCAGGAGCGGATATCGTCACGCTTGGAAACCATACATGGGATAAAAAAGAGATCTTTGACTTCATTGAAGATAAAGATGATATGATCAGACCTGCCAATTTCCCAAGAAGCAATCCCGGACGGGGGATTACATATAAAAAAGTGGGAGGGAACACCCTCGCTGTGATCAGCCTCCAGGGACGGACGTTTATGCCTCCTATTGACTGTCCCTTTGAACGGGCAGATGAACTTGTAGAAGAAGCCGCAGCAAACACACGGTTTATATTTGTTGATTTTCACGCTGAAGCCACAAGCGAAAAGCAGGCAATGGGCTGGTATCTGGATGGCAGGGCGTCTGTTGTAGTAGGTACGCACACTCATGTACAGACGGCAGATAACAGGGTGCTTCCTGAAGGTACAGGGTTTATTACTGACGCAGGGATGACAGGACCTTATGACGGGATCCTTGGAGTTGAGAAAGAAGCTGTCCTTCATAAGTTCACAACAAACCTTCCAACGAGGTTTGAAGTTACGAAAGGGCGGGAACAGTTAAACGGAGTGTTCGTATCGCTAAATAAACAGACCGGTCATGCCGAATCCATCAAGCGGATCATGATTAACGAAGATCAGCCGTTTTTCGACTAAACTTCCTATGTACCGTCAATTCTTTCCGGAGGAATATATTTATAGGTTTTGAATATATACCAAATGAGGTAAATGAATGGGTATAGTGAAAAGTCTCCTGTAAACCGAATAACGAACATCATGATCACAGAGACAGAAGAATTTAGTTTTAAAATGGCAATATGTTCGTTATTTTCACTACTATCAATCAGTCCTATAAATCATCCTAAGGAGGTCCTAAAGTGGAAGTATTAAAAGTTTCAGCAAAATCCAACCCTAACTCTGTAGCCGGCGCTCTGGCAGGCGTGATCCGGGAACGGGGATCAGCCGAAATCCAGGCCATCGGAGCAGGTGCATTAAATCAATCGGTTAAAGCCATAGCCATTGCAAGAGGTTTCGTTGCTCCAAGTGGAATTGATCTAATCTGTATACCAGCCTTTACCGATATCCTGATTGACGGGGACGAACGGACAGCAATTAAGTTAATTATTGAACCTCGCTAAGAGTACAACTGCCTGACAGATGATGTCAGGCAGTTTTTTTATTTCCTGACAATCCTTCAATGTTCGACTGGAAGCCGTAAAAACCGACACTATTACCGATCACGGCATGATGTGCAGAACGATTTATACATTGGAAGGACGAGAGATTTTTATTTAAGAGAAATAAAAATGTGATACAATATAAGAAGTTTATGAAAGTATCCACTATTTTACAGGGATAAGTCTGTAACTCTACATATGTGGATTAAACGATACTGACTGGAACTGACCGAAGACAGAAGACAGAAGACAGAAGACAACATGTGCGGCATAAAAAACTCAAAAACAAGGCTGCACGATGGCTTAATAAAAGACGGACCGTTTGTAAAGGGGTGCAGGAAGATGATGAAACAATTATCTTGGAAAGTAGGCGGACAGCAGGGGGAAGGGATCGAGAGTACCGGAGAGATTTTCTCAATGGCTTTAAACCGCCTTGGTTATTATCTGTATGGCTACCGTCACTTTTCATCACGCATTAAAGGCGGCCACACGAATAATAAAATCCGTGTGAGCACGACACCAATGAACGCAATCAGTGATGATCTGAATATACTTGTGGCATTCGATCAGGAGACGATCGACTTGAACCATCATGAGCTGGTTGATGGCGGTGTAATTATTGCTGACAGTAAATTTAACCCTGTGAAACCAGATGGGGCAAAAGCAAGCCTTTTTTCTATTCCATTTACAGAGATCGCCAACGAACTTGGTACTTCTCTTATGAAAAACATGGTGGCTGTGGGAGCTTCAAGTGCGCTTCTTGGAGTTAAGCCGGAAGACTTCTCAAGTGTAGTGAAACAAATTTTCTCCAGAAAAGGAGAAGCCGTAGTTGAAAAAAACATGCAGGCCATTAAGAAAGGCATGGATTATTTTAATAAAGAAGCAAAAGACGAGGCCCTGGATTTCCGTCTGGAACCGGTAGAAATGAAAGGACGTATGTTCATGATCGGCAACGATGCCATCGCTCTCGGAGCTCTGGCCGGAGGTGCCCGTTTTATGCCTGCATACCCGATTACTCCTGCGTCTGAAATCATGGAATACCTGATTAAAAAGCTGCCTGAGTATGGGGGTACCGTTATACAGACTGAAGATGAAATTGCCGCATGTACGATGGCGATCGGAGCCAACTACGCAGGGGTCCGATCCCTGACCGCCTCTGCAGGTCCGGGGTTGTCGCTTATGATGGAATCGATCGGCCTGTCCGGAATTACTGAAACTCCTCTTGTAATAGTAGATACCCAGCGGGGAGGACCAAGTACGGGGCTGCCCACGAAACAGGAACAATCCGATATTATGGCAATGATTTATGGGACTCATGGCGAGATTCCGAAAATCGTCATGGCACCTTCGACAGTAGAAGAAGCATTCTACGACACAATCGAAGCATTCAATCTGGCAGAAGAATACCAGTGCCCGGTTATTCTTGTGTCTGATCTGGCCCTCTCACTTGGGAAGCAGACCGTTGAACCTCTGGACTACGATAAAATCGAAATCCGCAGAGGGAAGTTTGATCCGTCGGAAGAGCTTCCGGAACTTGAGAAGAATGTTTACTACAAACGCTATGAAGAAGCGGAAGACGGCATTTCAAAACGTGTTATTCCGGGAATGAAAAACGCCATCCACCACGTGACAGGTGTAGAACATAACGAGCAGGGCAAACCTTCTGAAAGTCCTGATAACCGTAAAATCCAGATGGATAAAAGGCTCAGAAAGCTCACCAATTTGGCTGAAAACTTTAAGACACCTGTATATAAAGATGAAAGACACGAAGAGGCAGATCTCCTTATTGTCGGGTTTAACTCAACCCGGGGAACCATTCAGGAAGTCATGCCCCGCCTGGAAAATGACGGATTAAAAGTGAATCATGCCCATGTCCGTCTTCTTCATCCTTTTCCGAAAGAACAAGTCAAAGAGATGATTGACCGGGCAAAGCAGGTTGTTGTGATCGAAAATAACGCAACAGGCCAGCTCGCCCAGCTCATCAAAATGGAAGTGGGCTCGGATAAACTTAAAACCCTGAATAAGTATGACGGCAATCCGTTCCTGCCGCAGGAAGTCTATCAATCATGCAAGGAGTTGTTATAGGATGGCAACATTTAAAGATTTCAGAAACAACGTTAAGCCAAACTGGTGTCCCGGATGCGGTGACTTTTCCGTTCAGGCAGCCATTCAGCGAGCGGCAGCAAGCGCAGGTCTGACACCTGAAAACCTGGCTGTTGTAAGTGGCATCGGCTGTTCCGGACGTATCAGCGGATACATTAACTCCTATGGCTTTCACGGTATTCACGGACGTTCTCTCCCGATCGCACAAGGTGTAAAAATGGCGAACCGTGAATTAACGGTCATTGCATCCGGTGGGGATGGCGACGGTTTTGCCATAGGTATGGGTCATACGATTCATGCAATCAGGAGAAATATCGATGTTACCTACATCGTAATGGATAACCAGATTTACGGTCTTACAAAAGGTCAGACATCCCCGCGAAGTGACATGGGATTCAAAACGAAAAGTACACCGGGCGGTTCAATTGAGTCGGCATTGAATGTGATGGAAATGGCGTTATCTGCCGGCGGAACCTTCGTTGCGCAGAGCTTCTCCACGGATTTAAAGGAGCTCACCTCCATTATCGAACAAGGGATCGCACATAAAGGCTTTTCGTTAATTAATGTATTCAGCCCGTGTGTGACATTCAATAAAGTGAATACTTACGACTGGTTTAAAGAAAACATTACGAAGCTTTCAACAATTGAGGGGTACGACCCGTCCGACCGCGGGATGGCAATGAATACACTCATGAAACATAACGGCCTGGTGACGGGACTGATCTATCAGAATAAAGAGAAGCCTTCCTATGAACAGCTGGTGGATGGCTTTAAGGATGAAGCACTTGCAAGTCAGCCTTTGGAGCTTAAAAAAGATAAATTCGACCAGCTTGTCAATGAATTTATGTAGACACAAAACAAGACGCCTGTTTGTTTAAAGGCGTCTTTCTTTTGTCTGAAAAGCCGGATAAAAGGGTACTATTTTACAAAATCTAGTATGTATCAAAAATAATTTCAAAGAAATTTTTCAGCGCGTTCAAGTGTCCATGTCTGGCGGACAGTTCTGTTTACGCGTTCAGACGGGCCGTGATAAAATGAACGTGATATAAAGTGAATAAGAGGGGTGTAGATGTTATGGAAGGAACAATGAAAGCAATTGTAAAACCGGAAAGAGCCCCTGGGGCGAAACTTGATACGGTTCCGATCCCGACAATAAATGATAGTGAAGTACTGATACAAGTAAAGGCAACGTCCATATGCGGTACAGATGTTCATATATATGCATGGGATGAATGGTCACAGAGCCGGGTAAATCCACCTTACGTCTTCGGTCATGAGTTTGCCGGCGTCGTTGTTGAAAAAGGCAGCAATGTAACAAATGTAGAAGTTGGAGACCACGTAAGTGCTGAAACCCACATTGTTTGTGGTGAATGCAAACAGTGTCTTACGGGTCAGGCGCATATCTGTGCAAACACCCAGATTATCGGAGTTGACAGAGATGGCTGTTTTGCAGAATATGTAGCACTTCCTGCTGTGAATCTGTGGAAAAACGATCCTGAGCTTCCTTTTGATGTTGCCAGTGTACAGGAGCCCTTCGGAAACGGTGTACATACTGTTTTAGCAGGAGATGTTGCCGGGAAAACCGTTGCTGTCATTGGCTGCGGACCGATTGGTATTATGGCGGTAGGTGTGGCAAAGGCATGTGGTGCCTCCCAGGTTATTGCCTTTGATTTAAACGAATACCGGCTCGATCTTGCCACAAAAATGGGGGCCACAGCCGTTGTAAACTCCATGAATGAAGATCCACTGGAGGTTGTAAACCGGCTCACCGGCGGAGAAGGTGTCGACGTTGTCTGTGAAATGAGCGGACATCCTATCGCCATGAATCAGGGATTTAAAATGGTTACCAACGGCGGGCGCGTTTCGATTCTCAGCCTTCCGGTACGCCCTGTAGAAATTGATGTAACAAATGATATTGTCTTCAAGGGTATTACAGTTCAGGGGATTACAGGACGAAAAATGTATGAAACGTGGCAGCAGGTTTCCGGTCTGTTAAGCTCCGGTCAGGTAGATGTAAAACCGATGATTACGCACCATTTCCCTCTCGAAGAATTCGAAAAAGGATTTAACCTTATGATTGAAGGAAAATGCGGAAAAGTCGTACTTCACCCTTAGAACACGGTAATAATGAAGGAATCTGATACACTAAATGGAGGGGTTTTTGTGAAGGGATTTGAATATTTACAAGAAGAGCTCGATTCAATGAAAGCAGAGGGTATTTTCCGCTCCCTGGTGCCGCTTGAGTCCGATCAGGGGGCAAAAGTGGTGATTAATGGGAAAGAAGTCATTCAGCTTTCTTCCAACAACTATCTTGGTCTTACCACACACCCGAAAATGAAGCAGGCAGCGATTGAAGCCGTTGAGAAATACGGAGCAGGGACCGGTTCTGTCCGAACAATCGCAGGAACTTTCTCACTTCACGAGGAATTTGAGAAAAAGCTTGCAGAATTTAAGCACACTGAAGCGACACTCGTACTGCAATCAGGCTTTACAGCAAATCAGGCGATTTTAAGCTCCATTCTTACAAAAGAGGATGTTGTTATTTCCGATGAGCTGAACCACGCTTCGATTATTGACGGCATTCGTCTGACGAAAGCTGCCCGTAAGATTTACAAACACGTAGACCTTAAAAGTCTCGAGGAAGCGTTGAAAGAGAGCGGCGACTACCGTAAGCGCCTTGTTGTTACTGACGGTGTTTTCAGTATGGACGGGAACATTGCTCCTCTACCGGAAATTGTTGAGCTTTGTGAAAAATACGACGCTCTTGTTATGGTTGATGATGCCCACGCAAGTGGTGTTCTGGGCCGGAACGGACGGGGCACAGTGGACCATTTTGACCTGAACGGCCGCGTTCACATCCAGGTAGGTACGTTAAGTAAAGCGATTGGCGTCCTTGGAGGATATGTGGCAAGTACCCAGTCTGTCCGAGACTACCTCATTCACAAAGGGCGTCCGTTTTTATTCAGCACATCCCATCCTCCAGCGGTAACTGCGGCATGCTCAGCGGCAATTGATGTCCTGCTTGAAGAGCCGGAGCTGATTGACCGTCTGTGGGAAAACACGAAGTTCTTTAAAAAAGGTCTTCAGAATCTTGGCTTTGATACAGGAAGAAGTGATACTCCTGTTACACCAGTTGTTGTCGGCGATGAAGCAAAAGCTCACCAGCTGTCAGACAAGCTCCTTGAATACGGCGTATTTGCACAGGGAATTGCATTCCCGACCGTTGCAAAAGGCCAGGCACGCGTTCGTACAATCGTAACTGCGGAGCACACCAAGGAAGTATTACAGGAAGCTCTCGATGCATTTGAAAAAGCAGGGAAAGAATTAAATATCATCTAATATTAAAACCCGGACATAGGCGAGCTTCCCTTGTCCGGGTTTATTTGTGTCTCGTTTTTAATCAACCATAATAATATTATGTAACCAACGCAGGATCAGAAGAGTGAAATCTCCCAAGCCATCAGGTTAATCGTATCGTCTTGCTCCGAGATAATTTTCCGAGAAGAATTCATCGTATTCAAGGTGACGCGTTGTCACCCCTGAAGACGCGCTCACAAACATGGCAAGGTCATGGCCTGTATAAAGAGCAGCCAGGTAACTGTTTGTTCCTTCAAAAAACAGAACATCCCCGATTTCAAGGTCATCCCTCTCCACGGGGGAACCGCTGTTCCACTGATCTTCAGCCCTCTGCGGCAGTGTTATTCCAAGGCTTTTCCTGTATACATGCCGGACAAAACCCGGTGTCGTAAAGTCTTCACTGAACAGGTGGGAAGCTGCTTCTTGCACGACGGGGTGCTCATGATTGAGACTCATATCATCGTAGCGTCTGATACCGGTAAATGCATCGTCCCAGTATTCATTCAGGTATGAAACCTGTGTCATTCCTTCAGTCCGGCTCGCATGAATCATAAAATTCCCTCCTGCATAGATGCCTGTATGGTTAACGTCCCAATCACTGCGCGGGTCGTCTTCATCCCCATCAGCACCCGCAAAGAACAGAACATCCCCAGGTTTAAGGTCTTTTTTGTCAATTTCTTCACCAAGCTCGTATTGGTCTTTCGTCACTCTTGGCAAGTAAATGTCTGAGCTTTCCCTGAAAACATCCTGTATGAAAAAAGAGCAGTCAAAACCATTCAGCGTATTCCCTCCAAAAACATAGGGCGTATCCAGGTACTGGACAGCTTCTCTCACAGCTGGATGGGAGTGTTCTGTATACGTACCTGGATGCAGGCCCTGCATTTCTTCTTTTGTAAGCCGTTTTCCCCCAATAAAATGCCTGCTCCAAAAGGTGTCTCTTGCAAGAGACACCTTTTCTACGCCGTTGGTGCTGGAAACGGTAAGAAACTCTCCGTTCCCCGTGTATATCCCGCTCATAACCGTTTCTGCTTCAAAAAACACGAGATCACCGGGATACAGGTCTTCTTTCTTTATTTCCTCTCCCAGGTCATGCTGGTGAGCGGCGATCCGGGGCATGCGTATTCCTGTTGATTCCTGGTACACATACTGGACAAATCCAGAAGAATTAAATCCTTCATCCGGATCGCGCCCCCCTGATAGAAAGGGGGTTCCAAGAAGGCTTTCGCCCGCTGCAAGAATGTTTTCAACATCGGGATCAAGTTCCCCGTAATCCCTTATCAAATCCCCGCTTCCGCCTGAAGCAGGCTCTGAAACATTATCATCAAACATCATCTGCCAGGGACGGAACAAAAGAACAATAAAGACAAAGATGCCTGTCCAGAAAAGAAGCATCCACTTGTTACGTTTCAACCACCGAGACAAATAAATTCCCCCTTTACCGGTTTAATTGCTTTTTCTAAATGTGAAGTGAAAAAGCTTTATTACGCATTACTTTTAAATGTTTATAAAGGATGTATATATTAACCTCGGTTGATGATTTCCGCTCATAGCGTTCTCTTATTAGAGCGATTCAGGAGCATCCTTAGCATACATGCTTCTTCAAAACAAAACTTTAAGAATCTTATTTATTTACTGGATCCTTTTAAATGAAAGGAGAATGCTGTTTCCACGCGCGGGAGCTGGAGCCGGGGGGGGGAAGCTCCGAAATGCGAAAACATGAGGAGGCTCACCGGCCACCGTGGAAATTGAGTGCATATAGACAGCATCGATATCTCCCCTTATTATCAATGTAAAACTAATGAGCTCTTTAACTTGTCATTATTCTGTAAACTCCCTGCAGTGTAACAGTAATACCATATTTATGCAAAACAAGCGGATTACAGCGCGGAGTTACCAAAGAGTATTGTGAAACACCTGAAAACCCTTTATACTTATAGGTTGGAAGACTATTGCAGTATAAAGGGGTCGAGGGATCAATGAACGAAGAACAGCGAAAAAAACAAACCGTCAATGAAAAGGAGACTTATGCCGCGGACAAAAAATCCGGCCAGGAAAAGGATTTCTCTCAGTACTTTCAGACAACCTATGTCCCGCCAAACCTTAAGCAGGCTAAAAAGCGGGGAAAAGAAAACGTAGAAATTCATTACGATTTTGAAGTTCCTGAATCCATGCGTGAAACCGGCAAAGGCAAGAAGTTTCTCATCCGTACATACGGGTGTCAGATGAACGAACACGATTCCGAGAACATGGCCGGTATTTTACTTGATATGGGCTTTGAATCAACAGCCAGCACAGACGATGCTGATGTTATTCTTCTGAATACATGTGCGATCCGGGAAAATGCCGAGAACAAAGTGTTCGGCGAAATCGGTCACTTAAAAACGATGAAGCGTGAACGTCCTGAGCTCATCATCGGTGTGTGCGGATGTATGTCCCAGGAAGAAAGCGTCGTAAACAAAATCATGCAAAAGCACCAGCAGGTGGACCTTATCTTTGGTACCCACAATATCCACCGCCTTCCGCACCTCATGCGTGATGCCATTCTTTCCAAAGAGATGGTCATTGAAGTATGGTCTAAAGAAGGGGACATTATTGAAAGCATGCCCCGTGCACGGAAAGGCCAGATTCAGGGCTGGGTTAACATTATGTACGGCTGTGATAAATTCTGTACGTACTGTATTGTGCCTTATACAAGAGGAAAAGAGAGAAGCCGCCGTCCTGAAGACATAATCGAAGAGGTACGTCACCTTGCCCGTAACGGATACAAAGAAATTACCCTCCTTGGACAAAATGTAAATGCCTACGGCAAAGATCTCGCTGATATGAACTATGGTCTTGGAGATCTGATGGATGAAATCCGTAAGATTGACATTCCGAGGGTACGATTTACAACGAGTCACCCACGGGACTTTGATGATCATCTGATCGAAGTATTGGCAAAAGGCGGTAACCTGGTTGAACACATTCACTTACCGGTTCAAAGCGGAAACAACGAAGTTCTTAAACTCATGGCGCGTAAATATACCCGTGAAAGCTATATCGAGCTCGCCGGTAGAATTAAAAAAGCAATGCCCCATGCTTCGTTTACAACCGATATCATTGTCGGTTTCCCAAACGAAACGGAAGAGCAGTTCGAAGATACACTTTCTCTTGTAAAAGAGATGGAGTACGACAGCTGCTTTACGTACATTTACTCTCCGCGTGACGGCACACCTGCGGCTAAAATGGAGGATAATGTTCCCCATGAAGTCAAGCGGGACCGCCTTCGCAGGCTCAATGAAATGGTAAACGACCTTTCAGCAAAGAAAAACAAAGCTGTTGAAGGGAAGATCATGGAAGTTCTCGTTGAAGGAGAAAGTAAAAAAGATCCGGAAGTCCTTGCGGGACGTACACGAACGAACCGCCTTGTTAACTTTAAAGCTCCTAAATCTTGCATCGGGGAGCTTATCCACGTTAAAATAACAGAAGCGAAAACCTGGTCTCTTAATGGTCAGGTAGTCGAAACAGCAGAGGTGAAATAGGATGGCACATACAAAAAAAGAAGTTATTGAAAAAGCGAAAGAACTTGCGAAAGTGATGGCAGAAACAGAAGAAGTTGATTTCTTCAAACGTGCTGAACTTCAAATCAATGAAAATCTCCGTGTTCAGGAAATTATCGGACAGATTAAAAAGCTCCAGAAAGAAGCCGTAAACCTGCAGCACTACAATAAAACTGAGGGACTAAAAGAAGTTGAAGCAAAAATTGACGCCCTTCAGGATGAACTTGACGAAATTCCGATTGTAAAAGAATTCAAGCAGTCCCAGACAGAAGTAAACGGTCTTTTACAGCTTGTTTCTACTACGATCTCAAACAGCGTTACAGATGAAATTATTAAATCCACCGGTGGAGACGTATTGCAGGGAACTACAACAAAAAACCCGTTTAACTCCGGATGCTGATCATAAAAACCGCCTGAAAAGGCTGTCGAGAAAGTTTCTTTTCGACAGCCTTTTCTTTTTGTGATGGCTCTGTTAAAGTCAGGTGTTGATTTACGCTCATTGCAGCGGTGGCACCGGTGAGCCTGCAGGTGGCTTATGCCTGCTTCTTCCTCTACCAGTAACTCTACGCAGATACCGGCGTCGAAACAACTCGCAGCTTATCATTGTAGTAACCGCTCGTCGCCCGCTTCTGAATACTTTTATTTGGCTCTCATCAATGGTGAGGGCAATCTTTTTAACTGGGTTTTATTCCAGCCTGACCGCATGATAAGGCGTTTTTTCATTCCATAACAGAAAAGCCCAGCTGGACTGCCTACCACAAAAAAACAGAGACACCATTCCCGGTTTGATATATTTCACATACCGTACTCAATCATATATATGAAACACATAATTTCTCTTCTTCGAAATAAAACAAAATGCATGAACAAGCAAAACACCTCATATACATAATTGAACTTACTGTAAAGGTGGAGCGCAGTAGCAAAAAGCATCTGTTCACATAGGCTGAAGTAACGCAGTACAAAACTTTTTATCACACTGGTCAAATGTCCCGCATAGGATGCATATGAAACTGTCATGATTCCTAGGTTTTTGGATTGCCGAGAGTCAATTATTTGTTTGAGGAGGGAACGGCATGTCACTAAGCGACAAAGAGCTTAATTACAGAGAGATTATTACTAAGGCTGTGTGCGGAAAAGGAAGGAAGTTTTCTCAAGCAAGTCACAATATCAGTCCTACGCATAAGCCGACCAGCATTTTAGGGTGCTGGATCATCAACCACAAGTATGATGCAGAGAAAAAGGGAGACGCTATCGAAGTGAACGGGAAGTACGACATTAACATCTGGTATTCGTATGACAACAATACGAAAACAAATGTGGCTACTGAAACAGTTGCCTACACAGATGTAGTACCTCTGGCTTTACAGGATAAGAACGTCCTCTCTGAAGAGATGGAAGTGCTTGCCCGGGCGATACAGCAGCCGAATACATTGGAGGCCACAATTGCAGGCAATGCTACCGATGTAAACGTTCAGGTTGAAAGAGAATTCATGGTAGAGGTCATCGGGGAAACAAAAGTGTGTGTTTACTGCAATCCTGATTTTTCCGGCGACAGCTGGGATGAAAAAATCTGGGATTACGATGTAGAAGACGAGGCATTTGAAGATCTGGATCCTAACTTCCTGATGGGAGACCTAGAAGAATAAGAGTTTAGGGAAGAAGAAACCTCTTCTTCCTTATTTCTTTTTATCTGATTATCAGGGAGGGGTGCCATTGAACCGTCTTGAAGCATTTCAACTGGACGCCGGAGAGGAAAACCGGCGTTTTTTTCGTATGGAAGTAAGAAGTTTTGAATATGAGCCCGAGTCCGTTTCGATTACTTACCCGTATCAGGAACGGCAGACAATATCCGTTCATCAACTGAAAAATTATTATATGGGACAGGAAATGATCGATACCGCATTTCGGGCAGCCTACGCACAAAAGCTGCCCGGGTTTTATTGTAAACTTCAGCGGGAAGGAAAAAAGATTATCATAACTGACCTGAAAGAGAATACGACAACAATGTATAAAAGGAAGAAAGTAAAGGAACCGGTCACGTTCGGGGCTGACGTTGAATATATGATTCTTTGCAAAAAGACCGGAATGTTTCAAAGTCTGATGATCAACCGTGATAAAGCAGAAGAGCATACAGACGGCGCTCTTATCCGAAAAGGACATACTTTTTATAAGCCTGTATTTGAACTCCATCCGGCACCAGGATTCAGCAGCAGGGAGCTGCATGAAAACCTCCTTACACTTTTTTCCCGGCAGGAAAAGAGGGTAGGGAACAGTTCCTATGAAACGATATCCACCTCCAATCCGAGGGACAGGTTTTTTCTCGGGGGGCATCTTCACTTTGGAAACCTCTGTCCATCCTTTAAAAAAACGAGCCAGCTGGATACACTTGTAGCACTGCCAATGTCACTGGTGGACGGGGCTGGGGGAAAGGAAAGAAGAAATTCTCGTTACGGAGGACTCGGAAATGTGAGGTCCAATTCATTTAACGGATTTGAGTACCGGACTCTTTCTTCATGGTACGGCCGGATTCCGGGAAGTCTGACGCTGTTTACCTGGGTGGAGTGGGTGGTTAAGAATGAGCTTCTTCCTTATTTTGATATTCCGGATGCAGTTGTCCGTTCCTATCACAGCGGGGACTTAAATACAGCAGAGGGATTTGTGCAGAATGTATTTCAATCTCTTATCAAAAAGTTCCCTAAACCGGGGGACAAAAAAAAGATAGAAGACTTTTATTCCTGGGTGGCAAAGGCGCGTATTCCTCTCTCATGAACAGTCGTGCGTATGTTATAATAAACCGACGAATGATGCGAGCTGGAGGAAGATTATGTCGAAACAACAAACCCCGATGATAAAACAATACTTAAAGATAAAGGCAGAGTACGAGGAGGCCTTTTTATTTTTCAGATTAGGTGATTTTTACGAGCTTTTCTTTGAAGATGCGGTAAAAGCGGCCAAAGAGCTGGAGATTACGCTGACAGCGAGAGGAAAAGGGGAAGATAAAATCCCTATGTGTGGTGTTCCTTACCATGCATGCTCAGGGTACATTACCCAGCTTATCGAGAAAGGCTATAAAGTAGCTATCTGTGAACAGACAGAAGACCCGGCCCAGGCAAAAGGGGTCGTCAAGCGGGAAGTTGTCCAGCTCATTACCCCGGGAACAGTAATGGAAGGGACAACAATACAGGAGAAAGAAAACAACTATCTTCTTTCTTTGTCTGAATTTGAAGGAGGCCAGTTCGGCCTGGCTGCCGCTGATTTAACAACAGGGGAGGTACGTGTCACCTGTACCGAATCGCTGTACGACGTGATTCATGAAGCAGCCTCCTACACACCAAAGGAAATTGTCATACCTCCTGCTTTTCCTGAAGAGAGACGAAAGCGTATTTCCCATATCCTTCATGTCACGTTTTCTGAAGAAAGCAGTACGGCAAGTGTTGGCGAAATGACACGTCTCGTTCACAATATTGAGGACGAAAAACATAGATTAACCGTTGTTAGACTATTAAACTATCTGTACAGAACAAAAAAGCGGTCACTTGACCATTTGCAGCCAGCCGCCTTTTATTTTGCAAAAGATTTTATGAAGCTTGACGTACACTCCAAAAGAAACCTTGAACTGACCGAGACGATCCGGGAAAAAAAGAAACACGGATCTCTTTTATGGCTGTTGGATAAAACCGTTACTGCAATGGGAGGAAGACTCCTTAAACAATGGATTGAGCGGCCCCTGCTTGATAAAAACCAGATCGAGAACCGCCTTGGTTTTGTAGAAGTATTAATGGACCGTTTTTTTGAGCGGGAAGAATTAAAAGAAAATCTCCGGGATGTTTATGATCTTGAACGCCTTTCCGGAAAGGTTTCGTTCGGCAATGTGAATGCCCGTGATCTGATTCAGCTGAAAAAATCACTGGAGCGGGTCCCGGCGATATTTGAAACCGTCCACCGTCTTGAGCACTCCTATGCTGATCAGTTAATGGCTGGTGTAGACCGCTGTACGGAACTTCAGCAGCTCCTGGAGAAGAGCCTCATGAACGAGCCTGGTATTTCCATAACCGAAGGGGGCATGATCCGGGACGGATACAACAGTCAGCTTGATGAATACCGGGATGCCATGAAAAATGGAAAGTCATGGATTGCGGCTCTTGAACAGAAAGAGCGCCAGGAAACCGGAATTAAGTCGTTAAAAGTAGGATTTAATAAAGTTTTCGGATACTATATCGAAGTCACGAGAGCCAATGCCTCCTCCCTTCCGGAAGGGCGCTATGAGAGAAAGCAGACCCTTTCAAACGCAGAGCGGTTTATTACGCCTGAATTGAAAGAGAAAGAAGCATTGATCCTTGAAGCCGAAGAAAAGAGCGGAAAGCTTGAATATGAACTGTTTCTGTCTGTAAGAGAAGAGGTTAAAGGATATATTGCCAAGTTGCAGAAACTCGCAAAGGTCATTAGTACATTTGATGTGCTCCAAAGCTTTGCCGAAGTTAGCGAAGACAATCACTTTACCCGTCCGGACCTTAGCAGTGAAGGGACAGTAGACATAGTGGACGGACGTCACCCTGTGGTGGAAAAAGTCATAGAGCAGGGCGATTACGTACCAAACGACATTAAACTGGACGAGCGAAGCGGGATGCTTTTAATTACCGGTCCGAATATGGCAGGTAAAAGTACGTATATGAGGCAGCTTGCCCTGTGTTCAGTCATGATGCAGATTGGATGTTACGTTCCTGCATCCAGAGCAACGCTCCCTGTGTTTGATCAGATCTTTACACGGATCGGAGCGGCCGATGACCTTGCTTCGGGACAAAGTACGTTTATGGTTGAAATGATGGAAACAAAGCATGCTGTTTCAAAAGCCACGGATCAGAGTCTGATTCTCCTCGATGAGATCGGACGGGGGACGTCAACTTATGACGGAATGGCCCTGGCACAGGCGATAATGGAATATATTCATAATGAAATCGGTGCGAAGACTCTTTTCTCAACCCACTATCATGAACTGACTGCTCTCGAAAGTGAGCTTGATAAACTCAAGAATGTTCACGTTTCCGCTTCTGAAGAAGACGGTGAAGTCGTTTTTCTTCACAAAGTAGTAGACGGCTCCGCAGACCGGAGCTACGGCATTTATGTGGCACAGCTTGCAGAACTTCCGGAGAAACTCATCGAGAGGGCTAAAGTGATTCTTGAAGAGCTTGAAAACACAGACAATAAAGAGGTTTTACCTGAGAAAGTACCTGTTGCAGCAGGTATCCTGGAAACAGAAAGTGCCCCATCTTCCGTAAATGAAGATCAGGGTCAGCTGGCGTTGTTTGACAGTACGCTGTTTAAGGACGAAAAAAAGGCTGAAAAACGTAACAGGGAACTGTCGAAAAAAGAGAAGGACGTAATTAAGGAACTTGAATCCATGGACCTTTTGCACGTCACGCCATTTGAGGCGATTCAAGCCATTCATCAATTGCAGCAAAAGCTGAGGAAGTAACGAAGGGAGGAACCCGGAGATGGGAATCATTCGGAAGCTGGACGACCAGCTGTCCAACAAAATAGCGGCAGGGGAAGTGGTGGAACGTCCTGCATCTGTTGTAAAGGAATTGGTGGAAAACGCCATTGATGCAGACAGTACTCAGATCCGTGTTGACCTCTCTGAAGGTGGACTGGCTTCCATCCGCGTGCTGGATAACGGGAAGGGCATAGAAGAAGATGACCTGGAAACGGCTTTTTTCAGGCATGCCACAAGTAAGATCAAAAATGACAGAGACCTCTTTCATATCTCAACTCTTGGATTTCGCGGAGAGGCACTGCCGAGTATTGCTTCAGTCAGCCATCTGACACTTACAACAAGTACGGGAGAAGGGGAAGGGCGGTTTATTTCCTTCCAGGGCGGTAAAACGACAGACAAAGGAAAAGCACCGGCAAGAAAAGGAACGGAAGTAACCGTTGAAAACTTATTTTTCAACACTCCTGCAAGACTCAAGTACCTGCGAACAATCCATACAGAACTGGGACATACAACAGATGTAATAAACCGTCTTGCCCTCGCACACCCGGGGATCAGCTTTGAGCTGTATCATAATGAGAAAACTCTTATAAAAACGAACGGAAACAATGACCGCCTCAGGGTGATTGCTTCGATCTACGGAACCGAAGTGGCAAAAAACATGCTTAAGGTAGAGGCTTCCTCCCTGGACTTTTCCGTGGAAGGCTATATTGCCAAGCCTGAAATCACCAGGTCAAACCGGTCGTATATCTCTCTATTAATCAATGGCCGTTTTGTAAAAAACTTTGCGGTTTCAAGAGCGATTCACGAAGGCTATCATACGCTTCTTCCTGTCGGGCGTCACCCTGTGGTTGTCCTGAGTGTCACGATGGATCCGATCCTTATTGATGTGAACGTCCATCCGTCAAAACTTGAAGTAAGGCTCAGTAAAGAGCAGGAGCTTACTGAACTGATTGCAAAAACAATTAAAGATACGTTTAAAAAAACCACTCTTATACCTGATGTTAAAAAGACACCTGCCCGTAAACAAAAAAGTGAACAAGTACCCCTGCGCTTTTCAGGAGCTGCGAAAAATCCGGTCATGAAAAGCCATCAGGAAGAGGTAAGCGATAAACCGGTTATCCGTAATGATGAAGAACCTAAGCCCGAGCTTGAAACAGAAACCTTGCTTGAGCCGTTGGAACCAAAAAGACAGGAACCTGAACCTCATCCTGCAGAGCCGCAGATCACCACTCCTGAAGTAAAAATACAGGCAGAACAGGTAAGAGAAACGGTGTCAGGGCATGCAGAGGAAACAAAAGCAAAAGAGGATGCCGACGGTCTCATGCCGACACTGTATCCGATCGGGCAGCTGCACGGCACATATATTATGGCCCAGAATGATGAGGGGCTTTATATTATTGACCAGCATGCCGCCCAGGAAAGGATTAAATATGAATACTTCCGGGAAAAAGTCGGGGAAGTGGACCCGAGGCTGCAGGATCTTCTCGTACCGCTTACGTTTGAATTCACACAAAAAGAAGAATCTCTGATTCTGGCAAACGAAGACAGCCTTCGTGCAGTGGGGGTCATTTTAGAGCCTTTTGGGCAGCGGACTTATTTACTCCGGGCTCATCCGGTATGGCTCCCAAAGGGAGAGGAAGAATCACTTCTTCGTGAAATGATTGATCTTGTGATTGACGGGAAGGCTGTGGATGTTGCCAAAATGCAAGAAGAAGCGGCCATCCTCATGTCTTGCAAAGCTGCGATTAAAGCGAACCGCTATTTAAGACAAGATGAGATGTACAAGCTTCTTGAGACATTGCGTACATGCGAAGAGCCTTATACATGTCCCCACGGAAGACCGATCGTTCTTCATTTTTCAACGTATGAAATGGAAAGAATGTTCAAGCGGATCATGTAAGAGAAAACCTGGAGAGAGTGGACAAATATGATCGTAACGACAGCGCCGAAAGCCACAGAAATCATGATTAAAAACGCATCTGAAGCAGCTCGCGTATTTGGTGCGGAATTCCGGCCGAGAGGGCGGGATTCTGTAAGTAACATGCTGAAAAAAGTCAATGAACCTGTCCTCATTGCAGAAGCGAACCGGCTTATTTATTACAAAGACCTGAATACAGAACCGTTTTTTTACCACCCAAACTCCGCTATGTTCAGGGCGAAGTCGTATTTAAAGACAAAAAAAGACCCTTTTATAAATGCATGCGGACTTAAAAACGGTATGAGTGTAGCGGATATGACCCTCGGACTTGGGAGTGATACAGTCCTCGCAAGTTTAGCTGTGGGGAAAACTGGGAAAGTTTTCGGTACAGAAGCAAATCCAGTCATCAGCTACATTTTAAAGGAGGGGCTTCGTACTTATCAGACCAATCATGATTTGATTAATCAAGCTATGCGGCGGATAAAGGTGATGAACCGGCATCACCTGGATTGGCTTGCTGAACAGCCGGATTCGAGTGTGGATGTCGTTTATTTTGATCCGATGTTTGAAGAGGATGTAAAAGGATCACCGGGCATTCTTCCTTTGAAGCATCTTGCATTAAGTTCCCCGGAGGATGGATCGTCCTTTTTGAAAGTGCTGTCGGAGGCGAAAAGAGTTGCAAAGGTTTGCGTTGTATTAAAGGACCACTACCGCTCCCGGAGATTTGAGGAAGGTTCCTTTACTGTATCTGTACGCCCCTCGGCAACTTATCATTTTGGGGTATGGGAAAAATCAAGAGATGGCATAATGGATTAACAGACGGGTGAAAAACATGGAAAAAAAAGAAATAGTTGTTTTAGCAGGACCAACGGCTGTAGGAAAAACAGCCGCCAGCATCTCCCTTGCGAAGGCATTTAATGGAGAAATCATCAGTGGTGACTCCATGCAGATATACAAAGGGATGGATATTGGTACGGCAAAAATCACAGAAGAAGAAAAACAGGGAATAAAGCACCACCTTCTGGACTTTAAAGACCCCCGGGATTCTTTCTCTGTGCAGGAATTTCAGGAATGTGCCACCTGTTTGATTGATCACATTCACAGTCAGGGAAAAATCCCTTTTCTTGTTGGTGGAACAGGTCTTTATGTGAGTTCGGTCATTTACGGATATGAATTTTCGGATGTAAAAGAAGATGCAGGTTTTCGTGAACGGATGGAAGCGTTCGCCAGAAAACACGGGGCAGAGGCACTTCATGAGAAATTGAAAGATGCAGATCCCAAGAGTTATGAAGCGATTCATCCAAACAATGTCCGGAGAGTCATCAGAGCACTTGAAGTTTATGAGACAACCGGGGTTCCTTTCAGTGAAAAAGGAACAGCACAAAAGGAATCTCCATATGATGTCACCCTCATCGGTCTTATGATGGAAAGAGAAAAGCTTTATGAGAGAATTGATTACCGGGTGGATCTGATGATGGAACAGGGACTTCTTGATGAAGTGAAGCGGCTTTATGACAGCGGAGTAAGAGACTGTCAGTCGGTCCAGGCAATCGGCTATAAAGAAATTTACGCATACCTGGAGGGGCGCATGACCCTTGAAGAAGCGGTGAGCGCACTTAAGCAGAATTCAAGACGTTACGCAAAGCGCCAGCTTACCTGGTTTCGTAATAAGATGGACATTACCTGGTTTGACATGACACACGACGCAGAGCAAAAGGTTCGCGAAATTCATGAATTTGTAGAAGGAAAGCTGATCTTAAACAGCGAATAAGATAATTATGTCAATTCAGGGAGGTCACGAGACGATGAAGACACAAACTGTAAACATTCAGGATCAGTTTTTAAACCAGTTGCGAAAAGAAAATATTCCGGTGACGGTTTTTTTACTAAACGGCTTTCAACTTAGAGGGTTTGTAAAGAGCTTTGATAATTTTACCGTCATTTTAGATACAGATGGAAAACAGCAGCTGGTGTATAAACATGCCATTTCCACTTTCTCTCCACAGCGGAATGTGCAGTTGAACCAGGAAGGCTAATCACGTCTCGTACCATCACTCAGGTTACGATACGAAAAAGAGGGGGTTGATCCATAAGGTTTTTAGCCTTAAGGATCAGCCCCCTGATTCTTTATCTCACAATCACGGTTTTGAAAATGTGTATGTTTCAAGGATTTCCTGCCTTTTTTCGTGTGAAAGAGGAGTCAGGTCCTTTAAGTTTTCTTTTTCTTCATCGATAAAACGTGTGAAGCTTTCAATCGGCTGGGTGGTGGCAAAAGCGAGCTCTTCTTTGAGTTCTTCAGGCATGGCTCCGTCAAGAAGCCTGTGCAGAATATACGTGTTTCTGAGAGCTCTCCCGGAGAAACCCGGACCAAGACCTGCCCGGCGCATTTCCTGACGGATCATTTTTTGAACAGAAACATCAGTGAGCTTTTTCGGGGCGTCATCCTCGTAACTCCAGCGGTATGTCCCCCTCTGAAAGTCGAAACTCGCAAAAAACGGATCACGGGTCTGCCAGCGTGGTCTGACGGCCATGGGAACCGTTTGATAATATCTGTGCAGAAGACGTCTGTCATTACGCTGAAGGGTGATGGTTCTTGGTTTTCTCTTGCGGCTGAACAAATGGATAATACCGGTCTGAAAATGCACGTCTTTCATTGTGAGACCCGAGATTTCCTGAACCGTCAGGCCGTAGAACAGCATCAGGTGAATGATAGCCTGGTTGCGCTCCGAATAGAAATGTCTGTATTTCAGCTGGTGATCGGTGAGTGCGTAATCACCTGGAATGATTTTAAGCAGCTTTTTTATCTGCCGGGTTTTAAGAAAATCCCCAGCCGCTTTTTTATGGTCGATCGTGTCTCTTTGAAGATATACATCAAAAGGTGTAACCTTCTTCGGACTTGGGTTTACAAATAGGCTGTGCTGCTTTAAAACGCTCAGAATTCTTTTTATTGTAAGGATGGAATAACGTTTTATTTTGCATAAGTATAGGTAGTAGGCATCAACGGTATCCGGCGAATAGGCTTCGCTTAAGGGGATTCCTTCCTTTTGGCACCATTCGTAGAACTGAATAAGATCATACCGGTATCTTTTTACTGTACTTTCTTGCTTTTCTGAACATTCAATTGACAAAAAAGGCTCAATAATCATTTCAGTTTTCAGAACAGTGGTCATGAAGTTTCCTCCCTTGGGTGATGTTTCCATTATTATAACAAACAGAGGGATGTATTGGTAAAATCTTCGACGTCATAGGCATTTGTCACGAACTGTATATTGCTGCGTATAGTAGTGGTAAGAGAAGTATCTAACCTTACACTATAGGGTGGTGACCCCTTTGAATCAGGCGGACAGCATGAGAAAAAAAGGGCAGATTAACATCGTGCTCAAAAAACAACAGCAGGAAACCACTCCTGTGCAGACAAAAACGTTTGAAAGCCAGGAACATGCCCCATTCAAACATGTGGAGAGAGCACTCGGTGAACTGGTCGGGCTTCATACGATGAAATCATTCATAAAAGAAGTGTATGCCTGGCTTTATTTAAATAAGCGGCGTGAGGAAATGGGTCTCATCCCGAACAAACAGACGCTTCATATGGTTTTCAAAGGAAACCCGGGTACGGGAAAAACAACGGTTGCAAGACTGATAGCCACATTGTTCAGGGAGATGGGCGTGCTTGAAAAAGGGCATTTAATAGAAGCGGAACGAGCAGATCTTGTAGGAGAATATATTGGTCATACGGCACAAAAGACGAGGGATTTGATTAAAAAAGCCATGGGTGGGATACTGTTTGTGGATGAAGCCTATTCTCTTGCCCGGGGCGGAGAGAAGGACTTCGGAAAAGAAGCAATTGACACGCTTGTGAAAGCAATGGAAGATTCCCAGCATGATTTTGTCCTGATTCTTGCAGGTTATCCCAAAGAGATGGACCGTTTTTTATCTTTAAACCCGGGACTTCCCTCGCGTTTTCCCCTTAAAGTAACTTTTCCCAACTATAATGTGGAAGAGCTGATGACGATAGGGGAAAAAATGCTTGAAAAAAGACAGTACCGGCTCCATGATTCGGCAGCAGAGGAGCTTCAAAACATCCTTACACACGCCAAAGGACAGGATGTGGAGCATTTCAGTAACGGACGTTTTATACGAAATCTGATTGAAAGAGCAATCCGCTCCCAGTCAGTCCGTCTTCTTGAGGAAGAGAATTACGGCCGGGAAGCGCTCATGACACTTACTGCACGTGATTTAAGAACAGCCTATCAAAAAACCAGTGAAGGTGAATAGAAAAGAGGGGTACCGTGACAGAAAGGGCGAAAATAGATTCAGAACAAGTCATTGTCGTTGGTGTAAAAACCAGCGACATGACAGACGAGGAGTTTGAGTACCGACTGGAGGAACTTCGCGCACTGACTAAAACGGCAGGCGGGTATGTTTCTATGACACTTACTCAAAACCGTGATAATCCGGACCGGACAACCTATATTGGAAAAGGGAAAGTAGAAGAGCTGAAGATGATTCTGGAAGAAACGGAATCAGAGCTCGTCATGTTTAACGATGAATTAAGTTCTTCACAGGTGAGGAACCTTACAAAGGAACTTGATGTGAAAATCATTGACCGTACACAGCTGATTCTCGATATCTTTGCCAAGCGTGCCCAGTCAAAAGAGGGGAAACTCCAGGTGGAGCTTGCACAGCTGGGCTATCTTCTTCCACGGCTCCGGGGACAGGGACACGTTCTCTCAAGGCTCGGAGGGGGGATCGGTACAAGAGGACCCGGTGAAACGCAGCTTGAAATTGATCAGCGCCATATCCGTGACCGAATGACTGAGATCAGGCGCCAGCTCGAGCAGGTCGTTGCCCACCGCTCAAGGTACAGAGAGCGGCGAAAGCAGAATCAGACGTTCCAGATTGCCCTTGTCGGCTATACAAATGCAGGCAAATCTACAATACTAAAAGCATTGAGTCAAGCTGAGACATTAGTGGAAGATCAGTTGTTTGCGACACTTGATCCGACCACCAAGCAGATTAAGCTTCCGAGTGGTATGCATGTATTGTTGACGGACACTGTCGGATTTATCCAGCAGCTTCCCACTACACTTGTTGCTGCCTTTCGCTCCACCCTGGAGGAAGTAAAGGAAGCAGACCTGATTCTGCACGTCGTGGATGCTTCACATCCGGATTTTGTAAACCATGAAAAAACGGTAAATGATCTTCTCTCAGAGCTGGACGCAGATAAAATTCCGATGCTCAAAGTCTATAATAAGCGTGATCAGCTTGAAGGAGATTTCTTTCCTGCCGGTGATGCTCCGTCAGCTCTTATATCAGCTCATATTAAAGAAGACCTGGACAGGCTCAGGGACAAAATCGAAGCATCTATGGAAAAAGAATTCGCGCCTTATTACGTTCATATCGAAGCGTGGGAAGGAAAGTGGCTTCACCGCCTGAAGGAAGAAACGATTCTGGTCGAAAGAACATTTGATGAAGAAAATGAACGTTACATTGTAAGAGGATACGCTTCTCCTCAGTCTTCTATTTACCACGAATTAAAGAAAAAGAGTACCAGCTAAAGGAGAAAGAAATGGATACATACAACAAAGAAAATCATAAGGCGATTAAACGGTTGTCGGATAATGCAATAAAAGAATTAAGACCGCATTTTTTAAAGCGGGATGAAATCAGTGAAGGAAACCAGCGGAAAGTGATGGCAAGCTTTAAAAAGCACCAGATTTCAGACTTTCATTTTCACGGATCGACGGGTTACGGCTATGACGATACAGGGCGGGACACCCTTGAGAAAGTGTATGCAGATGTTTTCGGAGCGGAAGCAGGCCTTGTGCGCCCTCAAATTGTATCCGGGACACATGCCATCAGTACGGCACTGTTCGGTGTGTTAAGACCAGGGGATGAGCTGCTGTACATCACAGGCGATCCTTATGACACCCTCGAGGAAGTCATCGGGTTGAGAGGTGAAGCAAGCGGGTCGTTAAAAGACTTTGGTATCACATATGCCTCTGTCGCTCTGAAAGAAGGAAAGACAGACCCTGAAAAGATTAAGTCTTCCATTACTAAGAAGACAAAAGTAATCGGCATCCAGCGCTCATGCGGATATGCTGACCGTCCATCCTTCTTCGTTGAGGAAATAAAGGCAATGATTGATCTTGTCAAAGACATCAACCCGGACCTGGTTGTTTTTGTTGATAACTGTTACGGAGAATTTGTTGAAACGATCGAACCTTGTAATGTGGGGGCAGACCTTATGGCAGGGTCCCTTATAAAAAACCCCGGGGGAGGAATTGTTAAAACCGGGGGTTACCTGGTCGGCCGCACGGACCTGATCGATCAGTGTGCAAACCGGCTCGCTGCCCCGGGAATCGGAAGTGAAGGCGGAGCATCTCTGTACAGCCTGCTTGAAATGTATCAGGGGTTCTTCCTGGCCCCCCACGTAGTTAACCAGGCTGTTAAAGGAGCGATGTTTACTTCAAAACTTCTGGAAGAGGCAGGAATGGTAACGACGCCTCACTGGACTGAAGAACGTACGGATTTGATTCAGAGCGTGACATTTCCAAACCGGGAGATGATGGTAGCTTTCTGCCAGGCAATCCAGGGGGCATCACCGGTAGATGCGCACGTCATGCCCCAGCCCAGCTACATGCCCGGATATGCAGATGACGTCATTATGGCTGCAGGAACGTTTATACAGGGTGCAAGTATTGAACTCTCGGCAGACGGGCCCCTGAGAGCTCCGTACAGAGCTTACGTTCAGGGAGGCCTCACATTTGAGCATGTGAAAATCGGCGTTTCCGAAGCACTGCTTTCTTTAATGGAGCAAAATCTTTTGACATTAAACGATAAAAAAACGATTAACGGCCAGTGAGAAAGGGTAGGGATATATATGTCCCTGTCCTTTTTCCTTTTGTATGCAGACATGAACCGGCATACATAATAACCCGGTATTGATCCGGGTTATCTATTTGAATTAGTTTGTCAGATTATCTGACAACATCTCACACAAAGGAATAAATTTTGTATAGGATAGAATTATCAAAGGAGAGCGAGGTGTTTTGACCTACTATCATTCTTCATAATACGACAAAGTTTTAAGAGGATCCGGGTCAAACATTAGAGCATAGAAACAGACATTCTTGCTCATCCTTAAAGGGACAATTACAATAACAACTTAGGAAGCAACGCCCGCAACCAGCGGGAAATTCAAGGAGGAGATTAGTTACTATGGGAAGCAGATTTTCTAGAGAAGACATTATGAAAATGGCTGATGAAGAAAACGTACGATTTATCAGACTGCAGTTCACTGACTTACTTGGTATTATCAAAAACGTAGAGATCCCGGTGGACCAGCTGACTAAAGCGCTGGATAACCTTATGATGTTTGACGGATCTTCCATTGAAGGTTTCGTTCGAATCGAAGAATCCGATATGTATCTGTATCCGGATCTTGATACATGGGTCATCTTCCCGTGGACTCCTGAAAAGGGTAAAGTTGCCCGTTTAATCTGTGACATTTATAACCCGGACGGTACACCGTTTGAAGGTGATCCGCGTGGTGTGCTAAAGCGAGTACTTAAAGACGCTGAAGATTTAGGATTTAGTGACTTTAACATCGGCCCGGAGCCGGAGTTCTTCCTGTTTAAGAACGATGAAAACGGTGAGCCGACGCTGGAGCTTAATGATAAAGGCGGATACTTTGACCTTGCTCCGACAGATCTTGGTGAAAACTGCCGTCGCGACATCGTGCTTGAGCTTGAGGACATGGGCTTTGAAATTGAAGCATCCCACCACGAGGTTGCCCCCGGCCAGCACGAAATCGACTTTAAATACGCTGATGCAATCACAACATGTGATAACATCCAGACGTTTAAGCTTGTAGTTAAAACAATTGCCCGTAAACACGGACTTCACGCAACGTTCATGCCAAAGCCGCTGTTCGGTGTTAACGGTAACGGAATGCACGCAAACATGAGTTTATTTAAAGGCAAAGAAAATGTCTTCTTTGACGAAAGTACAGATACGCAGTTAAGTGAAACAGCGATGCAGTTTCTTGCAGGAATCCTGAAGCACGCGACAGCGTATACTGCTCTTACTAACCCGACAGTAAACTCTTATAAGCGTCTTGTTCCAGGCTACGAGGCACCTTGTTACGTTGCATGGTCCATGCGTAACCGTTCACCGCTTGTGCGTATTCCTTCCTCCCGCGGTCTGAGCACGCGAGTAGAAGTGCGAAGCCCGGACCCGGCGGCAAACCCTTACCTTGCCATTGCAGCAATGCTTGCAGCTGGTCTTGACGGCATCCGTCACAAGATGACACCACCTGCAGCTACTGACAGCAACATCTATGCAATGGATAGGCCTGAACGTGAAAAAGAAGGAATCGACTCCCTCCCGGCAACATTGAAAGAGGCGATCGACAATCTTCAGTCCAGCGAAGTAATGCAAAAAGCCCTTGGCGGTCACGCCCTCGAGCACTTTGTTGAAGCAAAGGAAATCGAGTGGGATATGTTCCGTACGCAAGTGCACCCATGGGAGCGCGAACAATATATGTCGCTTTATTAAAGGCTGGAACCCTTGGCACCACTGGTGTCAAGGGTTTTTCTGTTTGGTCGTTATCGATTAAAAATATATTAATAATCGATAACGACCAAAAAACGACCAAAATAATTTTCAATACATTGTAGCGTGGATGATTTCAACTGTGCGCTTGCTGTAGTCCTGACCCACTAAGTGATTATTTGTATGAATTGCTACAGGTAAGCCCTACGCTGAAGCTCATCATATTGTCTCGATTCCAGGCTGGGTTGAGGTCACGTTTTCCCAACTGAAGAGAATACTATGTTATTCCCCCATGCTAGCGGAGTAGGTGTTAGTATACCCATGTCAAGATCTCCTTTCTTTAAAAAGCTGCAAAAACAGATATTTCATTCTATGAATGATTCGGTCATTTGACAGGTACTCCACGGCAAATAATAAACGGCAACTGACCCTTCCTGTATTCTCTTAGACTTATTCCCCTGACTTTCTTTTGGATCGGAGCGGGACTTGATTGAACCCGGCCTTTCTGTTCGCTGGTTTTTGTTTGGTCAATAGCCATTTCTTTGACCAAGTTCTGTTAAGGTTTTCATTGAGATGTTACCGGAGTCGCTTGAGTTTATTAGGATGTTGACCTGTAAGTGAGGTTGACTATGATCCGTTATTTACATAAGAAGGGTTTACTGAGAGCGTGATTCTATGAACATGAATGAAGGGCAGTATCTGTTATAAAAGATAATGTCCGCAGAATCGTCTCAGATATTACCAAAAGCAATGGGAACGATCATTGGTTACACAAGCTTATTTTTTGCTATTTTCATCCCAGTTATTTTATTAGCCATATCAATGATTAGAGGGTTGAGAGAAGGTGCAAAAAGTGATTAAGAAAATAAAATACATGCTTGTAGCTGGTTTATTGATCTTTTTGACTGGATGCTGGGACAGTAATGACATTGACGAACTTTCCATTGTATTAGGAATGGGGATTGATAAATCTGAGAACGACAAGGAACCGATTAGATATACCAGTCAAATTGCGCGTTCTGTCAGCAACTCTGATTATGTTTCAGACCAACTCCCTTTTGAAAATGTATCACTCACAGGCAATGCTATTCATGAGATAATAAGAGACCTGTCATTAGAATTGGCCCATCCCATTTTTGCTCAACACATAAAGGTAATCATACTTAATGAAAGTATTGCTCAAGAGAATAGGATGTCTGATCTTTTGAACCAAGTTTTGCGGGATAACGTATCCCGACTGAGTCCGACCGTATATATAACAAGCGGGAAAGCTCAAAGTATTTTAGAGGTGAGCAGAAACGAAGATATTCCAAGCTCCTATATTGAAGGAATTAAGGGTAATAGAGCACGTACCATGGGCTTGGTCCAAGAGATGGGAGTTGGAGATGTAGCGGGAAAACTCAGTTCTAACTCAAGCTTTCTTTTGCAAAATATTGATGTCATCGATGGAAAAATAAAAATGAATGGAGCCGGTGTAATTAAAGGGCATGAACAAAAATTAATTGGCTTTTTAAATAAGGAAGAAGTAGAGGGAATAAACTAGGTTACAGGAAATAGTGAAGGGGGACTTGTAAAAGTACAACGAAAATGAGAATGTAATCATTTATGAGATCCAATCATTGCACTCTACAATCAAGCCCTAATGGGAAAACAGTAATGCTTCTTTCCACGTAGAAATTAAATCAGAAGGCTGGATATCTGAAGATTGGTCTTATCAAGATAACGCATTTAAAGAAAAGAAACTGGAGAAAGTAGAACGGTTGACCGAAGCCAAAGTCGAAGAATTTATGAATCAGGCCATGAATAAGATGCAGCAAGAATATAAGACGGATGCGGCCGGGTTCCGTGATCCATTTAGAATCAAATATCCAAAGGAATGGGAAAAAATTCGGATTGGGATCAATACTTTGCCCAGGCTCCCATTACCTATGACGTTGAGATAAACGTCACAAATTTTGGGGCTGCAGGATCTAAAAAATAATTATGGATTTCGTATATCATTACTCTATGGGAAGGAAGAATTGTTATCCCTAAGGAACTACGGCGGATATTGGATATCAATATTAAGGATCCGGTTGAGATTTTTACAGATAACGAAAAAATCATTCTGCAGAAATACAAAGCGAATATGACGTGTGATGTTACCAGTGAGATTACTGACAATAACGAATCCTTTTTGGACGGGAAGCTGGTGCTCAGTCCGAAAGGAAAGAACGCCTTAGTTAACGAAATAACCCTTTCTCTCCCCTCTTTTTATAAATTGCTATAAAAAGACTGTTAACAAAGTTAACTTTATAGAGGCGGTACTATGAAGAAAAGTGTGGAGATGGTGGTGCTGCGTATGCCGTTCTTAGAAGACGTTTCTGAAGAAAAGGAGACCGTTTTTAAAAACGGCCGGTTTATAAGGTTATTTGAGAAATTTTGCTGGATCCTATATTAAACTGAATAAAAAACTAGAAAACATATATTAGGAAGTGGAGAGGAAAATGGAACAAAATCTAGTTTTATTTGTTGATAGCAGCAGAGTTGATAGACTAGAAAACAATGATAATAGAAAAAAGGCAGGCAAAGCCTATATTATTTTTCGGTGAGAGGTATGGAAGATTGAAAAGGCGGCGAGCCCCCCAGCGGGTTTCAAGCTGGAGGGAGGGACTCGCCAAGGTTCTTCTCTCGGGATCACTCCGTGGATACTGTTTAATTTAAACAGAAGATTTACCAGGCACTGTCACCCTAGTGCAGCCACTTAGCAATTTCGTAGTAAACAGGTATGCCGATAATCAGGTTGAAAGGAAAAGTGACTCCTAAGGCTACACCTAAATAAATAGAAGGATTTGCTTCAGGTACAGAAGTTTTTAATGCAGCCGGCGCAGCTATATAAGATGCACTTCCTGCAATAACCCCCATTAGTGCAGACCCTCCTGGTGACAAACCGATCACACTGCCGGCAATTACCCCTAAACTGCCAAAAAGAAGAGGCGTCAATAATCCGAACATTAACAGTTTTACACCGTGCTTTTTAACTTCAGGAAGGCGCTGACCCACAACCAGGCCCATGTAGAGTAAAAATATAATCAATACACTGCTGTATAAATCCATAAATAAGGGTTGAACCATTGGAATTGCCCGGGTACCGAGAACCAGGCCGATTATTAAACTGCCGAGAAGAAGTAATATGCTTTTCCCGAAGAGACTTTCCCTTATGATTTCTCTGTCAATGAATCTTCCGGGTGTTGCAATAATTCCAAGCCTTGGTGAGGAAAATGCAGGTATTGTTTCGTTTTTCTCCATCATTTTAAGTAACACAATAGATACTAAGATTGCAGGGCTTTCCATCAGGACCACCATTGCATTCATAAATCCTTCATACGCGGCACCGCTTTTTTCAAGAAAGGAGACAGCTGCACCAAAGCTTACAATACTGGTAGATCCGTAAGTCGCTGCCAGTCCAATAGAATTCTTCAGATCCATTTTCATTAACCGTGTAATAAAAAGGGTTATAAAGGGGATTGTGACTCCCAGACATAAGGTTGCGATAATCGGCGCAACGACATCGTTAACAGAGTAATGAGAAAGTTCAATTCCTCCTTTTATGCCGATGGCAATTAAAAGATATATACTTAATCCTTCGCCAATTCCTTTGGGAAACGCCAAATCCGATTTAACTAAAGAAGCAAAAATTCCTAAAGCAAAAAATAATACTACAGGTGACAATAAATTCTGAATGATGATTTCTGACATATCGTACCTCCTCGTTTTTCAATAAAAAAACCGGCAATTCCAGAATTTTAAACGGATCGGACCGCTAATTCTGAAAGTTGCCGGTTTTCCTTCAACTAACCATCAGGTTTTTTGAAGAACTCCCATTATTGTGTTAGTTTTTTCTCGTAAATATTGTAAAGCCTGAACACCATGACCCTCTCGCCTGTGCGCGTGCTGATATCTGTATGAAAACTTTTAACTTCCTGTTCCGTTATATTCAGAATGATATTCATTAATTCCTTCTGGCCCGACTCTACTAAATCAAACCGGAATCTTTTTACTGAGAGCATACCTTCAGTTGTTTCACAAAGGGAAAACTCAGCCGGTGTTAAGACTCCCTGAAGAGTAACAATAATCATATCCCTTAAAATATCGGTTTTCACAGAGACTGATCCGCGCCCAAGGTAATCTTTTTCCCACTGGGTTAATGCTTTACTTATTTCAGACTCAATCGTTCCTTTTGTCCTTTTCATAACTGACCTCCTTAAAAAAAATCAGTATACCCCCTGCCCGAAAATCCGGAGAGAATATACCGATTCACATTATCCCAGTCTTCATGATGTTCAAGGCTGTCTTTTTCATACAGCCCATCAGTAACATGAACAGTATGCTAAAGCATCCTTTAATGAAGTTTGAAATAAATATCTCTCGATTATTCAATTAAGATAAATTTACCTCTGGAAATACAATATGTCAACATTCAAATCTATTCACCGATCCTAAAAACCGGGAGTCTGTTCTTTTAACTATATTAAATTACCCTGAGGTCTTTGGAAACATTTACGTCTTATGGAAGGTGCCTTCAATTATGATTGTTGAGTCAATTATATAGAACACTCCCCCACTCCGGTTAAAACATATTAAGTCTGGAACAAAGGGAATGTGTCCCAAGCTTATTCTGCTTTTTTAAGGGAAATCATCCGGGGAGAGGTTAAGGAGAAGGAGTCAGGGATCATGAAAAAAATGAAGTTTTGCTTTAGCAATTCTCAACTTTTATACGAATGAAGCAACCGATGCGCCAGTAATACTATACAATAATAATTTCACTCGTCCTTCTTTTTGGCCTGGGATTTGTTTTGTTTTGGGTCTGAAAACCTTTCAGAAAAAATTCATCAGTTGTAAGCAGGTGATCATAAATAGTAACAGGTTTAACCTACACATCGCCTAAGAAAGAAGAATGGATTAACTTTGCGTGAAATTCTTATTTCACTAAATTTGAAAACGGATTAACTGAATTTGTTTATCAATCAAGGATTTGTCTTTATTGCTCACTTTATTACTATCCCTAGTGTTTGTGTTGTTTTTACTATATGTGAAGAATGAAAAAACGACCAAAGGAACGACCAAAAAACGACCAAATAAATATGAAATGATATGATCTTTCTTGAAATGTCATAAAAATAAAATCCGATTAAATCAACGTTCTTGATAAGCTTTGATAAGTTTTGACTCTGAAAGATATGTTCCGTACGCAAGTGCACCCATGGGAGCGCGAGCAGTACATGAGCTTGTACTAAAATGTGAAACCCCAGAGCCTCAACGGTTCTGGGGTTTTATTTTTGGTCGTGCATACTGTGCAGTCAACTGATAAGAAATTTGAGATTTCCTTGATTTTTCTATTTTCTGAGATCCTATATAGCTGAGGAAAATATTTTTCAAGCTGTATCTCATTTCAAAGTTATGGACGGTCATGGTAGACTTTTAGTCAAAATTATATTGCTTGATTTCTTTTTTGTCTTCATTAATTCTTATTCTCCTTTTCACATCAATAATGATTATAGATTTAATAATTCAATTTCTATAAAGAAATTTTTTTATGTATGTAGAGGCAATTTATTTTTAGAAGAGTGAGTTGGGCTTTATTTAATTCAATACCCTGATTTGAAGAAGAATCCTCTTATACAGTCAGACAACAGCTCCAGGCAACGAATCATTAAGTGGACAGGAAAATCATCTGGGAAGAAGGAGACATTCAATGAATAAAACATATTTTAAAGTAAAGTCAGCGCAGAACGCAGATAAAGAGCTTGTTATGAGAGGAGAAAGCGGATCAAATATGATTCCGGAATACCGCCAGGGGTACGGTACGCCCCTTGAGGACCGGGATGAAGCTTTCAGACTTGCGAAAGAACAAGTGGGCTATGTCATTGAAGTGAATGAGAAAATTATCGGCGGCTGGGGATTTGTAGACGACTCCGGTGATGTGAGTTATAAGAAGAACTAATACATAAACAGGTTTTGTCTTCTTTTCTTAGGGTTATACTATTGTAGGCCCAATTTGAAAGGAGTCATGTAATATGATGTACTTACTGGCTATTTTACTGCCTCCGGTAGCTGTACTATTGGTAGGAAGACCGTTTCAGGCATTGCTGAATTTGGTTTTAACGCTCTTTTTCTGGCTGCCGGGAGCCATTCACGCCTGTTTTATTGTAGCGGACCAGAAGCAGGATAAGAGAATGAAAAAATACTCAAAAGAATAACTGACATAAAGAAAACCCTGAAGCTTTCCCGGCTTAAGGGTTTTCTCCATCAATATGCTTAATGCACGGTGCGGAATACACCGACGACTTTACCTAAAATAGAAACATGTTTTAACAGGATCGGGTCAAGAGACGCGTTTTCAGGCTGAAGGCGGATGTGATCTTTTTCTTTGAAGAATCGTTTAACCGTAGCCTCATCCTCTTCGGTCATTGCTACTACAATATCTCCGTTATTGGCGCTTTGCTGCTGACGAACAACCACCATATCCCCGTCGAAAATTCCTGCTTCAATCATGGAATCACCCTGGATTTCCAGAATAAATGACTTTTCATCCTGTACCATACGGGAAGGAAGCGGAAGGTACTCTTCAATATTTTCAATAGCTGTAATGGGCTGGCCGGCGGTAACCTTACCAATGAAGGGAACGTACACAGACGGACTCTCGGAAATTTGTAAACTTTCATTTTGTTCTTCCAGCTCAATGACTTCAATGGCGCGTGGTTTGGTCGGATCTCTTCTGATCAGGCCTTTTTTCTCCAGACGTGACAAATGGCCGTGAACGGTCGAACTTGAAGCAAGCCCGACAGCTTCACCGATCTCCCTTACGGAAGGTGGATAACCTTTTTGTTTTACTTCAGTTTTAATATATTCCAGAATGTCCTGCTGGCGACGGGATAGCTTTGTCATAGTAGCACCTCTTTTTATTCATTATGTAGGAATCCGTGCAAATTTAAGAAACCTCTGATGTTAGGAACATTATACCATGAGGCGCATATGGGTGCAAACATTCGTTCTGTTTTTTGTGTTGACTCGAACGGGTGTTCCTATTATACTGAATACGAACATACATTCTGTAAAGAGGTGTTTAATCATGGATTTACTGATAAACGTAAAGAGTTCCCATGTGATTACTGCTGTTATCATTCTTGTATTTGTTCTTGTTACGACGATCCCTGTAGACGGAAAAAGCCTGGAAGCATATGAGTATGATACAATTGTTGTTTCAGAAGGGGATACATTATGGACCATAGCTTCTGATCTGCAGCATGAACTGAATTCCAATAAGGAAACGATCGTAGGATGGATTGCTGATCACAATGATATTGATGGTGCCATAATTATTGCCGGACAGAAGTTAACGGTTCCTGTTAAAGGAGAGAACGGATGATATGATGGAAGCAGTCATCTATGTGCGTGTCAGCACGAAGAAGGAAAGTCAGGAGTCTTCTCTTGAAAGGCAGGTCAGGGAGTTGGAAAAACTGGCCTCAGATCATGACTTTCGTGTTATTAAAACGATAGAAGAGCAGGCAAGCGGGTTTGACGTGGACAGGGAGGGAATCTTTGAACTCCTGGACACATTCAAGGAAAAACAGGCTGGTGTTCTTCTTGTCCAGGATGATACCAGGCTTGGCAGAGGGAATGCAAAAATGGCTCTTTTGCATCAGCTCCATAAGCTGGAAGTGACGGTTTATACTGTTCAGGACCAGGGGACGCTCAGGCTTTCTGAGACAGATACGATGGTTCTTGATATCGTATCTATTGTTGAAGAGTATCAGAGAAAACTTCATAACCTCAAGATTAAGCGGGGTATGAAAGCAGCGGTAGAAAAAGGGTACAGGCCGGAAAAGAATCTTCAGTCAACCGGAGCCGGGGGACGGAGGAGAAAAGATGTACCTATTGAAGAAATCGTCAGACTCAGAAACAGCGGTCTCACTTTTCACGACCTTGCAGCCACTCTCAGAGGATTCGGCTACGATATTTCAAAAGCCACTGCCAACCGCAGGTATCGTGAATACATAAAAAATGCAGTGACTGAAGCCCGGGAAGAAGCTTAAAAACTTGAAAGCCTCCATTAACTCGTGTAGCATAAACGTACAATAAGTTTGGTGGAGGATTGATTTACGTGTTAAGTAAAGATAAAATTGCCCGGATCAATGAACTGGCAAGAAAATCAAAAGGAGAAGGACTGAGTGCAAGTGAGTCAAAAGAGCAGCAGGCTTTAAGACAGGAGTACCTTAAGAGCATGCGTCAGTCTTTTAAAAATCAGCTCCATTCGGTAAAAGTCGTCGACGACAAAGGTAATGACGTAACACCGAAGAAACTGAAAGAAAGCAAGGAAAACAGCAATTCCGATCTTCTTCATTAACAGGCCTGTATTTCACAGGCTTTTTCAGTGGCTTCTTTTATCTTGAGGAGACCCCACCGCGGAAAGCGAAGGACATACAGGCGGCATCAACAGCCACCATCACTAAGATAAAATCTTTTTCAACAGCCAGTCCCCCTTTAAAAGGGGGCTTTTTTTGTGCCATTTAATTTTTGATGAGTTTACCTCTTAGTCAGTGAATCTTTTTTTAAATGAGAAGAGCTGGTTCCTTTTTTGTCAAGCGCAGCTGAACGCCAGGAACGAGACTCCAGCGGCAATGGGGGCCAGGAGAGACCCCCGCAGGGCAGTGCCCGGGGAGGCTCGCCGGCACCGCCGTGGAAAGCGAGTGGATGGCGTTCAGCGGAGCTTTATGAACTGACGTAAGGGTATACTCATTTAAATCTTTAATGAATGAAGTACCGAATGCATGAAACTTTATTTCTTCACAACCGTAAACAATAATGACACAATAAACCATCCTCTTTTAGACAATTATAGTAATGATTTGCTAGAATTGGAGATGACTGTTTGGCTGTGTGTTTCCTTATCTGATCAGGAAAAATAATGTACGAAAGAAGGGAGGGAGATCCGTGGTGCAATCTTACGGAAAAGAGTCATGATTTTCGGTGTTGAGCTTTCTGTCATTTACCTGACGGGACTGATCATAGCTGGCTCATTAACACTTATTAATGCTTTGTTCGGAGATCTTCTGGATGCATTATTTGAGTCGGTGCCCGGTGCATTTATTAACCCGACTGTAGTTCTCAGTTTTGTTGCAGTCCTTTGCGGGGCGGGTTTTGTTTTTGAGAACGGTACACAGCTTTCAAGCCTCACAGGTCTTTTCATTTCCGTAGTGATTGCACTTGTTCTGGTCACACTGCTACATATGCTTGTTCTGGCTCCTTTATCAAAAGCGGAATCCAGCGTAGGCTATCACATGTCGGATTTGATCGGAGACTACGGGACTGTTACAACATCCATTGGGAAAGAAAATGACTATGGTGAAGTCATTGTAAAAACAACATTTTCCATTAAGGGGTATCCTGCAAGATCTGTGAGCGGTCTGCCGGTAGCCAGCGGGGAAGAAGTTCAAATTGTTGATATTGATAAGGAAAACCAGGTGTTGATTGTAAGTGTAGAAGAAAAAAAGCTGATGATGGAGGAAAAAACACATGAATGATCTTAGTTTAATTGTAGGCGGTGTCGTCTTTGCTATTATTCTGGTACTCGTTTTACTATTTGTAACCAAATATACGACTGTGGGGAAGAACGAAGCCTTAATTGTTACCGGCAGCGTGCTCGGTGGAGGCAAAAGCGTTGTATCCGATGACGAAGGAAAGAAAGTGAAAATTATTCACGGTGGCGGTGCATTTATCATCCCTGTTCTTCAGCAGGCAAGACGGATCAGTCTTGAAAACCACAAGCTTGAAGTTGGAGCAAACAATGTTTACTCCAAGCAGGGTGTTCCTGTTTCCGTAAACGGAAATGCGATTATTAAAATTGGCTCCAGCGTTCAGGAAATCTCCACTGCAGCTGAGCAGTATATCGGAAAATATGATGATTTGAAAACTGAAGCACGCCAGGTTCTTGAAGGACACTTACGAGCGATTCTCAGTTCAATGACTGTAGAGGAAATTAACTCTGACCGTGAAGTGTTTGCCAAGGAAGTTCAAAAGGTGGCTGCCACAGACCTCAGTAAAATGGGACTGCGAATCCTTTCCTTTACAACAAATGAAGTCAGTGATAAAAACGGCTACCTGGATGCTCTCGGACAGCCGCAGATTGCAGCTGTAAAGCGTGATGCTGCCATTGCACGTGCGGAACGTGAAAAAGAAGCAAGAATCGAAAACGCCCGTGCGGAACAGGAAGCAAAAGCAGCGGAGTATACACGTGATGCTGAAATTGCAAACTCCCAGAAGGAAAAAGAATTGAAAGTTGCCGAGTACCGCAGGCAGCAGGAAGAAGCAAAAGCCCAGGCTGACCAGGCATACTCCCTGCAGGAAGCCCGTGCCCAGCAGAAAGTAACAGAAGAACGTATGCAGGTAAACATTATTGAAAGACAAAAGCAGATTGAGCTTGAAGAAAAAGAGATCCTGAGACGTGAAAAGCAGTATGATGCAGAAGTGAAGAAGAAAGCCGATGCCGAGCGTTATGCTGTAGAGCAGGAAGCAGAAGCGCAAAAAGCCCGTGAACTTCGTGCTGCTGAAGCAGAGCGTGAGCGAGGTAAGGCTGAAGCCGACGTTATTCTATCCAAAGGTCTAGCTGAAGCAGAGGCGAAAGAAAAGATTGCCGAAGCCTACAGCAAGTACGGTCAGGCTGCGATGCTGAACATGATTACAGAAATGCTTCCGGAATACGCGAAACAGGCTGCGCAGCCACTTGGTAATATCGATAAGATCACGGTCGTTGATACAGGTGGAAGCGGGTCAAACGGCGGCGCGAACAAAGTTACAGGTTACGCGACTAATTTAATGGCAGGACTGCAGGAATCCCTGAAAGCTTCCTCAGGACTGGACATTAAAGAACTCCTTGAAAGCTATGCCGGTAAAGGAAACGTGAAAGACAGCATTGATAACCTGGCAGGTGAAGTGGCATCAACAAAGGACACTACTGAAACAAAAGCTACTGAAAAAAACCAGTAACCATTCATTTTTAAGAGGCCGGTACCATAAGGTAAACCCTTATGGGCCGGCCTCTTTTGTCTGTATAAAAATGGCTTATTCAAAAGACACTAACAGAGGGTTTAAATCCCCTTTCCTGTTCATTAAATGGTTGTTTATTCCCGTTGGAAGGTATATCATGAGAAATGAAGTCGACAAGAATTGATAAGAGAGGATGATCGTGCATGTCTACGAATATGGAAAACCTTTCCATCAGCACTATTCGTACGCTCGCAATCGACAGTATCGAAAAAGCAAATTCCGGACACCCTGGAATGCCAATGGGTGCTGCTCCGATGGCGTATACGCTATTTTCAAATTACATGAATCATAACCCCAAAAACCCTAAATGGTTTAACCGAGACCGCTTTGTATTGTCTGCAGGACACGGATCCATGCTGCTATACAGCCTTTTACACCTGCACGGTTACGATGTATCAATGGAAGACTTAAAAGAATTCCGCCAATGGGGATCGAAAACACCAGGTCACCCTGAATACGGCCATACTCCGGGTGTAGACGCGACGACTGGTCCATTGGGACAAGGACTTGCAATGGCAACAGGAATGGCTATGGCAGAAAGACACCTTGCTGCAACCTACAACCGTGACAACTATAATGTTGTTGATCATTATACATATGCCATCTGCGGTGATGGTGACTTAATGGAAGGGGTTTCTGCAGAGTCTGCATCCCTTGCAGGGCACCTGAAGCTCGGTCGCTTGATCGTTCTTTATGATTCCAACGATATCTCACTTGACGGTGACCTTGACAAATCATTCACCGAGAGCGTTGAAGACCGGTATAAGGCCTACGGCTGGCAGGTTATCCGTGTAGAGGACGGAAATAACCTTGATGAAATCAACCGCGCTATTGAGTCGGCTAAAGAAGACGAGCGTCCTACAATGATAGAAGTAAAAACAACAATCGGTTACGGCTCACCGAATAAGAGTGGTAAATCTGCTTCCCACGGGGCTCCACTTGGTGAAGACGAAGCCAAACTTACAAAAGATTACTATAAGTGGACGTTTGAAAAAGACTTCCACGTTCCCGATGAAGTCCGTGATCATTACAAAACCCTTGCTGAACACGGAGCTGAAAAAGAACAGCAGTGGAATGACCTCTTTGAAGGGTACAAAGAAGCCTACCCTGAACTTGCAAAAGAGCTTAAGCATGCTATGAGCGGTGAACTTCCGGAAGGTTGGGACAAAGACGTTCCGGTTTACCAGGTGGGAGATAAGCTTGCCACACGTGCATCCGGTGGTGAAGTGATCAATGGAATCGGTAAAAACGTCCGTTACCTGTTTGGGGGATCGGCTGACCTTGCATCATCCAACAAAACGATGCTGAATGGAGTAGAGGACTTCACAAGCGAAAACTACAGCGGCCGCAATATCTGGTTTGGTGTACGTGAATTTGCTATGGCTGCAGCGGTAAATGGTATGGCTCTTCACGGGGGCGTGAAACCGTATGCTGCAACATTCTTTGTGTTTTCCGACTACCTCCGTCCTGCTGTACGTTTAAGTGCTCTGATGCAGGTTCCTGTAACATACGTATTTACACATGACAGCATCGCTGTAGGAGAAGACGGCCCGACCCATGAACCGATTGAACAGCTTCCGGCAATGCGTGCGATTCCAGGCCTTTCTGTCATCCGTCCGGCTGACGGCAATGAAACGGCTGCAGCTTACAAGCTCGCAATGGAAAGCAAAAATGTTCCTACTGCACTCATCCTGACAAGACAAGGTCTGCCTACCCTTGAAGGAACTGACCAGAAAGCTTATGAAGGCGTTAAAAAAGGTGCTTACGTTGTTTCTGAAGCAAACGGCGACATTGATGGTGTACTTCTTGCCACCGGTTCTGAAGTTTCCCTTGCTGTAGAAGCACAAAAAGCCCTTGAAAAAGAAGGCCTGTTCGTTTCTGTCGTAAGCATGCCAAGCTGGGACCGCTTTGAACAGCAGTCAGCTGAGTACAAAAAATCGGTTATCCCAACGGATGTTAAACCGCGTCTTGCCATCGAAATGGCAGCAAACCTCGGCTGGGAGCGCTACACAGGAGACGGCGGATCCGTTCTTGCCATCGATGGGTTCGGTGCCTCAGCGCCTGGTGACCGCATTATGGAAGAATACGGATTTACCGTGGAAAACGTAGTATCCAACTTTAAGCAGCTGCTTGAAAGATAAATATCGTTTGCCCTGCGGCGCAATAGTGCCGCAGGGCTTTTTTTATGCATTCGACAAAAACAGTGCTGTTTTTCTTCAAATACTGACAAATACTGTACAGGCTTTCGGGTAGGATAGGAAAAAGACCTTTATTTTAAAGTTAGGGGGAGAGCCTGTGCGAACTTATGAAATCTATCTTATAAATGAAGAAGTTGCATTCATTTATTACGGTTTTGAAGGAAAGCTGTTTCATTTGTTTAAAGAACATCACGAAGCTGTGACTCCTCTGAAAGATATAACGAAACGTCAGGTTTCATATATACAAAAGTCCTATGACTATCTTGAACTGAATGCCTGGCTCATACGCCGGTTTAACAATCAAAAAGGATACAAAAATGAAAGATGGGTCCACACTTTCATTTCAGATAATGAAGAAAGCCAGGCGGTCCTTACTGTTCAAAAAGAGAAACTGACAATAAAATCTCGTGGAACATTTGAAGCTGAAACCCGATTTTTTGACACGTTAAAAGAGTTTGATGATTTTTTTCTTGCGGTCGATTACGACCGGGAAAAATACGGATGGCTCCGTCCCCTGAAGAGTCTCAGAATTGTGGAACAGGGCTGACAGACTGAATATTTATAACAGGATTTCTTTTACATTCTCTTTCATTGTCCCCCTCATTACGTTATAATAAATGAGGTTCCATAGGAGTTCGGATAAAGACGAGTGATATGGAAGACAACATAGAGAGAAGGAGGATCACCGTTTTATGTGGGTAAATATTTTAATCGGTGTTTTAAGCTTACTGGGCGGAATCGCAATCGGCTTCTTTATTGCAAGACAATACATGATGAGCTATATGAAAAAGAATCCGCCAATTAATGAAAAAATGCTTCGTGTAATGATGATGCAGATGGGGATGAACCCATCCCAAAAGAAGATTAATCAGATGATGAAAGCGATGCAGAACCAGAAGTAGCCTTCATTATATAAGGATGCTTTTTCTTTACTTTATAAACGAAATGGAAACCACTACGATCTTTTTAAAGAAGTAGTGGTTTTTTTGCGTGAAAAAGAAAACATAAGTACTAATTATAAGAAAAATAAAGGAAGTCTATTGATCGATTTTTCACTGTCTATTTTCCTAATTTTCAAATAATAATAGAAACAGGGTCAATGATTCCATTAAAATGATACGTGTATCGAAATAAAGGGGGGAAAAGGGGTATTTGATGAAAAAAGTCAGTCGAAAGGCAACGTTAATCATGGTTATGTTGCTGTTCGTTCTGGGTGCAGCTCATTTCACAACGGCAGAGATGGATGGGGATCTGACTGCCGAACAGGAACTGGCAAAGGACCTGCATACGATTTTGCAGGATGAACGTCTTGACCATGCAGTTGCAGGGGTTCATGTTAGATCAGCAGAAAGCGGAGAAGAGCTTTTTTCTTTTAACGGAGGAACGAGTCTCGTTCCCGCATCGGGACAAAAGCTCTTGGCAGGGGCTGCCGCTTTGGATCGTCTTGGTCCGGAGCACACGTTTAACACAGAAGTCTTAACAAATGGGGAGCAGCGAGGAGCTGTCTTACAAGGTGATCTCTTCATTAAAGGAGAAGGGGATCCGACCATTCTTCCTGCAGATTATGAACAGATGGCCGGGAAAATTGCAGAGATGGGTATTAAAAACATTCATGGTAATATTGTGGCGGATGATACGTATTTTGATGACATGCGATTAAGTCTGGATTTATCGTGGTTTAATCAACGGCGTCACACTGGAGCACAAGTATCGGCCTTAAGCTTTGCGCCGGATGCGTCACTGTTATCCGATGCAGCCCTTGACCGGTACAATACGGCTTCGGTTTACATTGAAATTCATCCGGGTGAAAACCCTGGTGATCCTGCAAAAGTACAGGTTACACCGGAAACGGATGCGATTACGATTCGAAACGACATTGAAACGGTTGAATCCGGCGGAACCAGGACCTTTGACTGGGGAAGAGAGCACGGTACAAATGAGATCTTTTTTGAAGGAACGCTGCCTGTAGATGGAGTCCGGATTACGCAGTACGTAGCCGTATGGGAACCGACAGAAGTGGTTTTGAATCTTTTTAATCAGGCTCTTGAGGAAAATGGTGTCCAAGTTCACGGGGATCTCACATTGGGAGAAACACCATCAAATGCACAAGCGTTGACGAGTCATCATTCAATGTCACTTACAGAAATGATGTATCCTTATATGAAACTCAGTCAGAACAATCATTCTGAACATTTAACGAAAACGTTAGGAAAAGAAGTTTTGGGAGAGGGAACGTGGAATAACGGGCTCAGTGTGGTAGAAGAGTATCTGGAACGTGCAGGTGTTGATACTTCAACTGTCCAGCTTCGGGACGGTTCAGGCATGTCACACTTAAACAAAATTCCTCCCCGGGAGATGACCCAGCTTTTGTTCGGCGTTCAGAAAGAAGATTGGTTTGATTTGTATTATGATTCCCTGCCGGTTGCAGGTATGGACGATCACATGGAAGGAGGCACACTGCGTCTTCGCATGAGAGGTACGGCTGCAGAAGGTAACGCCCACGCTAAAACCGGAACGATTACTTCCAAAACATCACTTTCGGGTTATGTGAAGACAAAAGATGATGAACAACTTGCCTTTTCTATTATTCTCAACAATTTCATCGGCTCATCACCGACGTCTGTTGAAGACGCCATAGTGGTCCGTCTCGCAGAGTTTTCAAGAGGTCTGGAATAAAAACAAGAAAAACACTCCTTTTAAGGGGTGTTTTTATTGTTTTTTTCCAATTTCACTTCCTTTAGAGTACAGTTGTTAACAATGTTGACTGCAACGAATGCGCGACACTCCTGCTGGAGCAACGATCAGTTACACCGTGAATAAGCTGTAAGTGGTTTTGACCCCCATATCTGTGTAGCGTTACTGGTAGAGGAAGAACCAGGCATAAACCTTCAGGAGGTTCACCGGCGCCCCCGCTGCAATGAGGGAAAATCAACACCTGAGTTTAACAAAACCGAAAAGAAAAAGCGTTTCTCATCATTCTCTCATTTTTTTCGTGTACACTATAAAAAAATAACACCTCTCAGATGAGGAGCTGATCCTGGTGGAACAAATCCGAATTTTAATTATAGAAGACGAAGCAAATATCGCCATGGTTATTAAGCTTGAGCTTGAATATGAAGGCTATACTGTAGAGATAAAAGAAGACGGACGATCCGGATGGGAAGCCATTCAAAAAGAAGAATGGGATCTCATACTCCTGGACGTGATGATTCCCCATATAAGCGGAATCGAAGTGCTCAGGAGGCTGAGGGCTGGTGATAATCAGACGCCTGTTATTATGCTGACGGCAAGAGATGCCATCGTCGATAAAGTCACCGGTCTCGATCAGGGTGCAAATGACTATGTCACAAAGCCATTTGAAATTGAGGAACTCCTGGCAAGAATCCGTGCCTGCCTGAGATCGGCCGCAGGTAAAAAAGATCAGAAAGATGATGATACCCTGCTTACTTTTCTGGACTTGTCTGTAAATACAAAAACGAGAGAAGTAAAGCGGAACGGCAATCAAATTGAGCTTACACCCCGGGAATATGACCTGCTTGTTTACTTGCTTGAACATCCGAAGCAGGTTCTTACAAGAGAGCAGATTTTAGAAAAGGTCTGGGGATTTGACTATTTCGGTGAAACCAATGTTGTGGATGTGTATATAAGGTACCTGAGGCAAAAAACAGATAAACCATTTGAAACACAGCTCATCCATACCATACGGGGAGTAGGGTATGTAATGAAGGAGTCGAAATAAAATGAAACTCTCTCATCGCATTACACTTTATTCCACAGTAACACTTCTCGTTTTGCTTCTGGTAGTCAATACCAGCATCTATTTTCTCTTTCACCATTACACAATGAATGCAGAGCTTGACAGGGCTATGAGTCAGGCGAGGACTGTGGTTGAAGCCATGCAGACGACTGGTAACAACGAGGATGATGCAGGGGCGTTTATCGGTGCTTCTGTACCTGAGGGCGGTATGATCAGGGTTGTCCGGGAAAATAGTGAAACCCCGATTGCCGTGACTAAAAATATAGAATTGAACGGGATCAGTCCTGAGTTTTCCCCACGGGAAACGACAGAGGACATCACGTTTAATGAGCAGGCATACGCCAGTGCAAGAAGCCCGGTTATCTGGACGGATGGATCCATTGCCTCCCTTGAGCTCATTGCACCTATGAATACCTATGAAGAAACGCTGGGTATTCTCCGGGTTATTTTACTCATTTCATCAATTGTCATCTTAATTCCTTCTTTCTTTGCAGCGAGGGCGTTAAGCCGTTTTATTCTTCTTCCGGTTCAAAATCTTGTACAGACGATGAACCAGATAAGGGAAGAGGGAAGCTTTAAGAAGATTGATATCGATGAACGGGCAAAAGATGAACTTGCCATGATGGGACATTCATTTAATCATATGATTGATCTGTTAAAGAAAAACTTTGATAAACAAAAACAGTTTGTCTCTGATGCTTCTCATGAATTAAAAACCCCTCTGACGGTTATCTGCAGCTATGCACGGCTGTTGAAAAGGTGGGGAATGGAGCGTCCTGAGGTGCTGGAGGAGGCAGTAAACGCCATTGATTCAGAATCCCGCAGGATGAAAGAGATGACAAATCAGATGCTTGCCCTCGCGTCAGGAGAAACAGAGGAGACGCTGCAGGTGATGAACGTTGATTTGTGCAGACTGACTTCGGAAATTGCGAAAAAGCTCGGCACTGCTTATCAAAGACAAGTAGATGTTCAATGCTCCGAAGAAGCTGTTATAAATGGAGATGAAGGAAAGCTTAACCAGCTTCTCTTTATTTTAATAGACAACGGATTAAAGTACAGTGAAGAGGGTCTGACGGTTAATGTAAAAAAAGTGGACGGCAGTCAGCATGTTGAAGTCCGGGATTTCGGGATCGGTATCCCGGAAGAGGATCTGCACTCTGTTTTTGAACGCTTTTTCAGAGTCGATAAAGCAAGAACGCGGAAAACAGGGGGGACAGGGCTTGGCCTCTCGATCGCCATGGCCATCGCCAAAAGTCACAAAGGAACAATTAAAGTTGAAAGTGAGGAAGGAAAAGGGTCTGTATTTACTCTTATCCTTCCCGAGGAAGGACTGAGATTATGAAAAAAAACGTAATAGCAGCATTAACCGTCATTTTGATTCTAATCGCAGGAACGGTAATTTATACAAATATGAAGGCAAGTGCAAACCTGTCTGAAGACGCAATTGGCGACATGCTTGAAGAACGGTACGATGGTGAAGTAAAGGAGATCAGAACCGGTAACGAACAGGAAGAAGATATTTACCAGGTTGAGCTGGCTGCACGTGAGGGAACGTATTATATCGTTGTTTTAGCTGAAACAGGCGAAATCCTTGAGATGGAACTGCTTGAACATAATGAAGACGGTGAAGGCAAAGACCGGCAGACCCTTACGGTTGACGAAATCAGTGAGCGGGTACTGGATTCTGTCGATGGAGACGCGACGATCCTTGAAGTTGAACAGCGTGAAGAAGAAGGGCGTACGATTTACCACGTGACGGTGGATCAGGAAGGTGGAACAGGTACGTTTGAGCTTGATGCCGTAAGTGGGGAAGTGCTTTTGTATACACAGGAAGAAGATGAACCTGAACAGCAGGAGCCTATTTCTGAAGATGAAGCGATCAAAATTGCTCTCCGTGAATTCCAGGGTGAAGTGGATGACGTCGACCTTGAACAGAAAGACGGACGTCTTGTATATGATATTGAGATTGAAAATGACGACGCAGACGTTGAGGCAGACATTATTATCGATGCCTACACAGGTGAGGTGATTTCGGTTACGTTTGATAATTAATAAATCCTCTTCTATTTCTCATCGTTTTCTCATTTTTGTCTAAGGGTTCTATCATCTTCCTTGGCTATAGTGTAAGTAACAACAATACAAGGAGGAACACAAAAATGAAAAAACTGACAGTCGTTTTAACAAGTATTTTTGTAATCGGAGGTACATCCGCTCTGGCCATGGCCAACTCAAATGAAGGTTCAGTCAATACAGTGGACTTGGATTCTCCATTCGAAACAGAAGCAGAAGAAATAACAGAAGAACAAAAAGACCAAAACAACAAAAAACAAAACAGTAAAGAGCAGCTCACGAAAAATGACGCCGTTGCTATTGTGAAAGAACGATTTGAAAATGCAAAAATCGATGAAGTGGAGCTTGAAAAGGAAAAGGGTAAACTCGTGTATGAAGTTGAAATTGATTATAAAGGTGAAGACGGTGATGTTTATGTAGACGCTGTAACCGGTGAGGTTGTTAAGGTTGATTCTGATCTGAAAAAAGCGGAGAACAGACAGTCTGAAGGCAAAAATGATAACAAATCAAGTGACCGGGAGCAAAATGGAGAGAAAATTTCTTCTGAAAAAGCCGGAGAAATCGCCCTTGCCCACATTGGAGAAGGCTACATTGATGATATCGAGCTAGAAAAGAAAAAAGGAAAGCTAATATATGAAGTTGAAATTGAATATGGAAATGACAAAGAAGTTGAAGTATACCTTGATGCCTATACAGGTGAGGTATTGTTTACAGAGCATGACTAATCAATGAATACGTATCAGAAGCCGGTCTGTGAGGGAGTCCCCTTATGGACCGGCTTTTTCTTACGCTCAGCATGAAAAGACACCTGAACTTCTTTTTTATCATTCAGGCATTATCCGTCTGGTAAATTTTTTACTTTTCCACTATTTTCATATCTGATATGATAAACATGGGTTTTTATCGTTGGAAAAATCTGAATAGAACAAAACCGGGGTGTGTCACGTGAAAGTATTTATTGATTTACTATGGTATTTTAAGAGAGAAAAGTGGCAGTACGGTGGAGGGATTCTGGTCCTTGCTGTTGTTTCATTTTTAAGCCTGATCCCCCCTTATGCTGTCGGTGTGATCGTGGACCATATCAACAACAACACCCTTAATGAGCAGATTCTGATGCAGTGGATGCTCACGCTTGGCGGCCTTGCCATTGTCATTTATATTCTCCGTTATTTGTGGAGAATCCTGATTTTCGGGTCTGCCATAAAGCTGGCCAGGCTTCTCAGAAATAACCTGTACGACCATTTTTCGAAAATGGCCTCTTCTTTTTATCACCGAAAGCGGACAGGGGATCTGATGGCTCATTCTACAAATGATATCAGAGCCATTGAACAGACAGCGGGAGCAGGGGTACTCACTCTGGTCGACTCTCTTACAATGGGCGGCTTTGTAATCATTACCATGGCTGTGACCATCAGCTGGGAATTGACGCTCATTGCCCTTATTCCCATGCCTTTAATGGCATATGCTACGAGCAAGTACGGTTCCCTGCTCCACACCCGTTTTGGAAAAGCACAGGCGGCCTTTTCTTCCTTAAACGATAAAGTACAGGAGAGCATGTCAGGTATTCGTGTGACGAAAGCATTCGGATACGAGGATCACGAAGTGGAAGCATTCAGGGAAAAATCAGCTGAAGTAGTAAAGCGGAATGTATCCGTTGCCCGAGTCGACGCTTTATTCGATCCGACTATTTCCGTCATTGTGGGCCTGTCCTTTTTCCTGTCAGTCGCATTTGGTGCAGGGTTCGTTGTAAGTGGCGACATTACAATCGGGCAGCTAACAAGTTTTACTGTTTATCTCGGTCTGTTAATCTGGCCGATGCTCGCATTCGGATGGCTGTTTAACATCGTTGAACGGGGACGGGCCTCCTATGACCGTGTATCAAGTCTTTTAAACGAAAAGCAGGATGTATCTGACGAGCCTGGAGCCGTTGAAGAGCCTCCGACAGGCAGCATTGACTTTGAGATTGAACGCTTTACATATGAAAATGCTGAAGAACCGAGCCTTGAGAACATTCGTTTCACTTCCGAAAAGGGTCAGACGATCGGAATTGCGGGCAGGACGGGGAGCGGTAAAACGACACTTGTAAAAGCGCTCATGCGTGAATTTAATTTAGCGGACGGTGAGATCCGTTTTGGCGGGAAAAAAACTGAAGCGTATACACTGGATGCTCTCAGAACTTCGTTTGGATATGTGCCGCAGGATCATTTTTTATTTTCAGCCACCATTGCGGATAATATCAGCTTTGCATGTCCGGATGCATCCTACAGTGACATTATTAAAGCCGCAAAGCTCGCGTCTATCCATGAAGACATCGTCAGGTTTGAAGAAGGTTATGAAACAGTTGTAGGGGAACGGGGAGTGACATTATCAGGAGGGCAGAAACAGAGAATCAGTATTGCAAGGGCTCTGCTTATGAATCCTGAAGTCCTGATCCTGGATGACAGCCTCTCTGCGGTGGATGCAAAAACGGAAGAAGCCATACTCGAGTCTTTGAGAAGTGTAAGGAAAGGAAAAACCACCTTTATTACCGCTCACAGACTCAGTGCCATCAATCATGCTGATCTGATCATTGTCATGGACCGGGGGCGGATTGCAGAACGGGGAACCCATACAGAACTGATGAAGAGTGATGGCTGGTACAGGCGCATGTATGAACACCAGCAACTGGAATCACTCATTGAAAAAGGAGGGCACTCTTCATGAAAGACAGACATGCATACCTCCTTGAACCGTTAAAACAAAGCCTGGTGTTTAAACGTCTCCTTGCCTATGCAAAGCCTCATTGGAAATGGCTCACAGTTGCTTTTATCCTTTTGGTCGGGGGGACAGGAGCTGAAATTCTCGGACCTATTCTTGTGAAAATTTTCATTGATGACTACCTTACCCAGGGGATTTTTGATACACAGCCCCTTGTCCTGCTTGCGGCAGGCTACCTGGGCCTGCATTTTTCTGCAGCAATTATGAACTATGCACAGCTCCTTATGTTTCAAAAGGTTGCACTTGGCATCATCCAGGAGCTCCGGATTGATGTATTTAAAAAAGTAGAAAAACTGGGACTTTCCTTCTTTGACCAGTTCCCGGCCGGAGGACTTGTATCACGTATTACCAATGACACAGAGCAGGTAAAGGAACTGTATGTAAGTGTGATGGCTGTCTTTGTACAGAACATTGTTTTTCTCATTGGTGTATTTATTGCCATGTTCTACTTAAACGTCCAATTGGCATTATTCTGCCTGTTCATCCTGCCGTTCCTTGTGGTCATCATGCAGCTGTACCGGAAGTTCAGTTCCAGGTACTATGCCGAGATGAGTGAAAAGCTCAGTCAGTTAAATGCCCGGTTAAATGAATCCATCCAGGGAATGGCGATCATTCAGGTCTTTCGCCAGGAGCGAAGGATGAACCGTGAATTCCAGGAAATTAACCAGAAGCATCACGAGGCATGGTATAAAAGTATAAAGCTTGACGGGCTTCTTCTAAGGCCTGCGGTAGATGTGATTTCAATTCTTGCTCTGGTCATGGTTCTCAGCTATTTCGGCATCGTATCTCTGAACAGTCCGGTGGAGATCGGTGTCCTGTACGCCTTTGTTAACTACCTCGACCGTTTTTTTGAACCTGTTAACCAGATGATGCAGCGGCTCTCTATTTTCCAGCAGGCTCTCATTTCCGCAGGAAGAGTGTTTAGGCTCATGGATCACGATGAGCTTGCACCGGGGAAAACAGGGACTGACAGCCCGGGCATTTCCCGAGGTGTGGTAGAGTTTAAAGATGTCACGTTCTCCTATGACGGGAAACAGGATGTGTTGAAGAATATCAGTTTTAAAGTGAAAGAAGGAGGAACACTGGCTCTTGTCGGTCATACGGGCAGTGGAAAAAGTTCGATTATTAATCTTCTGATGCGCTTTTATACGCCCGGGAAGGGTGAGATACTAATAGACGGCCACAGCCTTACTACGTTCGAAGACAAAGAACTGAGGGAAAAAACCGGACTTGTCCTGCAGGATCCTTTCTTGTTTTTCGGGGACATCAGACATAATATTAAATTGTATGATGACAGGATTTCGGAGGCCGACGTCATAGACGCAGCAAGATTTGTGCATGCCGACTCCTTTATTGACCGGATGCCACAAGGCTATGATTCTCCGGTAGGTGAAAGGGGATCGACGTTCTCAAGCGGACAAAGGCAGCTCTTATCCTTTGCAAGAACGATGGCTAAAAAGCCGAAAATCCTCATTCTTGATGAAGCAACAGCAAGTGTGGATACAGAAACGGAAACTGAAATTCAAAAGGCACTGGAAAAGATGAGACTGGGACGGACGACCATCGCCATTGCCCACCGCCTGTCGACAATCAAAGATGCGGACCACATTCTTGTACTCCATCAGGGTGAAATTGTTGAAAGAGGTACTCACGACTCCCTGTTAAAAGAAGAAGGGCTCTATCATAAAATGTATCTCTTGCAACAAGGAGTACAAAAACTTGAAAATCCTCTTTAATTGAAAAAATAAAGGAGCTGAGGTTCATTGGCGGATTTAAAAGAAGAAGTGATGATTGACCGGCCGCTGGAAGAAGTTTTTTCGTATGCAAGTAACCTTGAGAACAGCACAGACGTTTTAGCCAACGTAGTAGAAGTAAACAAGCTCACGGAGGGACCTGTAAGAGAAGGTACCCAATTTGAAGAAATTCGCGAGTTCCGCAACCGCAAAGTCGGTGCTGTACTCGAAGTCGTGAAGTATCAAGCGCCGAACCTATACTCGATTAAAAGTGTTAATAAAGGGCTTGAAGTTGTTTACCATTATGTTTTTGAAGACAAAGGCAGTCAGACCAGGGTAAGGTTCACGGGTGAAGTTACGGCGACGAAGCTTTCAATGAAGCTGATGAGGCCTTTGATGGTGAAGATGCTGAAGAAAGAAGATGGTGAGCATCTGATTAGTTTAAAGAGAGCAATAGAAGAGCAATATGACACTGAAAGTTGACAAAGAATACCTAATGGGGGTATGGTGAATGTAGAGAAACTGAGGTGAGAATGATGTCAAAAAAACTGGATATCGAGCTTGTGCCTTCTCATACTGTCACCAGGCGCACGTCCGATGAAAAAGAAAAGCTCATTAACAGAATGAAACGTATTGAAGGCCAGGTAAGAGGGATTCAGAGAATGATCGAGGACGATCGTTACTGCATCGATGTTCTTGTACAGCTTTCTGCTATCAGCGCAGCTTTAAAAAAAGTCGGCTATACGTTGCTGGAAGACCATACCCGGGGTTGCGTAAAAAATGCCGTTGAGCAAGGTGAAGGTGACGAGGCAATCGATGAACTTATGAAAGTTATTGAACAGTTTTCACGCTCATAATAAGGGGGATTTAAAGATGAAAAAAGAAACAATTCTTGTAGAAGGTATGACATGCAATCACTGTAAATCAGCTGTAGAAGGGGCATTAACGAACATGTCCGGTGTCCATGCAGCAGAAGTTAATCTTAAAGAAAAAAATGTGACGGTTGAGTATGATGATTCGACTGTAACGATCGAGGCCATGAAAGAAGAGATTGACGACCAGGGCTATGATGTAAAATAATAGAACGGTCTGGATCCGCTTTTGGGTCCGGGCTGTTTTTTTCTTTGTTCTGAAATGAACTGGTAAGGGGTTGTACGAGGTGATATAATAAATAGAGCATCTTATGATTGTACAGTCTGGAGGGGATGAACCCTTGCTTGGTATTGTTTTTACAATTTTAGCCGTTATTATGGGTCTCTTTGCATTAATGATCCGGATGAGAGCTATGAAAAAGCCCGCAAACGCCCGAAAAATTATTATCCCGCCGATTGCCATGAGCACCGGCTTTTTAATGTTTGTATATGAACCCGCCAGGATTACCCCGTTGCAGTTTTTGGAAGCATTTTCAGTAGGGGTTTTGTTTTCCATCCTGCTTATTAAAACAAGCAAGTTCGAAGTACGCAATAATGATATCTACTTAATGCGCTCAAAAGCGTTTGCTTTTATTCTTGTGGGGCTGCTCTTGCTTCGTGTCATTTTCAAACTGACGTTTGGCCACCAAATCCAGGTTGAAGAGCTTGCAGGAATGTTTTTTGTACTTGCATTTGGAATGATTCTGCCCTGGCGGATTGCCATGCTGATGAAATTCAGAAAAGTTCAAAGAACACTTACCGACCGGAACACGGCAAATTCCATGCAATTGCAGACAGAAAACCCGCTTCCTTAATTGGTAGCGGGTTAATTTTATACTTAAACAGACTGTTTACAACGCATATGGCATTTCCTTATGAATTCCCAGTAGGTTATGGATAACTTCAGCGTGTTTATGCAGACTTTAAGCGTGTTTATGGAGAACTTTGGTCCGTGTATACAGAATCCAGAGATATTTATGCAGAACTTTGGACAGTTTAAAGAGAATTAGTCAATTTTCGACAAACCCTTCTCGCTTTTCGGCTGGTCAAAATAAAGGTGTCTCAACAGGGTTATTGCAACCTGATGAGACACCTCTATTAGATACCTACTGCTGAAAATATCCTTCATACTGACTGATATCGATCTTTTTCTCCCGTAGTTTTTTAACAAGAAATTTGTGATCACGTTTTGGTGTAGCTGCGATGTACCCTTTAATAATTAAATCCTCTGTCATTTCATCTGCTTTTTCCTCAAGAGCAAATTCTCCGATTTTACCTGCAATCTTTCCTTTGGCAACGTCACGGAAGAGTTCCGGAACGGGTTCTACGAGTTCGTTTAAAAACGCTTTATCTTCATCAGACCATAAATGAAGTGTTTCATTAATATAGTAATCCTGCCAGTCAAGAATCGATTTTCCGTCTTCTTTAGGCAACTTTTTAAGAAACTTCCTGAACATAAAATAGCCGCCGATAGACACAAGACCTATTAACAGGATTGACCATAAGAAAATAAACCACATAAACAGATCGTTTGCCACTGATCTTCACCTCTATTGCATTCTACTTCTATTGTACGATAATCCCGGGGCTGTGAAAAGTCCGGTGCAAAAAGAAAAAAGCGACTGGCATTACACCATCCGCTTGCGTTTGAGGTAGGCATCTTCTGTACCGAGTTCCCTGTTGATGAGTCTCTCCATCTCAATTAAGGATTTACGTTCTACAATTGGATCGTCATTTGACCACATCACCCGGTACACAAAGTAATAATGTCCGATTATGCGGAAAATGACGGGGCTGTTCGGGAACTCATCAAACCAAGCTTTCATAGCCCGCCTCTTTAAGTAAGAGTAATCAAGTATTTCCATAGACCATCACCCACTTAAGAGTAAAACGGGTGTTCGTATTTTTGAAGGGGACTGAAGTTGTGTTTTTGTTACAAATTGTTCCTTCTTCTATTTTTCTTTTGTTAACCTGTGGGAGATCAGGACAATGAAAAAGGAAACGATACTTAAAACACCAAAAAGAATAAAGAACGTCATATCAACAATCGGCTGATAAATGGTTGAAAAGTAATGAGCTTTCACGAGAAATACAGCGGATGCAGTAAATGTAATCATAGACGGAACGTATTTTTTCCACCATGCCCTCTTTGATGGCCTGGAATATCGCTGAGTTGCTCTCAAAGAGAATAAAACAACCAGCAGGATCGCGCACGTAATCAAGAAATTCATCTGTTCACCCCGTATTGTCAGACAGTCTCTTCATTGATTTATAATCACAAATCCAAAATTCATTCCAGTGAGTCCCGAGTTCATTCGATCGAATATAAAAATACCCATTGTTATCCAATTTTGTAAGTCGTAAAATTAAACAAAAGAAGACTGTATCGAAATCTTCATCATAAGGAGGATGGATTGAGAATGGCTTTCTTAAACGGTACAAACGGTCCTGTCTATTATGAGGTTTACGGAGAAGGGATTCCCATCCTGTTTACTCATGGTGCTTCATGGAATCACCGGCTGTGGGAGCCTCAGATTGATGCATTAAAAGAAGAATATAAAGTCATCCTGTGGGATGTGCGCGGACATGGAAAATCCCGTTGCAAAGAGGACCAGGAGCTTAATGGGGAGATTTTTATCCAGGATCTCATTGAGCTTCTCGATCATCTGTCAATTGAAAAAACTGTTCTATGCGGACTTTCAATGGGTGGCATAATCAGCATGCAGACGGCCATAATGCATCCTGAGCGGGTGGCCGGCATTATTGCCATAGGGGCCCCGTGTTCGTTCAGGTTTAATAAATACGAACAAATGATGATACCCATCCAGAGGCTCATGTTCAACTTTATCCCGATAAAAGCCTTCGCCAGAGCACAAGGGATTTACTTTTCCCGCTACAATCCTTCAAACCGTCTTTTCATCGAAGAAGCTGTATTATCCCTGACGCAAAAAGACTGGTCCAGTATCTGGTCTGCCCTGACCCGGATGGACTGCCGGGAGAGACTGAGTACGATATCCTGTCCCACTCTGATTCTCCAGGGAGAGCATGACATTATCATCAGGCATCAGCAGGAGTATATGGCACAAACCATCCCCGGGGCAAAATGGGAAGTGATTGAAAATGCAGCCCATGCAACGAACCGTGATAATGCCCCGCGGGTAAATGAGCTGATAAAAAACTTCATGACAGAGACAGCTGGTAAAGTGCGGATATAAAACAGGGGCAGGCTGGTGCAAAACGTTAACATAAGATTTTTTTCTGCGGAGTCTGGCTGAATAGACTTCGGTAAAAAGCGGGTAGATGAGACCTTGCAGGCAGATGGAGTCTGACTGGGCGTTTTGTAACCAGACCGTCATTGCTTAACAGCACATTAGTTCAATAACATGAAAAAAGCTGTCCAAAAGGTTTGTTGACCTTCGGGGACAGCTTTTTTCAGATAACTTTTCTGTTCTGCTGCTGATGGATCGCTCGGATATCCTTTAAGAATGCAAGAGCCTTTTTGTTAAACGTTTCGGCTTTTTCAATGTTGCATACATGCCCGCAGTCAGGAATAATTGTGAGGTCAGAGCTGGCTTCGGTTTTTACAAACTTTTGTATTCCCTTTAGGAACATGTGATCCTCGGAACCTGAGATATACAGCTTAGGTATTACGTTTTTTCTAAGGGTGAGTCTGTCATACGTTTTGTAGGCGTATTTTGCTACGTGGGCCCATTTCAGGTAGTCATTCTTTCCGAGTTTGAAAGCTTCCCTGATAAAGATTGTCCTTGCTTTCCTGTGGTTTTTCTTTGGCATCAGTAAAAATGCAAAGATAGAGTAGGGAAGCATATAAGGCAAAACCTTACGAACCGGCTTTGCAAGTGTCAGCTTGCAGAGAATTTGTCCCCACTTCAAAAATTTTGAAGCAGCGCCGGCAAGAACCATGGACCGGATACGGTGCCCGTGCCGAAGGGAGATATCCTGCATGACGATGGTTCCAAGGGATACCCCTACAAAGTGTGCTGTTTTAATTTTCAGGTGGTTCATCAGTTCAATTACTTTTTCACTGGTCAGCGTCAGATAATCAGGATCGTCAAAAGACCCCGATTCCCCGTGACCGGGAAAATCAATACATAGCAGATTAAAATGTTTTTTGAATGGCTCAATCTGTTTATAGAAGATCGAGTGGTTTCCCCCGAGTCCGTGGAAAAGGACAATCCATTCATCATTGTTGTCACAGTAATGTGTTTGAAAGTTTAATAGCATTATAGTACCCTCATTTAAAGGCTATTTTAGTATACAAAATGAATTATGTACAAATATACCTTATTGTTGAGGGGAAAACAATGTTATTATAGAATAAGTGTTAATTTTGCTGATAATTAATGCACTGGCAATAGAAAATAATACATCTTTTAACAGAAAAGGAAAAACATTAACTTATATTGTAATATATTGTTTATCAAATTTGGATAAAGGAGTGGTCACATGAAGATTTTTGTGACTGGAGCGACAGGCTTCGTTGGTTCAAAGCTTACAGAGAAGCTGCTGGAAAAAGGCCACCATGTATATGCCCTGGTCAGAAGCGAGCGGAAAAAGAAGGCGCTCTTGGATAAAATACCTCAAAGCCTTATGAAACGATTTAATATTGTTTTTGGAAGTCTTTCAGATTCCTCTCTTAATCTTGACGAAGATAAAGTAAAAGAGCTTACGGAAGACAAAATTGACATAGTCTACCACAGTGCTGCGTACCTCTCTTTTGATGACAGAGAGAGAGAAACGTCGTTTAACATTAATGTTGAGGGCACCAGAAATATTCTGGACTTCGCTGGAACAATCGGCGCAAAAAAATTCTTTCATGTAAGTACCGCTTATACACTCGGTATGAAAGAATACGCAAAAGAAACCCTTCATGATACGAACGGCGCATTTGTGAACAGTTATGAAGAAAGTAAATGTCATGCAGAGCATCTCGTATACTCCTACCGGGACAGACTGGATGTGAGTATTTTCCGTCCTTCTATTATAATCGGGGATTCAAAAACCGGAGAAGCGGAGACAACTTTTGCCCTTTACGGCATGCTGCGAAGCTTTCAATTGTTTAAAAAGCGGATGGAAAGAAAAATCGGCGAACAGAGCAAAAGATATACGTTTCTGTGTGATGAAAACACACCGTCCAACTTTGTCCCGGTTGATTACGTTGTAAATGTTCTCTCAACAGGAGCTGATGAAGCCGAAAAAGGTGAGATCTACCATATTACGAACAGTTATGAACTGTCCAATGGTGCGATTTTTTCCATCATTAAAAATGCCCTCAAGCTTGATAATGTCGTGTTAAAGCCAAAAGACTATCTGCCTCAGCTGACTGCAGAAGAACTTCGCTGGAATGAACCTTTAAGTGTCTTCCAGACATATTTGAGTAAAAACGTAGCCTTTGATGACAGCAATACGAAAGCCATGCTGGAGCGGGTTGGAGAAAAGCCTGTCTACGTAAATGAGGAACTGCTCACACACATGGTGATGAGCTACTGTCACGGTGCGCCGGTAAAAGCTTAATAATGGTAAGAGGCTGTCCCGTTTTTTGGGATAGCCTCTATTAATATTAAAAATACGGCACCCCTCACTCACGAACTTAATTTTGAGAGCCTCTTTTCAAACTGGATTGAATCAAGCCACTCTCCGTGAAACTCAAGCGCATTCTTTTTTAAACCGGCCTCATGAAACCCGTTCTTTAGAAGAACAACCTGAGAACTGATATTATCAGTAAACGTTACGGCTGTTATGAGATTAATATCCTTAGCCGCTGCAATCCGGCTGGCAAGCTGGACAGCCAGGGTCGCATACCCTTTACCTTTATATTTCTGCCCAATCCGGTAGCCTATCTCTGCTTTTTTTACACCATCTTCTGATACATTCACATTAACCAGGTTGACTCTTCCGACAATCCTCTTATCCTCTGTCTTCCTCACTACAAACATAAAGCACTTTTCCTGTTCAATTTCCTGCAAAAACGAAGAAAGGGTATCTTCAAAGGGTTCACGGTCGTAATCGGAATCAGAGCGCTTCGGAATAATTTCATCAAAAAACATTCTGTTCACCTTTTCGAAGTCCAAAAGGTCGGCAGAGGTCACATTTGACAAACATTCCAGATAGACATGGTTCTTCACAATCCTGCCTCCTTCACAAGAGCGTATTTTTATTATCGTAACCTAAAATTATCAGAAAAAACAGTAATTAGTTGAATGCTGACTAAAAGATGGTCCGTGAGTCTTACAACCTGTCAGATTAAGACAAATTGCAACGCGTCATCATAAGGGAACCATGGTCCACAAGCCCTGTTTCGTTATAGCAGGATTCGCGTTCTTCATCTAATGTCAGAAAAGTCGAAAGTTTATTTAAAAAGAGTCTTAAATAATAGAGAAAAAAGTACGGAAAAGGGAGGTTTTGTGATATATTGGAAAAACAAGGGGTGTAAGGGGGATGATGGATGAAAAGAGGGGTTTTCATCTTTTTTGGGCTGTGTTTAATGACGGCCTGCAGTTCAGGCACGTTATTAGCAAAGGAAGAAACTGCATACTTCAGTTACGCCGGTGACCGGGCTGATAAAGCGGATTTGACTGAAAGAGAGCAGCTGGATAAAAAAGAGGCAGAGGAAGTCAAAGAATTCACAGCTTTTAAAGTTGAACATTATGATCACAGCAATATTTCATTTGACCTTAAACATAACAATGAATCAGAGCATTTATACATAAAAACGGATGAAGTTTTCCCGGAGGATTATACAAATGTTGAAGGGGTCCTTACTTTTCGCGGCGGACCAATGCGGGATCAACCTGCTTACGGACAGTTGGACACCGGTGTTTTTGGAATTGAAGAGTCCTGGCAGTACCGGACAGGTTTTAACAGTGACTGGGGAGGGGGAGCAGGGTGGACAGGACAGCCGGCCCTAGTTAAATGGGAAAAAGACGTTCGGGAAATGATGAACATTTATTCTCCATTTATCAATGACGAAGATTTTGTTGAAGTGATTCAAGGATCTCTCGATGGGAACGTCTATTTTCTTGACTTGGAGACAGGAAAAGAGACAAGACATCCGATTGAAGTGGGAAATCCGATTAAAGGCAGCGTATCTGCTGACAGCCGGGGGTATCCCCTGTTATATGTGGGAGACGGCGTACCTTACGAGGACTCTTTCGGTCTTTCCATTTACAGCCTGATTGACGGCTCGTTGCTTCATCACATATCAGGACGTGATGGTTTTGCATTCAGGGAATGGGGGGCTTTTGACAGCTCAGCTCTCGTTAACCGTAAGACAGATACTCTCGTAGTAGGTGGGGAAAACGGTATCTTTTATAAAGTGAAGTTAAATACATTGTTTGATAAAGATGCCGGAACTGTTTCTGTTGCACCTGATGAACTGAAGCTTCGTTACGAAGTGGAAGGCAATGACTATCAGGGGATCGAAAACTCGGTTGCTGTCTACAAAAACCTTGCCTTCTTCGCCGACAATGGCGGATCCATCATGGCGGTGAACCTGCAGACCATGTCTCCTGTATGGGCACTCCCGCCGCTGGATGATACAGACTCCACTATTGTTGTTGAAGTAGTGGATGACGTGCCTTATCTTTATACAGGTACTGAAGTTGATAACATTGGCCGGGACGGTGACTGTCACCTAAGGAAAATTAACGGCATGACAGGTGAAGTGGTCTGGCAGAAAAGTTATTCGGCGTTCTATTATCCCGGTGTAGCCGGAGGGGTACTTGCAACACCTGTTCTCGGTAAACAGGCAATCGAAGACGTTGTTATCTTTACGATCGCAAGACACGGGGGACGGTACCGTGGTCTGATGGCTGCGCTGGACAAAGAAACGGGTGAAGAAGTTTGGACAAGGGATATGCCTTTTTATGCCTGGAGCTCGCCTGTTGATGTGTATGATAAAAAAGGAAATGCCTATCTCATTCAAGGTGATTTTAATGGGGATGTGACCCTTCTCAACGGGGAAAATGGTCAAATGATTGACCAGGTGAGCTTGGGTGTGAATATTGAAGCTTCACCGGCCGTTTATAATAACACTGTCGTACTGGCAAGCCGCAGCGGTTACATTCACGGGATAACAATCGAGTAATCAGGAAAGGCCCGGAGCTTTTGCGTCCGGGCTTGTTTTTTCGTTCATTCATAAAGGTTTGATCCAAAGGTGTTCTTTTCCCTTGAAGAGATGAAGAGCCAAGATTCGAACAGGAAAATAGAATCCTGGATAAAGAGGAACACATTTCTGTTTTTGCATTCTTTAGTTACGCTTCGCGGTTTTCTGCGTCGAAGCAACTCGAAGCTAATTTCATGATTACTGCCACAGGAGTCTCGGGAACTTTGCCTTCATCACTACGTTTATAAAAGATTTTTTGCTTTTTAGTAATAGCTGTTTTCAGAAACATTGTTGCTTTGTCAATATTAATTATGGAGCGAAAGGCGGCGACTCAAGCGGGAATAGCATCATCTGAAGACCCAGCGTTGGTGGTCTTTCCCGAGGAGGCTGGAGCGATGCCCGCGGAAAGCGTCCGCATGTAGCGGTGGTAAAAGCAAATCAATACGAAAACAGCTTTTTTATAAAAACGAACGGATGATTATGAGGTGAGGTTTTTCAGATGCAGGAATATTATATTGGCTGGGGCACGTTATCACTTATTAATGCGGGAATTGCCCAGGGGAAAAATCGGAGCGGCTTAAACTGGTTTCTTCTGTCTCTTTTACTTGGCCCCATTGCAACACTTGCTGTTGTTATCGCTGAGAAAAGGTGAATTTCCGTGTATTGCGGTTAAAATAAGGCTGTCAGGGGAAAAAGTATACAAATATAATCTGTCTGAATCTCATGCACCTGCATGTGGATCCCGGTATTTGCAGTCAATGCATGGCTGCAATACTTACAGCAGCATCACAATAAAAGGAGGCACAAAGGATGAAACGTATGTTAATGGCCGGTGCAGGAATCGGGGCTTCATTTTATGTGTTCGGCCTGATTAAAGATTTTCTTGAAGGCAAATACATCGAAAAGCAGCGTGAACTAAAAAAAGAGGGCCGTAGGTAAAAAAACGCTGTATTTAAGAGCTTTGGATATTTATTAGAGTTGATTGGAGCGGTTGTGCCGCGCAGTGCAGTGAACGGAAATCACT